>JBCLQO010000030.1:0-30645 GCA_041223665.1 Lachnospiraceae bacterium 46-15
GTTTGCCGCAGCGTTGTCTCCGTCCGTGTGGGATATGCGGCAGGCTTCCCGGCGTCCGGCGTAAACATGGGGTCTATTGGTTCCGTGACTGTCCGGAGTAAGCACAGAAACCATCGGTTCCGTAACTGTCCGGGGTAAGCACCAGACTCCCCGACAAACCGTGATTTGACAATTGCCCTGTTTCCGGTGCTCATCGGAAATTTCAATTTCTGATTGTGGGATGGGAAAGAATGGTATATACTAAGGAGAACGGAAGGGGGATGACAGTATGAGAACTTTTGAGAAATCGACCAAGCTGGACAATGTATGCTACGATGTGCGTGGCCCGGTAGTAGACGAAGCGGCACGCATGGAAGAAGACGGGATTTCTATTTTGAAATTGAATATTGGTAACCCTGCGCCCT
Source organism: Lachnospiraceae bacterium 46-15 (assembly GCA_041223665.1). Classification (GTDB taxonomy): domain Bacteria; phylum Bacillota; class Clostridia; order Lachnospirales; family Lachnospiraceae; genus Hominisplanchenecus_A. The sequence continues at coordinate 405 of JBCLQO010000030.1, forward strand.
TTGGATTCCGGGCGCAGGATACGATTATACAGACTATGGCGGATAATCTGAAGAATACGGAGGGCTATTCTGATTCTAAGGGGCTGCTCTCGGCGAGACGGGCCATCCAGAATTACTGTCGGAAGAAAAATATACCGGGTGTGGGTGTCAATGACATTTATACAGGAAACGGCGTGAGCGAGCTGATTGTGATGGTGATGCAGGGGCTGCTGAACAACGGTGACGAGATTCTTATGCCTGCGCCGGATTATCCTCTCTGGACAGGGGCGGCGAACCTGGCGGGAGGGAGACCGGTACACTACGTCTGTGATGAAAAGTCCAACTGGTATCCGGACTTGCAGGATATCCGCAGGAAGATTACCGCCCGAACAAAGGGAATCGTGATAATTAACCCGAACAATCCCACAGGGGCGCTGTACCCCAGGGAGGTTTTGGAGCAGATTGTGGAGATTGCCAGGGAGCATGAGTTGATTATTTTTGCAGATGAGATTTATGACCGCCTGGTGATGGATGGGAAAGAGCATGTGTCTATCGCTTCTCTTGCCCCGGATGTGTTCTGTATTACCATGAACGGGCTTTCCAAATCGCATAGGATAGCGGGTTACCGAATGGGATGGATGTGTTTAAGCGGGGCGAAGGAAAAAGCGAAGGGGTATATAGAAGGGCTGAATATGCTTTCCTCTATGCGGCTCTGCTCGAATGTGCCTTCCCAGGCGATTGTGGAAACGGCATTGCGTGATGTAGATACGCCGGATGAGATGATACTGCCAGGCGGGAGGATTTATGAGCAGCGGGAGTTTATTTACAAAGCGCTCAATGATATTCCGGGGATTACAGCAACAAAGCCTGAGGCGGCATTTTATATTTTTCCCAAAATTGACACGGAACGGTTTCATATTAAAAATGATGAGCAGTTCTGCCTGGATTTTCTGAAAGCGCAGCAGGTGCTGCTGGTTCATGGAGGCGGTTTTAATTTATCTACCCCCGATCATTTTCGGATTGTGTATCTGCCATGCCTAGAAGAACTGAAAAATGCTGCGGATAAGCTGGCAGAATTCCTAAGTACATACAGACAAAATTAAACAGTGAAGAAGGTGGAATCAATGTACCAGGGAGCGATGATTTTGGAAGGAGGAGCCATCCGCGGCGTGTTTACTGCAGGTGCGCTGGATTTTTTGCTGGACAAAAAATTCATGATAGAAAAAGTGATTGGCGTATCTGCGGGTGCGAGCAATGGGCTGAATTTCGTAGCGGGGCAGAAAGGCAGGATGCTGGAATGCACGGTGCGGGAGGGAGAGAATGAAGAGAAGCTGATTGATTTGAAAAAAGCAATTCGGACAGGGAGCCTGTTTGATATGGATTTGATTTATGACAGAGACCCCAGAGAGAACCATCCTTTTGATTTTGCGGCTTTTTTTGCTTCGCCTATGGAGCTGGAAATCACAGTGACAAACTGTCTGACTGGGGAAGCGGAGTACCTGACTGAGAGGGAGGATGAGGAGCGGCTGATGCTGCTGGCGCGGGCTTCGAGCAGCATTCCGCTGGCGGCGCCTAAGACGGTGGTGGACGGCGTTCCTTATCTGGACGGAGGAATGGCGGACTCGATTCCGCTGCTCCATTCTATGCGGGAGGGGAACCGGAAGAATATCCTGATTCTTACGCGTGAGAAAGGATATCGGAAAAAGGTGTCGAAGAAATCCGCCGCTCTTTATCAGGCGGCATTCCGAAAATATCCAGAAATGGCGAAGTGCTCCAGCCTGCGTCCGTTAAATTATAACCGGACGCTGGAGCTGGTGGAGAAATGGGAAGATGAAGGCAGGGTTTTTGTTATCCGCCCGCAGATTCCTACGATTTCTAGGACGGAATCGGATGCAGATGCAATTAAGGCATTTTATCATCACGGATATGAGGAGATGGAGCGGAGATATGAAGAGCTGCTGAAGTTTTTAGAAGAATAGAGAGGTAATCATGTTAAAACGTTTTTATCCCGATGAATATTGGGATTCTGCCTACAGCATTGATTTTGAAAAGCTGCGGGACGAGGGCTACCGGGGCGTATTGTTTGATATTGATAATACGCTGGTGCCCCATGATGCTCCGGCAGATGAGCGTGCCATAGGTTTGTTTGCCAGGCTGCAGGAACTTGGGATGGCTGCATGTCTGATTTCCAACAATAAGCTTCCGCGGGTAGCGCCTTTTGCCGGGGCAGTGGGAGCGCGGTTTATAGAAAACGCCCATAAGCCTGGGGTGAAGAGTTATCAGAAAGCGATGGAGCTGATGGGATGCACAAAGGAAGATGCGCTGTTTGTAGGGGATCAGCTCTTTACAGATGTATATGGAGCGAAGCGTGCGGGGATGCACGCGATTTTAGTGAAGCCTATTCATCCGAAAGAGGAAATCCAGATTGTGCTGAAACGGTATCTGGAAAAAATCGTGCTGTATTTTTATGAGAAACAGAGGAACAGTGAAAGATGAAGCATGTGATATTGATTGGATTTATGGGCTGCGGAAAGAGCAGTGTGGGAAAGGTGCTGGCGGATGTACTGCATATGCCGTTTACAGACACAGATGTGCTGATAGAGGAGCAGGAGGGGCGGAAAATCAGCGATATTTTCCGTGAATCCGGGGAAGAGTATTTCAGGGAACTGGAAACTTCGGTACTTAAGCAGCTCCTGCGGTCGGAGGAGAGGCAGGTAATCGCGGTGGGCGGCGGGCTTCCGGTGCGCCCGGTGAATCAGGAATACTTAAAGCGGCTGGGGACGGTGGTGTATCTTTTGGCGCAGCCGGATACGCTGGCAGCGCGCCTGGAAGGGGATGATACCAGACCGATGCTTCAGGGCGGAGAATTGAAAAGGCGCATCAGGGAGCTGATGGATGCCAGGGAAGAAATATATGGCAGGACAGCAGATGTCCGGGTTGTCACAGATGGAAAAGACTTTGCGGAGATTGTAAAGGAGATTGCCAAGTATGCCGGATAGGATATGGAAACAGGAAATTTCCGCGGATGCGGTGCTGGTATCTGACGGATATAATATGCGGTATCTGAGCGGGTTCCGGGGGACGGATGGATATTTATTTCTGACGCCGGGAAGGAAAGTGCTCTTGACAGATTCCCGCTATACCACGCAGGCAAAAGAGGAAGCGCCGGAGTTTGAGGTAATGGAAATTAAAGGCGGCCGGGGATATAAGGAAATCCTGGCGGAGCTTTTGGAAAAGGCGGGTGCAAAACGTCTGCTGTTTGAGGATAAACATTTGGTTTATGCGGATGTGCTGGAAATGAAAGAGCGTTGTGCCGGAATCGAATGGAAGCCGGCAGGGGATTTGCTGAATTCTCTCAGGGAAGTGAAAACGGAAGGGGAGCTTGCCCTGATTCGGAAGGCAGAAGCTATCGGGGATCAAGTATTTGAACGGATTCTGAAGGATATCCGTCCCGGTTTAACGGAACGCCGGATTGCCGCAAAGATTGATTACTATATGAAGGAAATGGGAGCTGAGGGGAACAGTTTTGATACGATTGTTGCTTCGGGAGTCCATTCAGCCATGCCCCATGCGATTCCTTCTGATAAGCCAATCGAATCTGGAGATTTTGTTACGATGGATTTCGGGTGTGTGTATGAAGGGTATTGCTCAGACATGACCCGGACGATTGTAGTAGGGACAGCCAGTGCGAGACAGAAAGAAATTTACGGCGTGGTGCTGCAGGCACAGCGGACCGCACTTCGGGAGATAAGAGCCGGGATGACGGGATGCCAGGCGGATGCGGCAGCGCGCCGGGTTATTGAAGAAGCGGGGTACGGAGAATATTTTGGCCATGGGCTGGGTCACAGTGTAGGGCTGTTCATCCATGAGGAGCCGAGGCTGTCGTCGAAATGCCATGAGGTACTCAGGGAAAATATGGTTGAGACGGTGGAACCGGGGATTTACCTGCCGGGCTTTGGGGGTGTAAGGATTGAAGATTTGGTTCGAATCACAGCCGGAGGCTGCGAAAATTTCACCCATTCGCCAAAAGAATTGATAGAACTGTAAAAAATGGTTGAAAAATGCAGGATTTTATTATAGAATAATTTGTAATTATGGGAATAGAGAAATACAGGAGGAATATCAAATGATATCAGCAGGAGATTTTAAGAATGGAATCACATTGGAGATAGACGGGAACGTTATGCAGATTCTCGAGTTCCAGCATGTAAAGCCGGGCAAGGGCGCTGCGTTTGTCCGCACAAAGCTGAAAAACATTATCAACGGCGGCGTGGTGGAAAAGACGTTCCGGCCGACGGAGAAATTTCCGCAGGCACGTATCGACAGAGTGGAAATGCAGTACCTGTACAGCGATGGGGATTTATTCCATTTCATGAACATGGAATCCTATGAGCAGATTGCGCTGAACGATGAAGTGATTGGTGATGCACTGAAGTTTGTCAAGGAAAATGAGACAGTAAAGGTATGTTCCTACAACGGAAACGTATTTACAGTGGAACCGCCGCTGTTCGTGGAACTGGAAGTTACAGATACAGAGCCCGGCTTCAAGGGCGATACCGCACAGGGTGCGACAAAGCCTGCGACAGTAGAGACAGGAGCAGTTGTTTATGTGCCGTTGTTCGTAGAGACAGGCGATAAGCTGAAAATCGATACGCGGACAGGCGATTACCTTTCCAGAGTTTAAAGAAGAGTATAAAAAGACTCGTAGAGTGCAGGCTCTATGGGTCTTTTTGCGTGAAAAGAGGATTTCTGAATAGAAGAGGGACAAAATTGTAGTTGTCAGAAACGGATGTTTGTGATAAAATATCCTAGAAATTAAGTTTTTCTAAAAAGAAAAGGAAGGGAGAACCATAAATGAAGAAGAACAATGTATTCAGGAAACTTTTAGGAATGGCGGCAGCCGTATGTATGATGGCACTGCTGCTAGGTATGACAACACTGGCGGCAGATAAGGTGGAGACGATTGCCATCGGTGAGGAGAAGATAAACCTTGATCAAGATGCGACAATCACGCATTATTATAAATTCCAGTTAAAGAAGCCAGCTTATATTGGCATCAGCGGTTATGCACAGACGATGGCCGGAGTTAATATGGGAATGAACATTGCTCTGTGTGATGCAAAAGGTAAGGTACTGGCTACGGACTATGTAGATGTTGTAAATTCCCGCGTAGCGATGTTTGGCGTAAATAAGGGAACCTATCAGATTAGGGTTCAGAACGCAGAGGCTTTCATGATCAAGATGGCGAAACAGGACTACCCGGAAAAGAGCGGAGGCACTCAGAAAAAAGCAGTTTCTGTAAAGAAGAAAAAAACAGTCACAGGTGTTATCGGACTCGGGGAATCAGGAAAAAAAGCTGACTGGTACAAGATTACTTTAAATAAAAGCGCAAAAATTACATTAAACTATGAAGTATATTCAAATGAAAACATTTACATTGAACTTATCCCAAGCAAAAAGACAGCAGGAATTAAAGGTAAGTCATGGGTATGGGCAAAGAATGTGAGAGGTAAGGTTACATTCCAGACGACAACACGTAAGAATCTTCCGAAAGGAACATATTACATTAAAGTTCATCGTATGAATAAGAAATCTTCTGTTAATGGCGCGTATAAGATTAAGTATGCGAAATAAGTACAAGTGATTAAAGCGTAAAAGGGACAGTTGACAAACTGCTGCACAATGATGGCATTGTGCAGCAGTTTTTTGCATGTCAGCTTTGTATTCTGCGTTGGGTTTCTTTTTAGGACAAAGGAATGAAATTAAGAAATTAATAAGAATTCAATAATAAATTCATATACCTCATTGTTGACAGCAAAAGGGGATGAGCATATACTTATATGTAGTTATTAAGTAAGTATTAAGTAATATCAAGTGGATATTAAATACTTGGATGAACATGTGCTATAGCTTGGCTTTTAGTTTCCGCATAGCTGTGGCAGATATTTTTGCAGTGCTATTCTGATTCTAAGGCTGGAGAAAGTTGAGGGGATGTTTTGTGATGAAAAAAGAAACAGAAAACAGGATTAGCGACGTTGTGAGGAGGTTTTTGTGCTGGCTGCTGGCAGTGGCCTGTATGCTGTCCGGGCTGCCTTACAGTTCTGTATCGGTGAAGGCGGCAGAAACAAATCTGCCGGCATACAAGATAACATTTAGCGGGGTTACCGGGGCGGATCAGGTGACGCCGGGCCAGCCGGCGTATATGCTGAAGAATTCAGGGACGGCAGTGTATAACCTGAATTTGAAACCAGGATATACATCAGGAGAATCCCAGGGAATGCTGATAACGCTGGCATCTCCGTTTCTTGTCTATGATGAGGCAGGCAACTTGAATACTACATATGAGATACCGGAAAATTATACGGCAGCAGACCGCAGTATCCGTACTCTAGTGCGGGATATGCCGTCGTCTAACTGGTATGGTGTAGGTACAGAAAATACTGTGATCTATACACAGGGCGGGGAAATCATGGCTCCGCCTGACGGCGCGTCAAGCTGGAAAGGCGTGCCGCTGAATGAGTATCAGCCCTTTACCTTTTCAGGTATTGTGGATATTCAGATGGTGAAAGCAGCCAGTATCTGGCATGGAACGACAGATGCCGTTGTACAGCTGGAATCGCAGTATTTCGGGGATGTACCGGAAAATGCCAGTGCTTCCGTAGAGGCAGGAATGTCTTACACAACATACCGCGACGCTTTCGGTAATGTGACATCGGGATACCAGAAGATTGAAGTGGGTGGGAATCCGGACAGTGAACAGGGAAATTACAACTCCATTGCGTTTATCAACAGCAACCTGAACTGGACAGCTTCTATAGAAGCGTTGACGCATCCGCCTATGTGGGATCAGTATAACTATATGACTTATAAAATAGTTGTACAGAACATTTCGGAAAAGGCGGAAAGTTATCTGGATGGCTATGACATTAACTTTACAGTACAGAGCAGCACGGTAAACGGCGGTGTTCACGGTGTGCTGCAGGCTGATATGATGGCCTGGCGTTATGATCCGGCTACGGGTGAACTTACGAAAAATACAGAGTTTGACCTTGAAGCGAGAGAATACCCATATTCAGGAAAGCCTGGCGAGGGAGGTGTGCTCTGCTGGGATGTGACGGATGTTCCGGCTGAGGAGCTGGCAGAGTGGGATTTGGAGACATTTTCCAATATTAAAGAGCCGCTGATTCCGTATTATTATCCTACAGCGGGGACGATTAATATTCCGCGTGAACATGAGGCTTTGTATTCTCCTCATGATACAACACCTGGGCACATTTCGCAGAAGATGTATTATATAGCGATACCGTATCCGAACAACTTTGAGAGTGACTTGAATAATCTAAGCGTTCTGCGTCCGACAATATTCTTTGGCGGGAAGGGGTATTCCTGGAGTCAGCAGTTTAATAACAATACTCCCTTTGACCAGCGCAAAATAGCAGTAGAGCAGCGGAAATATGTGCAGAATGATTCTGGCGCGCAGGTGGCGGCTATTGAAGCCGGCGTAGGCGAGCTTTCATCGTATTTTCTGGAAGGATTTGCGAATAAAGGAAATGTGCCGATTTTTGATTCTTACGCCCTGGATACTCTTCCGCAGCATTTCAGGCTGGAAGAGATTAAGATTTATCTAGGGGAGAAAGAAGAACTGGAGGACTGGTTCTGTGAAGGTGAAGAGGGCAGGAATCTGCTGGAATTGGAGGTAGAAGGGAAAGGGGGAACGCTTTCCTGGGTTCCATGCGGCACCCGCCAGGGTGTGGAGGAAGAGGCAGACGGAGGCAGAAGCTATACCATTACCATGCAGGAAGAGATGGAGGCATATCTTGAAGCAAATAAAGGAACTTCTTTCACAGGGCGTATTCGCTGGAACTTTAAGCACCGTATTGGGGCTGGGAAGAGCTTCGGTGGCAGAATTGAGGTAAAAGGATATCCCATGCAGGCTATAAAGTATGAAAACCAGCTGCAGATTAACTATCAGCAGTGGACATATTATGAGAGCCTGGTAGAATTAGGCGGGAATCCAGGTTATCAAAAGAAGAATGCAAGCAGCCGGGTCAGTAAGGCTACGATTAATGCAAAACCCACGAAACCGGGAATCGTGACGAAAAGTATCCGGTATGGGAAAGATGGACCGGAGGAGATAGATGATAATATCGTACAGGTTCCTTTAAATGAGAATAATGCGGCTTATCGGTTTGTAATGACAAATGACAGCGCATCAAAGATGATTCCGGCACTCTTGTCTACACAGGGAGATTTTTTGAGTCTGGACAGCAAGGGAAAATGGGGTGGTTTCCGGGCGAGGGAGCTGCGTATAAATGCGGCGGCAGTGGAGAAATCCCTCATCAATTCCATTACTTTTATAGATGCATCGGGAGCAGAGTGGGTGCTTCCGAAGGAATCCATGGATGCGTATCAGCAGGATGGGGATATTGTACTGACTGACGATGTATGGGTAGGAACAGATCCTAAGAATCCACAAATACCGGATTTGCAGGGAATTAAAGTCTCGTTTTCTTATTTTGAATCGGATGTGACTGTGGCGGACGATTGCTGGATTGAGGTACGAGGTGTGCCTTCTTTTGCGGAGAACCGTACCGTGACAGGTATTTGGCAGACAGATTATGATCCAGAGCTGAATGTCCCCAACCAGACGGCCAGAGATGCTGCGGCATTGACGGCAAAAGCAATTAATCCGGTAATTACAGGCGACATATTTTATCAAGAAGGAGATGGAGTGGAAAAGACAGGTGCTGTGCCATATCGGGCAGAGGATGCATGGTACCGCTTTGTGATAGAGAACAGAAGCCCGTCAGCAGCCGATGATACAAATCTGGAATTTACTATGGATAGCATGGAGAATAAGGCGGCGGCAGGAGAGACAGTCTCTCTTAGAGGCTTTAAGGCAAAAGAAATCGTAATTTCAGGGAATTGGGATGAGGCAGTTATCCCGACAGCGCTATGGATTTATGACTGGAATCAGGAGCCCTATGGGACGGAACCTCCGAAAGCCTCTATCAGTTGGGATGATGTAAAAAAGCAATATATGGATGCAGCAACGAAGGAGGTCCGTATTCCTGTTTCGGCGTTTCCGCAGATAGAGGGTGTGAAACAGGTAAGGCTGGTCTGCTCACATCTGAATGGGAGTATCTATGCAAAAGGGCAGAGTGAAGAGAATCCGGAACAGGATAATGCCCTTCGTGTGGAGATTCATGGAACACCTGACTGGCATGGAGAGCTGGAGGCGACAGGCGGGCTGCTTCCGCAGCATTATCTTTATGCGAGCTTCGGGAAAACACAGAAAGTTATAATGGAAGTGGCGGACTTTGAGCCTAAAGTCACAGCTTCGACCCACTGGATAAGAAACGGGGTTCAGCAGAACGGAGGAAGTGCATCTCCCCATACTTTGGAGACGATGAATGATGAAGAAGTCTGGTATGGCTTTCGGCTGGAAAATACATCTATCAGTCCGGCGGGGCCGTGCTATGCGGATATTGATTTGGTCAGTGTAGCTGACCGATGCACTAAGAAAACAGCTATCCAGGGATTCAAAAGTGAGGAGATTGTAATCGGGGCGGATACGGATAAAGCGTGTGCAATAAAATCTCTTGAGCTTTATAACTGGGATGCTATGGATGGGGCAAAGCCGGATGAGCCGTCCAGAGTATTTACGGCAGAAGAACTAGAGGCGTACCGCCAGCCGGATAAGAGCCTGCGGATTCCGCTTTCAGCTGTTCCGGAGATTACCTACCTGCGGTATATCCGTCTGCAGTTTACGGATTTTTACGGTACTACGAAGGCAGACGGGAACAGTGCACAGATAGAACTGCATGGAAATACGGATTGGTTTGACAACCTGGATGCAGTGGCTTCGCTGGTACAGAATGATGTAGATTATACAGAGAATAAAAGCGCGTCTGATACAGGACGTTTCCATGTGCAGCGTCCTTATCTGGCTCTGCATTCCCATATTCAGTATGCGGATGTGAAAGAGAGTGCTGTAAGTGATACGTCGATGACGGATCAGAACCAGACAAGGCTGGGCGTACCTTACGACAGGGATTTTAAGATGTGGGTAAATATGGAGAACGGTTCTTCACCTGCGGAATCCGGCTATAGCTATTTTTCAGTGCTGGATGATGTAGATGCCACGATTGACCTCCCTATTAAGAATAATGCCGGTGTGCGGTTTACAGATAATGCAGCTTCAGGCAGCGGGGAGGCATATACAGGTTTCCATGTGACGAAGCTGGTAGTGAAGAAAGAACTTCTGGCGCAGTACCGAAGCATCGGGAGTATGCAGCTTACGGATGTGGACCGTACGGACGCGCCATTGGTGCTGAAACCGGTAACAGATGCAAAAGGGACGATTACCGCATTTGATTTGGAGGACGGAACCCGTCTGTCACTGACAGATGAGGGGCTGGTGCTGGACGAGACGCAGCTTCAGGAACTTGGGATCAATCATCTTGCACGGGTTGAGATTCTGGGCGGCCGTTATATGAAGGTGACGGAGGAGGACACACGGGCAGAGCAGAGGGTGGAATTTTACGGCTATGAGGATTCACCTCTAAATACCACAGATATCTTGAATACGCATAGTGAAAATTATTTGGATGGAATTCGGGATGAGGGAGACCTTTGGTGTGTAAAAGCGAAAGACTCTACGGTGTCATATGTGAGTAAGATGTATTTTGACACTGTAGTATCGGCATTTTATAACGACGGGGCAGCCGGGAAATTTACGGCAGAGGCAGATGCCTTGGAGCATATCCGAAAAGAGTGGGCGACCCACAGCAACTGGAATAATGTTCCGTTTGGGGATAACACGGAGCTGGAAATCGGTTATAAAGGCATTGGTTCTTTTGGGATAGACTTTCGGCAATATCTGAATGTAGGAGGAAATCTGCCCGTAGGCGCGCCCAATTACAATACCTACAGCAGCCAGGAGCACCAGGGTTACAGCTGGGTACATACCCAGTCGCTGAACACAGCGGCTACGGTAAATCTCAGTATTGCGGTTCCGTCACAGATTTTTGATACGTATTACCTTAAAGTGAATCCAAATACCAGGGAGTATCTTAACTGGATAGAAGTCACTAGGGCAGATGGCACTGTCCACAGAATAGAGCCTTCTGACTGGGTTGGAAATGCAGTCGAGACGGACGCTGCAGGGAACAAATATTTCAGGATTAATCTGGTAAAAGGACTTGGTTACAGTGATGATGAAGCTGAGTTCTGGACAGATGCATATGCATATGGTTTGGATGGCCCAGAAAACCCGGTTACGGGAATTGTGGTGAATATGGATGTGAATCAGCCGGGGTATAAAGATGGGGCGGAGACCATGGCGGCAGATCCGGATTACGGAACATGGTACAGGGAGAATGACGCCAATACCCGTTCTGCGTTTGAGGTTACCGGGCGGCTTTATAAGACAGGAAAAGCAGAACTGACTGCCGAAACTACACTGACGATAGGAAATAAGACAAATGGCAGGTCAAAACAGCGTACAGATGCCGGAGCCGCCAGCGGAAGACGCGTTCAGTCCTCGTGGTCTTACTGGAATAAGTACTGGGGAGGCCACGTAGAATGGGGTTCCGGTATGGGATGGCATTGGGTCAGAACGGAGTACCTCGGAACTGCCCGAGATATGAAATCCTCAGCAGTAATGGGAGTTGTGCGCGATAATAATTACGTGAGGAGTGGAGTGCACAGTACTACAACATCCGAGTATGATGATACGAATGTGAAGTTTGCAGACCAGAATCAGTTTGCAGTAAGCTTTTACCGCGGTTCCTGCTTTACATCAGGGTATACTTCGAATGGCGGGAATGGCGCGCAGAATCTGACACATGACTATTCACAGACTGGGAACCTGGATGACTGGAAAGAGGCTGACGGCTATGACTGGGCGGGGCGTGTGGGCTTTTCTGACAAGGTGGTACTCTCCGATACGCTTCCGGTGATTGAGCCGAATACAGAATTTAAATATTATGGATTTTTAACTACAGGACTGAAGCTTGAAAATGATGTGTTTACGCATATGACATCGATTATCCTGGAATTGGAAGGATATTCGGAAGTTACAGATGCAGAGGGAAATGTAGTAAGCTATCGGGCAGACCCGGCAAAGACCAGGACGGTAACACTTACAAAAGAGCAGCTTGGTGCACTCAATGAGATTTTCTTCCTGTATGCCTCAGAAGATCAGAAAGAAGAAGAGGCGGCGGCAGTAAACCAGATTTGGCTCGAAGACTGGCAGTTTGTAAAGAACTTTAAGATTGTTACCGAGAAGTGGAACGGGAATTCTGATTATGCAAAAGAAGGCGGGAGAAGGTATTCAGCAGAACTAAGCGGAAATGCGGGCAATATTGATGTGATAATCAAAGGGAAGCCCTATGTTTACGTAAACCAGCCAGGGACAGGGCTGGGAGACAGCATTAAACATGCGCAGAACAGGATTACGCCTATCGATTACTGCGTATATGCGCCAAATGAAGGAAGGACAAATCCGCAGTATAATACGGAGTATTATTATACAAGTGATAGCTCAAGGCCGGCCCATGCCTGGACAGATACTTTTGAGACGGCGCATATGCGGGGGTATTTGATTCCGTATCAGGCGGGTTATTCTGTGGCGGCTAAGGTCGGTACATTAAATGATTACCAAAAGGACAATCTTACGCCGAACGTGGAGGAGTACATTGTGAAGGCGTGGAACCGTCAGGATGGAAGTACAGAGAAAGAGCATGCTTCTCGCCTGGATGGAATCTTTACTACAAATTCCCTGCAGGCTGCATTTAATATGCAGAAGCTGTATATTCCAAAGGAGTTTATTGACGGAGACTGGTTCCGGGTGAGCCGTCTGCTGCTGGTAGGTTCGAGCAATAAGCAGATGAGTTTTACACTGGAGACGCTCAAGCCGCTCCTGAAGCTGGATGCTAATGGAAAAGATTATGTGCTTGATGTGGAAAAGCTGATTCATGACAATCTGGATATGGCGACCAGCTACAGTGTGACACAGACGGACGGGAAGACACGGGCGTATGACAGGGCGCATATTAATTCTTTTAAGCTTGATTTTAAAGCTGTGGCAGGGAACCGGGAGAAACCGGAAACAGTTATGCAGGCAGGGCAGTACTTGTCGGCGAGCAAGACGGCCACAGACTATGCGTTCCGTTATGACGGCGTATTTGTGGACAGGAGCCAGGCGGTGTTCCGCGGAGACAGCTATACGAATTGGGACTTTGATTCCATTCCTTCTTATGGCTGGAACAGTCCGAACGGTTATGCCGTGAATGCGTCAATTACGCAGAACCTGGGGGCAACATTTACAACGATTGACCCGAACCATGGCACGTTCAGCGAATTGGGCGGCACAACGAAGGCGGCGACCACGTATTTGAGTAACCTGGTAGGGAATCTCCGTGTGGAAGTGACGCGTACCAGAGATACAAATAAATTTGCATATGATTTGGATGATTGTACGATTGAAGCGCCGAAGAAAGAGATAGACGGACGGCATGTGATGCCTTGGGACTATATAGAATACCTGATAACAGTGGGTTCCTGGGCGGATGCGGGGGTTCCTCAGGAAAAGACAGATTTGAGATTTGATATGCCCCAGGGACAGAGAATCTGTAAGTGGGAGATTGTGAGCAACAGCACGGATATTGCAGATACAGATATGACTGCATATGCAGGGGAACAGGAACTAAAGCCGGGAACAGATTATTCCAGGATGGCAGATGCTTCCGGGGAAGAGACGCTGACGGATATCAAACAGATAGTCGTTCATCTGGGGACACAGGGTGATGCGGCCCAGATTAAGCCGGGTAAGGCAGTAACGCTGCGTGTTGTCACGCAGATGACGGATGAATTCGGAACGGCTTTCCAAGGGAAAGAGATACACAGCTATCTTTATGCTGCAAGCGGAACAAAACATGGATACTCACAGTACCGCATTAACGGTGGAAAGGAAACGAACCATTACAATCTGAATTCGGTTGACTGGCACCGGAATCATGGAGATGCCGGGACGCTTTACAGCACGTCAGGGACTACCGATGGAAACACAGATGTCAGCTATTGGCGGAATTTTATGGATAATGTGGCGCTGGACGGCCGCGTTCACCAGTATACATGCCGGGCAGATTCCGGTACGTATTTTGTTACCAGGCAGTCAGACTTGAGTATAGGGTTCGTGTTTGGAACGGATGCACTGGGAGGATTTGACGGGCAGCCAGGTAAGGTGACTGTGAGCGGAATAAAGAACTACAGCCAGCACTCCCAGAATATTCAGGAAACCGTTAATTTCCTGAAACCGGTGAACGGGCGCTACCTGCAGGCTTTTGAGCTTACCGGACTTTTTGAAGTGGACTATCCGGCAGGGCTGAAAGAGAATTCCATTACTCCGAGACCTCCGGTTAAGAAAGAATATTTTGTTTTGGATGAAGACGGGATGGACAATCCGGATGCCTATAATAATTATACGCGTACAGCTGAGGATATTGAGAAAGGCCGATGGGTGGACGCAGCAGACTACGAAGACAATCCGGAGGAGTTGGAAGCGATGCTGTCTCGGGTGATTTCCGTGCGCTGGACATATTATGATATTCCGGCTGGGCAGGCGCTGAATCCGGTCGTTCTAGACGGCGTAGGACGTTATCAGGATGAGCGTCTCGGTGTGGGAACCGGAGTACAGGCAGATAGCTTTACCGGGCTTCTAAAGGTAACAGAGGTGTATACGCATATCCATACAGAAGAAGAGCATCTGGGTGAAGGAGCGAAGAATACGTCGATGAGCGGCAGTGCACAGGCAACGCCGTCTGTGAGACGTGAGACTCCGATTCTCTGGTTCCAGACACAGATTTTTGACACAGAGGAGGAAGCTGCTGCTGCATATGCCTCCGGAAAAGCCCAGAAAACCGGATATCGGCCCAATGAAACCTTCTGGTACAAGACAACCTTGCGAAATCTGACCCAGACTGAGAGCGGAGAGGCTGTCCAGGGCGCGATGCTGAACCCGGTATTTTATGATAAGGTTCCTTCCCAATACGTGGATGCAAAAGCTTTGGAAGAGGCGGCAAAAGGAGATATGAGCGGGGTGCATATTACCTGGAAGGATAAGACAGGGGCTGACAGGGATATGTCAGGCATCCGCTGGGAAGTAAACCAGTTAGAGACGGTTACTGCAAAGGATTACGGCGGTGAGATGATTTATACGAATCATGCAGATGCTTCGGTTTACTCTACGGCAGATACAAACAGCCCCGGAAAGAAACTGTATAAAGATTTGGATCCAAGAGCGTCCGGCATATCTCAGGATGCGGAATATACCGTGTATCAGATACGTCCGGTGAGTGAGACAGGAAAAGCTGTCCGGATGGAGATTGGTGATAATATTTCGTTTTATTATGCAGTTACTGCGCATCAGGACGGACTACCCATGGTTATGACGGATCAGGATAGGAATCTGGCAACTGACGCAGATCAGTCACCGTCGTATTTTCCGAGAGTGGGTGAGTATTGGACGAATACCATTTCAGGGCAGGCATGGCCGCTGGCAACAGGTTCAGACAGCAAATGGATTAACCGTGTACTGGAAACTTCGGATAAAATGATGGATATGGATTATCTAATCCATGATGTGGGATTTTCAGCGGACAAGAACGACCAGTGCGACAGATATAAGATGTTTGACGGAACGAAGGTCTATATTCCGGGGGCAGCGAATAATGGAAGCGCCTGGGGGAATGACGGACGGTTTATGGATTATGATATTGCCGCCGGCTATTACATGCAGCAGGCGAGGTATACGCCGGGCGTAGGGAGCGCCGGAAAAGACAGCCTTCCGGGGCAGATATTGTACCAGGGGGCGTCAAATGCAAACCGCGATTATTTTGTGTTTGTGACAGGTCCGCGGACTGCTGCCAGCCAGAACTGGGAGCAGGCCGGAGAGGGAGAAAAGCGGACGCCGATTGTATGGAGCGAGGCGCGCACCCATCTGCAGAAAGCATGGCTTAATGCCGCCAGTCAGATAATTCCTGATATAGAAAGAGACAGAAGCGAGTATCTGGGATACGGGGGATATACGGAGAATAATGCCGGAAGGCGCATAGAGACAGGCAGGAACCTGGATTATAACTGGTGGATTCAGCCTGGAGATTATTACCATAGCAGGGACTGCTGGAATTGGTATCTCTATGATTTGAGATGGTATCTCTATAACCGTTATATCACAACGTTAGAATACCAGCAGGATTATACGGCGCGCCTGACGGCAAGCAATTATGGTGACTGGGGAGTGGACGGGGTAGAGATGCTCTATACTTTCCCTCTGGGAACGGAACCGCTGCTGGATGAGGATGGAAACCTTCAGGTATCAGGCCAGTATCTGACAGATATTAATACATGGGGAGGCACAATTCCCGCAGAAAATATCCAGGCTGAGATTATCCAGACGCCTGAGAGCAATAAGGGATACCAGGCACCGAAGCAGACGCAGGATCCGCTCTGGAATACAGCAGCGAATGCAAACTATTACCAGGGAGAGAATTTGGTTCCGTATGTTGTGAAAGTTACAGTAAATTACCCGCTGAAACGCTGGTTTAACCGAGGCAGTGCATCAGGGTATCAGATGCGTGTGGATATTAAGTGCCATGTGAATACTACCAACGCGGACGGGAAATGGTACGACAGGGTGCAGATGAAGCCTGTGACAAATGCAGGGGAGAACTATTACTATTATCAGATATATGATATTACCCAGTGGGTAGGTTCGAACCGGAGCAAAAATGCCCATTTCCAGATTCACGGAATGGACTATATGAGTTCTTATGCCCATGAGCATTCCGGCTGGCATCACTGGTATAACTATATCAACCCAGTTGGTTCACCGAACACACTGAGCGTAAATGGATATAATGTCCAATGCAGCGAGGTACAGACAGGCGGAGCAAATGGAGCGGATGGACAGAATACCGGAAAAGCATATAGCGCTTACCATACGGCAGATAAAGCGGATCTGTATGCTGCGACGGGAACCAGGACGGAGATGAGAAAGCCGCTTCTGCGTCTGTGGACGGCTATCACAGATGGAGAAGGTACGGATAGAACTGGGCAGACGGCAGCAGGCTATTATACGGACAGCGAAGGCGATACTGCCTGGATTAATGTAAATGTGGAAAACCGTTACTGGTGGCATGAATATGGGGATCAGGAAGTGAAACATGCCCACAGTTATCCGAAAGACGGCGGCTCCATGGGAACTTATATGCTTCCGGTCATCAATGTGCTTCTTCCGGAAGGCGTGGTGCCGATGGCCGCAGACGGCAAGCCGTATACAAAAGATAACGAAGATAATGCCAAACGCCCGATTGCATGGGAATTGAATCAGAGGAGTGCTCCCACAGTTAATACGGTTTCGCCGGCCACGGAAGCAGAGAAACAGCTCTATGACGCGGATGTACAGTATGTGGAGATACCCGAATATGAGGACGGGAAGGATACTGGACAGACAGAGGGACGCTATCTGGTACGGATAGAAGCTAATTTAAATGCACAGGGAGATGTGGCGCAGAAGGATTTGGAGGCAAAAATCCGTTCGGGGGCGTTAAAGATTTATTCATTTAAAGTATTTACGGAGAAATTGCCGGATCTGTTTATAAAGGGAGCAGACGGCGCCATGATACGGGATACCACGAAAGATAACAGATATGAAGACATCCGTACCTACATCGGCAGCCAAATGGAAGGTTTCAAATATGAGTGGGACGGAGGAATCAGCGGCAATCCGTATAATGTGGGAGTGAATGCAGGAAATTCCCAGCGTCTGGACGCAGTATCCCAATATCAGCCCGCGGATGCTGCAAATGGTAACAGAGCGTTCTTTGACAGCGGATGGGCATATTCGGAAACAGACAGCTTTAATGTGGAAGATTATGCCGAGAATATGAGGAATCCGCTGATGCTTACGGAGGAACAGAAGGACTTCAATGGCAGCCAGGCAAATACGCATCCGGATACAGAGGATAAAGAAAAGCAGATTGCAGACATCGGGCTGTACAACCGAACCAGGATGTATACCAGGGCGCCGCGTTTGATTGCTTACAATACAGTGGGCTTTACGAAAACAGAAGAGGGCATGGTGTACAGCGAGTACCGCATAGAGGGTGAAGGACAGGAGGAAGTGACGCTTCCCTCTCCGTATCCGGAAAGAGATAAGCCGCTGGAGTACAGCGATGTATTGTGGTATGGTTCGAAGGTACTGAACCAGGCGGACGGTCTGCGCTATACTGGTTCTGTCCACCATGCGAAGCTGGCTTTTGTATTTGATCTGCCGCAGGAAGTAACATTCTGGGATGAGGATGATACGTATGATCCAGATGATATCGTGGTAGAGTACTATGATGCCCGAACGTCTGAGACAAAAACGGTAGATATGGCTGAACTTATGGATGAAGATTCCGGCTGGAACCTGAAAGTTAAGCATAAAACGGATTATAAGAGCCTTGGAACCGGATATCCGGGATATCCAGAGTATCCGAATACAGATAAAGAGAAGCAGCATGAAGCGGAGAGCGTAGTCATAGAACTCTCTACACCGGCAGATGATGGTTATCAAGATTATGATTCCTTATATACCGGAGCAAAACCGGGCGGTTATCTGGCATGTGGAAGCTGGGTCAAAGTAAGGATTAAGACAAGGGTGGATAATCTGGGGGCAGAGTCTACCGTAGATACTGCCGGAGATACCTGGCTGGCAGATGGCTGCAGGACTTATGTGACGGTTCATGAAACAGATGGACATTTTAATGCAGGTTCTGAGAGCCTCAAGGAGCAGCCGCAGGATTTGGTGCTGTGGGTAAACCGGGCGGTGGATCAGAAGGCGGATGAAGAAGCTGATGAGGACGATGAGTCAGCAAAAGCCGTAGACTATGACAGGGACGGTGATTATACAGATCTATATACGACAGCACGTTCAGCGGTTTTCCGGCTTCGGAAACCGGATGGGGCGGCCCGTATTGACTCTATCATGCCGCGCCGTTCCATTGTAGACCCAGATGAGCAGACGATTGTCACGGCAACAGATATTCATATCAAGGGTGCGACGAGCATGCAGTATCTGCTGGACCAGGCGCAGAATAAAGGCGGTGCGGTGAACCGTTTCCTTGTGGATATAGCGCTGCCGTTCCATGGGACAGCTACAGCTACCGGTGAAATCGCGCCAGTCACAGGACCTAAGGTAACTCCGGAAGTGCAGGCCATCCGGACCGGGGTATGGGAAGTGCCCGATACCCTGACAGAAGAAGAAAAGAAAAAGCTGGAGAGTACGCTGAAAGTTTATGTGCTTGTCCGTACCAGCGCAAATCCTCATGCAGAGGACGGATATTTGTATCCGGATTCGGCGGAGGATCGGGCGGCGTATGGAGATGGTTCCTGGACGCTGATAGGCAATACTGCCGGGTACAGCCTGGCTGCCAATGTCCTGATAGCGGACGGAATTCCTGATAATGTACGCCAGGTGCGTTTTGTAGTGAAAGCCGGAACAGGATATGATGATGACATTACTCCGATTTATTATCCAGTTCCGTCTGGCTTCCGTTTGGCGGTGGACGCAGACCCGGATACAGAGGATGTGAAGGAAGAGATGGATGATATTGATCCTACCCGTCTGAATGTAAATGAAATACCGGACAATGTTAAGAAAAATTGTGCGTTCGTGCAGGCAGCCACACTGTCGGGTGACCCGATGCTGGCGATCCATTCGAACTATTTTGCACAGTGTATTACGCGTTATGATGATACGAAATATTCGGGACTGGGAGAAAGAGGACGCGCCGGAATCTACGTAGATCCTGAACTTCCTTATCTTGGATTCCGAATGGAGATGGGATACTATACAGGTTCCGGTATTAATGGTTACCGATGGAATGTGGGAAGCGCGGCAATCCTCGTAGACCCGTCTGCAAGTAAGGTAATGAAATATCGTACCTATCTGGTAAACTACAGCAATGCACAGCTGGAACAAAAGGGCTATCTGGATCCAAAAGGAAAAAATGAAGAGGATACGATTACCGATCCAAATATGTCGGTGGTATTGCCTTATATCCAGAATCTTCAGGACAATCTGGCATATGTGCCGTACAGCAGCCTGCAAGGAGACAGCCCGGATTACTTGAGTGATGATTACCGGGTAACAGGAAGCATTACAAATCCGGCAGATAATCTGGACTATGAGATTCCGCATTGGACCTGGTATGTGGAAAGGGATAAAACAGATGCGGAAGGCAATCTGCTCCAGGACGAAAATGGACAGAATATTGTGGAGATTGTAGATAATCCGAGGGTATCATTGGAGCTGGATGAGGATGGAAACCCGGTTTCGCCGGAATATGTAGAAAAGATTGTAAACCTGAACAGTTCCCATAAGCGTAAAGTAGTAATCTTCCATTACAAGGGAATGCTGATGCCTGGTGAGCGTCTGGTTGTGGAATTCATGATGCCCCTGAACGCAGACCGCGGTTCTGCAGTATCGCAGGATTTGATGGAATCTTATGGATACGGTTTCAAGAATGGTAATTATACACCATATATCCCGTCGAACGATGATGGTTACGGAAGCTGCGGTTATGAGAGAGACTCCCGCGACCTGAATAATAACGGACTGGCGGCTGAGATGGCTTTAAGGCGTACAATCAAGGGGCTGAGCTTCAAAGAAGATCCGGCGCTGAAACAGGTAAAGAAAGTTGATACCCAGGTTCACAGTGACCGTGACTATAAGAGCGGGCCGGCCAGTGTGCCGGAAGGTACGGACTATCGCTTTAATGTGTCTATTTTGAACCAGACAGAAGCAAAGCCGGAGGAGCATAAGCATATCTGTATGTATGATGTGCTGCCATACAATGGTGATTTCCAGATATTCAGCGGTGATACATCAGGAAATCCAATCGCCAGGGATTCATCCTGGAACGGATGGCTGATACCGGATTCTATTCAGGTGAAAGTATTTGACCCGAACAAAATAGAGCAGTATCCAGATGGAAAAATTTTGGAGATGACTACGAATGCAGGCAGTCCTAAAGATTATGATATATGGGTAGGACCGTTTGAACAGTCTGGCAATACTTATAAAGCATTGGACGTTTCAGCACTTCCCGCATATAAGCCGGATACAGAAAAAGGTACCCGGGGCACCAGAGAGGTGAATTTCTACGTACAGCTGTTTGGAAACGATGCGTTGAAAAAAACTTATAAAATGGTCCGCTTGATAGATTTGATTGCAGCGACAAAAAATAATCCGGATGCTTATGAGACAGCAATCAAAGGAATCCGTTCTATATGGATGGAGATGGAGAAAGAGGACTACTGCATCGGAAGCTATAACCGGATTGAGATGAGCTATAAAATGCATGCGCCGCTGAATATTCCTAAATATGTGGGTAATGTTTCGGGAGACTCCAGTTCCCAGTTCATAGCATCCATGGGCTATTGTGGCTGGAATACATTTGTGCACCATGCAGTAGGTGCGGGTATGACCGGAGAGAACAGTAAGGCCGGCGTGTACCTCAACGCACCAGAAGGCCGGGGGTATATTGGAAGCTATATCTGGCATGATTTTAATTATGATGCAGAAATGAATGAGGCAGAATATGAAGATGGGACGAATGGGCGTCCTCAGATTTCCAAACTTACCACGGATTTAGACTTTGACGGTAAAGCAGATGATCCGGGAATTAATAAGGTCAAAGTAGAGCTTTTAAGTGAAAAAGGCTATATAGTGAACCGAAATGGGGAAGCGATTGCAGAAGTGCAGCGTGAAGGCGAAGCGGTTAAATATGCGCTTATTAATGAGGACACAGGAGAATATATGAGAACCGGAACAGGTCTGATTGCTTATACGGACTGTGGACCGGCGGCATCTTATGTTTCAGAGAGTGATTACTTTGGGCATAAAGGCTATTATATGCTTTCCAATCTTCTGCCTGGTGATTACAAGCTGCGGTTTACGTTCCCGGAGAGCCTGGAAAACTATGCAGTTACGACATTGAAGATTGGCGATACAGAAGCTGGTCTTGAGGTCTACCGGAGCGGCGATACCCTTCCGGATTTAGGAAAAGAAGGCGTGGGGGATGCACCGGGAGATGCTATGGTGGTAGACACACTGGTAGCGCAGACAAAAGATACCATTCATGTGGCGGCAGTAGATTTGGATAATACGACGGTAGGGGCAGACGGGCTTACGCCTCATCAGCGTTATGACAGGCAGATGACTTCTTATAATGTAGGGGTAGGCAGACCTCACACGGTAGGAGGATGGGCATGGTTTGATGAACATGGACCGGAGGATGCCCCGGAGATTGACGGACGTATGACCGATGATGAGAAGAAACTTGGAAAGATGCGCGTGACGCTTTATGAGTACGATCCAGATACAGAAGAGCTGAAAGAAGCTTTGGATGTTGACGGAAAGCCGGCATCAATGCTGACGGAGATTGTAGATAAGAGTAATCCCGGAAGCGCTGAAAACGGAAAATTCACATTTAAAGTGCGTCCGGGATGGTATGTAGCACGGGCGGAAAACGAGGATAAGTCTGTTGTGCTTAAGCCGACTCCATATAAGTATAACGATGATCCGCTGCAGGAGGATGACGACAATGATTTAGAGAAGTCTGGAGTCTACATGCAGACAAAACCTTTCCTTATGGAATACCAGCTTGGCGAAAACGGAAAACCGCTGTATGACGAGAAAGGACAGGGCTATGCACCTCAATATAAACTGGCATTTGGACTTGTAAATGCCGGAAGGGGATTCCTGGGAAATACGATTTGGAGTGATGAAAACTACAATGGCGTGCGGGAAGGCTTGGAGCCGGGAATCGGCGGTGTAAAGGTGACGGTAGAACGTTACTATTTAGATGCGGATACGAATCGGTGGATGGAACAGGAAGACTTCACGTCAGTAAAGACCACTACAAACGCAGGAAATTTCGTTTTCCAGGAGATGACGACTTATACGCCTGAGCCGGAGGGCAAAGCATGCCTGGCCGGATACAGGCTTCGCATCGACAAGGAGGATTTGGAAGCACTGCCGGCTCATTATGCGGTTACGAAATACCAGACAGTGAAAGATACAGAGTCAGACAGTGATTTAAAGACTACGCCAGTTCAGACATCAGACGGTAAGATGGCATATTACCTCACGGATGGCACGCCGATTATCCTGGCAAACGAGGCGGTGGAGGGAACCGACCCAGTTTATATCATGAGCTATGCCGGAAAGAATTATGATGTGACGGATGGCGCCAGCCTGCTGGATTTTGACGGCGGTTTAAAAGAGTTTGAGAATGTGAAGGTAAGCGGCGTAATCTGGGATGATAAAGATTATGATGGTATACGTAAGGAGGGAGAGGAATCCAGAGACGAAGGGATTCAGGGTGTCTCTGTGATTCTGGAACAGTATATCCGTTCTAACGGCAGTTTCACCAAGGTAGATGAGTGGACAGCGCAGACAGACAGCGACGGACGTTACGAATTTGCGGATGTCTCTACTTATTATGAGAATCCGCAAACAAAGAAAGCCTGCGTAGCTTATTACAGGCTGAAATTAAGAGAGCTGCCGGAGGGTTACCGTGTCACACGTTATCATCAGGGAAAAGATACTGCCGTGGACAGTGATTTGGCAGTGACAGACTTGTATATGACGAAAGGGACGGCGCCGGTAGAACAAAATTATTTTACAGCAGCAAGCACGTCAACCATTCCGCACAACGAGGCGTACTGCCGGGATGAAGGAAATGTCAGGTATGACATCGTAAAAAGCAGCGGGAATGTAAGTGGTTATGACGGTGGACTGAAAGGCCCTGAGACGGGAGAGCTTACGGGAATCATCTGGAAGGAGAAAGAGTATGACGGACTTTTCCAGGAGGATGAGGAAGGATTTGCAGGGCTTACGGTTTTGGCTGACCAGTATTATATGACAAAAGAAGGGAAGTGGATAAAGGAAGCCGAAGACTTTGCACAGGCGGTAACAGGAGCTGATGGCAGATATCTTCTGGAAAACCTTCCGGCGCATATTGAAAAAGATGGAAAATGGTATCTGGCAGGATATAAGGTGATTCTGCCCCGCCAGGAAAAGCTGTCCGGCTATGAGACGACATGGTATCATCAGGGCAAGGGAAATGAGACAGACAGTGACGCGAAAGGAACACTGGATTTGTCGAAACCTTACGAGCTGACGGACTGGGATGGAAAAGTAGAGCGCGAATTTGGCGTGACAGCGAAAAAGGCATCACTAGGAACAAATGAAGATAAGAATGACGCTTATGTGTATACGTATGCAGACAGTGATTATGATATCCTGACAGCGGACAGGGCGGCAGGACCGGATGTGGGGCTGAAAGAGCTGGAGACTACGAAGTTGTATGGCTGGGTATGGAACGATAAGAATTATGACGGCATCCGGGGAAGTGACGAGACGGTAGATGAGCCGATTGACGGCCAGACGGTATATCTGGATCAGTATTATCTGGATGAAAATGGTGAATGGACTTTGTCAAAAGAAAACTATGCGTCAGCTGTCACGGATAAGGGACGGTATGAATTTGTGGCTGTCCCGGCGATGCTGGAGGTAGGAAATGCGCGCCGTCTGACTGCATACCAGGTACGGATGGACGCCATGAACCAGGGATGGACGCTGACAAAATACCGCCAAGGAAATGACAGCCATAAGTGGAGTGATTTGCAGCCAGAAGATGAGAAAAGTCCGGGAACCCGGCAGCGAACAGCAGCAGAGGAAGGGGAGAACCCCGGAGAACTGAAGATACCGCTGACATTGATGGAGGAAGAAGAGTTCCTGCCGGCTGCCGTTGAGGTAAAACAGGCGTATAGCAGCTATTGTGTGATGGCGCCGGACGGGAAGATGTATGATATGTTGGCAGCGCCGAAAGAGAAGGTCAGTGGAAATGCCGGAGAGCTGCCTTATGCGACAGGAAGTATTTCAGGGTGGATTTGGGAGGATAAGAACTACAATGGAGTCCAGGATCCTGAGGAAGCGCCCATAAAAGAAAAGGTGACGGTAAAGCTGGAGAGGTTTATTTATGAAAATGATACATGGGTAAAAGACAAGAGCTTTACTGTACAGGAAACGCAGACAGATTCAGCGACAGGCCGCTATCTGTTCAACAAGCTGGAAACACATGTTGGAAACCCTGATGATTTCAGGATATATGGTTATCAGGTGCGCATTGACATGGATAAGTGCGAGGATGCAGGACTCTTTGAAACCTATGCAGTGACAAAGTACAGAGCAGGCAGCAACCGGGAGAAGGATAGCGACTGGATAATCTCGGATGATGAAGACAGCGGAAGGCTGACAGGTGAAAAAGAGTACATTGTAGTGGCGGCAGAAGCAGAAGAGAATGCGAACCCCATTAACGTGGCGGAGGTTGAAGGCGTTGCTTATGACGCATGCCAGGGCGCTGAGAGAAGCGGATGGGACGGCGGTTTAAAACGCTATGAAAATGCATCACTTTTAGGCACGGCCTGGAAAGATGTTGATCATGACGGCATCCTGGACGAAGGTGAAAAAAGAATCGAAGGCCTGAAACTAGTGCTGCAGCAGGCATATTATAAGGACGGAGCATGGAATGTGGTTCCGGAAGAGGAGTTTCGGCAGACACAGACAACGGATGCAGACGGAACCTATCAGTTTGAGGAACTTCCGCCATCCTTGTATATGGAAGGGAAGCGTTACCTGGCAGGATACCGGCTTTGCCTGGACGGTGAGGACGCGGTAATCCAGACAGTTCTGAAACAATACGCCGTGAGCAAATATCTGGTAGAAGAAGGCAGCGAGAAGGACAATAAGCTGCTCTGGGAAGGAATGCAGATGACCTGGCCGGCAAAAGAGAATGGCGGCTGGCTGCTTTTCGCAGAACCGATAAGCAACAGTTTTTCAGGGAACAGTTACAATTACCGAAGAATTGACGGTAAGGATTATGACGTGGCCTATTCTGAGGATATCGGCGGAATGAATGCCGGATTTTCGCCTTACCAGACGACGTCCATCACAGGAACCGCCTGGACGGAGGACTGTGATGAAAAGGGAACTGCTGATGGAATACGCCAAGAGACAGAGAAACGGCAGCCTGGAGTGAAGGTTCTTTTGGAGCAGTATTATCTGGATAGCGGCGAGTGGAAGAAGGCTGATGAATGGATTTCATTTATGAGTGCACAGCCTGAACCAGAGCCGGATTTGGACGCTCAGGAAGATAAGCCGGCAGTTAAGCCAGACGAGAGTGGACAAATGCTTACCGAGACAGATAAAAATGGTGTCTATCGGTTTGACGGACTTCCGACAAATGGAATTTTGAACGAAACGGATGGGACAAAACGCAGAGTAATCCTCGGATATAAAGTAAAGATACCGGAGATGCCGGAAGGCTTTGACGCTACCTGGCATTTGACTGGAAACGGGGTAAATGACAGTGATTTAGATGAAGCTACCTCAGAATTGACACCTGAAATTTTGGTGGCGCCCAAGACAGCAGACCCGCAGGAACCAGAAGAGAATAGGCTTGACGGGTACAGTATCGTGCTGGCCGAGAACTATGATGGCATAGATGCTGGGTTCCTGCCTTACAGGGGAAGCCTGATCGAAGGAATCGTATGGAATGATAAAGACTGGAACGGACTGCAGAATGCAGAACCGGGAATGGAAGGACATACGGTATATCTGGATGTGATGATTGAAGGTACAGATATTGAGGAGGGAGATACAGCTTCCGGGCTGGCGTTGTTTGCGGAGAAAGAAGAAGGAGAACCAGATAAAGAATCCCCAGGAGATGCGGAGCCCGATAAGGAGCCGTCTGACGGAGTTAAGAGCGGGATAGCGGCAGAACCGGAGGACGAGAACCCGTCCACGGAGGATACAGAGCCAGGGCAGAACCCAGACGAGGAGCCGGGGCAGAAGCCAGATACAGCGCCGGAAGAGTCTGAGTGGATATCGCCCACCGAGACAGATGTGCCGGGCGAGGAGACAGACGGAATCCTTCAGGATGGCGTCTACCGGGCATATGCATCCTGTGTTACGGATGCAGAAGGAAACTACCGCTTTGCGGATGTGCCTGTACTGGACAGAAAGACCAGACGTCCTTACAGATACAGGCTGCGCATGGAGAAACCGTCCAACGCATACTATGTGCCGCTGAATGCCGGGGATGACAAGGTGGATAACGATTATGCCCACCTGAATCTTACGGGATACTTGACCGATCAGGCGCAGGGTATCACCCGCAGCTTCCGTTTGGGAGGGGCGGCAGAGAAAGAGAACGCCTATGGCTACATCTATCACATAGGATATACCACTGCGCAGGATATGCTGGATTTTGGCCTGCATGTACTGGATACGGAAACTGTAGTGGCAGGAAGTGTGTTTGTAGATGAGAACAAGGACGGCATACGGAACGGGGAAGAGCAGGGCAGGAAGGCAGTGAATATCATCCTGTACCGCTATGACCCGGCTGCACAGACCTGGAAAGAGGCGCCGGATGCAGAAGGGAAATCCCGTATATTGACCGGGGAGGACGGGCGCTATATGTTCCGTGTTCCAGTGGCAGATATGGAAAAGGAATCCCCCTATTATCTCACCCCATACCGCTATCGTGTATCAATTATGAAGCCAAAGGATGACGCCTCCTTCTCGGCGAAGTATCCTGGAAGGCAGGCTGTGAATGCAGCGACGCTGGGAGCAGGGCTGTACGATGCATCAAAGAACTACCAGGCGCTGGCAGAGAAAGTCAATGACTTTAACGATGCAGTGACGATGGAAGGGAAAGAAGAGAGCGGGCTTCCCGCCGCAGGGCCGCAGCTGGTAATCAGCAGTGAATTTGAGCTGGCAGAGGTACACCGTGACCATTATCTGGGGCGGGACGTAGTTTCCCTTGACCAGATACATGTAGACATCGGCCGCGGTGCGGCACTTCTTGAAGACGGCGGCGAGGGTATAACCGCAGACATGGAAGTATGGCCGATACCGAAGAAACAGTTGTATGCGCCAGGCACAGAGCCTTTGGATGCAGAGACAGAAGACTCGGTAGAGACAGTACGCACTGGAGATGACACACAGATAGGAAGATATTTGCTGATTCTGGCAGTATCAGGTCTTATGATTGGAGCCCTTCTCTTTGTGAAAAGAAGGAAGAAGGAGAAAGAAGAGGAGTCTTAATATGGATAATCAGAAAGAACTTCAGGAAGAACTGCAAGAAGAACAGCAGGCAGGAACAGGACAGCAGGAAGAGAAGCTGGAAGCAGGAAAGCAGAAAGGCAGGAAGCGGCTGATAGCCGCCCTGCTTCTGCTCCTTGTCCTGGCAGCCGGAGGAACAGCTGCGTTCTGGTATTATGGCCAGGATGGTGGGGAAGAAGGCTGGCAGGAGGTACTGCATGGAGACGAAACAAAGGTGCAGAAAAGCGCGGAGCAGAAAGAGCAGCTTGTGATAGGGGATGCAGGACTTTCGGATGCCCATACAGCTTATCTGCATGATACGGTTTCAGGCAGCGCCCTGCGCCGTCTGGTGTATGCGCCGCTGGTGCGCGTAGACAGTACGAAGAAGGCAGAGAAGTGCCTGGCAAAAGACATTACGTTTGATATGGAAGCAAAACAGGCAGAGGTAACGCTGACAGATGCAGTGTTCAGTGACGGAAGCCCTGTGACGGCGGCAGATGTAAAAGAGTCCTATGAAGCTTACGTGCGGGAAAGAATGCTTTCCGGGGCATCTCTTGGGGCAGTCGTCCAGCTTGAGGGAGCGGAAGCCTATGGAGGCAGTACCGCTACATCTATCGAAGGGATAGAAGCTGTGGATGACACGACTCTGCGGTTCCATTTCCGGGAGGCGTCCCCTGAGTGCCTGGATATGCTCTCTGTTCCGGTAGCAAAGCTGGGCGGCAGTGAGTATCCACTGGGAGCAGGGGAATACCGGATTGAGGAGGCAGTCATAGGCAAGGAGATACGCTTGGCCAAGAGTGAAAATACTTCTTTGGCAGAATATCCTTATGCTACAGTGCTGTTGAAAAAAGCAGAGAAAAATGGGCTGGAAGAAAACCTGAAAAATTACTCGCTTGATATGTTCCTGACCGATCAGGAATGTACGGAAAGTGTGTTAAAGGAGAGCGGCTGGCATTCGGTGTACGAGCTTCCCGAAGGAACGTATGCGTTTATCGGCTTCCGCTTTGCAAGCCCTAAGGTAGAGGATCCGGAAATACGCCGGGCCATCATCCAGGCGGTAGACAGGCAGGCACTGTGTGATACTATCTATGGAGAAGGAAAAGTTCCAGACAGTATTTTTGGACGGGGAATGGGTGAGCCGAATTTCGCAAGCATCCTGCCGTATGACAGAAAGGGGGCGGAGAAGGTTCTTTCAGGATTAAGTGAAACCCGGAAGTCACTCACGGTTCTGGCCGGGGCCGATGCGGCGTCTCAGGGGGCTGTAGATGCTCTGGAAGAACAGCTCCGGGAGTCTGGGCTGACGATTGAGCGTATTGAATATTCATCGGCAAGTTCCGAAGGGCTTCCGGAGGATGGGTATGATTTATATCTGAGCCTTCCGGAAGATGGGACGCAGAGCAAGGCGCTGCAGGCGCTTCTGTCTGCCAGTGAGGAGAAGGCCGCAGCCTATGCGGAGGAAATCGGAAATTGTCTGGAATCTAATCCGCTGTCCGTTTACAGGACAGCAGAGGAATTCTTCTGCCGGGAAGGCGCGCTCATACCGATGCATACAGGCAGGCGCCTGGCGGCGGTGGCGGCTGACGGCAGCCAGGAGGCATTGCTGGAATTGCTGCAGTAGAAAAAATCATTTTCGGGGCGCTGGAGAAATTGCAGTCTTGTATTTTTGGGCGGTTTTTGGTATGATAGTACCCGAGAGGTGATTTATATGAATATTCCAGCATTATCAGTTTCTATGTCCAGGAGCGAGTTAGGCATTGATTTAGGGACGGCTCTGATGGCCAAGGTGCTTGACACGGTGGAAGATGCCGGGGCAGCTCTGGAAGAGATGATAGAAACTGCCGTGATACCTGGATTGGGTGAAAATATTGACATTCGGGTATAGAAGAAACTGTGTGCTAAGAAATTAGTACACAGTTTCTTTTATACATATGGTGGAGGGAAGCTGTGAATCACACGCAGAGAGAGACTAACTATTAAAAGTCAAGTCTAAAATGAAAAATTTTTGAATGAATTGCAGAAATGCACTTCAGGTATATTTGA
>JBCLQO010000031.1:0-29771 GCA_041223665.1 Lachnospiraceae bacterium 46-15
ATAACTCATCTATGTAGAAATGAAAAAATAAGAAAAAGCGAGTTAACAAGAGAAAAACAAAGATTATTATGGGAGGACGATTTAATTGAAAACAAAACAGATTGCAGCTTTTATTCTTTCCCTTGTAATGTGTTTATCCCTGATTGCATGTGGTACAACGGAGGAACAGACGGATAGTGTGGATGAACTTGTGGAGAATGAAACTCTGGCAAGTAGCCAGACAGACAGTACGGATACAGATATTGGAAATGAAACACAGGAGAATGACCAGACAAAATTGGCAGAGGAGAATTCAGACAGTGAACAACAAGAGGTATCCGGGATATCAGAGGGACAGGTGTTCGATTTGGAAAACGGAACTGTTATGCTGAACAGTGGTTATGAGATGCCGATTCTTGGAATAGGAACTTTCCGTCTGTCTGGCAGCGAGGCAGAAAATTCTGTATATTGGGCGCTGCGAGATGGATACCGTTTGATCGATACGGCCAGGATTTATGGAAATGAAGCAGATGTGGGACGCGGCATTCAAAGGGCGATTGAGGAAGGATTTGTGACAAGAGAGGAAATCTTTGTCACCACTAAAATGTGGACGGATGATTTTGATAACGGTGCGGAGGCAATCAATGCTTCTCTCGAAAGATTGGGACTGGATTATATTGATCTGATGATTTTACACCATTCCCAGCCAAGCAATGATGTGGAGGCATATCAGGCGATGGAGCAGGCAGTCAGCGAAGGGAAGCTCCGGTCCATTGGCCTTTCCAATTATTATACACCGGAGGATTTTGACCGGCTGGTAAACGCAACATCCATCACGCCTGCACTGCTCCAGAACGAAACCCATCCTTACCATCAGAGCATGGAGATGAAGGAACACCTGCGGCAGTATGGAACGGTTATGGAGTCATGGTTTCCGCTTGGCGGACGCGGCAACACGCAGACATTGTTTAATGATGAAGTGATTTCCGGGATAGCGCAGGCTCATGGCAAGACTTCGGCACAGATTATCCTGCGCTGGCATTTGCAGGCGGGGAATATAGCGATTCCTGGTTCAAGTAATGAGGATCATATTCAGGAGAACTTTGAGATATTTGACTTTGAACTGACGGATGAAGAAATGGAGCAGATGACCGGACTTGACCGCAATGAACGGTTTGCCGGGTATTGATTCCTATGAGATGACAGTTTTGAAAAAGAGATATATTGTCGCCGGATCGCTAAGGAGAAGGATGATATGCCACATTTTTGCAGAGTGTGTGGCATAACCCCCTTCCTTGCCGGAAGTGATGTTGAGGAAGGGGAACGATCTCAATATAATACTTACAAGATAAAAATATTACCAAATAATGATCGGAGGAAAAAGAGATGAGTCAGACTTATATTACTTTGAATAATGGAACAAAAATCCCGCAGTTTGGTATGGGCGTGTATATGGTGCCTGCGGGAGATGCAACAAAGAATGCGTGCCTGGAGGCCCTGAAGATGGGGTATCGTCATATTGATACTGCCCACGCATACCAGAATGAGTGCAGTGTGGGCGAGGCTGTCCGTGAAAGTGGTATCCCCCGTGAAGAGATCTGGGTGACTTCCAAATTGTGGCCCAGTGAATATGGGGAAGGAAGGACGATGGAAGGCATTGACAAGATGCTGGAGCGTCTGGATATCGGCTATATTGATGCCCGTGTTATAATAGGGACAAGTTAGAAGAACCCAGTAAAATCAAGGGGTTGCACTAACTTGTCCCCTTATTTTTTTGCCCTTAAAAGGGCAAACGGAATCACCGCATTTCTGGTCTCCATCTGGGAGCCGTACATATATTGCTGGCCAGCAGTATGAAAGTCTGATAGCGATTAAAGCAACCATACCATCCGCTGATGATGGATTTGAAGGTCCGAAGTCCTTATAAATGCTGACGGGTTGCAACAGGGGCGTTGTAATATTGGTTGACAGGTTTCGGCCGGGTTTAATGTGAACCGGGCGCCATGGGAGGGTTAAACCTGTGTTTCTGTACCATGGGGATAAATGAGATTTATTTACGGAAAGCCGGGGAACTTACAGCGCCCATATTGTTGTGATGATTTTTATAGATTAGCTTATCGTTTCGTTCGGAAACAAATATTTCTTTTTTACAGGGAAAGGTACGGGCCGGTGCGTCTGGGAGCGGTTCCTGTAAAATTCCATAGGGAAGTTCAGTAACATAGAATCAGTGGCAGGCCCGGTCTGGGGCTGTTGAAAGGATAGGGAACAGATGAAGAAGGATGTCAGAAAATTTAAGGTATATGAGCAGAGCGGTCATAATTATAAGCCGACGCCTACGATTACATTAAAGGGGCTTTGGCTGGAGGAATTGGGCTTTGGGGCGGGGACGCTCCTGACGGTCCGGTGCGAGGAAGGGAAACTGGTCATTGAGCCGAGGGAGTCGGTGGATTACATTGATGTGTTTGATGAACAGCAGTTAAGCATGGTGGCAGAGAGGAAAGTGAGGTTTTGATATATGGGTAAGATTTATATGATCGGTTCACAAAAAGGGGGTACGGCGAAGACGACAACTACGTTCAATCTGGCGTACTGCCTGCGGAAGATGGGGAAGAGGGTTCTGGCTGTGGACTTTGACAGCCAGGCGAATCTGACAACGTGCTTCGGTGTGGAGGATACGGGAGTGCTGGATGATACTATCGGGCATCTGATGATGGCGCAGATTGAGGATATGAAGCTGCCGTCCCCGAAGAAGTACATACGGACGAAGGACGGGGTGGACTTCATCCCATCGTCTATTTATCTGTCTGTGGTGGATGCGAAGCTGCGGCTGGAGATGGGGGCGGAGAAGATGCTGTCCGGGATTCTGGAGCCGCTGCGGGAGAAGTATGATTACATTCTGATTGATACCTGCCCGTCCCTTGGGACTTTGACAATAAATGCGTTGGCAGCTGCCGATGAGGTCATTATCACGGTGAACCCCCAGCTTCTGGCTATGATGGGGATGCAGGACTTTCTGCGGACGGTGGTGAAGATCAGGAAGCGGATCAATCCGGGGCTGGGGATTGCGGGTATCCTGATGACCATGTGCGAGTCCAGGACGAAGCTGTGCAGGGTTTTGACGGAGGAAGTGACGGAGAGCTTCCAGGAGCAGATACGGGTGTTTGAGACGAGGATTCCCAGTACGGTGAAGGTGGGGGAGAGCATTTATTACAGCCTGCCGGTGGCGGAGTACAGCCCGAAGGCGAGCGCGGGGATGGCTTATAGGAAGTTTGCAAAGGAGCTGGTTTCGTATGAAGGCTAATGGGACGAAGAGGAAGATTTTTAATGACGCTGTGGATCTTCTGGCGGGGGCGGAAGAGGTTTCCGCTTCGGAGAACGGGATCAGGATGCTGCCCGTTGACAGTATCCGTCCGTTTCGGAAGCATCCTTTCCGGCTGTATGAGGGGGAGCGTCTGGAGGATATGGTGGAGAGTATTAGGGAGCATGGCGTTCTGAATCCGGTGATTGTGTGGCAGGAGGGGGACGGGTATGAGATGCTGGCCGGGCATAACCGGCAGATGGCGGGGAAGCTGGCCGGGCTGGCGGAGATTCCGGCTATCGTGAAGACGGATTTGACGGAAGAGGATGCTTATGTGTATGTGATTGAGACCAACGTGATACAGAGGGGCTTTGCGGAGCTTCTGCCGTCCGAGAAGGCGGCTGTGCTGGCGGAGCGGTATGAGAAGGTCAGCAGCCAGGGGAGGCGGAATGACATTCTGGAAGAGATTGCAAGGCTGAACGGGCAGGACACGGCGGGGACTTGTGGACATGATGTCCACAGGTTGAAGAGCCGGGATGCCATCGGGGAAGAGTACGGGATGACCGGGAGGAATATTGCCAGGTATATGCGGGTGCAGCAGTTGGAGGAACCTTTGAAGGAGCGTCTGGACGAGGGGACGCTGCCCCTGGTGGCGGCGGTGGATCTGTCTTATCTGTCGGAGAAGGAGCAGAAAGTGGTGTCCGGGCTGGCGGAGAAGGGGAAGATCAGGCTGGATGCGAAGACGGCGAAGTGCGTCAGGGGCATGGCCGGAAATGTGACGGAGAAGAGGGTGCTGGAAACGCTTGACGGCGGGAAAGGGAAGAAAGATTCTGCCGGAAAATCTGTCAAGCTGCCGGCGGATGTGTATGAGAGGTATTTTGCCGGTGTGAAACCTGCGGACGTGGCGGGGATTGTGGAGGAAGCGCTGGAGGCATGGTTCGGGAAGGGAGGGGATGCAGATGTTCCGGACGGAAGAGATAGAGAAGCTGGATAAGTCCTATTTTAACATTATTCTGGCGGAGAGCTATGATGTGACAATCCAGTCTAAGAATACGGGGCATATCTGGTATATCCATAATCCGGAGTATCCGGGGGAAGGGGAGTGCATTATTTTCCATAAGCATAGAGCTTCCCATCCGTATCATCAGCATGGGAGGGCAAGGAGTCTGGGGCAGGCGGTAAGAAGTATTATGGGGCATGATGTGTTTCAGCTGAATGGGAGAAGGCATTTATAGGTTTTTGGAGTTGACGATGGGGTTTGAACATGGTCAGATTTTGAGATGGCGTTGTACTTTCTAATGTACTGCGCCATCTTAAAATCTGATGTATCGAAAATGCGATCGAAAATTCTATGCTTGCAGTGGAGAGTAATAATCGAGAAAGCAGTGTACTCACTTTTTCGTGAATTGTAGTTGTGTTATAAGGGGTATTATGATAAACTTTATAATGTATATTTATATCAGATTGTTTGGTGTCGGAGGTTTTTAAATGGCTATAAGTTATAATAAACTTTGGAAACTTCTTATTGATAAAAATATGATGAGAACAGAAATGGCATGCAAAGCCGGAATAACGGGAAATGTTTTGGGACGGTTGGCAAAAAATCAGCCTGTTTCCATGGGAAGTTTGGAGAAAATATGCAAATTACTTCAATGTAGTATTGGTGATGTAGTGGAATTTGTCGAAGATAAAAATATTGATGATATTGAAACTAAGAAGTGAGGTGATGCGCAATGGCTCGCCAGAAAACCAAGGAAGAAATTAAGTATAATATGAGTCGAGTGCGAAATAAAGATACGGCACTTGAAAGTGCGCTTTGCACGGAACTGATTCGTTATGGCATAACGACTTTTAACAGAAATGATAAATCAGTATTCGGGAAACCAGACATTACGTTTCCGGCCAGGAAGATTGCTGTTTTTTGTGACGGAGATTTCTGGCATGGGTATAATTGGGAATGTGCCCGTGAAGAAATAAAGAGTAATCAAGAATTTTGGATAGCTAAGATCGAAAGAAATATGAGACGTGATAATGATGTGACCGAAAGATTGCAGCAGGAAGGCTGGGTAGTGTTAAGATTTTGGGGGCATGAGATAAAGAAAGAGTTGGATTATTGTATGTCCGTAATCATAGATGAATTACGTGTATTACCGGTTGTACCATATAAAACAATTGACTTATGTGCAGGTATAGGCGGTATACGGCGAGGATTTGAATTGACGGGCAAATTTACCAATGTGTTATCGGCGGAGATAGACAAGTGCGCATGTAAGACCTATGAGCATTTGTTCGGAGATAATCCGAAACATGATTTGACCAGCGACGAATTCAAAACTCTCATAGAGCAAACGGAATATGATATTTTGCTTGCGGGCTTTCCTTGTCAGACTTTTAGCAGAGTCGGACTTCAGGAAGGATTTGAAAATGAAGAAAAAGGAAAGATATTTTTTCATATTGCCGATATTATTGAACGGACTCGTCCGGTAGTGTTTTTTCTGGAAAACGTTGACAGACTTGTGACACATAACAAAGGGGAAACATTTAAAAAAATCATCGAAACATTAGAAATTAAATTAGGATATTATATTATAGGGGTTGAACTATCGGAAGATGGTATGCCAGTGTACAAGCCAAAAGATTTTATTAGGAATTCTCGTGATTTTGGTGTGCCCCAGAATCGTCCCAGAACCTATTTAATCGGTTTTGATACGGAGAGGTTCGGGAAAGAGCAGCTTTTGGGGTTGCCGAAAGAACTACCGAAATCCGGAGGGAAAAAGTTATATGATAATTTAAATGACGTGCTGGAACATAATGTGGATGCAAAATATTATATGGCATCCGGATATTTGGATACACTTATTAAACATAGGGCCAGACAAGAAGGCAAAGGGTATGGATTCGGATATCGAATTGTAAATGAACCGAACATAGAAAAACCGATTGCAAATACATTATTGGCAACCGGTGGTTCCGGGCGTGAAAGAAACCTGATTTATGATCCGCAAGAAGGAATTGCGGGCATGGAAATTAAGGGGAAAAAGACTCCGTTAAATGATATGGGGATTCGTGTTATGACTCCGATAGAATGGGGGAAGTTGCAAGGCTTTGTAAATTATGCATTTTTAGATAGTAACGGAAATGACGGCTTTTCATTTCCGGAAGATCTACCGGATTTGCAAAAATATAAGCAACTGGGTAATTCCGTTACAATTCCTGTAATTGAAGAAATGGCTTTATTTATTCTGAAATGTATTGATATGCTAATGAAAAATAATTAGGCAGGAGTGTATCTGTATGACGGATAATAATCTTATAAGTGTTATGCTTGATAAGTGTGATATTTATTATGAAGATGCACTGATTTCAAAAGAAAGTATTATAGAGCGTTATGTCGAATTTTTCGATAATGTTTTTGCAGGTGAAAAGCATTCTGTCAACTTTGCATTGCATACAGGATCGATTTGTTTTGATATTATATCGGTTGTGGCCGTTACATTAGGGTGTTTGTCTTATAATCTCTGGACAAATGATGATATCATTTCCCGACTTCAAATCGGTGATATGGTAATGTATGAAAATAAAAGATATCGTTGGAAAGGATTAGAAGACAGTAACGGAACCAAGTATATGGTTCTTGTACAGGATGCAAAAGGTAAAAACGGAGAATTTATACGGAAAATACCCTTTATGCGCAATAAACATTTGGTAAAACCGTATTATGGAACATCTTTGCGTACTGACGGAAGAGGTGTGCGTAAGTCAAAAACAAATCGTGAGGAATTTTTATCTCATATTTTTGATATACCTATTGCGGATGTTCCAAGTTTGAGTAATGTAGCGGTAGTCATTGTATCTAATAGGGGAGACTTTTCGGAAATATGTAAGCATTTGAGCATTGTATATGGGGAGAAAAATCGAATAAGATTGCTCGACATTGTACCGGCGGCGCATTATACAGGTCAGGAAGAAATACAAT
Organism: Lachnospiraceae bacterium 46-15; assembly: GCA_041223665.1. Lineage (GTDB taxonomy): Bacteria > Bacillota > Clostridia > Lachnospirales > Lachnospiraceae > Hominisplanchenecus_A. The sequence goes on from JBCLQO010000031.1 coordinate 7,254, forward strand.
TCGGGACTAATCCGACAAAAGCGGCTCCGGTTCTTAAAATAGCAGGAAAAATGTCTGTTGCAAGAGATCTTGTTCTTGATAAATACGGAACCAAGGTGGTAGGATTGCTTGTCAACGGAATACATTCTTTAGCGGAAAACAGTTCTGAGTTAGACGATTTGTTAAGAAGAAAATCTCTTCGTTTTGTACATATTACTTCGCTTCTTAATGTTGATACAAGTGACCGTATTTTAGACATGTATGAGGAAGCGAACATATTTGCCTGTACGAAAGGTTATTTATCAAAAAGTACAGGAGAGATTAAATGTGCTAATCCATTTACGGTAGAGTTAGAAAAGCAGATTGATAACATTGTTAATAATACGGTTTCATCGATTCTTGTCCCCGGTGGGTGGACTTGGGATGAATATCGTAGAATTAAGGATACACTGCTTTTGATTAAGCAATCTAATTGGATTAGCGAACAGAAAAACGAATTTATATTGTCTGCATATGGACTATTGAATTTATTGACTACATCTGTATTTTCGATGCACCAGATGGAAAATTTAGTTACAAATTTAAAGATTGGTGCTACTGTTTTGTCTCCGAAAGAGCGTATTGATAAATTATGGGATATTGCCGATAAAGCCGGTGTAGTAGAAGAACTGTGCATTACCGTGATAAACGATATAGAAGAAAAATATTATGAGTTTATGGATCAATCTCCGAAAGCATTGGCAATAAAAGAATATTTGGCAAAACACAGTGGAAAAATTGCAATAGTTGTACCAAAGGCTTATTATGCAGAAATGCTGGTTATGACAGGTGTTTTAAAAGATAATGATGACAGTGTTATATGTGTTACGGCGAATCGTTTTGATGCCGCTCATGAATATGAATCGATTCTTGTTGTCGGAGACATAAGCGGTAAAAAGTTTAATCCGTTACAATGTCATTCTGCAAAAAATATTGATACTTTGTTGTATGAATGTGAAAATAAATCGTTTGGATATCGAAAGAAGAAAAAAGAAAAATCCGAGAAAAGATTGAATTCTAAGATTTATGGAATCAGATATAGTGAAGAGAATTCAGAGGACTTATATGCAGATAGAGAAGAGGAAATTACCGTTCAAAAATTTTCGGATTTAGAGGAATATATTGAAAAATTGAATGTTCTGGATATCGGTAGATTTATAGAGAGTGGGCTTGTTTCCAATAGCAATTCCCCTACTTCGGAAGTTAAGCATGTAGGTGTATTCGTAACAGGTGAACGAATTTTTTTCTCAAAATATTATACGGCGGTTGTGTTTGATTATGAAGCAGGAAGTGTTATGGAGAAGGCAGTGGATAAGCTGTTACCGGGGGACTTTTTGGTATTTACAAGAAGGGATGACTATACCAAAAATATTGTAGACTTCATTTATGAAAAACTACTTGATACGGGGAAACTGGGTACAAAAGTAATAGAGGCTTCTGAAAAGGCCGAATATTGGAAAGATGCATTAAGGAGATATAAGACACAGGGGGATTATACATATTCTGATATTGCAAAAAAAATGCGTATGGCCGGAAGCTCATTACAAGAGGCTACGATTCGTTTATGGTTAGTAGAGGACAGTCATATTGTGGGTCCCAGAGATATAGAGACCATGGGATATATTGCCCGAGTTACTCAAGACAGGAAGATTTTGAGTGATATTGCCGGATACTTTGAGGCTTGCCGAGTCGTTAGGCGTGAACGTAGGACAATCCTTGACCTTATCGGTAAGGCAATTAACAATAAATTGAGCGGGCATATTCCGCAAGAAGGAAGTGTGTTAGAAGTCGTATATAATAATGTGGATAATCTTTCGGAAACGCTGGAATTAGAAGATATTATAGAATTGCATGAAAGTACAAATGTAAATATTAACTTGGTTAATAAGCCGATTACGGAAGCGGAGGTATTGATGTGAACGAAAGTGAAATCAGAAAACAATTGATTGATGCACGAGAAGAGTATATTAAAATTATCAAATCGGAATTGCTTGGACCGGGATCGGAATTTTCTCTGCCGGATATTGAACATGAACTGATTTCCAGCACACCGACAAGCCGTTATTCCGTGGGGATACTTTTTCCGCAGGGAAATCAAATGAATCAGGATAACGATGAAACGGTCCCTTTACCGGAAGCAGACGGGAGTACCGATAAAGAAGAATCTGATGCGGATGCTGAGGTCCAAACGGAACCGGTGCAAGAATCCCGTAAACATGTGTCTGAATTTGACGAAACGGCAGATGAAAATTTGGATGAAGAGATTGGCATGTCCATGCAGTATATGCCGTCATCAATGGGTATTACATTTCTTATAAAGGGAAATGCAGATATTATAAAGGGGAAAGTAACGTTTGCAACGTATAGAAAGGCGTTAATAACGGATTGTGCAATACCGTATACTCCTGCCGATCCTGAAAATTATGCTGTTCCGTCGGAACTTGCACATAAAATGTCTTTTGATAAGAATACGGGGACAATGAAACTTCTGACTCAAATCAAAGCAAAGGAAGTCAGAGATATCTTCGAGAAAGATACTATTCCCGAAAACGAGTATCAGATTTTGAAGCAAATAGCATATAGATTTGTGGATTATTGCAATGCTGGGTATGTCCGTGTTCCGCATGAAATTTCGGAGTTTATATTGGATTTTTCAAAAGGGGAATACGTTGATGTTGAATCAAACAGAGAACTTGACGGAACAAGTGCAAAAATAGTTGCTTTACGAACGAAGGTATCGGATGACATATGGTCAGTTACGGTTATGCTTGTAAACGAACTTGAAGAAGTTCCGGCGAAAGCCAACCATTGCATATTTCAATCACGTATTGAGATTAATACTCATAATAATTGTTTTTCCTTTGTTGAGAGCAATCCCAATCCGGATATTCATTTGATGGATGAAGAAGAATGCTCTCTCGAACTTCTTTATCGCCACAAAAAAATATATGGTACGGGACTTGGTACTTCGGTAGACTGGGATATTGACGAGCAGGGTAAAGGCAGAGTCTGGAATGATTTTTTCCCTATAGAGGAAATTCCGGCCATGAATTTTTCTCTTCCGAAGAATAGGGTAATAACAAATAATGAACTGTCAATGAAATATTTGTCGGATTTAAATTCTATAGATAAAGATACCAAGATTTCCTCTATGTATAATTTGGTGGATTTATATAAAAGTTGGGTAGTTGATTTAGAAAAGACGGCTTCTTTGCTTGATACTAAATATACTTCGGCGGCCTCAAAGAATATTGCGGAATGCAGGAGGGCATATGAAAGGATGTATGCCGGCATTAAAACTTTGAAAGAAAATGAAACCGCATATAAAGCGTTCCTTTTAGCAAACAGGGCAATGTTCATGCAACGAGTACATATCACGATGCAATCGGATATGGCGAAGAAGAGTGCGGATCGATATCCGGAAGACGAAGAAATTTCGGATTGGCTTCGCAATGTGGATTATTATAAAGAAGATGATGCAAGTTGCCGTTGGAGACCGTTTCAGATTGCGTTTTTGCTGATGGATATCAATTCTATTGTCTATGATGAGTCGCCGGAACGTAATATTGTTGATTTGATATGGTTTCCTACCGGTGGCGGCAAAACGGAAGCATATTTAGGGTTGACCGCTTTTGCGATATTCTATAGACGGTTGACTCATTCTAAGGAAGCGGCCGGAACAACCGTAATTATGAGATATACGTTACGGCTTTTGGCGGCACAACAATTCACACGCGCGGCGACATTGATATGCGCATGTGAATATATCAGACAACAATGTGAAAAAAAGCATCGAAAATATCCGATATATTCATTAGGGAAGGAACCTATTTCAATCGGCTTGTGGATTGGCGGAACGCATATTCCGAATAGGAATGAAGGTAAGAATTCTGCAAGTTACCATTTAGAGAAGCTGAAAAATGTCAGTAAACATCATTATGTGCGTAGTGAAAAAGAAAGACATAATAAGTTTCAGGTTTTAAAATGTCCTTGGTGCGGGACGAAAATGGTAAAGGATGACAGAAACAATAAATTGGTCGGTGAATGGGGGTATAATATGGGAAGCGGGAAACATTTTTATATGTTTTGTCCGCAAGAGGATTGTGATTTTACAAATAAACTCCCTATTCAAATTATAGATGACGAACTATACCGTAATCCGCCTACGCTCTTATTCGGTACGGTTGATAAGTTTGCGATGATGCCGTGGGACGGGCGGATAGGTGCTTTCTTTGGCATAGGAAGCAACAACAGGGCGCCGGAATTGATTATTCAAGACGAACTTCACCTTATATCAGGGGCGCTTGGGACGGTTGTAGGCATATACGAAACTGCCGTTGACGGAATTTGCGGTCAAAAGGGGGTTTATCCCAAAATCATTGCTTCTACGGCTACGATTAGGAGGGCAAAAGAGCAATGCTCCGTGTTGTATAATAGGGAAGTGGTACAGTTTCCTGCCCCCGGGTTAGATGCCGAGGATTCCTTTTTTGCACGAGAATCAACAATTGATTACGAAAAAGGAATCTACGGAAGAAAGTATATTGGTATTATGCCTTCCGGAAAAACAAAAGCGATGACTGAAATTCGTATGATGGCGGCTTTAATGCAGAAGGCATATACAATGGATTTGCCGGATGAAATAAAAGATAAATTTTGGACATTGACGGTTTATTTTAATAGTTTGAAGGATTTAGGAAAAGCATCTACATTAGTAGATGATGACGTAAAAGATTTCATTATCAGAACTGCTAATAGAATGTTTACCACAAGACGCCTTATTGTCAGGGCAGATGAGTTGACAAGCAGAGTATCGACTACCGAATTAAACGAAACATTGGATAAATTGGAGAAGATTGAGTATTCCAAGGAGAATATGGAAGCAAAGCAATATGCTTCAAGTGTTTTGCTGGCAACGAATATGATTTCGGTCGGAATTGACGTGGCAAGACTTAATGTAATGCTTATGGTTGGGCAGCCGAAATTAACCAGTGAATATATACAGGCATCCAGTCGGGTAGGACGTTCTTTCCCGGGATTGTGTTTTATACAGTATGATGCAACCAAGAGCAGAGATCGGTCACATTATGAAAGATTTCGTTCTTATCATGAATCGTTTTATCGATTTGTTGAACCGACGGGGGCTACACCGTTTTCAAAACCGGCGCGCGAACGGGCATTGCATGCCGTTCTTACAGCCATGATAAGGCAAAAAGAAGAATGGAAGGACGACAAAGATGCTCAAAAGTTTGATATGGGTGATTCGGAAAAATCCATATCCGAGATTCAAGAATTTGTTTTGAATCGTATAAAAAGCATTAGTGCCCGTTCGGAAAATCAGCTAAAAGATGATATTGAAGATGTTCGTTCGGAAATGCAGGAATTTTTTGAAAAATGGCAGGAACTTGTAGAGGAATGTAATCAGGACGGGGGTAAGATTCCGATTTATTTTGGTAGAAGATTTATGGTATCTCCACCGAACTCCGAAGAACGTCGGTTGTTAAGGCAATATAACTCCGCCGGAAGAGACGCGGCTGTTGACACACTTACTTCAATGCGAAATGTCGATGCCCCTGTAACGGGGAGTGTTGTAATATGGGAGGAATGATTTAATGTCTGAACAAATTAAAGGAAAAATTGATTTGAATAGAGTTTCGCATTCTGTACGTGCGGCACAGGCAGTTTTACAATATGGTGTCGGTGCAATGGTCGATTTCCCTGATCAAACGTTGGTTACGGCTGCACCGGAATATTGGAGCGGAGATACGGGTAGGATTTACGATGATCGGTTTGCCAAGGCATTGGGTGTTGATTATTTTGCCATACCGACCAATATTGCGTATGCGAGATTTCCGGAATGGTATTTTTGTCCTAAGTGCAGAAAGTTTCAGCCTTTGCGGAAGTGGGTTGACGAGTATAGAAAAAGTGCGAATCCCAAGATTTTAGAACGAGACGAATATATGGTTGAGCATATGCAATGTCCGAAATGTAAACAAGATCTTGTTGTGGCACGTATCGTAACGGTTTGCGAGAAAGGGCACTTAAATGATTTTCCTTGGGTAAAATGGGTTCATACCAAATCAAAAAAGCTTGTTTGCGGTACACCGGCGTTGAAGTTTAAAACCGGTGCATCAGGTACGGAAGGACTTGAAGGACTTAGTGTAAGTTGCTCATGTGGGGCGACTGCGTCTTTAAAAGGAGCATTTGATAAAGACTGTTTTGAAAAATTGGATCAGGATGCGGGTACTGATCTTTTCAGATGTTCAGGCAATCATCCTTTTAGACATATTCGGGAAAAATGTCCGTGTTATCCTAAAACCGTACAAAGAGGTGCTTCATCGGTTTATTTTCCGATTGTTTACAGTTCTTTGGTTATTCCGCCATATGCGGATAAGTTAAACGTTAAGATAGAGCAAAGTAAGGCTTTTGAAGACTGTGTTACGATTATAAGTGACGAAGAACCAGAAGATAAGCTTAATACCATAAAAAAACGGTTGCCTAAGTGGACTGAAAAAATTGCATTGGAAGTCGGTGCATCAAAGAGCGATGTGGAAAAAATCCTTATTAAAAAATGGTTGGAACCGGAAACGTCAGAAGTTGATGTTACGGGAATACAGTATCGGATTGACGAGTATTATGCATTAACGGGAGAGATTTCTTCTTCATCCGGAAAGGCTCTGGGGGATTTTTCCAGAGAAGAAATGGATATTAAGGAATATAAAATACCACATATAAAATCCGTTTCATTGATTGATAAAGTGCGTGTTGTAAATGCTTTGATTGGTTTTTCAAGAATTAGTCCGGCAATGAACAGAAACGACAAAGGGTTTGTCGATGTTAAAGAATCAGATACACGGTGGTATCCGGCGTATGAAGTTCGAGGGGAGGGTATATTTATTGAATTCGAGCAGTCGGATATTGATAAATGGATAAGGGATAATCCGGCGGTAATTGAGAGAGCAAAGAGAATAAGCGATAATTATTCGACTTCATTTATCGGAAAGAACCATCCAAGAACAATTACACCTAAATTTATTATGTTACATACGCTTTCGCATCTTTTGATTTCGCAACTGAGTTTTGAATGCGGTTATAGTATTGCTTCACTTAGCGAACGTTTATATTGTTCGGAGGAGTCTGACGGTAAAACCATGGCAGGAATTTTTATTTATACGGCCAGTGGTGATTCGGAAGGAACTCTTGGTGGCTTGGTCAGACAGGGTAGACCGGATGCTTTTCCGCAAATATTGAAAAAAGCTATATCACATGCGCAAACATGCTCTAATGATCCGGTTTGTATTATGAGCAAAGGGCAGGGACGGGATTCTTTAAATCTTGCGGCTTGTCATGCATGTGGTCTGTTGCCTGAAACTTGTTGTGAAGAACGTAATGCGTTTCTTGATAGAGGATTAGTTATCGGAACATATGATAATAGGGAAATCGGTTTTTGGAGGGACATGCTTTCATAAGAAAGCAAAGCTTTTGAAGAATAATAGGGGATAGGAAATAGAGTAGTAGAAGGAGTGACTATATGAATGAGACCGGTTTTATGGGGTACAAAATAAATAAAAATGTAAAGTATTTTTTACCAAGCACTGTTTTGTTTAGTAATGAAAATGAGCATATTACGGTTGCTATGATAAAGAATGCGCTGGATTACATTTTGGGTATTATTGCAACCCGAAGTCCGTTAGTTGGGTCGTATAAGACGGCAAAGACAGTTTTCGGTGCAATGAAAATGATATTGGAGAACAAAATGCCGTCTAAGCCAAGTAAAGGGGATATGAAAATAACGGTTGATGTTTTGGAGGAAATTACCAATTTATCTGCAAAATCAGAGAGGGAAAAAGAACAGAACGCAAGGTATGCTTTTCTTTGCAAATTAATGATTGATGGGTTTGGTGAGAAATCACAATTATGAAGTTTGCTGATGGAATATCCGGTTGTTAATTGAGATATAGATATTATGTTTTAAGATTGGAATCAAATGGATTAAAGTTAAATGTTAAGAGGAACAGTCAGGTCATTCTGGCTGTTTTTTTGCGATTTTTTATGTTTGTGACTATGAAATATTATTCAGGGAATACTTTTTATACATGGTAGATTATGGAAAGTGGGATTGCATCGTAACGGACAGGCCCAAGGCAGATTGCATTAGTACATGAAAAATCATGAATATGAGCGGTACTGCCAGGAAGGAGAAACGATGCCTGACCCTTTGCTTTCATCATCCGGAAAAGGGCTGGTGAGCATACCGATAGCCGCCAATGAAAAAAGCGGTGCTGTGTTTTGGGATTTTTGTTATGAAGACCACAGCAGTATAGTTAAAAATCAAATAATGCGTCCGTTAGGGCGATCCCCGTGTGAAGGGAAATGTTTTGAAGACCGCAGAAAGCTGAATACCGGCTTTTTGCGGTCTTTTTTTGTATTTATAGGAATGGCGGCAGGCTTTTCCTGGCTTTACCGCAGGGTAAAGAAAGGAAAGGCGTATGTCAAAACGGAAAATCAAGATCCGGTCCGGAAAGGAAGAAGTGTGGATGGAGGTTACAGAAGAGGAATATAGGAAGTATTACCGCCCATGGTGGCAGGAGAAAAAGAGGGAGCAGAGGAACAGGGCGGCAATGGAGGAAAAGGGGTATACGGAAGAATCCTATGAGGAATGGAAAGAGAACGATATGAGGACGGAGCTTTTTGCGGAGAGCATGGAGGAACTGATGGAGAAGAAGGCTTTGCTGTATGTATTGGAAGAGGCTCTGTCCGGCCTGATGCCGGAGGAAAGGGAGTTGGCGGAGAAAGTGTTCGGGGAAGAAATGCAGGTCAGCGAATTTGCAAGATTAAAGGGGGAGAGCAGGACAACGGTTTCTTCCAGAAAGCAGAGGGTGTTGGAGAAACTGCGCCGTTTTTTCAGTGATAAGGGATTTCAGATAAGAAAGTGACAGTGTTTGACAAGATAATCGGTGTTTGTCGAATGGTTTTTAAAAAAACTTTTTAATTTTCATCGTCATATTTCGGAAAAGTGTCATTACGACAGTGAAGGGGATAGATTTACTGTCCCGGAAAGGAGGATGGCATTTATGCAGAATGCGTTGGAGCTTATCGGTATCCTGCAGGCGATCAGCATTGTGGCGAAGAGCCTTGCGGTGAAGCTGATGAAGATTGACCGGGAGATCAGGGCGTATGAGTCCGCCGGGGAAGGGACCCGGGGCAGAAGGAAAATGAAGAAAGGAAAGTGACGGTATGTCTGAAAGGAAAAAGGTGTTTATCTGCAGCCCTTTCCGTGGGGACATGGAGGGTAATGCGAGGAAGGCGGCCGGGTACTGCCGGAGGGCCTGGGAAAAGGGGGTTCTGCCTGTTGCGCCGCATCTGCTGTTCCCGCAGTTTCTGAATGAGGGGATTGAGACGGAGCGGCAGGCGGGGCTTGCCATGGGGCTGGAACTGCTCTTTTGCTGTGACGAGGTGTGGGTGTTCGGGGAGGCCACGGAAGGGATGGCTTCGGAGATTGCTTTTGCCGTTGAGCAGGGGATTGAGGTGCGGTTCATGGAGCCGGAAAGCATGGAAGGAGGCGGCGCTGATGGAGATGGTGCTGGTGCTGACGCATCTGACGGGGAGTGAGGAACTGGACCGGCAGAGGGCGGAGGAATACTGCCGGTATGCGGCCCATAAGGGGAAGATACCGGTGAGCCCGTTTTTGTGTTTCCATGGTATTTTCAAGGATGAGCTTGGGAGCGCGGTGGAGGGCATCCTGGTCTCCCGGCTGATGGAGAAGGCGGACGGTATCTGGGTGTTCGGCTTTGAGCGGGGCGAGCGGCGTAGGCTGATGGAGGCTAAGGTACGGAAGATGTACGGGGAGAAGGCGCAGTATTTCAGCCATCCGGAGATCGGGAAGGAGCTGCTGGTGTGCGCGATGTATTCCGAGGAACTGATGGAACGTTTGGAAGATATGGAGGGATTGTGAAGATGGGAAATGAATTGTTGAGGATTGCGGACGGGTTTTCCATGGTGGCGGACGGGCTTAGAGGGCTTGCCGGTATGGAGTGGAATGGTGCTGTTGATATGGCGGAGAAGGATGCGGGCGTGCCGGGGAGCGCAGGAGCCGTGGATACGGACGGGAATGCGGAAGCGGATTCCGGGGCGGCAGGAGCTTCGGATGCCGGGAAGGGGCAGAAGGCCGGGAAAGAGGATAAGAAGGCTGCTGGTTCCGGGAAGGAGAAGGCTGTCGCCATGGTATGAGGTGCAGGAAATGATTTGAGATATAGGGAATGGTTTGAGATGTGTGGGAATGGGATGAAATTTCAGGGAATGGTGTGCAGATAGTGGGATTGGGAACAGGGCGGCGGCTTTTGGGAGCGGGCCGCTTTTTCCATATAGAAAAGCAGAGAAAGAGAGGGATTTTAGATGAAGGAGTTTGTGAGTGTGATAGAGTGTGGGTTTGCGGCCATGGGCGGATACCTGGGCTGGGCCATGGGAGGGTTTGACGGTTTTCTGTATGCCCTGGTGGTGTTTGTGGCGGTGGATTATGTGACGGGGCTGATGGCAGCGGCAGTGGAGAAGAAGCTGTCCAGCGGCGTGGGTTTTCGGGGGATTTTTAAGAAGATCGTGGTCTTCTGCCTGGTGGCTCTGGGGCATATCCTGGATACGCATATCATCCGGAACGGGAGCGCGGTGCGGACGGCGGTGATTTTCTTTTATCTGTCCAATGAGGGGATTTCGATTCTGGAGAATGCGGCCAGGATCGGGCTTCCGGTGCCGGAGAAGCTGAAAGGGGTTCTGGCACAGCTGCGGGAGGAAAAGGGGAAGGAGTAGGAGACGGCACGGAGGATAATGTGGTTAAGTGCAGTAAAGTGTGGCAGGGGATATGATCTGGGATTTTTATGAGAGGGCATCAGTGTGAAAAGCTGGTGCCTTTTTTCATGCGGAGAATTGGAGAATGTTTCCGGGGCAGGGAACGGGAGAAGGAGAGTGGTTTTGTATGAAGCTGATTCAAAAATATTTAACGAAGTCCGGGTGTTACCGGGCGGGGAGGAAGATTGCGGTGAGGGGGCTGATGATCCATTCGGTGGGGTGTCCACAGCCGAAGGCTTCTGCTTTTATTAATAACTGGGATAAGGCGGATGCGGGGGCCTGTGTTCATGCTATTGTGGAGCCGGGAGGGGACGTGTACCAGCTCCTGCCCTGGGATTACCGGGGATGGCACTGCGGAGGTGACGCAAACGGGACGCATATAGGCGTGGAGATGACGGAGCCTGCCACGATCCGGTATACGGGCGGTTCGGACTGGGTGGAGACCGGGGACGGGAGGAATACGGAGAGCCATGTGCTTGCCGCTTATAAATATGCTGTGGAGCTGTTTGCTTATTTGTGCCGGATGTATGGGCTGGACCCTCTGGCGGACGGGGTGGTAATCTCCCATTCCGAAGGGTATAAGAGGGGGATTGCCAGCAACCACGGGGACGTGGAGCATATCTGGAAGCGGTTTGGGCTGTCCATGGGGCAGTTCAGGGAAGACATTCGGGCGGCTATGGACGGTTCTGAAACCGGGAGCGGCAGCGGCGGAGATGGCGGTTCCGGTGACGGTGTTTCCGGGCTTACGGGGATTATGGGGAAGGCTGCGGCGACGGCGGAGCAGATGCGGGAGTATGTGAAGCGGAAGAATCCTGATGTGGCGCAGTCGGTCCTGGACATGGTGCCGCTGTATCTGTCCGAGGGGGAGACGGAAGGCGTGAGGGGTGACGTGGCTTTTGCCCAGTCCTGCCTGGAGACGGGGAATTTTACGTTTTCCGGTTCGGCGGTGACGCCGGAGCAGAATAATTTTGCCGGTATGGGCGTGACGCGGAACGGGGTGAAGGGGCTGTCCTTTGATACGGCACAGCTTGGGATACGGTGCCAGATTCAGCACCTGAAAACCTATGCCTGTACGGAGGCTCTGGTGAATGAAAATATAGACCCGCGCTTCAAGTATGTTGTAAGGGGCTGTGCGCCTTATGTGGAGTGGCTGGGTATCCGGGAGAATCCCCAGGGGAAAGGCTGGGCTGCGGGAGCCGGGTATGGGGAGAAGATTCTTTCCATCTTGAAGGAGATTACCGGGGAGGCCGGGAGCGCCGGGGACGGTGCGGACAGTCTGGACAATCCGGTACGGCCCATGTCCGGGTATGTGAAGGTGTTCTATAAGGGCAGGGACGGCGTGAATGTGCGGACTGCTCCCTGCATGGGGGACAACGTGGACCGGGTGGTGTATGAGGGGATTTATACGGTGACGGGCATCAGTCCGGATAAGCGGTGGTACAGGCTGAAATCGGGGCTTTTTATCACGGCGGATGCGGAGTATGTGATGTTCATGGAGAAGCTGCCGGGGAAGTCTTCCTATCTGGTGAGGGTGGATATCCCGGACCTGAATATACGTAAGGGGCCGGGGACGGATTTTGCCCGGACGGGGCTGTTTACGGGTGCGGGCACGTTTACCATTGTGGAGGAAGCGGACGGGAAAGGAGCCGGGAAGTGGGGGCTTTTGAAGTCGTATAAGCGGGAGCGGAACGGGTGGATTTCGCTGGATTTTGTTACGAGGCTGTAAGGGTGTTTTTGCAGGCGGGACAGGGATGGCTTCTTTTTTTGTCCTGATATATGGGAGGGCTGCCGGAGGCGGGTTTTCGTTGAGGGCTTTTGTGCGGCGCGTCAGCCGGGGATTTCCCGGCGGTACATACCATGCCGTTGGTATGAATTTTTGGAAAGGTTAGGTAAGAGGTTATGACGGCAAAGGAGCTGGACGCGCTGAAAGGTGTGGATATACGGACGGTGGAGAAGGAGGCGCTTGTGGATATCCGGGAGGTGGAGGTTGACAGGAGCCTGTCTTTGGAGGAAAGGAAGAGGGCCTATCTGGAAGCGGTGGGGAATCCTTATGCGGTACGGGTGGGGGATATGAAGGTCAGGGTACGGTTTGCGGAGGACGGGGGCTCTTTTGAAGAGGCTTTTGAAAATATGCTGCGGAATGTTTAAAATAACAGTGGATTTTTTTAGGCGGAGGCGCTATGATTGTCTTAGGGACAAGTTAGTGCATCCGCCTTTTTGATTTTGCAGGTGATTCTGGCAGGGAATGAAAGGAGCGGAAGCACATGGAAAGTAAACAATTCAAGAAGATCTATCATGCCGCCATCTATGTCCGGCTGTCGAAGGAGGATAAGCGGGAAGTATGCAGTGAAGGTGAAGGAGCTTTCTGCAAGGCTTGATGAGATGCTGAAAGCCCAGGCGGAGTATTCCAGGGAGTACCGTGTTGACGGGGGATGGAAAGCGGCGGTGGAGCGGTTCCGGAATGAGCGGCAGCTGACAAGAGAGATGGCGGAGGCTTTTGTGGACAAGGTTCTGGTATATGAGGATGGGAGTGTCAGGGTGCATCTGAAATATGATAAGGAACTGAAAGACCTGTTGAGTCTTGGGACAGAGAGGGAGGCGGTGTAAATGGATAGGATAATGGCTGCCATGTATCTCCGGCTCTCTAATGAGGACAGGGATAAGGAAAAGGAAGAAGAGAGCAACAGCATTTCAGCACAGAGGGTGCTTCTGACGAGGCATATAGAGGAACTGCTGCGGGGGCAGGAATACAGTATCACGGAGTTTTGTGATGACGGATATTCCGGCGTTGATTTCCGCAGGCCGGGAGTGCAGGCACTGATTGAGGCGGCAAAGGGCGGGGATATCCATATGATCGTTGTAAAGGATTTCTCACGGTTTGGGCGGGATTATCTGGAGGTGGGGCGGTTCCTGGAATATATTTTCCCCATTCTGCAGGTGCGGTTCGTGTCCGTGAATGACGGTTATGACAGTGCCGATAAGTTCGGGGCTACAGGCGGTATGAGCGTTGCGTTGAAGAACCTGGTGTATGGGATGTACAGTGCGGATCTGTCAAAGAAAATCCGGAGCGCCAGGGATACAAGGGTGAGGAACGGGGAGTTTGTCGGGCAGTTTGCGCCGTATGGGTATCGGAAGAACCCGGAGGATAAGCATGAGCTTCTGGTTGATGAAGATGCGGCGTGGGTGGTTCGTAAGGTCTTTCATATGGCGGCAGAGGGGATCAGCCATTCGGAGATCGCAAGGCGGCTGAATGAAGAGGGGATTCCCACAAGGTATATGTATCATAAGCTGAAAGGCGATAATTTCCCGGACAAACAGCCCCATGTGAAGATAAAGAGATGGGATAACAGTGCGGTCAGGGATATCGTCACAAATGAGACTTATCTGGGGACGCTGTTCTGGAACCGTGCGAAGTGCGGGATGGATACCGATAAGAAACGGGTGGAGCAGCCCAGGGAGAAGTGGATTGTGATAGAAGGGCAGCATGAGGCGCTTGTCTCCCAGGAGGTTTTTAAGAGGGCGAATGATAACCTGGCGGGGCTTGACGTGAGCGGGCGGAAGACGGGCAGGAGGAATCTGTTCTTTGTCTGCGGATACTGCGGGAAGGGGCTGCGGTTTTCCGACAGGAAGAAGGAAAAGTATCTCTGCAGGAGCCGGACGCAGGAGCTGGAGAATGACTGCCAGAGGGTGGAGGTCGGCAGGAAAGAGATTGAGGATGCAGTGCTGGAGCAGGTGAGGGTGATGGCGGGTATGCTGATGGAGGACAGGGGCATCCGCAGGGAGGCACAGAAGGACAGTAAGGAATCAGCGCTTGAAATAACAGTTGCCGACAGCACAAAGGAGATGGCACGGTGGAAAGGTACGAAAATGCATCTGTATGAGCAGTATAAGGCCGGTGAGATCAGCAGGGAGAATTATATGGGGCGGATTGAGAAAGGCAAAATGCGGATGGAGGAATTGGAGCAGGTCAGACGTGAGGCGCAGGCAGAGCTTGACCGTATGCAGGTGGTCTCCGGTTCGGAGGAAATACCGGACGGGGAACTGACCGGGCTTTCCGAGCTGGAGATTTTTGATAAGGACAGGTTGAAGGTGCTGATTGAGAAGGTGGTTGTTTATGGGGAGGATTCTATGGAGATTGTGTGGAAGATGCGGAATCCGTTTGAGGATAGGGAATCTGCATAAAAGAGTGGAAGAAGTTCTTCTAATGGCTGGATCAGTGTGGTATGATTGGAAACGAAACAAGGAAAGCAGGAGGAAGAAAGGCATGAGCATAGTTGTAAATATTTATTATAGCGGGACAGGTGGGAATGCGCGGAAATTTGCGGAGGAAATGGAGAGCAGCGGGACTGTGGCAGAAATCCGTAAGGAAGAGGGGAATATGCGGTATGAGTATTTCATTCCCATGGCAGACCCGGAGACTGTGCTGCTGATTGACTGCTGGAAAGACCAAGAGGCGATTGACCGGCACCATGCTTCTCCGATGATGGAGAAGATTGCGGAGCTTCGGGTGAAGTATGATCTGCATATGAGGGTGGAACGGTATGTGTCTGACGAGGATGGGATACCGGAGGCGGACAGCCGTTTTATTAAAGAGTAGAATGGGAGCCATGGGCAGGTGCTGTCCGTGGCTCAATAAATATGTAAAAAATTTTTATTCCTTACTTGACACAAGCAGACCTGCTTCTTTTGCATCAGCAGGTGGGTGATTATATGGGCGCATGGCGGGATATGGAAAAGGCAGTTGCGCAGGGAAAAGTAAAAACCATCGGACTCAGTAATTTTGAGTCAGAACGTTTGGAGGAGGTCTGCGAGGCAGCAGAGGTTAAGCCCGCAGTGCTGCAGGTAGAGTGTCATCCCTATTTCCAGCAGAACGAATTAAAAAAGAGGCTGGCTCCTTATGGAACTGTGATCGAGGCATGGTACCCTATCGGACATGGCGATGCAGAGCTGATCAATGAGGCTGTATTCACAGAACTGGCAGAGAAATATGGAAAGACCAATGTTCAGATCATCCTGCGCTGGCATATCCAGGAGGGTACGATTATCTTCCCGAAATCTACCAATCCGCAGCATATCAAAGATAATTTTGACATCTTCGACTTTGAACTGACGGAAGAGGAAATGGAGCAGATCAGGGCAGTGGATAAGAATGTTCGTTTCTTTACGGTTCCGCTTGAGCAACAGGAGACACAGTTTACTGCGTGGGCACCGGAGGATCGTGAACGGCATCAAAAGCTGTATCGGAGCCGTGGGTGACGCCGTGAGCAGTGTGGCGAACAAGATCAAGTCCTTCCTGCACTTCTCCGTGCCGGATGAAGGGCCGCTGACCGATTACGAGAGCTGGATGCCAGACTTCATGAAGGGGCTGGCAAAGGGCATCGAGGAAAGCAAGAGCATGGTGGCAAAGGCAGTGGACGGCGTGGCGGCGGATATGGTCCTGAACCCTTCCGCAGCCGTGCAGGAGATTTCCGTATCCGGGGACGGAAAAGGAAGTTCCCCGCAGGGAAGCTCCATCAACGGTCCGCTGATCGAGGTGAAGGAAATGCTGCAAAGGATGAGGTTTTTACCGTCACGGCGGTGGGAAGCCACACAGTGAGGCGGAGGCTTGGAAATTTATACTCCAATCCCGTCTACCGGCTGAAAGGCATCCTGGCTTCCGGGGCAGGCAGGTATATCAGCATCACCACGAATGGCATGGAACTGAAAATAGCAAACGCTACGCTTTCGGAAGGGGAAACGCTGGTAATTGACACAGCGAAAATGACGGCATGGGTGGAGGACGCGGAGGGGAACACGCTCCGCAATGCCCTGCCGTATATCAGCGAACTGAACTTCCCCACGCTTGACGCGGGGCTGAACACGGTGGAGGTGGCAGTATCGAACGCCACCTTTACGGAACTTGAAATACAGGCAAAGAGCCGCTGGAGGTGATGTTTTATGGGCTTGCAGGTAATTTTGAATACACAGACGGATTTCACAGGGGAATTCCCTGCGGAGTATGCAAAGGATGGATTGTGGCGTTTCAATGATTCCGCCCCGGATGCGGACACGATGACTGCTGATTCCTCCGGCAGAGGCAGAAAGATGTTTGTTTCCGGCTGGAGCGGCACGACGGCATCCTTCCGCGCCGGGTTCCGGGGGAACTATTTCCGCTTCAACATCACGAACCCGGCCACGGAGAAAACATATCTGAAGGTGGAGAATGACGGATCGATTTTCCAGAACCTTGGAGAGCGGATCATCGTGGGCGGATGGATGAATCCTACCACCTATTCCATCGGCAACACCTACACGCCGATTTTTAATACCAGGCAGGGGCCGGGGCAGCCGATTTTTTATTTATCCCTCATCCGGGGGAATCCGAGGCTCATGCTCTATAATTCCGCCGGGACGCTTATCCTGGACCAGTCGGTGGTGCCGCCGTTCTCTTTTGCGAATAATGGGTGGTATTTCATTGCCAGCGTGATTGAGCCAGGGAATAAGAAGGCGTGGTATGTCGTAGGTGACAGGGAGAGCGGGGAGGTGTGGATTTCGGCGGCACTTTCCTTTGCGGGGGAGCTGAACCGTTCCTGCACGGCAGACCTCATTATGGGGATGAACGCCGGTTCCTACTGGTTTGCGGGAGGCTTTGATGACTGGTTCCTAGACTGCGATTCAGAACTGACCGCAGATGACCTTGCTGACTATTTCCGTGCCACGGCCTTTGCCAACGGCGGCGATACTGCAGGGGATGTGGATGCCATCACCACGGCGGATGCCGTGACGCTCCGCAGGACGGACGGGGCATACCCGGAAAGCGGCGTGCTTTATACCCGTGCCGTAGAGTATGGCATTTCCGGCGCGGGCAATGTGTCTGTTTTCAGTGAGTGTGTTCCCGGCGTGACGGATATTTCCCTTGTGGAGACATCCACGAGCAATGACCTCATTAGCTGGAGCGATTGGGCGGCGGTGGGCGCAGATGGGAAAATGCCGTCCCCTGCCCGCACATATATCCGTTTCCGGGTAACGCTCACGACAGCGGACACGGCGAGGACGCCGAAGCTGACGGACATCCGGATTTATGACGTACCGAAATCTCCTTATGAGAAAATCGGCTATGCCCGCCCCGTGGTTTTGGATTCTAATGGCGCATGGGAGGCAGTGCTGGAAAACGCCTACGGCATCATTGTGACGGGAGAAATCAATGGCGAGGATACGCTGAATTTCAAAATCCCCTTTGCCGATGCCAAACGGGGATATATCGACAATGAGAAGAAAATCCAGATCGTGGATGACGTGTACATCATCCGCACAGTCACGGACAGCAAGGATTCCTCCGGCAATGCCGTGACGGAGGTGTACGCCGAGGCGGAATTTTACAACCTCGCCTATTCCATCCGGAAGGAGGAGAAAGCCTTTGACGCGGAGACGGCGGATGCAGCCATGGCCTATGCCCTTTCCGGCACGGAATGGAATGTCGGCACGGTGACTGTCACCACGAAACGCACATGGACTTCCACGGAGAAAAACGCGCTTTCCATCCTCCGGAATGTAGCGGATTTACATGGCGGCGATCTGGTCTTTGACTGCCCGAACCGGCTGGTGCATCTGCTTACTTTAAACGGGAAGGACAGCGGCGCACTGTTCATGTACGGGAAGAACATGAAGGACATCGAGCGGACGGTGGACACCACGGACCTTGTCACGAGGCTTTATGCCATTGGTGCGGATGGCATGACTTTTGCCGGTATCAACGGCGGCAAGCCTTATGTGGAGGATTTCACCTATTCCAAGGAAGTCCGTGTTTCCACCCTGGACTGCTCGGCCTTCACGAACCCCTACCAGATGCTGGAGTTTACGAGGATGCGGCTTGCGGATTACTGTAAGCCGACGGTTTCCTATGTGCTGAATGCCATGGACTTATCCGTTTTGACGGGATACGAGCATGAGGCATGGGAGCTTGGTGACTATGTCCGGGTGGAGGATAAGGCCCTGGGGATTTCGGTCACCACGAGGATTGTGCGGAGGGAATACAACCTGCAGGAGCCGTGGAACACGGTGCTGGAGCTTTCCACGGTGTTAAAGAACCTGGGCAGCTCCACGAGCAAATGGGACAATGCCGCCGATTCCCTGGAGGGTGTAAGCGTGGTGTCCAGCGAGGACATCGCGGAGCTGGTGCCGTTCAACCTCCTTCGGAATTCCCGCGCCGATGACGGGCTTGCCTACTGGGTGTCCTCTGGTTTTGAGGCGGACGGGGAAAACGGGGCGAGCGGCACGGCTTCCTTCAAGGCGGAGGGTGTGGCGGGGATGACCAAGAGCCTGTCGCAGACGGTGTATCCTGCCAACCGGGACAGTTATACGATCTCGGCGCAGATTGCATCCGAGAACCTTAAGAAACTGAGCGGGAATTCGCAGGTCGGCATTGAGATCGTGCTGGAATATGAGGACGGCAGCACGGAAACGAGGTTTATTGATTTGTACTGACGGGAGGGATTTTTGTGGCTTATTTTTCAAGGACAACAGCAAAGATCGTGCCGGAAAACTTCTCATCGGAGAGGCTGAAATCCGTCACCGTCCGCGTCTGCATCACGGACTGCACGGGGGATTTCTACATCACGGATATCCTCCTGCAGGGCGGCCCGGTGGCAATGGGATGGGTGGGGCATCCCTCGGAACTGAGGTGGACGCTGGATGGCTGAGTTTGTAAGGCTTGCGGAAGTGGTCAATAAGAAAAAGGATATGCGCATCGTGAGCGTGACGGTAATCCCCACCATTGCCGACTGCTCCGGGTGCATCTGGTTTACCGACCTCCAACTGCAGGAAGGGCCGGTCCTTGCGGGATATGCCCCGCACACGGAGACCTGCCTGCAGAAGTTCCGGGAGGGTGGCGGGATAAAGGCTCCCGTGTGGTTCAACGGTGTGGTGCGCTCGGAGGAGACGGTCATCCTCTTTAACATGGGGAAGACCTCTGCGCCGTTAGATATCCACATCTACCCGAAATCCGATATGGCGGCGGGGACAGTGCGGCTCGCCCAAGGCGTGGGCGGCCAGAGGGTGTTTTTTCCCAATGCCGTGAATGCGGAGGATGATATCGCGCTGCTTGCCAGCACAAGGGAATGCACGAAGAACGGGGTTCCGGAGAAAAAGGAAGGATTCTACCAGTACAGCGCCGCATGGGATTCCAAACATAAGGTGGCGTTGGAAAGTGGAAAAACGGCGAGGCTGTTATTTACGATGCAGGAAATGCAGGAAGGGGGTGATGTACGGTGAAGAGTGATTGTAAATTTCATGGATTTAAAGTATACTGTGAAACAAAAGAAGATTGATAATTAAGATGAGGTGTGTTAATGAAAAAGTATGTGATAGATACTAATGTACTTTATGGACTTGTATTTAAAGATGGCCGCTGCAATTTGGATAATACATTAAATGTATTGACGGGAAATAAGGGTATTGTAACTTACGGTACACTTTTTGAGGCTTTTAACAGGTATAAAGATAAGAAAGAAGATTTGATTACAATTATAAAGTTTTTGGATGATTATAAATTTGAAGTGGCCGGAAACAGCAAGAAAGATGATGAGTTGTTTTGGAAACTGATATATAGTGAAAAGGAATTATCGGATTTGGGACTGATGGCCTTAAAAGGGCTGCTTATCTCTCAGACTTCAGATTATGTGTGCAGGGTATTGGGCGAGATATTTAAAGCATTTGCTGTTCTTTATATGAATATGAAATTAAACAAGGCAGAAGATGCCTATAGTATGTATGTCGGGTATTCGGCTATAGTTACCGATAACTTCTCACATTACCCTTTGTTGGTCAGAAAAAGATTTGAAGGACAGTTTTTAGTGTCATACACCCAGGATAATTCTAAAAAATTTTCTGCAATTGTCCAGAGAGAATTTTGGGGGATTATAAGAAGTATAGAGACACATTACAAGACCCTGTCTGAGAAGGCACCAGAGTATATTGAGGAAAACGATTTTAGCGAGGAATTGAAAAGAGTCACGGAAGAATTCGATAAAATGTATTGTGAACGTGATTATTTGCCATTTATTCAAGAAGCGCATGCGCAGATGAAAAATAGTGAAAAAATGTTTTCAGATGACAATGATATATTTTCAGTTATTGATTATCAGGCACTTAGTCCTTTGGAGAAGGACTTTTTAAATTACTGCATACAGAGGCTGCTTATTAACCAGGGGAAATTTAAGTATAATGACATTATTGATTTTATGAATTTGAGTACAGCATTTCAATATGCAGATGGGTTAATGACTCTTGATAAACCATTTCTTACAAAGACAGTGTCAAATTTTAGCTGTATGGCCAATTCGGCTTTTTTGCAGACTTCCCTGGGGCTCATGGGGACAATTTCTTAATTGTGGAAGTTGCTATTAATATGGGGCAAAACGGCATCAGAATCCCAGGCACTTTATGCCGTCCTTACTATATTTAACATAGAGGTGAAAACATGGGAAAATACCATTTTTACTATGATGAATCAGAGCATAGCAGGAAAATCAATCTTAATACAGTTAATGCAGATAATTATTATGATAATTTTATTGCTGCTATTGTCGGCTGGAAAGTTGAGAACGAAAAGTCGGTTTTTGAGAAGTATGTTGCTTTTGAAGAAAAGTATGCTGACCGTAAATCGAAAGGGGAATTAAAAAGCCAGACACTCAGACAAAATCAGTTTGAGAACGGCTTTGCTTCCATGAATAAAGATAATGTTTGCTTTCTTGCGGATCTGCTTTCGATATTTGATGGTGACACTTCCATTTATTTTGCAGTGATAAGCAAGATTGAATATATTGTTGCTCAGATTTTTGACGGCTATGAGAACAGTTTTCTCTTTGATATGGATGCTTTGAAGTATTCAATCATAAAAGCAATTTTGACGTATCGGCCCAAAGAGATAATTGAGGGCGTATTTGAGAACACGGGAGAACTTGTAACGGCCTTAAAGGAATTTTTCCAGGATAGAATTCGGCGAAATAAAGCAAACATATCATTAAAGCAAAGAGAAACGGAAGCCTTTGAAGAAGTTTTAATGATTTTGCAGGATATCCATGAAGTAAATACTATCGAATGGGATTATAGCATAGCTTTTTGGGGATTTAATGAATATTTGACGGAAAGGGCAATAGATGGTTTTACGTTGACAATAGATAAAGAGGGGGAAAGCAGTAATACACTAAATGCAGCGAAACAGGTTGGCTTTAATATGGTTATGGAAGTAGATTCAAAAGACTCAATAGGGATACGCATGGCTGATATGTTAGCAGGCGTGCTTGCGAAATTGCTCAAGGCATTACATAATGCGTTGATGTACAATTCCTCTGATGAGCAGCTTCAAAAGAAACTTCTAGGGAAAAGGTGGTTTCTGCTTAATGAAGAACAGTTTGGTTTGTATAAAAGGCTATATAGCATTATCTGTGAATTAAATAATGCTTGGTATAAAGCATTTTCGGGCAAATACTCTGATGATTTAGTTACTTTCGTGGCACTTTTAAATTATATGAATCATTTTTCAACAGCGGAAGAAATAAGAAAACATAATATTGAAATGCAAGGTGAATATTTTAATGCATATGTATATAATGGTCCTATGATTTAAGACAAAATTTTAAATAGTTTTTCGTTAGGTCACGCATACTTATTTCAAAGGAGAGT
>JBCLQO010000032.1:0-27399 GCA_041223665.1 Lachnospiraceae bacterium 46-15
GAATGGCTATGATTAGAAATAGCATTAAGACCTTGGAGAGGGTCTATAAACACTACTACTTTATAATACGAGCGAGGGAAACGAAATGAATGAACGTTTAAAAAAACTAAGAAAAACGCTAAACTTAACGCAGCAGGAATTTGCTGATAAATTACACATAAGCAGAAACAATATAGCCAGCTATGAAACCAATAAAAGCAACATGGGAGACTCTACCATAGCGCTTATATGCAGAGAATTTCATGTAAACGAAGACTGGCTGCGGAACGCCTCTGGCGAAATGTTCATAGAGCAGACAATGGATGAACAAATTGCTTCTTTTGTGGGAAACATCCAGGCTACGGCAAACAGCTCTTTCAAAAAAAATTTTATTTCTATGCTTTCCCGGCTAGATGAATCTGATTGGAAAACATTAGAAAAAATAACTGCGGAATTACACGATAAAAGGGGCTAGGTTTTACCCTGCCCCCAATAATGCTTTGATATAACAATAAATTAATTTCAGCTGCCTGTCATCTGCCTGTTTCAGAAATTCAATAATAATTCTCTTATACCCCATAACCTCATCTCCTATATAAACACACGTTCTAAAGTAGCGATAAAGCTATAATAGCAAACGCATGTTTGTATGTCAACAGAATTTTTATTTCTCTCCCATTTTTCCCAAATCTTTAAAATATGCTGACAAACATAACATTTTACGTTATACTATAATAAATAAAAAACACACAAAGGGGGATGAAAACATGAAATATATCCGCAAACTATTTACAGCCCTTGCCTGCACAGCCCTGCTTTTTTGCCTCTCTCTAACAGCAAACGCATCAGAGGAAAGCGAAGCCGTTGGCGCAGCTGCTTGGGAGATGAACGGAGTGTCCATGGACCATCAGTCAGTGACTTTTAACATTGAAAATGTGAGGCGGCCACAGGATGCCATCCTTGTTGTCAGCAAGGAAAACGGTGACACGATTGAAATCCCTTTTTCCATTACAAGCGCCGTAGAGCGTATTACCGTAGCCTACCCAGACGATGGCTGGTTTACGTACGGACTTTATTATGTGTGGGCACGAGACCTGGATGGCAATAGATGTAACAGCTGTTTTGAGCATCTTCGGTACCACGAGATGAGCCTTCGCTATGTCAAAGCATACCCTTGCTATCTGACGGGAGAAAGCAGATACCTTAATGCAGATATCACTGCTACGATAGGGTTTGAGGAATATAAGGCCGAGGTACAAAAGGACGGGACATTCATTCTGAGATACCCCAGACTGGAACCTGGAATATCCATAAGCGTTACCTCCAGCGATGGTTACGGATGTTCTAATACAAGTCGATATACCGTGGAAGACAAATATATCTCCTGGCCAAGCGTCACTGTCTTCCGTGAGGGTATCGCGCTGGATGGGCATCACTTATCTTCTGACGAGCGTGTATGTGCAGAAGTAGACGGCACTCTATACTACTCTGATTACGGCGTATCCTGTTCTTACCTCGAAACGAAACCCATCATAACCTACCCTCTGACAACCGCAGAGACTGTTACAGTATGGACAGAAAGCACCTGCGGAAGTATCTCTAAGAAAATAACTCATACCGTGACAGACTGTGTGCTGGATACATGTTCCTATTCACCGGACGCTCTCTACGAAAAGGGCGTATATCCCTCAAAAGCATTCGGAACCGTTAAACCCAATGTGTGCGGCCAGGTTCCCTGCAAGGTATCAACCACGATAGGCGGAACTGTATATTCAGCAAATATCAATCCCGCCTCCGGCAGCTATGTCCTGGAATACCCCCGTCAGAACCATGGAGCATCCGTCACTCTTACTTTTTCTGACATCCACGGGTGCTCCTCCCCGCACAAATATAAAGTGACTAACGAATTCAATGAATGGCGCCTGTATAGTTCTTCTATCCTGCCGTCTCGGATTACCACCACTCTCCCCCCAGGCGGGCGGATAGCCGCAGAGATAAACGGCAAAGTATACAAAAGCAACACCGCCACCTCCGCGAACCCTTCCGTCACCGTGAAATACCCACAACAGGCTCTAGGAGGCAAGATAAAAGCCTGGCTGGAATCAGACAATTCCTCTTTCACCAATCCACAGCAATATGCGGTTCAGCTGCAGCCCTATGAAATAAACGCGTTTGCAAAAACCACCTCCATTGACGGGGGCATTTTCCTTCACAGATACTATGACAAAGAGCCATTTTCCGGCTCCGTATATGTAGAGATTGCCGGAAAACGCTATCCCTGCAAGGTCACAAAACTCAATTATGAATCAAAAGAACGGGACAAATATGAACACGAAGAAGATTCTTATGAAACCCTTTATCCAGATTATTTGGTATGCTATAAATTCCAGGCTTCCTTCCCTAAAGCGCAGCCTGATACAGTTTTGAAAGTTGTCCTGACCGATAACTACGGCTATACTTTCATAAAACTGGTAGAAATAGAAAATACTCCGCCAAAACTCCGTGTGAACAAAGTAACCAGTGACAGCACAAAAATCACTGGCTCCACAAACGCAAAGGCGGGTTCTCTGATTGAAATATGGATTGGCAAGAAGAAATACACCACAAATGTAAAGAAAGGAGGGTCTTTCTCCAAGAAAATTAAACCGCAGAAAGCCGGAAAGTCCGTTGATGTATGGGTCACAGACCAAAATAACAATTACAATTGTAAATATTTCCGTATCAAACAAGCAACCGGAAAAATCACTTTAAAAGGCACTACTTATCAGTCCAGCGGCTCCGTCTCCATGTCCATCACCAATGGAAAGAAAGGCGACCGCCTCAAGCTGAGTGTGGGAGCCAGAAAGTACAGCCAAAAGCTGAAATCCAACAAAAAGCGGCAGAATATCCAGATTTCCCTGAACCCCAAAGCTTCCGCCGGAACGGTCATAAAAGCCGTTCTGTATGATAAATTTGGCAAACGCAAGGGTTCCACACAGACCAAAGTCTATATTGGAGATACCATTTACACAGGAATGTCAGCCCATGATGCGCAGCTAACCACCTGGGGTGCTCCCGTCAGAAAAAATGACTGGGGCGGCGGATATTTGCAGTGGGTATACCGCAGCGGCGGCTCTACCTTGTATGTTTATATCCAGAATGGAAGAGTAGTCTCTATGCAGCGGTTTAATTAAATATTTAAAGGAGTGCCGGGAATCATCCCGAGCACTCCTTTTGTTTCCCTGTTTCTTCCATACGTCTGCCTCATCCCACCAGCATCGACACCAGCGGCATCGTCGCTACCGAAAGCAGCGTCGTAAGCGCCACTCCCTTCGAATCCAGCTCATAGTCCCCGCCATACTGCTGCGCCAGCATCGCCGTCATGCTCCCTACCGGTGTAGACAGCATCACCAGGCATACGCCAAGAAACATCTCACTTTCCACAAACAGCCTGATGAACAACATCCCCGCCACCGGAATCAGCAGCAGCTTAAACGCCGAAAACACCAAAAGCTTTCTATCTGTAAACAGCTCCTTGACATCAATATCTGCCATAGACGCCCCGATCACCATCATGCTCAGCGGAGCCGTCAGCCCGCTCAGGGAAGATACCGCCGTCTCCACAAAGTCCGGCATCGGTATCTGAAAGATTGCAATTGCCAAGGCTGCCAGGCAGCTCAGAACTCCCACATTCAGGATTTTCTTCCATGATATCTTGATGTGCTCCGCACCAGCCCCCCGCATCTCACGGATTCCATAAGTATAAATCAGGAGATTGTACGGAATCAGGAACAGGGACGCATACAAAAGCGCTTCACTGCCGTATACCGCACGGATGACCGGAAATCCCATAAATCCCACATTCGAGAAAATCATCATAATCCGATAGGTTCCCACACTCTCCCTGGGTACCCGAAAAAGCGGCGTCACCACCGCCGCTATCAGAATAAGTCCCACGAACATCAGCACTGCCATCCCCAGGCACATTCCCAGCTCCTTCGGAGCAGCCTCCCCGGTGCGCTCAATGCTTCCAGAAAGAATCAGCGCCGGATTCGCCACATGCACCACCAGCCAGGACAAGAACTTCGCTGTCTCTGCGCCCAGTATTTCCTTTTTTCTCATGCAGTATCCCAGCACCATCAGGAAAAAAAGCACTGCCATCTGCTGCAATAATAACATATCTAACTCCTGTCCCTCGTTGTCATCTCCGTTACCATGTCTACCGAATCCCAAAGCTCTCTGCCCTCATAGATTCCTGTCATAATAACTTCCACATCCCCGTCGTTCGTCTGAAGCAAAGAGCGTACCTCATCTGCCGTAACAATCCCATATTCCAACAAGCCTAGAATCTCATCAAGAATCAGTACATCGCACTCCTCTGTCACCAATACCTTTTTTGCAAAATTTACGCCGTTTTTCAGGTTCTGCTGCTCTTCCTGCTGCTCCTCCTCGGAAAGCTCCCCAAAAGACTTGTCCGACTTTTCAAAACGGAACAGTTTGATTTCCGGTTCCAAACGCCTGATAAAGTCAATTTCTTCCGTCTGTTTCTGCTTTAGGAACTGGATGATAATCACTGATTTCCCTTCGCTCGCCGCACAGATAGCTTGTCCAAGCGCGACAGACGTCTTTCCTTTGCCCTTACCGCAAATAATATGTACAAACCCGTTCTCCATTCTGCACCTCTCTCCAAACTCAAAACACTGCCCGCGGCAGCTCCATCACTTTCCATAATTTCTATATATTACTACAAACTCCCCTGAAATGCAATGTTTCTTTCCGAAGCATTTTCGCACAGATGCAAATTGCGGTTTGTCGGGGAGTCTGGTGCTTACCCCGGGCAGTTATGGAACCGACAGCTTTATGCTTACACCGGACGCCGGGACACCTGCCATATATCCCACACGGACGGGGACAACGCGCCGGTGAGCTAACGATTAACTGCAACTAATGCGCTCAGGAGAGCCTTCGCGCATAAGTTTCCGTAAATCGTGGATCTCACCTCTGCTAAGGGCGTCCCCTAAGTGTCCGCTTAGGGATATATGGCAGGTGCCCCGGCTGTATGGTGGCCGGCGTTACGTGTGCATGTGACTGCGTGGACTTCCCTGATACATGTCGCGGATGGAACCGCCCATGTGATTAATTATGATAATCCGCCGGATATACGGCAAGACATGGCTTTGCACGAATGGCTTCATGAGCTGGCGGCTCTGCGTATCATAAACGCCATTATATGCAGATGCCGCCGCACCGGACGGTTTGCGCAAGCCACTTATTCGTATACGTACAGCCAAACAGGTAACCATGCTTTGCAGCACTTTACTGCACACAAGAGTGTTCCATGCACCGAAAGCCGCCAGCGTTTTCGCCACAACCGGAACAGTCCGTGAAGCCGTACAGTCCCGCAGCGCCAGCCGTCAGCAGTTTCGCTATAGCCAGGACAGTTCACGCAGCCGCACAGTTCTCATAACGCCAGCCACCGTCCAGCCGGGAAGCCTGCCGCATATCCCTAAGCGGACACTCAGGAGACGCTTTTAGCAGAGGTGAAATCCACAGCTTACGGAAACTTAATGCGCGAAGGCTCTCCTGAGCGTATTTAGTTGTAGTTGGCTGTTAGTTCACCGGCGCGTTGTCTCCGTCCGTGTGGGATATGCGGCAGGCTTCCCGGCGTCTGGCGTAAACCTGAGAACTATCGGTTCCATAACTGTATGGTGTAAGCGGCAACCTCCCCGGCAAACCGCAATTTGATAACTAATTATATTCCAATTTGCTCACCGACACTTCATACGCAGTGCGCTTCTCCGTAATGTCCCCATCCAGCTTCTTCATATAGTCCCGGCTCTGGATGCGTCCCCACACCTGCACATGGCCGCCGACCTCGAACGTGGAGGAAAACCTAGCGTTCCTTCCCCAGCAGATGCAGGGAATATAGTCCGATTTTCCATAAGGGCGGTTTACGGCCACCAGCATATCCGCGATTTCCCTGCCCAGGGGCGTCTTTCGGTACACTGGCATCTTGCAGATATATCCATCCAGAAAAATCTGGTTCGTCTTCATCTTGTCACTCTCTTCTTCTACGAAACTGATTTCCCTGGCAAATACCGAAAGCACCAGTCTGTTTTTCTTCTCTTCATGCCGGTTATAAGAACGGAACTGCCCCAGAACCTGTATGTACTCCCCCTGGTAGTCCTGCGTGACGTCAACCAGCCGTTCTGAAATCATGACCGGAATCCTGTCACTGGAATTGCTCAGCCTCTTTACAAGGATATCTACCATGTAAAACCCTTCGCCAAACACTTCGTGGCTGAACACGAATTCTGAGGCAATCTCCCCCATAATTGATACCTGATTGTTTTCAATAACCTTATCTGCCATTATTATACGTTCTCCCTTCTTCTTCTCTGGCAGGACGCCGCATTTTCCGCGGTCATCCGCTTTGTACTTTTTTACGTATAGTTATATCTATGATGCTTTCCTCAATCTTAGAACAGAAAAAATCACAGAAATCCTTGTATTCCCTGAAAAATGTGATAAACTGTTAAAGTCATTTCATATTATAAGGGACATATGTTCCTATGCATACAAGAAAGAAGGAATTTTTATTTATGAGAAGAGAAGACGTTCGTAATATCGCGATTATCGCCCATGTAGACCATGGCAAAACCACTCTGGTAGACGAGCTTTTAAAGCAGAGCGGCGTATTCCGCGCCAATCAGGAAGTCGCTGAGCGCGTCATGGACTCCAACGATTTGGAGCGCGAAAGAGGCATCACGATTTTATCTAAAAACACAGCCGTTTTTTATAAAGATACAAAAATCAATATCATTGATACCCCAGGACATGCTGATTTCGGCGGCGAAGTAGAACGTGTGCTGAAAATGGTAAACGGCGTTATCCTGCTGGTAGATGCCTTTGAGGGCGCTATGCCGCAGACAAAGTTCGTACTGCGCAAGGCGCTTGAACTCAATCTTCCGGTAGTGGTGTGCGTCAATAAAATCGACCGTCCCGAAGCGCGCCCCGACGAAGTTGTGGATGAAGTACTTGAGCTTCTAATGGACTTAGATGCTTCGGACGCACAGCTTGACTGTCCTTTCCTCTATGCCTCCGCAAAAGCAGGATACGCCGTAAAAGACCTCTCAGACGAGCCGAAGGATATGACGCCGCTGTTTGAAACTATCCTGGACTATATTCCTGCGCCGGAAGGTGATGAGACGGCCGGGACGCAGGTACTTATCAGTACCATCGACTACAACGAATACGTGGGGCGCATCGGCGTGGGCAAGGTGGATAACGGCACGATCAAAGTCAACCAGGAGTGTATCATGGTCAACCACCACAACCCGGACACCCAGCAGAAAGTAAAAATCAGTAAGCTCTATGAATTTGACGGACTGAATAAAGTGGATGTCCAGGAAGCCACTGTGGGTTCTATCGTGGCGATTTCCGGTATTGCCGACCTCCATATCGGGGATACGCTGTGCTCCCCAGAGCATGTAGAGGCGATTCCATTCCAGAAGATTTCAGAACCGACCATCGCCATGCATTTTATCGTAAACGACAGTCCCCTGGCCGGACAGGAGGGAAAATATGTGACTTCCCGTCATCTGCGTGACCGTCTTTTCCGGGAGCTGAACACAGACGTAAGCCTGCGCGTAGAAGAGACAGATGCCACAGAAGCCTTCAAGGTATCTGGGCGCGGGGAGCTTCACCTGTCCGTGCTGATTGAAAACATGCGCCGTGAAGGTTATGAGTTTGCTGTCAGCAAGGCAGAGGTACTCTACCATACCGATGAACGCGGACGGAAGCTTGAACCAATAGAGCTGGCCTATGTGGATGTGCCGGAAGAATTTGCCGGAACTGTCATTCAGAAGCTGAGCCTCCGTAAAGGAGAACTGCAGGGCATGAGCCTTGCCTCCGGCGGATACACGCGTCTGGAATTCTCCATTCCTTCCCGCGGGCTTATCGGCTACCGCGGGGAATTCCTGACCGATACAAAAGGAAACGGCATCCTGAATACCATTTTCGACGGCTACGCCCCCTATAAAGGCGATATCCAGTATCGGAAACAGGGCAGCCTGATTGCTTTCGAAGCTGGAGAATCCGTAACTTACGGCCTGTTCAGCGCCCAGGAGCGTGGGACGCTTTTTATCGGCCCAGGCGAAAAAGTTTATTCCGGCATGGTTATCGGCCAGAGCGCGAAGCCGGAAGATATTGAGCTAAACGTATGCAAGACGAAACACCTGACCAATACCCGTTCCTCATCCGCGGATGAGGCGCTGAAGCTCACTCCCCCGAAGGTACTCAGTCTGGAACAGGCGCTGGAGTTTATTGATACCGATGAACTTTTGGAGGTTACGCCTGCAAGCCTCCGCATCCGGAAGAAAATTCTGGATCCGACTTTAAGGAAACGTTCTAAGATAAATAAGAAGTGATAGGAGCAGACAACCATGGGTTTTAAAACAGCTTTGGTAACTGGAGCCTCCCGGGGCATCGGGCGTTCTATCGCCCTGACACTGGCGGCAAATGGCTATCATCTGATGATTACCTGCCATAGAAATGCAGAAATGCTGGAAGAAGTAAAGCAATACATCGAATCCCATTTTCCTGTGACCTGCGCCACATTCACGGGAGATATGGGAGATTTCCTGGCTGTGGAACAGATGTATTCTGTGTTTACAGAATACTTTTCTTCCCTGGATGTACTGGTAAACAATGCCGGTATTTCCCATATCGGCCTTCTCACAGACCTCTCCCCGGAGGAATGGGATCGCCTGCTGCAGACGAACCTTTCCTCCGTGTTCTACACCTGCCGCTGCGGAATCCCTTTGATGCTGCGCCGGAAAAATGGGAAAATCATTAACATTTCCTCTGTCTGGGGCGTTGTAGGCGCTTCCTGTGAAACCGCCTATTCTGCCACCAAAGGGGGAGTAAATGCACTTACAAGGGCGCTGGCAAAAGAACTGGCCCCCAGCAACATCCAAGTCAATGCCATTGCCTGCGGCGCGATTGATACTGAGATGAACAGCTTTATGGATGAAGAAGAACTGGAAGCCTTGCTTATGGAAATCCCCGCCGGACGCCTGGGGCGCCCCGACGAGGTTGCCAGCCTGGTATTAGATTTATGCACAGAAAACAACTACCTTACCGGACAGGTCATCCACCTGGACGGCGGATGGATTTAAGAGATAATCTTATAATACGTTTTCGCCGTCCTGCCGTACACCAGGCAATACAGCACGCCAAACAGAAGCATGGTGGTGACAGTACACAGCGCAAAGAGCCGGACATTATAAAGACCGAACACAAACAGCATCCTTCGAATCATATTGAAAGCGAAAAAGATGTGAACCCCGGCAGCAATCAGCGGCAGATAAAATACCGTCAGCACCTGGCTTCTGATAGAGCTTTTCACTTCTTTCCGGCTCATCCCCACTTTCTGCATAATCTGATACCGCTCCCTGTCATCATACCCTTCTGAAATCTGCTTGTAATAGATGATCAGCACCGTAGCCATCATAAACAGGAATCCCAGGAAAATTCCAAGGAACAGCACACCCCCATTCAGGGCAAAGAAACTGCTTCTGCCCTCTGCCGCACTCCGCACGCTGCCTTCCATTCCGGAAGCCTGCAGTTCTGCCAGCAAATCCTCATAAACCTGCATCTGCACATCTTCCCCTGCGTCTATATCAAATGCGCAGTAATACGTCCAAAAACTTTTCCGCGCCACTCCCTCTACGACTTTTTCTACAGAATCCTTATCTGGCAGAACAATCCAGTACGCATGAATCACATTGCCAAAACTATCTGTAGGAACCGGAAACTCTTCCAGCTTTTCCTTAATCCTGAACTCTGCGTCTCCGAAATACATAGTATCCTCTTCTATTTCACCAGACGCCACATAAAGCAGCGCCTCATCTTTCGCCAAACTTATATCTTTTCCTGCCAGGCGGTTATAATCTTTCAGGGTAATACATTCGATATCCGCATAATTCTTTGCCGTTTTATCATTTCCATAAGCCTCACCAAAGCGATTCCCATCCTGCCCAACCGTATAATATCCTCTTTCATAAGCCACTTCATCCACTGGTTTTACCCCATGTGCATCCAAAACCTTTTCTTTTATTGCCTGCACATTTCCCATAACCTCTTCTGAAGAGACATTCATGTCAAAATACACATTTCTGGGATAACGTACCCGTATGGAATCCTCTGTTCCCAGATACATGCAGACCGTCGTAGAAATCAAAATCAGCACACCGGTAGACAGCACGCAGATGCTCGCAAGTCCCGCTGCGTTCTGCTTCATCCGGTACATCATTCCAGAAACTGAAATAAAATGATTCCGCTTGTAATAAAATTTCTTTCTTTTCCGCATAAACTTAAGGATAGCAATGCTTCCCGCCGTAAACAGACAGTAAGTAGCAATCACCACCAGAATAACCGCCAGGAAAAAGAACACCATCGCGTCAATCGGATTTTCTACTGTAGCCGCCAGATAATAGCCGATACCCAGGAACAGGAAACCGACAATAGTCAGTATCCACCTGGTCTTTGGCTCTTTCTCCCCTACATTTCCGCCTTTGAGCAGCTCCACCGGATTCGCCAGATGAATCTGGCGCAGCGTATTCAGCAGATTTACAGTAAAAATAATACCAAACAGAATCGCCGCCTCCGCTATGGCATGCGGTACGATTTCAAACTTCAGCGGCATCTCAAATTCCAGCGCCCGCTCTACGCCCAAATATACCAGCTCAGAAAAAAGCACTCCAAATCCCACGCCTGCCCCCATGCTGATAAGGAACGTATCCATACTCTCCCAAAACACTACCCGTCCCAGGTGGCGCTTTTCCATTCCCAGAATATTGTACAGTCCAAACTCTTTCTTCCTGCGCTTAATCAGAAAACTATTCGTATAAAACAGGAAAATCACCGCAAAAATCCCGATAATCCAGCTTCCGAATCCCATAATCATCTGCACTTCATTCCCCCCGCGGATATTCATCATGCTCTGGTTCAGAGCAAGGCCACGGATGATATAGTACATCATAATTGTCCCTATGCAAGTCAGCATATAAGGCACATAAATACGGGCATTCTTTTTTATATTGCTAAACGCCAGCTTTACATAGAAAAATTTACTCATTTCTATCACCGCCTGTCGCAAGGATTGTCAATGTATCCGAAATTTTCTGATACATCTCCTCTTCATTCATCGTGGCCCGGTAAATCTGATGGAACACTTCCCCATCCTTGATAAACAGCACTCGTTTCGCATGGCTTGCCGCCTTGACGCTGTGAGTCACCATCAAAATCGTCTGCCCTTCCTCATTCACTTCCTCAAATACCCGGAGAAGTCCCTCCGTCGCCCGGGAATCCAGAGCGCCCGTAGGCTCATCCGCCAGCACCAGCTTCGGATTCGTAATCAACGCCCTGGCCACCGCCACTCTCTGCTTCTGCCCTCCCGACACCTCGTAGGGATATTTCTCCATAATATCGGTAATCCCAAGCTTGCGCACGATAGGGCGCATCCGCAGGTTCATTTCCTCATATCCCTTTCCTGAAAGCACCAGAGGAAGAAACACATTATCCTTCAGTGAAAACGTATCTAACAGATTGAAATCCTGAAAGACAAAGCCCAGGTTCTCCCTGCGGAACGCTGAAATATCCTTCTCCTTAATTCCCGTAATATTTTCCCCATTCAGCAGCACTTCGCCGCTGGTAGGTTTGTCAAGCGCCGCCAAAATATTCAAAAGCGTCGTCTTTCCCGACCCTGATTCACCCATGATTGCCACATATTCCCCCTCCTCGACCGAGAACGAAACATTACTCAGCGCCTGTACCTGATTCCCGCCGAACCTGGGGACATAAATCTTTTTCAAATTGTGCACTTCCAAAATTGCCATTATCATAACCTCCTCGCGCTAAAACAGTCTTACACGTTACATCCCAAAGTATAACAAAAAGGGAACTGTACTGCCATTTCTCCGGCTTACAATTCCCTGGGGAATCTTACAAATCTGTAAGGTTACGGGGTTTTTATTGGTGTATGATAACTCTACATAAGTCTACAAATCCTTATTTTAAGCCATCGGTTTTCTTAATGCAAGCTAACCAGTGGACAGTGATGATGAAAGTAACGTATCGGAACAAAAAACGTAAAAGGGCTTTTATTTTGAGCAAGTTAATGATACAATACGGTATTGTATATTGCTATTATTCACGGTCGTTCTGCATAACATGTGCCCTGATTTCAGAAAATGAATACCTTTTTATGTCGGTACGGCAAGTTTGTCAGTTTTCTGAAATTAGCCGTGAATAGTAACTATAGCATACAAATTACAGAAAATTTAAAACGAAAGAAGGAGGAGTAAAGAAAAGAATGGACGAGAATTTTAGAGAGCCGGAGCAGACAGCACGGGATGAAACAGGTTTTACAAATACTTATGCTGGGCAGGTTCAAGAAAGGTCAGTGAATATGGTAACAGGTACCGTAGGAGCCTTCGTTGGTGTTCTGATTGGCGTAGTGCTCTGGATTTTGGTTTACCAAATGGGATTTATTGCTGGAATTGCCGGGTTTGTTATGATGATTTGTGCATTCAAAGGATTTGAGCTGCTTGGTGGAAGGGTTAATATGGCGGGTGCTGTGATTTGTGTTGTGTTGGTTTTAGTTGCTGTATATTTTGCACATAATATTGCAATTGCGATTAGTGTTATGCAAGAACTGGAAACCAGTTTTTCCTCTGCATACCAGTCCCTATCTACCTTACGGGATGAATTTGAGGAATTTAATTCCGCTTATTTGCATGACTTGCTGCTTGGATATGTATTGACACTGGTTGCAATTGTACCGTCTATAAGAGGTAAGATGAGACGTTAGAGTGATAGGCTACATACAGAATCGGTTCAACAAATAGGAGATTGATGCAAAACAGTGATTTTAAAGGCAAAACATTTGTTTTGTCTTTTTTTGTGGAATAATAAAGTCTTGCAATGAATCCGATTGATAAATTAAACTTGCTGTTTTATAATGCGGCTTACAAGGTACATCGCTCCTATGCCTAACATAGATAGCAGAGCAGCCTCGGAAAGTTGAGGAAAAAATATTGAAAAACTATGCCATATAGCTGAGTGTGACGATAAACTCTATCTTGAAATTAATATGCCGCATTGCAAAGCGCCCGCCCCGCAAGGGTATGTATTACAGGATGCCCGGATGGGTATACTATATGAAACGGAATGCCTGCACAGGTATATTTAACAATATCAAATCATTTTTATGGCAGAAAGGAGCTATGACTTATGATGATGCCCAGTATTTTCGGAGAAAATTTATTTGATAATTTTATGAAGGATTTCGCATTCCCGGCGTTTCCGGATATTGACAGCGCGTTATACGGTAAGCATGCGCAGAATCTGATGAAAACAGATGTAAAGGAAACAGAGAGCGGCTATGAAGTTGACATTGATTTACCCGGATTTATGAAAGATGAAGTGAAAGCCTCTCTTGAAAATGGCTATCTGACCATCAGCGCCGCAAAGTGCCTGGATAAGAACGAACAGGAAGAAAACACCGGAAGATATATCCGCAAGGAACGCTATAGCGGCTCCTGCGAACGTTCCTTCTATGTTGGTGAAGACGTCTCAGAAAATGACATCAAAGGCGAATTTCAACAGGGAATTTTAAGGCTGACAATCCCCAAGCAAGAAGCCAGACCTGCCGTAGAGGAAAAGAAATATATCAACATCGAAGGATAAGCACTTTTCGCAAATACATGTAGTCTTTTCCTAATGTATGAAAGGAGCAGAAGATTTTATTTCTCTGCTCCCTTTTTTAATCGACTTCCAGTTTCGCCGTCTCCAATCCCAGCGCCACCCTCGTCCCTTCCCCTTCCACGGATGTAATCGTAATCTCATGATTCAGCTTGTCCATAATTGTCTTGCACAGATAAAGGCCAAGCCCTGTAGATTTCTTATCCCTGCGCCCATTGTATCCGGTAAATCCCTTTTCAAAGATACGAGGCAGATCCTCCAGTGAGATTCCAATTCCGGTATCCTCAATAACCAGGGTTTTTGGACGGCTCCTGTCCATATAAACAGAAACCCCGCCCCTTGATGCGGTATATTTTACTGCATTTGATAAAATCTGTTCTATGACGAAAAGCAGCCATTTTTCGTCTGTGACCACCGTGCAGTCCAGATCCTGATAGTCTAGCCGGAGATGTTTTCGGATAAAGCTCTTTGAATATTTGCGTACTGCCTGCCGCACAACCCCATCCAGCGAATACTGCCGGAATTTTAAATCTCCTGCCATATCACCCACCCGTAGATACTGCAGCACCATCCCCACGTACTCCTCTGTTTTGAAAAGCTGCTCCTCCAGCTCTCCTTTATCGGGCACTTCCTCCGACTGTAGAAGCAGGTGCATAGCGGCAATCGGCGTTTTTATCTGATGCACCCACATCGTATAATAGTCCATCATCTCGCTGCAGCGGTTATCATATTCCGATTCCAGGCGGCATTTACATCGGAACACTTCTCCCAAAAGCTCCTGATACCGCTCCTCCAGCGGATTCTCCGCCAGCGGAATCCTGTCTCCTGAAACCGCAATATGCTTCTTTGCCTGCTCCAGCTCTTCCAGACGCTGTACAAATTTCCTGAAATCTATTACCATGCAGATACCGCCAAGTACGGTAAACAGCAGCATTCCATAGCCTACTGCCTCCAGAGGCAATCTGGATAAGAAAAATATTGCCAGAAAAATTCCTGTCCACAATGCCATAAGCACAATCATTTTTCTATTCGTTTTTAAATAAGCCGCCACATTCTTCATATACCTATTCTATAATATAGCCTATCCCTTTCTTCGTAATAATAAAGTCTACAATCCCTGCTTCCTCCAGTTTTTTCCTGAGCCTGGCCACATTTACCGTCAGTGTATTGTCATCTACATAGCTGTCTGACTCCCAGAGCCTAATCATAAGCTTATCCCGGCTCACTACATGCCCTTTTTGTTCCATCAGAACCTGCAGGATTTTGAACTCATTTTTTGTAAGCTCCACCTTCATTCCTTCATAAACCAAGGTCGCGTCAGAGGCATTTAAAATCACGCCCCGGTGCTCACAAAGATTTGTCTGTCCCACAAAATCATAAGAACGGCGGAGCATCGCCTGTACCTTCGCCATCAGCACATTCAGGTCAAAGGGCTTCGCCACAAAATCATCCCCGCCCATATTAACTGCCATCACGATATTCATATTGTCTGCGGCAGATGAAATAAAGATAATCGGCACCCGCGAAATCTGCCGGATCTGGCTGCACCAATGGTAACCATTAAAAAACGGCAGGGAAATATCCATCAATACCAGCTGTGGGGAGAACGATGCGAAATCCGCCAATACATTCTTAAAATTCTCCGCACATGTTACCTCATATCCCCAACTCTCCATATGCTTTTTAATTGCACATGCAATCGTCATATCATCTTCTACGATTAAGATTCGATACATTTCTGCCACCTATGGGTTACAGCTTCCACATGGCTCATACCCATCTGAAATCAACGTTTCTCTGTCCCCAACGTAATCCTCTCTATTTTTTCCTTTCATCCTCTTTGCACCGGAACAGGATGGGAAATGAAATTTGTGGGTATTCACATTCAGAACATATTCCCCTTCCTTATTAGAAACACTGTGCCCTTCATCCTGCGCTCTCTCACTGTTATCTGCCTGCGCCGCCGTGCCTGCCTCGTCTCCATAGCTGTCCCCTGTAGCGTAATCAATTACCACCCCCGGCTGGACATTGTATGCAAAGATATGGAAACAAACTCCTTCTCCCTCATCCTCCACAGATTTCGCCTCCATCTGTACCCCGTCCGCCACCAGGTTATCCCCGCTGAATATCGGAGTAACACGGTAAAGCACATGGTTGCCTGTCTCTTTGATATAGTCCGCCACCATATTTTCAAAAGGAAGCATCCCATCTACATTCATATACCTGGTTCCCGTAATAAGATTTCTGTCATTTGCATTCTCAGCCGTCAGCTGGAATCCTATCAAATGGCAGCGGTTATACAGGGATTTCCCATCCACCCAGTCATATTTGACGGAATGCCAGCCTGTAGGTTTTACCTGGCTGATGTCACCCCGCTTCTCCGTGGGCATCAAATCCTGTCCAATATTTGCCTCCGCAGCGCCGCATCTCCCCAAAGAATCCAGCGCGCTGTATTCCTCATAAGATTCTGTAGTAAAATCCTCTTCTGAAAACCCCGGCTCATTGTCATTCAGTACCACATACGGTTCCCCTGAAAATTCCGGTATATCCGAAAGAGCTACACTCTCTGCTGCACTCCTGCCGCCCATTCCTGGAAACTCCGCCAGCCCCTTCTCCTTCAATCCGCAGCCATACAGCAAAAATACCGTAAGTAACAATATCCCTATTTGTTTGATGTTTCGCCTCTTCATCTTACATACACCTCTCTTGTAATTCTTTCGTGGGAATTTCCCACAAACTCCTCTTCCTCTGCTTTTTTCCAATCCTCCAGTGCAATATCCAGCCATAAATCTGCCGGATAAATACGGTTCCACCGGAACACGATGAGCTTTTCCAATTTCTCTTCCACCGTATACAGTCCATGGTTCTCCACGAAACAGTATTCCCCGTCTCCTGCACACTTCAAAAATTCTTCCCGCACATGAACCTGTCTCGCCCTCTTTTGCACAAAAAGAGGCTCCGAAAAGGGATGTATCCACAGACAGCCTTCCTCTGTCATATCCAGCACCCTCTCCACTACACGGCAGTCCCGCGACTGCCTTCTTTTGTTAAACATCATTCCATTTTTATCATCCAGACAGACAATTGCAATCATCCCTTCTTTCCCCTTTCTAAAAAGACGGCCATTCGAAGCCAGGTTCACCATTCCCCATGGCAGTCGAATATGCCGTCTTTTATCTACTCTTTGCAACTATTCAGCTATTTCTTTACTTTTATTTTCTTTCCTGCACCCCTGGCTGTCAAAAGCTTCTTATAGATCTTCAATTTCCCCTTCGGCACTTTCACCACTGCTTTTCCATGGATTCCTTTGAACGCCTTTTTCCCCACACTTTTCTTTGTCAGTTTCTGGGACTTTATAGTAATGCTTTTAAGCTTTCGGCATCCGGTAAATGCCTCACTCCCGATTTTGCTGACTCCTGAAGGAATTGTGACTTTCTTAAGCTCTGTACATTTATAAAATGCCCGTGCCGCCACAGAAGTTACCTGATAAGATTTCCCCTCTACTTTTACTGTGGACGGAATCACTGCAGCAGATACATCCGAATCCAAAGGCTTTACATATTCGACACTGCTCGCAGTCAGAACTTTATATTTCGCGGTAGAAGCGCTGTCTGCCACAACCTGCCCCACAGACGGCGCTGCTTTCGCTGTGACCGGAGCTTTTACCGCTTGTGCCTGTGTAGTCGTTCCTGTTATCACCGCCTGGCAGTCTAACGACATATTATTTGAGGTGGTTCCGGTAACTGTTATCGTCCCGGCTTTATGGCAAGTCACATTTACATATAAGCTGGCCGTTATATTGTCCCTTGTCCGAATTGCACATCCTGACACTTCTCCTACGGACTCATCACTGCTCTCCCACTTAATGCGGCTGACCACTTCTTCCAAAATTTCTTTAGACGTTGGACCTGACGAATCCAGCCCCAGGCTGCATATAAATGTTATTGTCTGTCCTTCCGTCCCTTTAATTGGCGGCTTCGACAATAGTACAAACTTGACTGGCTCTATCTGGCTGGGTTTCTGCGTCTCACTCTCAGTCTCTGTCTCACTTTCCGTTTCTGTTTCAGTCGGAGGAGCTTCTGTCTCTGTATCCGTTGTGTCTGGATTCGTAGACGGTTTATTCGTGCTGCCCTGAACTGCCAGCTTCTCGGAAACCACCGTGCCCGCCATAGAATAAACTCCTGAAGCTCCGGTGTTCAGGTAGATCGCCACACGTACACCCACGTTATTAGAAGCCACATGATCTCCGTATCTGCCTCCATAACTGCCATCATATTTTACTTCCAGGACTTTCGCCCCCACATCTCCCGGAGTACGGAGCCACCACCAACAGTTCCCCGCCTGGGAGCGCACATACACGCCCATTGCTTTTGCATAAGTGCTGGCTTTTGCAATCCTCGCCTCATCCGCAACTGTCCTGTCCTTTACAAATCCATAGGATGCCGCCCATGCCGTGCTCCACATTTCCTGTTCTGATAGCAGGAATACGTAATCTTCTGTATCATTCCCACCATCTATCTCGGTCCTATCATTGTCCGGATTTTTCAGTTTAGACTTTACAATTGCTGCTTTTTCAGAAGCGCTGAATGCCCGGTCTATAAAACCTTTTCCCGCATAATCTGCCCCCTGCAGATTCTCTTTGGCGCCGTACCCATTCAGCCAGCTCCTCATAGTGCTGCGCTCCCAGGTTATAGGAACAGGATTCTCGTGATATCTCCTGTCATCTAAAACCTTATCTGAGAGGAGCAGCGCCGCATTTCCAGACACCTCAAGTATACGCCATTTAATTGGCTCATACTTAAAATAATGCCAAACCTTATCGCCCTCCCACTCGAACTGATATCTGTCAGTGCTGGATACATAAGTGGCGTCTTCTTTTCTCACTCTCCGGTATTTCACGCCGCCTACCGTCGCGTCATTATCTGCATTCCAGGAAGCCCCTTCCAGCGCGCTGTAATCACTGTCCGAAATGATATAGTCCTCTTCGTTCAACATGCTTTCCGGATACTTTTCACTCATCTCCTGAGTAATCACTTCCGCCTGGGGATAGCTCCCGAACTCTACACAGTTCCAGGTTACTTTCTGCCCGGCTGCCATACTTGGATCTTTTTGTATCTGCGGATTCGCCAGGGTTGCACTTCCATCAGCTCCTAATGCATCAAAAGCTTCTGTCGGAAGCAGCAGCGCCATCATTCCTACTGCCAGAACCACTGACAACAGGCGTTTCCGCATATTCGATATCTTTTTTTGCTTCTCTCTCATGCTCATCCCTCGCTTTCTTTTCTGATTTTCATAGCTATTATACCTCGTAACCTCTGATTTGTACACCCATTTCCTACAAAAAAATCCATCAACACTTGCCACAATCCCCAAGTCATATTATACTTTAAATGACTAGAAAAGCGGCGGCTTTTCGGAAATCTGTAGAAAAAATAAGAGAGGAAAATTAAAATGGCACAAAACCCAATCGTAACAATCACCATGGAGAACGGCGATGTCATGAAAGCAGAGCTGTATCCTGAAATTGCACCAAACACTGTAAACAACTTTATCAGTCTGATAAAATCCGGCTTCTACAACGGCTTGATTTTCCACAGAGTTATCAACGGATTCATGATTCAGGGCGGCTGCCCGGACGGAAAGGGCACTGGCGGCCCTGGCTATACCATCAAAGGTGAGTTCTCCCAGAATGGCTTTGAAAACCCGCTCCGCCACACGCCGGGCGTACTCTCTATGGCACGGGCTATGATGCCCGACTCTGCCGGTTCCCAGTTTTTTATCATGCACAAAAACTCACCACATTTAAACGGCGCATACGCCGCCTTCGGCAAAATCACTGAGGGCATGGATATCGTAAACAAAATTGCCGAAGTTGACACGGATTTCGGCGACCGCCCTCTGGACCCTCAGACAATTAAGTCCATGGCTGTAGAAACCTTTGAGGTGGAATACCCAGAACCAGAAAAGTGTTGATTTTATATATCACTTTTAAAAACAGAGACTGCCCCGCATTGGAACAGTCTCTGTTTTTTGTTGCTTTTATTTTACTTTTCCTTTTTTACTCATGCCTGCCTTTTTCAGTTTCGTAAGCAATGCTGCCTTCTGTTTCTTATTCATCTTCTTCGCGCTTACTACCATCTTTGCAGATGTTTTCTTAAACGCTCCGGTCTTGATATTTTTCAGGGCATTTCCTTTCAGCTGAACAGATTTCAGGTTCTTACATCCCATGAACGCCTGTTTTCCAATAGTCGCAACATATTTACCCAAAATCACCTTTTTCAGTTTGGTGTTGCCTTTCATAACGTTCGGTCCAATCTCTGTTACCTTATACGTCACGCCTTTCAGCTTAACCGTTGCCGGAACATTCATTTTCGTTGCTTTCTTGCTCTTCACTTCTATCAGTCGCGCTGTCATGCTCTTCGCATTGATTACCTGATAGCGCCCGGAAGATGTGCGGATTTTATCACCGTTCTGCGGCGGCGTATTCTCCCCAGGATTCGTTACTGGAGGCTCTGGTGTCGGCGGATTAATTACTGGCGGATTCACTACCGGCGGATTCACTACCGGCGGATTCACTGGCTTTTTCACCAACGCTGCTGCTGCCTCTTTTAACTTTTTCAGCACCTTCTCTACC
Source organism: Lachnospiraceae bacterium 46-15 (assembly GCA_041223665.1). GTDB lineage: Bacteria > Bacillota > Clostridia > Lachnospirales > Lachnospiraceae > Hominisplanchenecus_A. Next base: position 20,360 of record JBCLQO010000032.1, read on the forward strand.
TGTCTCTTTGTAGCATTTGGATTCGCAGAAACCGCTTGCGCTGCTTCCAGCGCTTTCTTAAATACGTCATAAGATTCTGGCGTATAATCAGATTCCTTCTTTGTTTCCCCATTGGTAACTTCCGCATCCAATTCTTTCTTCTGCTCTTCTGTAGGCGGGATATGTGGCAGCTTAATTTTATAAACATTTGTCACTTCCTGATCCTCAGATGTAACTATTACTCTTACCATATCCGAATCATCTATCGGAAGAATATTCACGGAAGCATTGTCTCTCGCTGTTGCCGCAAACTCAGATGCATCCTCACTCAAATTGTAGGCGTCTTCCTTTACTTCTCCAGGCACAAATCCTTCCACACTCTTTCCATCTGCTGTCAATGTATCAAGAACTGCCGTGCCATTTGTTGTATAACCTGAATCCGTCGTCCAGATTTCTAATTCTGTCAGTCCTACATAGCCCGTTCCAACCTGCTTCATTGTAAATTTCAATGCTTTTGCTTTCTGCGCTTCATTCAGCCTTAAACTGTTTTCCTGATTTACCACATAATCCGTATGGGTAAACTCAACCTCCTCAAAGTTCTCGCCATCCGCAGAAACTGCAATCGTTACCTGCTCTGGCGCAGTAACATTACTATCGCCAAAGAACCACGCTTTCAGCTCTGAAATCTCCTGCACCTCATTCCAGGTAAAGGTAATGGTCGGTGAAGAATTCTGCAGATGGTCATTCCAGTTTGTCCAGCGCTCATCTCCATTATTTAGTACATCCTTTATCCCATTTGTAATAGATAGAAGTTTATCAGCCGGTTTGCCACAACTCTCTTTCAAAGTCGCATACTCTGGCGCCACATTCCTGGGTTCCACCGTAATAGTTTCTGCCACACGTACAGTAGCTTTCACTGGCATTGTTTTTCCGTCTTCTACGGCAACCGTACCATTTACGGTAACGATATCCCCAACCTTCTGCAGCTGTCCTGCTGTAAGCGCTTCCCAAGTAACGGGATATGCGCCATAAGTTCTTCCATCTGGAAGAAAGCCTGTTACCGTTTCCGGAAGCATTGGAACTATCCCCGCCATTGTTGCACGTGAGTAATTTTTCACGCCCACAATAATTGGTTTCACCTGCACATATGCTGTAACCGCAATTTCTTCCGTGCCAATTTTAAGTACACCCTCTATAGAATGGCTTCCCGGTGTATTACAAATTTCTTCTGTCACGTCTTCCCATGTAATAGTTCCCTTAACCGTACTGCCGTCGCTCATTTTTCCGTCTACTGCTGTCTGCAGCTGCGGTGTTTCTCCCATGACAATTGTATATTCTGTTGTCACATCATAGTCTTTCAGGAATACTTCCCCTGGGTTATTTCCAATCGTATCTACAAATACACTGGCGCCTTTCAGCCCCGCAGACACTGCTCCTATCTTAAATCCACCCGACTCCTCCGTACTGCGAACGATAACCAGCGCTTTCCCGCTAAATGCATCAATATTCGCAGTTTTCTCACTGGTAAGAACGGATTTCTGTTGGAATTTATCAACCGTAGACGGGTTTCCATTATCCACGCCTACAATTGTTCCATTTCCTGTCAATGTAAAACGGATATTATTTCTTGCCGCACTTACAAAACGCCCGTCCGCGTCTACAACATCTACAGAAATATAGCTAAGGCTGGTTCCGTCTGCTTGAATTTCTGCCTTCTCTGTCTCAATTTTCAACGCTGTTCCCTGGTCGCTATTGCTTGTTACGCTGTCCAGACCGATGGTATCTTCAATTACTTTACCGGCTGCATCATATGCAACTGCACGCAAAGTCCCTTTCTCATACTGTACTTTAAACTGTGCCGCCATCGCTCTCCACTGTGAATTCTCATTGACTGCTGCACACAGGCTGTCTTCATTAGATACACTGGAGTAAGTTGCCCACTCATAGCCGGCGCCTGTCGTTACCGGGTTCCTGGTTGATGTACCAATCAACACATCATTCAAATACAGCTCAACCTTTGCCGCATTTGAGTAAATGTATACTGGGACTCTGTCATTGCTTATTACCAGGTCTTCTGCATTCCAGCTCTGGGGAACTACATGAAGCGTAGTGGCATCTTCCCTCCACTGGCTGGTGTAATAATAGAAAGAATCTTTCGGAAACCCTGCCGTATCTATCACGCCGAAATAGGAAGAGTTCGGCACTGGCTTCCGGTCGCCGCTGCTGCTGCCTCCAGCTGTCCCATTCCATGGCGTCGGCTCACCGATATAGTCAAACCCAGTCCAAATAAACTCGCCAGACACAAAGTCATCCTTAATCGTATACCACCAGGACTCACGCGCAGAATTTCCCCAGCTTACCCAGTCCGTATCGTATGCCGTACACTGATAGTCCCCATTCCTGCCATAGTGGCTGGTGGTATCATAAATGCCGCGGCTGTTGCTTGGAGACGCTGTCTCAGTCGCAACGATTTTCCAGTCTGGATGCGTATTGTGTACATTTGCAATCGCCCCCATAGAATAATTCATACCTGCCAGACCACCTGAATTAGCAAGCTCCGCTGTAATATGGTTACGGAAATCTCCGGTATTCACATTTGCATTTCCACCCGGATTGTTATCTCCTGATGTAATCGGTCTGGTAGAATCAATCGCCTGGATATACTGAATCATATTCCTCGCATATTCCACATACCTGCTGGAATCTGTAACACCAAAGTTCAGCTCATTACCGATATCCCACATAATGACTGACGGGTCATTTTTATCGCGTTCAATATTCGACTCCAGAACAAATTTATACCACGTATCCCCTGCTTCTGCGCCTAAAATCTTGTTGTCGCTGCCAATGGTCTGATTGAAGTGAGTGTGGAAATCCTGAGTATTATCATTTTTTCCAAACGCCCATCCATCAAAAGTCTCATCCATCACCAGCATTCCCAGCTCATTGCAGGCATCCAACAAAGCGTCAGCCGGCGTGTTATGGCTGGTGCGGATAGCGTTACATCCCATTTCCTTCAGCTTCTCTACCTGACGGTAGATGGCATCCCGGTATGCCGCAGCGCCAAGCGCACCCTGGTCATGATGCATACATACGCCCTTAAACTTTACATTTTGGCCATTCAAGCTAAAACCTGTATTTGCATCAAAGTTAAAATAACGAAAGCCAAAAGTCGTCATGTAAGTATCCTTCACCTGGTTATTTACCAGAACCTCTGTCTTTACATAATACAGGTTCGGAGTCTCGCAGCTCCAGAGCGCCGGTTTATTTACGGAAGCCTGCTGTTCTACAGAAGCTTCTGCACCTCCCTCCACTGTTACATCTTTGCTGACTGGCGCGGATACTTCTTTCCCCTCCGCATCCAGCACAGTTGTACGTATTGCTGCATTTACGGAAGCATTTCCGTCATTCTGCACCGTAGTTGCCACATTTACGGTAACGTCCCCATTCTTCTGTGCCTCCAGATTTGGAGTCGTTACATATGTTCCATTTTTCGCCACATGCACGTTATCCGTAACTACCAGCTTTACATCACGGTAAATGCCTGCACCAGAATACCAACGGCTGGACGGAAACGTACACTCTGCTTTTACCGCAATTACATTTTTTGTGCTGCCGTCACAGGTTACATATTCAGAAATATCAAAGGAAAAATCATTATAGCCATAATGATTCTCACCAAGCTTCTGCCCATTTACATATACATATGCGTGATTGTAAACACCGTCAAAATTTAAAACCAGCGTTTTTCCTTCATATTCAGCCGGAAACGCCACACTCTTACGATACCAGCCTACACCGCCCGGATAAAATCCAGACTCTGCCTCATATATATTCGACTGTTCCCGCATAATATTAAAATCATGCGGCAGCAGCGTCTCCTCCCACGAGGAGTCATCAAAGCTTGCCTGCTCCATTCCATTTTCGGTCTCTCCGTCCAGAAAATGAAATTTCCATCCCTTATTAAAATTTATCTCTCTTGCATCTGCTGAAACCTCAGCCGCTGCTGCCGTCATATCCGGCGCTGCCGAAACCGGAATGTTAAAACTGCCAAATACAACCGCAGACGCAAGTAGTATTGACAGCCACCGCCTTTTTTGTTTAGGTCTCATCCATTTTACCTCCCTTAGTTTTGTATTTTCGGTATTTTGGTCAAAAAAGCAGATTGGTTTTTATCCCTTTCCGCTAACTCCTACAAAGTTTGCCCTTGAAAAATAGACTTTTTCGTAGATTTTAACCATTATACTTCTATTATAACTGAATATCCGATTTTGTCAAACAAAACAAAATTTCTTTGTATCCGGCAGCATACTAAAAAGCCCAAAACATAATGTTCTGGACTTTTCTCAACCCTTTCCTTATAACATACAATTTAAAACTCTTCCTTAACTTTTCTGCGAAGCCCTCCTCTCTGCTAAATTTCAACGCCTCTTACTCTCACAGCTTACTGCCCAAGATTGGCAACCGCATAATCTGCCTCTTCCTGCGTAAACTTCTCTCCATATTCAGAAACCAGCTGGTCACGAATAGCTGACGGTGACATATTCATCGAATCCTGATATGTCTTTGCCTTAGCAAGTGCATTTGCTTTCCAATCTGCCTCCACATGCTCAACCGCATACTGCGCTTCTTCTTCAGTAAACTTTTCTCCATATTCAGAAACCAGCTGATCATAAATACCTGCTTTGGACATATACATTGTATCACTGTAACTCTGTGCCTTTTCCAAAGCATTTGCATTCCAGTCTGCCTCAAAATTATCCATCGCATACTGAGCTGCTTCCTCGCTAAATCTCTCGCCGTATTCAGAAGTCAGCTGGTCGTAGATTGCTGCTTTCGACATATGCATCAAATTGCTGTAAGTTTCTGCTTTTTTCATTGCAGATCGATACTCCGTTGGAATATTCTCATGGGTATCTTCTTTCTCGCTATTCTTTTCGCCCTCTTCGGATTCCTGCCGTGTCTCAGTCTCTAGCTGCGCTTCCGTATCCTGAAGAATTTCTGACTCCGACTGTATTTCCGCATTACTCGGCGTTTCCGTCTCTGGCTGCGTTTCTGTACTCTGTAGACTTTCCGTCATAGCATCCGTCGATGCCACTTTCTTATCGCTCTTTTCTCCAGTAACAATTGCCGCTATCACTATAGCTATAATAGGTATAAAAACAAGCCATTTTCCTGTTCCCGTCATTTTCGCCCCGCAGTTCGGGCATCTCCTTTCGCCCTTTTGTACGGCTGTACCACATTTTTTGCACAATTTCATCCTCGTTCTCCTCCTAAAACTATTTTTTTCCATTATACATATAATCTTCTCTTCCGCGGTCTGCTCTCAGCAGATAATTCATGGACGTGGAAGTCCCATCATATCATACTGTACATAGTTCTGCATGCATCCTCCAAAATAGACAAATAATACCCAAAGCGCAATCCGCACTGTAATCCGCCCTGCCCTCGACAGCCTGCATATAGGCCATACTCTTTGATCCCAATCTGCAGCATTCCCTGCTGCCAATCCCGCAGCCCAGATATATAAAAAAACCGCAGTTGCCTCCAATACCAGCGTCTGCCAAGTCTCTCCATGTGCTGCCACGATAGATACAGATATTAATATTAGAAAGACATATACAATGACTGCAAGTACATTTTTCTTTGCAGACGCTGTACGAAAGCCAGGCAGCCATGCTAGTGAAAAATCCTCTCTCCCTTTTTTCTCCCATATTAATCCTGGCGAAAGCTTTTCCATCTGCACTTCCAGCATCTGCCGCATTTCATCTACACTTTGATATCTCGCCCTGGCGTCAATTTCCGTACATTTAATAATCATCTTACGGTAAGGCTCCCGCTCAAACAACTTTTCCCCCGGCAGTTTTCCCGTAAATAGCTGGTTCATCAATACTCCCACTGCATAGATATCTGTACGGGCATCTGTCTGATAAAAACCAAACTGCTCTGGCGCCGCATAGCCCACAGTTCCCAGCACCGTTGTATCCTTTCTCTGTTCCGCTTTTTTAAAACGTGCAATTCCAAAATCAATTAGTTTTAACACACCATCTCCCGAAATCAAAATATTCCCCGGAGTAATATCGCGGTGCACAATTCCCCCTCTATGAATTTCTGAAAGTACTACTAAAAGATTATGAATCCATTGGCACACTACTTTCTCATCAGAAACTTGACCGCTCTCCAGATATTCTTCTAAACTCGTCCCTCCTATGTATTCTTCAATAACGAGCCCCGTTTCTCCATCACCGGCATAAGCATAAACATTCGCCAAATGACAGCTATGAATCTGCTGAATATAAGAATACACAGAAAGTACTCGAAAATCGACTTGCTTTTTTACTGCAATCTTCCCATTTTCTCTATTTCTTACAAGAAAAACCAACGATTCTTTTTCCCTTTTGTCTCCCAACACAGCCAGATTTTCATACAAATTATCCAGCTCCTGCATTGCTTTTCTATCTCTTTCCATATTTGACTTTCCTCATCCTATATGTTATACATTTTAATGTACAAAGTATATCACTGAAATGAGGTCATTTTCAATGCCAAAGAATACCGACGAATTACTAAATACATTAAAGACTTCTCCAAATCTGTCCTCTTTTCTTCAACAGGAAGCAGAAGAATTAACTGAGCAGATACCACTCTATATTTATCTAAATAATATCCTGAACACCAAAGAACTCAAAAAAAGTGATGTTATCCGACGCTCAGGACTTGACCGGGGTTATTCCTATGATATCTTTTCCGGTACAAAGACTCCAAGCCGTGATAAAGTACTGGCTCTCTGCTTTGCTCTCTCACTCTCTGACGCAGAAACCCAGCAGCTTCTAAAAATCACCGGATATCCTCCTCTTTATGTAAAACTCACCCGGGACAGCCTCATTATGTTTGCCCTACAGCGCCAAATGCCACTTACAGATGTAAACGAACTGCTGTATGAGCGAAATTATCCTCTCCTTGCCTGACCTGTTTAATATACGGAAAAGTCCGTAAACATTCATGTTTACGGACTTTTCTACTCCCCGAGCGGGGCTCGAACCTGCAACAACTCGGTTAAC
>JBCLQO010000033.1:0-26258 GCA_041223665.1 Lachnospiraceae bacterium 46-15
TCAATGTCCTGTGCTGTCTCGTCCCCGACAGCTTCCTTAGTCTACCAAACCTTTCCGGATATGTCAAGTACTTTTTTCAACTTTTTTCGCCTCTATAAATATTCGGCCTTCAAATCGCGGTTTGTCTGGGGGGGTGCCGCTTACTCCCAGACAAACCGGAATTAAACGCTAAACAACTGCCGCCTCCTAAATATTCCTGACCGCATCCTGCAGGTTACGCACGCCAATTATCCGCATTCCCTCTGTCTGCTCTGCTGCTTTCACGGACACTTGCGGCATGATAACTGTTGTAAATCCCAGCTTTTTCGCCTCTGAAACTCTCTGCTGTGCCATGCTCACTCCCCGCACCTCGCCGCTTAATCCCACTTCGCCAAAGGCAATGGTCTTTCCGTCCAGCGCCCGTTCCCGGTAACTGGAAACCAGCGCCAGTACAATAGCCAAATCTATCGCTGGCTCGTTCATGCGGATTCCTCCTGCAATATTCACATAAGCATCGCAGGAAGACAAATGGAGCCCCAGCCGCTTTTCCAAAACCGCCATCAGCAGATTTACCCTGTTATAATCTGTCCCCACTGCCGTCCTTCTGGGCATTGCCATATTACTGCGGCACACCAGAGCCTGTATTTCTATCAGGATTGGCCTGGTTCCCTCCATGGAACATGCCACGATAGACCCCGAAGCGCCCTCCGGCTTTCCGTCCAGCATAAATTCCGACGGATTTTCTACTTCTGCCAGCCCCGCTTCCCTCATTTCAAATACGCCGATTTCGTTTGTAGAGCCAAAGCGGTTTTTTATTCCGCGCAAAATCCGATAGGATGCATGCCTGTCTCCTTCAAAATAGAGAACCGTGTCCACCATATGTTCCAGAACCCTGGGACCAGCCACTACTCCTTCTTTTGTCACATGTCCCACCAGAAAGACTGTAATTTCCATTCCCTTGGCAATCTGCATAAACACAGAGGTAGACTCTCTTACCTGCGATACACTGCCCGGAGCAGAGCTGACCTCCTCATTGTACATTGTCTGGATAGAGTCAATTACCACAATTTCAGGCTTCACACGCTGTATAGCCTCCTTGACAAGAGCCAGGTTCGTCTCGCACAGGAGAAGCATTTCCCCTCCGTTCATCCCAATCCTCTCTGCGCGCATTTTTATCTGCTGCAGAGATTCCTCACCGGATATATATAGCACCCTTTTCCCACCCTGTGTTAAGTTTTTACATACCTGGAGCAGCAGAGTAGACTTTCCAATCCCCGGGTCGCCGCCTACCAGCACCAAGGAACCCGACACAATACCGCCCCCCAGAACCCGGTCCAGTTCCGTACTGCCCGAAGATGTCCTGCTCTCTTCCCCGCTCTGTATTCCAGAGAGTTTTACCGGCTCTGCTGCTGCCTCCCGGCGCGCTATCTTGACTCCGGGCGCTTTTTCAGCCGCCTCTTCCACAAATGTATTCCACTCCCTGCATGCCGGGCACTGTCCCATCCATTTTGCAGATTCATACCCACATTCCTGACAATAAAAAACTGTTTTTTTTCCTTTCGCCATAATACCTCCAACAAAAGAAAACCCGTATCCGAAATACCCTCCGGCATCCGCATACGGATTTTCAAAAACTCATTATAATCTATGCTTTTTCAATCTGAACCTCTGCTTTTTCTTTTTCGGCGCTATCCAATTCCACGCTGAGCACCAATTTCCCGCCCAGATTTGTTTTCATTTCACCGATTTCCTTGCCATCAATAGATACCTGGTAATGTGTATCTTCCTCCAACTCCACGGTAATCTGCACATCAGTCGGCGCTTCTACCTCGAAAGTCATCCCTGTTTCCGTAACACTCAGGTTCTTTACCGCGCTCCCCGGCACAGATTCATATACGAACATGCCATTCCTTTCTAATTTGGTGATTTCCTTAAAAGTCTTTACTTTATACAAATCACCTTTATGTTCAAAATCCGATAATTTGGATTTCTGGCTCAGTTCATAGTTTCCAAAGCTAATCGTGCCGTCCGCTTCTGTACGTATTAATTCACTAATTACTGACATCTTTATGCCCTCCTGGTCTTCTCTTGCTGTGATTAAAACACAAATATCTATAGTTAGATTTTATCACAGTTCCGAAAAATATGCCAGCGTTTCTTGACCTTAAATCATTTCATAATAGTAACGCTATTACTATTTTATCCATCCAGTTCTCCACTGGTCACACGTTCGATATGCATCGCCAAATATCCGATTTCCGCTTCCTCCAGTGTACATTTCAGCCTTTTCCCGGTCTGTTCACATACCTTCTCTGCAATTTTATAGGATTCAGGAAATTTTACTTTCATATAATCGTTCATACTCAATTTCAGTGACTCTTTATTCAGAACACGGGCTGCCATATACCTCACATGGTTCATCAAACGATTATAGGAGAGCGACATAACATTAATCTTTCTGCCCATCTCCTCTTCAACCAAAGAAACGCACTCTCTCACCACAAGCGCAATCTGCATTGCTTGGGACACTTTCTCATCTTCAATCGCCGAATGTACATGCAGAGCTATGTATCCTATTTCATCCTCGTCAATCTCTACCTGAAGCCGCCTTTTCAAGATCGGCACAACGCACTGTGCAGCTTTATATTCCATGTGAAAAAGGGCTCTGATATCTTCTGTCAGCGGATTGCTAATCTGCTCATGATTCTGAATCCGCTTCACAGCATATGCAATATGATCTGCCATCGGGAAAAGTATGGATCTGTCAATTTTTCCAAAAATTTTCTCTGCTTCGTTCAATACTTCATTCGCAATCTCAAGGTAGTCCGGGGATACAGATTTTATAATATCCCTCGCATCTCCCCGTTCGGTGGACTCTTTCAGGGAATATACCACATCCTCTTCCCGGATTTCTATCCGTTCACTTATTTTCCTCCCAAAGCCAACGCCTTTTCCCATAACCATACATTCCTGATTATCTTCTACCCGAACCGCCAGAACAGCATTATGGTTCAACACTTTTGTTATCCTATACATACTTTTCCCGCCTGCATTTTAATTTTCTTATCGTTCCGGGAAGAGAGCCGGCAATACGGCAGATGCGTACCGCCTCGGTCTCTATCCCAAATAATAGCATATCTTTACTCACAAATATCCACCGCAAACAATGCCTCGCCCGCCTGAATCGTACCTGCTTTCAACAGACGTACCTGCTGATTTTCTTCCAATTCTGTGCACAGAACCGGAGACACGATGGATGGCGCATGTGCTTTCAGATATTCCAAATCCAGCTTCAGCAGCGGATCACCTTTTTTCACTTTCTGCCCATTTTCCACAAGTACTTCGAATCCTTCTCCTTTTAAATTCACTGTATCAATCCCCACATGAATCAAAAGGTTCATTCCTGAATCTGTCACAAAGCCAACTGCATGGCCTGTTTCAAACACAAATCCTACTTCTCCGTCCTCTGGTGCTCTTACGTAAGAATCTGCCGGCGTTACCACAGCTCCGTCGCCCATCATTTTTCCTGCAAATGCTTCGTCCGGCGCCGTCGCCAAATCTGCTGCCATTCCGCTGATTGGACTGGAAATGATAACAGATTCCTTCACTTTCCTTTCTGACGTTTCCTGCACATGCTCTGCTTCCGCTGTCTCCGCGCTGCCGCCAATATACTCTTCATCCGGAGCTGTTTCCAGATAGTCCTCCAAATTGGACTTCACCACTGTCACACGGGGACCATAGATAATCTGTACGCCGTTCCCCTTGTGTACCACACCGGAAGCTCCTGTCCCTTTCAGCATATTGTCATTTACCAGTTCTGCTTTGTACACCGTACAGCGGAGTCTTGTCGCACAGCAGTCTACATCCGAAATATTTTTCTTTCCGCCGAGGCCCTGGCAGATTCTCCTTGACAGCTCATCCTCCGCGTGTCCTCCGTCTGCCGTACCTTTCTTTTTTGCATCTACGTCGCTTCTGCGGTACAGTTTTACTTCTTCTGAATCATCACGTCCCGGCGTCTTCAGATCCATCTTCCGAATCAGGAAGCTGAACAGGAAGTAATATACGACAAAATACACAATTCCTACGATTACCACCCATATCCAATTCGTCTTTCCATTTCCCTGAAGAATTCCGAACAGGAACAAATCAATCATACCGCCTGAAAATGTCATTCCCACGCCTACGTTGAATATATGCATCAGCATATAGGCAGCTCCTGCAAAGACGCAATGGATTCCATACAGCAGCGGCGCTACAAATAAAAATGTGAATTCGAGCGGCTCCGTAATACCTGTCAGCATAGAAGTAAGCGCCGCCGACATGAGAAGCCCCGCGACTACTTTCTTCTTTTCTGGCTTCGCTGTCTTATACATAGCAAGCGCCGCACCCGGAAGCCCGAAAATCATCAGAGGGAATTTCCCTGACATAAACCTTGTGGCAGACACCGCAAACTGCTCTGTAGACGGGTCTGCAAGCTGTGCAAAGAAAATATTCTGCGCACCCTCTACCATCTGGCCTGCCACTTCCATCGTGCCGCCCAGCGCTGTCTGCCAGAATGGGAGATAGAATACATGATGAAGGCCGAACGGAATCAAAAGACGTTCCATCAAGCCATATACCCATGTTCCCGCATAACCAGAATTCAACACAACATTTCCTACTGCATAAATACCGTTCTGAATCACCGGCCAGATGTAAAACATCAGAATTCCGATTACCGTATATGCCAGCGCAGAGATAATCGGAACAAACCTTGTGCCTCCAAAAAAGGATAAAACCTGCGGCAGCTCAATTTTATAAAACCTATTATGCAGTGCTGCTACGCCAAGACCTACTAAAATTCCGCCAAACACACCCATCTGCAGGGATGTAATGCCGCATACCGAAGCTGTCGCGCCGTTCAGCATCTGTTCTGCACCGCCATGGTTTGCAATCATAGCGCCAATAGACGCATGCATAATAAAAAATGCAATTGCCGCTGCCAGTGCTGCGACTTCCTTCTCTTTTTTTGCCATTCCGATTGCCACGCCCATAGCAAAAATAATCGGCAGATTCGCAAACACAATATTCCCTGCGTCACTCATCACCTGGAACACTGCGTTTAAAAACGTCCCCGGTCCCATCACATCCATAAGTCCGTAGGTTTCGAGCATCGTCTCATTTGTAAGTGAGCCGCCCAGCCCAAGTAACAGCCCTGCCACCGGCAGGATAGCGATAGGAAGCATAAATGATCTTCCCACCCGCTGCAGTACACCAAAAATCTTGTCCTTCATTCTCTTCTCTCCTTTTCTTTTTTGAATGGATGTCTTTTGTGTATTAAGGACTGGATTTTCTATGGTACAAAAAAGGCATTAACACACATAAACATCCAAAATATTTATGCATAGTTAATGCCTCCATCACAAGTAACATACTATATCATATCATTAAATTATCACCTGCCGCCCCTTTTGTCAAGGCATTTTTTTAACTGTTGAGAACTTAATTTCTTTCCCTTTCACACCCACAGAAACGGTGTCTCCATTTTTTATATTTCCCTTTAAGATTTCTTCCGCCAGGGCATCTTCGATTTTATTCTGGATTGCCCGTTTTAAAGGACGCGCACCGTATTTGGGGTCATATCCCGCTTCTTCAATAAGGCTCTTAGCTGTACTCTGCATTTTCAGAGTAATATCCATCTGTTCCTTACAGCGTTTCGCAAAACCTTGAAGCAAGATATTAACGATGTTCCTGATATGCTCTTTCCCCAGTGAGTGAAATACGATGATTTCATCAATGCGGTTGAGGAATTCCGGACGGAACAGCCGCTTCACTTCCTCCATGACCCCGTTTTTCATCATTTCATAATCCCGCTTTTCATTATCCCCGGAGACAAAGCCTAATTTCTTCGGAGTGATGATAGACTGGGCGCCCGCATTGGATGTCATTATCAGAATCGTATTTTTAAAGTCTACTTTCCGCCCCTGAGAATCGGTAATATGACCGTCATCAAGCACCTGCAGCAAAATATTAAACACATCAGGATGTGCCTTCTCAATCTCATCAAACAAAATAACTGCGTAAGGATTCCGCCTTACTTTCTCACTGAGCTGGCCGCCCTCATCGTAACCTACATATCCGGGGGGAGAACCTACTAATTTCGATACGCTGTGCTTTTCCATATATTCGGACATATCCACCCGTATCATTGCCTGCTCACTGCCGAACACCGCCTCTGCCAACGCTTTCGAAAGCTCCGTTTTCCCTACTCCCGTAGGACCAAGAAACAGAAAGGAGCCTATCGGACGTTTCGGGTCTTTCAGTCCCACGCGCCCCCTCTTGACTGCTTTTGCCACAGCCTTCACCGCTTCCTCCTGCCCAACGACCCGTTTGTGAAGAAGCTTCTCCATTTTAAGCAGACGCTGGGATTCCTTCTCTGCAAGCCGCTGCACCGGAATCTTTGTCCATCCGGATACAACTTCCGCCACATCTTCCTCGCCAACTTCCAATCTTTTTGCCTCGTCCTTTTTACTCTGGCTCCGCTCCTGGCGCTGCAGCTTCTTTCGCCGCTCCTCCTGCTCCCTCTGTATCTCTCCAGCCCTCTCAAAATCTCCGGCTTTGACCGCGCTTTCTTTTTCTTCTCCCAAACGGATAATTTCTTCTTTTAATGCTTTCAGGCGGTCTGGCATTTTATATCCTTTCAACTGCTTTCTTGACGCTGCTTCATCCATTAAATCAATGGCTTTATCCGGCAGAAAACGGTCGCTGATATAGCGTTTGGACAGCTCCACGGCTGCCTCTACAGCCTCATCGGTAATTGTTACCCGATGATATTCCTCATAATTCGGACGGAGCCCTTTCAAAATCTCGATTGCTTCTTCCTCTGTCGGCTCCTCCACGGTTACTGGCTGGAACCTCCGCTCCAGCGCCGCATCTTTCTCAATATGCTTCCGGTACTCTCCAATGGTAGTCGCACCGATCACCTGGATTTCCCCCCTGGATAATGCCGGCTTCATAATATTGGAGGCATCCATCGCCCCTTCCGCACCGCCTGCACCGATAATCGTGTGCAGCTCGTCAATAAACAGCAGCACATCGCGGCTGTCTGCCGCCTCTGCCAGCACGCTCTTTATACGTTCCTCAAATTCGCCCCGGTACTTAGAGCCCGCTACCATACTCGCCATATCCAGGCTCATAACACGTTTGCCCTTCATCTGCTCCGGAACCGCCCCCTCTGCAATCCGCTGGGCAAGCCCTTCTACTACGGCTGTTTTTCCCACCCCCGGCTCCCCAATCAGACACGGGTTATTTTTTGTCCTGCGGCTCAGAATCTGCAGAATCCTCTCAATCTCAGCTTCCCGCCCAATTACAGGGTCTAGTTCGCCTGACGCCGCCATCTGGGTCAGATCACGGCTGTACTGATCAAGCACAGGGGTCTCACTCCCTCCCTGTCTGTTCTTCGCATTTCTGGCATGCTGCGCCAGTTCTTTATACATTTCTTCCTCAATCCCCATGCTGTCCAAAATCGACATATAAAGTTTCTGGAGATTTACCCCTAACGTATGGAGAAGCCTAGTGGCCACACACTCCGCATCTTTAATCATCGCAATCAGAATCTGCTCTGTTCCCACTTTCTCCATCTGAAGGTCAGCCGCCTCCCTTTCACTGTTTTCCAGAATCTGCAGTGTCCGCGGCGTATACCCGCCTGCATCCTTCAAATCCCCCTCGGGCACAATCAGCTTATCAACCAAATCCAGAAGCTTTTCCAGCTCGACGCCCGCCTCCCGCAGCACCATTCCGGCTGCTCCCGCCGGCTCCAGCAGAAGCCCTAGCAGAAGATGTTCCGAACCAACATACCCTGTCCCATACTCTTTTGCCTTCTTTTCTGCCAGGCTCAACGCCTTATTTGCACATTCTGTAAACTGCTCCCGCATATTATGTCCTCCTGTTTTGTTTTTCGTCCCGCTCACTGCTCCTGTGCATATTCAGCAAATATTTCATCCACCAGTTCATGCACCTCCTGACAGGAAATGCTTTTACACCTTCCTTTCGCCAAAAGCACCCGCAAGCTCCTCTTCATTTCATCCAGCGCCTGCATCTTGTCCGCATCCAGGGCAATCACTGCCCCCCTGCGTCTGTCAATCGTCAAAAATCCTTCCTGGCGCAGAACCGCATAGGCTTTGTTCACTGTATGCATATTAATGCCTATGTCCTCCGCTAACTGCCGGACAGAAGGAAGCGCGTCTCCCTCCTGTATCCGTGAAGTGGCAATGCCCAGAATAATTTGATTCCTGAGCTGGATATACAGAGCCTCACTGCTCTGAAAATCAATTTTGATGACCATTCATTCACCTTCTCGTTATTGGCCAGCCCTTCTCCTGACAAGATACCCGTCGGGGAACAGGCGCAGCCATTTTCGTACTCTATTCTTTATTCAGCAACTGTTATACACATATTAGCATAAGTAGAATTCTGCGTCAAGCCAAATGCCCGCGATGTCATTATAAAACGCCTTGAAATGCAAGCATTCCAAGGCGTTTCCACGTTTCCATATATCTCTGTTTGTAAAATAACTGCTTATCGTTTTGAGAACTGCGGCGCACGACGTGCAGCTTTGAGACCGTATTTCTTTCTCTCTTTCATTCTCGGATCTCTTGTGAGGAATCCGGCTTTCTTGAGTGTCGGCCTGTAATCTGCGTCTGCCTGAAGCAGCGCTCTGGAAATACCGTGCCTGATGGCTCCGGCCTGTCCTGTAGTCCCGCCACCGTGTACATTTACCAGAACATCAAACTTATCAACCGTCTCTGTAGCTACCAGCGGCTGGCGAACGATAACTTTCAGTGTCTCAAGACCGAAATAATCGTCAATATCTCTTTTATTAACCGTAATCTTGCCTGTTCCCGGCATCAAATATACTCTTGCGATAGATTTTTTTCTTCTTCCTGTACCGTAGAATTTTGCACTAGCCAATGTTCTTTACCTCCTATTAAAATGTTAATACTTCCGGCTTCTGAGCTTCATGTTTGTGCTCCGGTCCGGCGTATACGTGAAGTTTCGTAATCATCTGCCTTCCCAAAGGTCCCTTCGGAAGCATCCCTTTAACTGCCAGCTCGATTACTCTTTCAGGTTTCTTATTTAACATTTCTTTCAAGGTAGTTTCTTTCATACCGCCTACATAGTCAGAATGCCTGTAATAAATCTTCTGGTCAAGCTTCTTTCCTGTAACTTTGATGTGCTCTGCATTCGTCACGATTACATAGTCACCTGTATCCATATGCGGAGTAAAGATTGGTTTATTCTTTCCTCTTAAAATCTTTGCTACTTCTGAAGCTAAACGTCCTAATGTATATCCGGTAGCGTCTACTACATACCATTTTCTTTCAATTGTTGCTGGACTAGCCATATAACTATTCATGGTTTTTCCTCCTTGATAATTTAACTGCTGCTTCTATCGTAAACCGTCATACCGGGGCTATGGCTAGACGTTTACATGCTTCGTCACATTGAGATATTATAGTACACTCGTCCAAGTGTGTCAATAACTTTTTATTTAATTTTCACACTCTTCTTCTGGCCTTTTTTCTTAAACAGACGCGTATAATCCTTTTTCTTCGTTTTTGGCACTTTGATGACCGCTTTTGCAGAAATCCCTTTCAGCGCCTGGCTTCCCACGTTCTTCAGCTCAGTGCCTTTTACGGTTATTCTGGCAAGTTTCTTATCTCCATAGAACGCGCGCTTTCCAATCGACACAACATTTTTGCCAATCTCGGCTTTTTTTACATTTCTAAGCCCCGAAAATGCTTTTGCCGCGATGCCTGTCACTGTGCAGGAGACTCCGTGAATTTTTACGGTATCTGCCACTTTTACTGTTTTCAGCTTCTTGTTTTCTACGCCATATACCTCAGCCTGCTTCTTTGCTGCATCTGTTACGCGGTATCTCAGACCTCCTGCACTGTCAGTATCGCCTTTTTTCAGCGTGCTTTCTCCCATCTGGAGCTTTTTCAGCTCTTCTCTGATTTTGTCCGTCTCCGCCTGGGATTTTGCCAGAGCAGCCTCCATTTTTTCCGCCTCGGCTTTTAGCCTGTTCAGTTCTTCTTCCAGCTTCTTCGCCTGCGCTGCTGCCGCATTCAGTTCCTCCTGCTTCTTGCTAATTTCTTCCTGGATAGCTGAATAGTCATCTTTCACAGCAGGTTTCAGGTTTTTCACAGCATCCGCCAGTTTGTCGACCTGAGCCATAAGTTCTTCCCCTGTTGCCTTTCCTGACTCATACATGCCCTGGGCTTCAGAGATAGCTGCCAGCAGCCTCTGGTAACTCTCTTCTGTATAATCTGCCCTCTTCAGGGATGACGCAATATCGAGCGCCGCTTTCAAACCTGCTTTTTCTTCTGCATACTCAGGCTGCTGCGAAATTACAATATAGCTAATCATCACATCGCTGTTTTCTCCGCTGTTAACTGGCGCCACATTCAACGTGATGCTCCCCGCTTTCTCCAGTGTTATCTTCTGGAAATCCACCTGTTCTTTGTCTTTGATATTGTGATCGGCTTTTGCCGCAAGTTCTTTTCCTGCCGCATCTGCCACAAATACTTTCGCATGGCGGTTATCCTTTGCCCACTGTGCCCACGGGTCATAGAACCCTGCCGCGATATCATAAACGCCCGCCTCAAGCGCAAACTGGTAAGTCAAGGTCTTTCCATTAACTTCTGATTTGAAATTCCGTATGGTTGTATAGGCATCTCCATTCCCATTTATTTCAAGCTCCGATACATCATTTGTAAATCCCCAGCCTGTTTCTGGGCTGTACGCGCCGTCAGGCGTTTCATTCCGCATTGTTGCCGCATTAGCCTCTGCAAGCAGCGCGCCTTTCTCTGTAAATGTATCTGCACCGCTGTCCACAAAGTAGATAATATCTGCGGGAGACGCTATAATCTCTGTCCGGACAGCTCGGTCCCCAAGCCCGGTAAGCGTTCCCCTGACAGTATATCTTCCCACTTCAGCAGCCGCCATAACTGCTGCAACATCCTCTTTGTTCCATACCACATCTGTATCAAATCTCTCACCTACAGATGTGACATTGATTGTTTCCGGCATCCTAAATGCTTTTCCAAACAGACGCGCTGGCATTTTGGTATTAACGATAACTGCAGCCTCTGCCCATTTCGCATAGAGCACCATATCGCCCAGCACCTTATCCTGCGCAAAATCCCATTGCCGGCTCCGTTCCGCATCGGCATACCACCCTTCAAATGTATAGCCCCGCTTCTTCGGTGCCTCCGGCTCCGTTACTTTCCCTGCGCGTACATCAACCTCCTGTGTTTCTACCGGAGTACCGCCGTCAGAATCAAAGGTTACAGTGCAGCTCGTGCCTTCCCGCCAGTTTGCCGTGAATTTCAGATTTCCTGTAGTCCCCTCTTTTACTATCATCTGCAGCTGCGGCTCCGTCACTGTTTCACTGCTCCATCCCACAAAAACCGCACCCTCTTTTACTGGGTTTCTCAATGTGAAGTCCCGCGTCTCTACCGTGTATTCTGTCCGGTTCTCGGCCGTTCCACCGTTCAGCTCATACGCAATCGTATAAACTTCCGGAACTGCCGCTCCCCGGATGGTTACCGGATATCCCGGCATAGTAAACGCATAGCTGCCGTCCTTCTCCGTCACTGAAATATCTGCCGCAATGCCGTCCGCACTCTTTACGATAATCGGTGCCTCCGCAAATGTATATCCTGCCTTTGCCCAGAATGCCACCCGGAACCCCTGGGCTGCCTCGCCCTGTTCCATCTCAACCAGATCATCCTCTGCAGATACCAGATATTTTTGACTTTCCTGTACCTGTTGAAATTTGACAGTATACTCCTGCTTTTTCGACTCGTCCCCATTTTCAGGCACAAAAATCACTTTTGCTATGCCGCCTACGGCATCCAGCACCGTCACGGAAGCATTGTTTGTAGCTTCTGCAGTAATCACACCGCTCTCAGCAGAAAGCTCCAGCGTTTTGGTATTTTTATCAAATCTTCCCAACACATCTGTACCATCCACACAGATTTCCGTCACTTCATACGCATCGTTCTTCACAACCGGATCATAATAGACCTCAAATTCTTCCAGCCCCGTCCAGTTCTGGTTGAGTGGAGTCAGGGTGATACGGACTGCCGTCGTCTCCACTGCCTGGAACGTAACGTCCACCATCTGTTTAAATCCGTCCAGGCGCGGCACATCTGGTTTGCTGATATACTTAACTTCCTCCCATCCGTCAAATGCCTTAATTGGGTTATCCGCCCCCCATCCCTTAGTATTACTGCAGCCTCCTGCCGAATCATTTTCCAGCCTGTTTGCCGGAATTACGCCACTGTTGGCCTTATAATATTCAATTTTGTAAGCCTGCGGCAGCCGCACCTTATGTTCACTGTCTCCATCTTCTTCCATAAATCCTATGGAAACCTTATTGACCGTATATTTCTTCTGATCTGCACTGTCCGCAGAACCATCCTTGCCAAACGCAGTTGCCACAAAAGGAAGGCGGTCATCCGCTCCCACTGCTGCCCCTGTATTCGTGTGGTACTTCCCACTCTCCCAGTCGCTCCAAATCTTCTTCGAAGCGCTGCTGACAAAGTCCTTGACACCATCTGTCGCATTGTGTGCCGGATCGCCTGACGGAGAAATATATGCAAATGTCCTTGGCCACTCCTTTGGCGCGGAAGCTCCGTTTTCATTTAACGCAAGGTTTGTGTATATCGGCGTATTGTTTACGTCTGCCGTAACTTCTTCCACACGGATTACAGCTACAGCCTGAGCCTTCCCTACGCTTCCTGTTACCCTGACGCTGCCCGCCGTATCAAAATCCGCCTCTGCCATATCCCATATCACATCGCGCTCTGCAGTATCACCGTTGCTGTAATAAACTGTCACCTGGTTAGGCATATCCGGTTCCGTACCTCTCGCAGCCGCCAGCGTCACCTGCCGCACGCCGATGATATCACTGACAGTCACCCGTGCCGGAATGCGTGCATCTGTGCCCGCTACCGTCCCGTACACGGTAAATGTACCGAACTTATCCACAAGACTGCTGTTAATCGTATCCCACCGTACTTCCATAAGCTGCTGCCCGATATTTGTAACAGCAGTAACCGTTCCCGGCAATCCAGGATATTCACCCTTTCCAGTGGTAACGTTTACGGTCTCATACTCCGTAACTTCCACATCTATTGCCCGGATGGTAAAGTCTGCCTCCACGATACCCGAATAGCTGTTTATTCCGGTAACTATTACAGCTGCGGTGCCTGGCTCCACATTATCCCGGTAACTCAACGCGTAGTCTGTGCCTTCTGTAAGAACAACTCCCTCTGCTTCCGCCGAAGCCTTGTAGGTAACTGTCGGTTTCGGCGTGACTGCCTCTCCCGTATAATCCAGCATTTCCTCTGCCACTGCCACCGTGGTGTTTCCGCTGTAAAGTTCCTTTGCCGCGCAGCGAACCCTCACCTCTGCCGCTGACATAAACTGATTTGCTGCATTGCCGCTATTATCGGAAGTTGCCACCCCATACAGGCGGATATATTTTGCTTGTACGGACGCAAACTCTGCAAGCTTCCACTCAACGGCAGTATTCCAGTTTCCTGTGGAAACAGACGTCCAGGACTGTCCATCCATGCTGACCTTAATTTCATATTGAAGTACAATACCGTTTTTATCACTTGAACGAGGCAGATAGCGCAGCCCGTTCACCATTGCCGTCTCCTGCAGCTCCATCTGCAGATAGCGCTGCTCCGGAAGATTCGTCAAATTCATTTCCCCGCTGCCGGTATTTCCCCAACGGCTGTGCCAGATAGTACCCGTGTTTCCATCATTTGCTTTTTCCGGCGGTTCATCCCCGTGGTAACTTGGAGCTGTCAGCTTCATATTCCCATACGCATAATCACTGGAAGCATCATTTGCGTTGCTGCTGATATTCAGCTGCCCCAATCGCACCTGATAAATACTGCGTGTTCCATGGTTCTCAGATTCCAGAAGGATACGCAAAATATTCTCCCTGTCTTTCGGCAGAACGGTGACACTTGCATTGTCTTTTCCGACAGCCGTAATATCTGCGGCGTCCAGGCTTGTATCCTCCAAGCCGTACCATCCCTTTTCGATAGTCGCACTGTTCGCAATGTGCCCTCCCACATTCAGGGAAGCCAGGGCCGCCTCTGTCCCCACAGGGAAAGTCGGAATCCGGGTGTTCATTTCCAGCTCAACCAGCGTCGCCGTTTTTTCAAATTCCACACGATACCAGGTTTCCGACGCCGTATTTTCAGGCGCCAGGGTGCGGATAGTTACTCCGTCCGCTTTCCTGTTCGTAACTTTACAATCTGACAGATTCCAGCTTGCACCATTATCCCCAGAGGAATAAACTTTCATCGTACCAGACAGCGGAGCTGTATCTTTCAGATAGAGGGTGAAATCTTTCAGGTCAATTGCCGTATCCAGGCGGAAATCCAAAGTCCCCCGTCCGCTCCATGCCACATCTTCCTTAGAAACTCTTCCATCCTTCAGCTTCTCCAACACATTAGCAACCGTACTGCTGTCTTTGCTGGACACGCCGTTAATATACATTTCCGGCACATTCGGCAGAGCCTCATCACCGTCCCTGTAGCCTCCTGTTGTAACACGCACAGAAGCTGTTACTTCCATTTCCTCACCAAATACATCCGCTTTTCCTTTTACCTGTTTCGTGCCTGCCGATGCCGTGAGCGCAGCCGGAATACTCCATTCTACCGGAAATTCTGCCGTCATTACTGTACCGTCTGGCGCCACTGCCGGGCGTGTGGACGGCAGGGAAATTTCTGCACCTTTTCCGATGGCTGCTGAATAATTCAGCACTTTTGCCACATCTCCTATTACCATGACATTAACGGAAACACGCAGTCCCAAATCTTTAACCGTACCATATACAGAATAGCTGTCCTGTCCCGATGGCACCGCATCCCATGTCACCTGTTTATTCTCCGATGTGCCGTCTGTATAATTTATCTGTACTGTATTCGCCAGCGAAGGCGATGCCCCCCGCTTCACATAATAATTCCTTGACAGTCTATAGCTCACCACACTTTTTTCCGTGGTTCCTGAACCGCCGTCTGCCTCTGTCTCCACCGTCACTGTGCCGCCCGCATAGCCCGGCGCACTTGCCGTCACTGTAAAGTTTCCTGCTTCCTCTGTAGACTGTACGATTGCCAGTAGTTTTCCTTTCCCGGCTTTCCTGACAGGCTCGCCGTGAGCTGTCACGTCATTCTGCACACCATTATCCAACGCCAGGAGCTTTCCGGCTCCTTCCACGGAAACCGTGATTTCAGGCTCTGCGCCGTTTACAAATTTCCCGTCCGAATCTGTCACGTCAATTGTAATATAGCTTAAATCTTTACCGTCTGCCACAATCTTCCCACGGTCTGCGGATACCGCCAGCCTGTTGGCATTCTTCGTAGTTTCTACATAGCTTCGTCCATCTGTATCTTTAATCTCGGTAATTCCGTTAGCTTCAAATGCCTTTGCCTCCAGTTTCCCCTCTTCATAAGGTACCTGAAACGTCGCGTACAGGGATGAGGAAGAAGAACCGTTTGCCTTGCCAGTGTCAAAACATCCTGTACCTGTCGTATAATTCTGGTAGCCTCCTGCCGGCATATCTGTGTATACAGCCTTTGCTGTTCCCACCTCTTCGCCGTTCAGATACAGCTTGATCACCGGAGCGTCGCTGTAGACAACCACCTCCACTTTTCCGCTGCTGTCCTTCATGATTTCATCTTCATTCCATACCGGCAGCACATGAAGGGTATGAAGCTCATCGTTCCACTGGCTCTGGTACAGATAGTAGCTGTCCTTCGGAAAGCCCGCCGTATCAATAATTCCAAAATAAGAGCTTTTTGAGACATTCGGCCAAGTACCATTTGAACCCGTTCCCTGCCAGTTATATGGAGTCGGTTCACCGATGTAATCAAATCCCGTCCACACAAACTCACCTGCATTAAAAGCCTGGCGCATCGTAATCCACAAACCGTCACTGGCTGTATGCCCCCAGCCTACAGCGCTCTTATCATAAGAAGTCAGACGCCTGTCGCCCACATTGCCGTCGCTGTTGCTGTTTTTCCTGTCATACACACCGCGGCTGTTGACAGCAGACGCTGTCTCTGAACCATATACCATCCATCCCTGGTTATGCCCGTTATTAATCTGCCCGGAATTTCCATAGTTGTATCCAGGAAGCCCGCCCGGTATCCCATACTTTTCCGCCTCAGCAAACACCCTTGCGACCTGTGTCGCCACATGGCTTCCATTTGACTCATTTCCTTTAAACCAGTTATCCCCAAAGGTCACGTACCGGGTTGCGTCCTCCTCGCCTACCCAGGTAATCAGCTTTTTCGCCATGTCCGGGAATTGACTGTTCATACTGCTGTCAATCAGCTGTTGGAAAATCTCATTTCCCAGGCTCCACATAATAATCGAAGGTGCATTGCGTCCACGCTTTACCATCATTTTCAAATCGAATTCCGCCCACTGCTCGCAGTCTTCGCCTGCCACAATATGATTTTCCTCTTCAATGGGCTGCGAGAACCATTTTCCATAATCTTCGGTATTTCCCGCTTTACCGGAAAGCCAGCAGTCAAAGGATTCCTCTACCAGCATAACCCCCTTACGGTTACATATGTCAATCAACACCTGGGAAGCCGGGTTATGAGTTACACGGATAGCATTGACTCCCATTTTCTGAAGGATTTCTACCTGGCGCTCAACGGAGCGGCGCCATGCCTCAGAGCCAAGCCCTCCCTGATCATGATGCATGGATACGCCGTGCAGTTTCACATTCTGCCCATTCAGGAAAAATCCATTGTCCCTTGTAAATTTCGTCCAGCGGAAGCCAAAATCCGAATCATAAGAATCCACCATGTCCTCTCCCACATATATCTCCGTGCGGACTGTATACATATTTGGCGTCTTATCAGACCAGAGCTTCGGCGACGGCACAGTCACTGTGTCCGTAATGTCCGCGGTCTGGCCTGCTGCCACGCTCTGCGCTGCCGTTTTCTGTCCGGTCACGATTGGCTCTGGGCCATCCAGCTCATACACTTTCTGGAGCACAGAAATATTCACAGCCTGGCGGCTGTCATTTTGTACCGCAGTTTTTACGCTCACAGTCCCCGTTCCGTTTTCAATATCCGGCGTAGTTACTGTGGTTCCGTAATATGCCACATGTACCGGATTTGTAATTGTAAGATTTACATCACGGTAAATGCCACTTCCCGAATACCAGCGGCTAGAGGGCTGCTTATGCTCCACCTTTACCGCCAGCACATTTTCGCGCCCTCCGAAATTCAGCCTGTCCTCTGGCAATACAAACGAAAATGGCGTATACCCATAGTGATGGATACCCAGCTTCTGACCGTTCAGGTAAACCGTGGCATTCATATATACGCCATCAAATTCTACGCTCACCCGCTTACCCTGCACATCCCCGTCCAGAGTAAAGCTTTTCCTGTACCACCCGGTACCGCCCAGGACATAGCCGCTCTCCTGCTCGGCCGGGGCTGCTGTAGAGTAGCCCTGGTCGATGCTGTAGTCATGAGGCAGGTTTACATCCGTCCAGGCAGCATCATTGTAGGCCACCGCCTCCGCCCCGTTTAGATCCCCCAGGTAAAAACGCCAGTGCTCATTAAAAGACACCGACCGTTTCCCTGTCCCATAAGAATTTACATAAACTGTTTCCTCAGCGGACGCTACCTGGTTTACTGCCCGCCCAGCTTGTTCATTTCCTGCCGCCAGCGGCCGGACAGTGCCTGTATTGAATGCCAGCGCCAGCGCCAGAATACCGCTCAGATATTTTTTCATACGCATAAATCGTTCCTCCTTGTAAGTAACTACTTAACCTTTACTGATTTCTTCTGCCCTTTTCCTTTAAACAGGCGTGTATAGGCTTTTTTCTTCGCTTTGGGCACTTTGATGACTGCCTTCGCTGAAATGCCTTTCAGTGCCTGGGCGCCCACTTTCTCCAGCGCGGTGCTCTTTACCGTTATCCTGGCAAGCTTGTTATCTTTATAGAAAACTTTCTTGCCAACGCTGGTAATATTCTTGCCGATTTCTGCTTTTTTCAGCTTTTTCATGCCTGAAAATGCTTTATCTGCCACGGCAGTAACCTTACAGATTCCACCATTAATCGTTACTGTATCTGCCACCTTAACTGTCTCTCGGTTTTTATCAGAAACACCATATGCCTCCGCCAGCTTTTCTCCCACATCTGTCACACGGTATTTTACACCGTTCGCTTCGGTTGTATCACCCTTTTTCAGCAACGTACCCCTCTGCAGTTTCTGCAATTCTTCCCGCATCTTTGCGGCCTCTTTTTCTGACTGTTCAAGTGCTGCCCGCATCCTGACCGCTTCCTCCGCCAGCCTGCGTACTTCTTCCTCCAGACTTGCCATCTGGTTCTGGCTGTTCCCGAGTTCTTCTTTTTTATTTTCCAGCTCCTGCACCAGTCTTTCGTATTCTGCTTCACTGGCAGATTTCAGGTTCTTTGCCAAGCTGTGCAGCCGTTCTATCTTTTCCTTCATCTCTTGTTCATCTGCCTCTTCAGATTGATAAAGCTGCTTTGCCTCTGCAATCGCCGCTGCCAGCTGTTGATAAGTCTCCGGTGTATAATCCTCCGGCTTCAATGCCTCTACCACATCCAGCACGGATTTCAATTCTGTCCTTGTCTGGGAATATGTCTGTTTCAGTTCTGCCGCTGCGCTGCCGGCTGCCTGTACCTCCCCTGGGAGCAGACATGAGCCAAAGCTCAGAACAAACATCACCACACCTATGAAAAGCGCTAAAACTCTTTGTCTCTCTCTATTTCGCATTTTTTCTCCTCCTTTATGCCATATGATTCTTATTATAGGAGCAGATTGTACAAAATCATATGCAATATTTTTTTAATTTTTGTACTATTTTTTGTCCTGTCACTCAAACTCTTTGCTTTTCTTTTGTGTTATAATATTAAGAAATTACATTAGGAGGCGCGATTTTTGATGGAATACTTCAAAAAATTTTCATTCATCTCTGCCATCACCGTGCTTTTGACAGGCTGCAGCCTGTTTTCCGTTTCCCCCCAGGCAGAGGAAGAATACACAACACTTAGTTTATTTTCCGATGTATCTTTCTGGAACTTTCCGGGCTGGAGCCTTGAAGACGGCACCATCACTGCCGGAGTTTCCCAAAAAACCGGAGTCGTGCTCGATATCTCTAACCCGCCGCAGGAAGCTGATAAACAGTTGAGCCTGCTGCTCCTGAAAGATGAACTGCCTGACCTTATCTCTGTCGTCGATTCTGCTATGCTCCGGCAGCTAATCGACTCTGGAAAGGTGTGGAAATTGGACGAGCTGCTGCAGAAATACAGCCCGGATTCCCACCTCCTCACCAGATTTCCGGACGATATGCGCCAGGAGCAGATCCACCAGTATGGGGGCTGGTACTCCGTCCCCTCCCACATGAATTCCGCAGACGCACGGGCTATCTGGCAGGAACCCACCTCCTACTACGAGGACTGGTTCCGTTACCAGCACAACTACGGTATCATCTGGAACCGCAGCCTGATGGATGAGGCCGGTCTGACTGCCCAGGATTTACAGACAGAATCCCAGATCCTAAACGCATTTGAGAAAATAAAATCCCTGAAGCTGAGCGTTGGCGGCGAGGAAGTTATTCCGCTTATGCTTGAAGGAAATGATTATCAGGCAGCTTCACTAAACTATTTGAACAGTACATTTGGTGCCGAACAGATTGACGAATACGGAAATTACATAGAGAAATGGCTGCAGCCAGAATGTAAGGATGCCCTGAAATTCTGCAATACCGCATTTCGCCGCGGCTATGCCTATGCCGAACATCTGGCGATTGATAACCAGCAGATGCGGGCCCTTGTAAACAGCGGCCGTGTATTCTGTTACATAGGAAATACCTCCAACACCAGCATTACCGCAGCCGACTGGATATCCACCGGCCCAATTCTCGCTGATTCCGGAAAGCATCCCGTTTTCGGGATGGAGCAGACAACTCCGGCCGGGTGGATTCAAACTTTTGTCTCCAAAAGCTGCAGACACCCGGAAAAACTGGTTCATTTTCTGGAGTATATCACTAGCGATGAAGGTTTCCTTTATACCAACTATGGCGAAGAAGGAACGGATTTTTACTATGACGGCGACGGACTGGTACGGCGCACTGAGGAGGGCCGACGGAGAGCCGATGACCCCCTGGACGCCCTGACTATGTTTTGGAACTTTTACAGTACAGCCTGGGAGCACAGCATTACCCCGCCTCCCGATCCGGATAGCGAGGAAGGTATGCTGGCAGAAATACAAACTGCATTTGTGCGGAATCCTGCTACCCATGTGTATGACATCTCCCTTTTCCGCCTTCCGGATAACTACATCGCCTCCGAAAGTGAATTAGGTCAGATACACACTGCGCTTGAAACTTTCCGAAAGGAGCAGATTCCCAGAATTCTCTCCGCCCCTACAGATGAAGAATTTGAAAAGCAGTACCAGATTTTTATAAAACACCAGAAAGAACTAGGTGTTAAGAAACTAGATGCAAAAATAAATGAACAGATGCACAGGAATTTTGAATACTACGGAAAAACACTGACAAAGGTAAATAAACCATGAAACTCGCACAGAAATACCGTGAACATTTTATCTATCAGCTCGCCAGCCTGATTTCTTTGATCCTGCTGCTCATGCTCTGTGCCTATTTTCTGATGGTTCGCTATTCCGCAGAACTGATGCGCCAGAATACGCTGGATATGAATAAACGGCTTCTGGCACAGGCAGAAAGCCATGTTCATGAATATTGGGATAACCTCTACAACGTCGCTACTGCTTTCTGCTACTCTCCCACCACACTGCAGTATCTATCCAGCGACTCCCTGGGACGTCTGCCGGGCAGTGACGAACTGGCCGCCGTATTTTCCAATACCCTGATTCTGGACGGGCATATCCTAAGTGCTTATCTTTACAATACAGAATTGGAACAGGTAGCCGCTATGGGAAAAGAATTCGCGATTCCAGCATCAGCCAAGCAGCTTTGCGATTCTATGGAAATTCAGGCAGATACCTTAGTGAAAGAAAGCGGAAAACTTTATTATCAGGTCATCTATCCGATCTACGATTTGACCAGCCCTCAGTACCGGAATGCACTGGGGCTGTGCATTTTCGTTCTGGAACCCGGAAGCCTGGATGATACCCTCACAGACTCCCAAGCCACGGAAAATACCCGGGTACTGCTGCTGGATTCCTCTAACCGGATATTAGCATATACCGGCGAAACTTTCCTGGGACTTACTTTCCCGCCCAAACGCCAGAAAAGCGACTCTTCCCAATATTTTTACAGCCATCCACTTGGCATCAACAACTGGAACATCGCAAGCGTGATTCCCGAAACAGAACTGCAGCGGCCCGATAAAATGCTGAACTATACTTCCATCGCTGTATTCCTTATCACGCTGATGCTCTTCGCCGCCCTGATCGCTTACTACAATTGGCAGATTACCCTGCCCATCCAGCGCATCACGGCATTTATCCAGGGCAGCACCCTTTCTCCTGAGAGACGTTTAGATATGAACCGACAGGATGAACTTGGCATTGTCGCCAACAGCCTGAACCGGATGCTCGACGAAAACCAAAAAATGCAGACAGAAATCCGCCATTCCCAGCAGCGTATTTACGAAGCAGAGCTGGCAAAACGCCAGGTAGAAATCCTGGCCTACCGAAACCAGATTAATCCTCATTTCCTCTACAATACGTTCGAATGCATCCGGGGCATGGCGCTTTACCAGGACGCCGATGATATTGCTGAAATTACTATGGCTCTTGCCAACGTATTCCGCTTCGCCGTCAAGGGAGATGATATCGTCAGCGTAGAAGAAGAAATCGACTATATCCTGGAATATGCTAAGATTATTGACTATCGGTTTATGGGAAAAATCAGCATAGATATAGAGGCCGAACCGGACACAAAAACAAAGAAAGTTTTTAAACTGCTCCTACAGCCCCTGGTAGAAAATGCCGTATTCCATGGATTGGAGCAGAAAATTACGGAAGGAATGGTGGATGTCAAGATTTTCTCCCCTTCTCCCGGACGACTCTGCTTCGTCGTAGAAGATGACGGCTGCGGTATCGAACCTGAACGGCTCAAAGAAATCCTGGATACACTTGACACCTATGAAAACACTTCAAAAGTAGGGTTATTTAACATTTACCAGAGATTAAAACTCTTTTACGACAATTGTTTTGAATTTCACATTGAAAGCACATCAGGCAAAGGGACACGTATCACCATCCTGATTCCTGATGACCCTGAAAATCTGCAGGAGGTTACAGATGATAACAGTATATATTGCTGACGACGAGGTTTGGATTACCATAGGTTTAAAGAAATTAATAGAAAAATCACAGCTGCCTTTTCAGGTTATAGGAGAAGCTTCTAACGGCGTCACTGCCTTAGAGGACGTGAAACGCCTCCGGCCGGATGTACTCCTCACTGACATCCGTATGCCCGGAATGAGCGGTCTTGAACTGCTGAACCACGTCACAGAAAACCTCCCTACCCGGGTAGTCCTGATATCAGGCTACGCAGAGTTCGAATATGCCCTCACCGCTATACGTGAGGGAGCCTTTGACTATCTCCTAAAACCCGTTCAGCCAAAAGAGCTGAACAGAGTACTGCAAAATCTTTGCCGTGAACTGCTTCCCACAGAGAAGAACAGTCCGGACAGCGAAGCAGAAGCCACTGTAAACCCAAAGCTTCTCGACAGTATCTTCCTGGAAATGCAGAACCGTTACACTGAAAACATATCCCTCACAGAGCTCTCCCAAAAATACGGTGTCAGCTCTGGGCATCTGAGCGCACTGATAAAGAAGGAGCTGGGGCTTTCTTTCTCCGAATACATCACTTCCCGCCGCATACAGAAAGCGCAGGAACTGCTGAAAAACGAATCTCTCTCAGTGGAAGAAGTAGCAAATGCCGCAGGATACCATGATTACTTTTACTTTACAAAGGTATTTAAAAAAACGCTCGGGATTTCCCCAAGCAAATATCGGAAGCAGCTGTAAAGATGAACCAGGGAGCCCCTGGGTAAGTCCACACGCCTTTAGATTTAAGATTGGAATGTCAGCCATAGCGGTAAATGCAGAGCATTTTATGCTATGGCTGACATTCCAATCTTAAATCTAATTCCTTTCTCGCCCCAGCTTTCAACTAATATCGTTCCGCAATGTTTCATTCAAATCACAGTGCAAAAGACGCTTTCCTCCAATGTAATAAGCAAGTGCAACAAACACTACAATCACAGCCGCAAATATCAGAATGGGCAGAATTGGGGCTTCCGACCAGAATACCATTGGGTCTAAATAGCTTGCTTTTACGGCAAACTGCACAAACAGTACAGTAAGGGGCAATGTAATGAAAAGCGGTTTCCCTGCTATTACAAACGCTTCGATACAGAACATTTTCCTCATTTCCTGCGGCGTCAAGCCAATAGACATATATTGGGCGAATTCCCGCTTCCTCTGACGGAGAAACCCTAACGTATTTAAAAACACATTCGCAATCCCAATAATGGCAAGCAATACACAGAAAGCTCCCAAAATCATTACCATGCCTTGTATTAAACTGTCATTAGACAATCTTTCCTGTTCTCGGTTTTCACTTTCAATTTCATATTGTTGTGAAACAAGCTGCCGGGTATCTTTCTCCAGATTGTTTAAATCTGCAAGGCTTGCGTTTCCGCTTGAAAAAATACGGATATAGCTGTCGTCTTCAGCTTCCCCTATCTGACGTAATGCGTCCCTCCACATCGTAAGTGAAACAAAGTGTACAAGAGAATAATCTTTATATTCTTCCCTCAGTTTTGGGACTGTTTGTGTATAAGATAAAACAGGAATTTCTACGCTTTGGTCATTCTTATAAAGCATGGTTGTCTGGCTATCTTCCGTCACAAAGGGAATATACTCTCTGTAACGGAAATTACTGTTCACGTTGTCCCAAATCTGATTTAACACGACTGCCCCATCAAGGCTCGGAGTAATGCCAATCTGTGAACAGTAGTTTAAAAAACTTGTATCATCCAATATGATAATCGGGGCAGATACTTGAAACCTACTTTCAACTTTTGGAGTTCCCGCAACTGTTTCAAGCCCGCCAAGAGATGCCAGTTTATCGCTCTGTAGTTCTTCCGGCAGAAATGTTACTGCTTCCGCCTTTTGATATACCGCAGCATCCTGTATGCCAGAAATCTCCTGCAATTCTGTTGTCAAACTGAAATCCGATATTTCTGTGTCCTTTAAGGTTATCATTACATCCCACGCACTCTGATACCGTTCAAAATAAGTATATCTGGTACTGATATCAGCAAGGGTAGTAAAGCAAAGCATGATAGAAAAACCCAGAAAAGATAACAATAATGATAACGTAGATATCCTAAAAGATTTTTTTTGAGCTTTCAATGCATTTCCTGCAAGTTCGCCTTTCATACCAAAAATAAAAGTTAAAATCCTAGCATGTTTCTTTTTCTTTAACAATAAACCGCCTGTATTTCTGATTGCTTCAAGCGGCGTCATTTTGCTCAATTTTCTTGCAGGCATCCATGCAGAAAAAATTACTGTTAAAAAAGAAATTAAAACAGTAGCCGCAAATATGGACGGGTGATACTGAAAGGCAGCTTCGTGGCGTCCAGATGCATTCGCAGCAAAGAAATTGATTGCTCTTATTACTCCATAGCTTATTAAAATTCCCAACATACTGCCAAGCAGCATTGGCAGTACGCTTAAAACCATCGCTTCCTGCAACAGACAGGTCCTGATTTGCCTTGGTGTAGCCCCAATACTTGAAAAAATGCCGAATTGATGGATTCTGGCATTCATTGATAGTTCAAAGGAGCCTCGGATAATTAAAATTAACGACACCGCCACAATAATCAGTATCACCAAATACAGTGCCAAAAGCATCGGTGGCGCTTTATCCTCTGGGTCGTGTATAAAATATCGGGATAGGAGCAATGAGTTGTATTGGATGGAATCTTTATTTCGTCCAAGCTGTGCTGCAATTAATGGCATATCACGATAAATAGTTCTGGCATTCTGAAAATAAACATCAACCGCCGTTTCATCTCTCTTAGATAATTCCTCGTTGATAACTGCTTTTTCTACATTCGCAAATTGACATATCATAGATAAATCATCCGCACCTAAGGTTTCACAAACAATGCGTCCCTGCCAGTCGCCTTCCTCCAACATGATTTTTTCAACATCATACGCCCAAAAATTGTAAGCTATGCTGCATAACAGTGACAAAAACATTGTGGCAGCCAGAGCAGCCGCCATAATTGATATGCTGGATGCACGGTTATTTTTAATATAGCTCCTGGAGTAGTCTTTCCACATGCTGCTCACCTCCGCTTCTCCACAGGGATATCTTTATACCCTTCCGGGCACGCGTGCCATTCGGCAGAGCCATGGAAATGGTCGCTGACAATTTTTCCGTCTTCGATGGTCACAATTCGGTCAGCTTCCAATGCAATTTTTTCATCATGGGTAATAAGAAGTATCGTCTGTTTTAAATTTCGGTTTGAAAGTTTTAAAAGGTCAATAATTTCTTTTGAATTTTTCTGGTCAAGGTTTCCTGTCGGTTCGTCAGCGAAAAGAATGGCAGGACGGTAAATCAAAGACCTTGCGATTGCAACCCGTTGCTGCTGTCCTCCAGATAACTGACTGGGGAGGCTTTCCAGTTTATCCTCTATTCCCAATGTCTTTACAATCGTTTTAAAGTATTCCGCATCTGGCTTTCTCTTGTCAAGAAGCATAGGCATAAGGATGTTTTTTTCTGCTGTCAGAGTTGGTATCAGATTGTAAAACTGATAAACCAAGCCGACCTTTCTCCTTCTGAAAATTGCTGCATCCGTAGCATTCAGTCCGCTAATGTCAACGCCGTCTACTGTTACAGTGCCTTTTGTCGGCTTGTCCACGCTGCCCAGAATATGCAGGAGTGTTGATTTTCCAGAGCCAGACGCCCCAATGATTGCAACAAAGTCACCTTTTTCAATGGATAGGTTGATTCCATTTAAAGCAGTAACTTGATTCCCGCCTTTTCCAAATACTTTTTCGATACCGTTACATCTCAGTATTTCCATGTTGTCAAATCCTCCTGTTTGTTATTCTCTATACTTTGATATAAATCCCTCGTATTATAAAGTAGTAGTGTTTATAGTCCCTCTCCAAGGACTGTATGCTATACTGTTGGAGATACTGTGGATT
>JBCLQO010000034.1:0-24534 GCA_041223665.1 Lachnospiraceae bacterium 46-15
CCTTTGGTAATGTAACTATTATAACATGGATTAGGGGATATCTCATTTTGATTTGTGCTATTTATATTCTAACACCATCTTGGTATCAAGCAGCACAAGGAATTGAAAGGTTGTTCAAAATTTTAATTGAATTAATGTATTATGATGATGATTCATATGATGAGCAAAAAGTTAATGAGTTATTGTTAAGCCATAACCATGTTGGGATGTATGAGTTTGTAAATAAAAAAGAAAAATTGTCATTTGGGAAAAATGAGAGAAAATTTCTTGAATGTATATCTAGGTTTTACAATGAAGGAAGATATAATAGATTTAGCTACAACGAAGATAATTTGATGGAATTAAAATTATTACAAGATTTTGGAAGTGATATTAAGGAAGAGGAATTTGACGATAGAGTTAAACATAGATATAGTAAAACCATTGGACATATTTCGCATACATTATATAATGTTATATCAAAAATTTCTATAAAATTAAATATTTATGTCTATGAATTAAATAGTGATTCTGTTGCAAACTTCGTATTGAACAAGTATTATAAGGAGGATTTATATGGGATTTTAAAAGAAATTGAGAATTCTAAAAGAGAATTGCTATGGTATGTCTTAAAGAAGGGGAAGGATTTTGCGATTACTCAAGCGGGAGAAAAAATAGAATCGTTACCTTTCGATTACATGAATGTGCAGATGTTTTTAGAAGAATTAATATACAATACAAATTCTGGTAGGTTAATATACAATTTTGTATCAAATGAATATGATGAACAGGTGGCTGAAGATAAAGATAAATGGAAAGAAAGGTTAGAATTTATCGAAGTAATAGGTAATACTAATGTCTATTTGGAAGAAGATGAATGGAGCTACGAAGAAGATAAGTAATTAATCCTGAAAAAGATAAGTTTCCTATATCTTTGTGGGAAAAGGGTTGCACGAACAGTATTAGTACTGTATAAATATTGCCCATATTTCCGTGATTTTGTGAGGATATGTTTCGATTTGATACGCATGTGGAAAGTATTATACTTCTGTCCCGCAAGTCACCATATAGCCACATTAATGTTCAGGATGAATAGCAAGGAGGCTGCGCGGATAGAGTCGTGAGCAGCCGGATGTTGTTTTTGGTTACGAGCAGATGGCTGGCGAAGCTGTCAGCCTATGTGAAGAAAGATAAGATTGCAGTGCAGTATTTTGATACGGAGACGCTGGCATTGAAGGGAATGGAAATGTATGTGCATGGGCACAAGGTGAAGCTGAAAAAGGATACAAGCTATAAGGGGGGCGGTGAGTTAAGGAGCTGCGATGGAAAATAATTGCTGACGAGGATAGCTGGAGCTGGTATAATGGGTTCATGAAATCGGAAAATTATGGAGGAGCTTATCGTGAATCTGAGAAATTTCCAATGGACAAGAGAACCGAAATCTTGTTCAATAGAGGAGAAACGTATTGAAATAACAACAGCGCCATATACAGATTTATGGCAACGGACTTATTATCACTTCCGCAATGATAATGCGCCGGTGTTTCAGATGGAGACGGATGAGAAGTTCTTCTCGTTCATTGTCAGGACAGATTTCAGCGAAAGTAAGCAGCGTTTTGACCAGTGTGGGGTTGTCATGTACCTTGATTCTGAAAACTGGCTGAAAGGCTCTGTCGAGTATGAAAACGAAGAATTCCAGCATCTCGGCTCTGTTGTAACCAATCATGGATATTCCGACTGGGCGACTACGGCGATTCCTGCTGACATAAAAGCCATGTGGTATCGGTTCAGCCGCAGGCAGGATGATTACTGTATCGAGTGCTCACAGGATGGAGTGAAATTCTCTCAGATGCGCATTTGCCATATGTGGGAGGGGGCAGGAACGATTCGTTTTGGAATCTACGCATGCAGTCCGGAAAATTCCAGCTTTACGGCTATTTTTACCGATATGGCAGTTACCGAGTGTGTATGGAAAGCGCATGAAGGACAGCAACCGGATGCAAAATGATGTAAGTTTCTATGAGTGCAGCAGGCATACGATTTTGCTGCAAACATTGAAAACCTAAATTTAATAAAAAGCATGAATTGAAAAGTCAATGAAAGCGGCAGATACATCAGGCAAAATACTTGCTGGCTGGGCATCAGAGTGGACATAAGAAAAGCAGAGCGCAAATAGAGGGGACTTTCACAATTAAGCCAAAACAGTCACAATAAAAAGATTAAAAGTAAGGTTTGGATGAAGACAGAAAAACCGCTCCAGCTTTTGGGAGCGGTTTTTTCTCATACTATACAAATTTTTATTTAATCTTAACTTTTTTTGAGCTGAAACTGCTGGTGTAAGTCGCACCTTGATATTTCTTATATGCTTTTACAGTAAAAAAGTATGTTGCCTTGGATTTTAGTTTGGTTTTTGTGTAGCTGGTACCTTTTACGTTTTTCAGTTTTTTCCAGGAGCCTTTTGCTTTGGTTTTGTAGTAGACGGTGTAACCGGTCGCACCTTTCACTTTACTCCATTTAATAGTTGCTTTTTTCTTCCCGGGCTTTACTTTAAATTTCACAGCGTTTGGCGCTGTTGACGTGTCCAGGGAGGCATAGGATTTACTATAAATCGGCTCCTTGTTTTGGGGCTGGATAAAAGCCCTGACTGCAAAACGGTATGCAGTACCTGGTGTCAGCCCTTTTATTGTATAAGCAGCAGTATTTGCGTTCAGCGTCGCTTTGCTTACCCATGCTTTTGTGGAATCATTATATTGATATATGGTATATCCGGCTGCATTGGCAATCTTATTCCAGGTAAGCTTGATATTCTTGGCAGCGGAGACGGCTTTCAGGCCAGTTACATCGGAAACGCTTGATACAGGATTTTCCGTATTTTGATTGTCGTCCGGTTTCTGGTTCTCGCCTGGTTTCTGGTTCCCGCCAGGGTTTTGGCTATCTCCCGGATTTTGCTCATTGTTTGCAAATTTTTCAATTTCCTTAAGAATCTCATCCGCTGTTTTAGGTCCTAATGTAATGCTTTGTACTTTATTATTTTTATCAATTAATACGATATACGGAAATGTTCCTCCCGTGTAATTATAGAGACCAAGATAGGATAAGGCAAAGTTATAATTCAACGCGGATTCATCATGACAGAATATGATATCTTTGCCTGAATATGTCTGCGCGAATTCCGATGTTTCGGATAGGGAGGCACCGTATACGTCTGCAAAAATGACCCGGATGTCGGAACGGCTGACCCAGTTGCTATTATCAATGTCCCGTAAAGTGGCTTTTGTGTTGCCGCAGGTCGTATAGCCCCAAATCAGGACAGTGGTTTCGTTGGGATTGGCTTTTGTGGAAACAACGGTGTTATCGATGCTTTTTAAGCCATATGCGAAATTTTCAATACCAGTATCAGAACCTGAGGGGGGAGTGGCACTGCCGCCGCCAATATTTTCAAATTTGTTGATTTCATTTAAAATTTCATCGGCGGTTTTTGCTCCTGTCAATAAATTCTGCACCGTATTGTTTTTGTCAATCAATACAATAGTAGGAAGGCTTCCGCCAGTCATGCCATAGAGACTGGCATAGTCCATCATAGCAGAAGAAATTTCATATGATTCATCATAACAAAATGTTATATCCGGGCATTGGTAGCCTTCCTCATATGCCTGGACTTCTTCTTTCGTATGTCCATTGATTTCTGCAAAGATAACTCTGATATCGGAACGTTTCACCCAGTCACAAGAGGAGATGCTGTTTAGCGTACTTCTTGTGTAACCGCATCTTGTATGGCCAAAGACTAGAACGGTAGTTTCGTTTGGGTTGGCTTTTGTGGAAATGGCAGTATCACTTGTGGTTGTAAAGGTGTATGTGGGATTTGCAATGGTTGACTGTGCAACAGCTTCTGCCTGCACGTTTATTCTTGGCATAATGCTTAAAAATGAAAATAGAAGCAGCATGAGAACTGCAAACGTATGCGGTATACGCATTTCGAAAAATTTCTTTTCTGTCATTGGGTTTCCTCCTTGCTTTTACTATTACTAATGATGCATGGTGTTTCATGAAAGGCGCTCGAAATTTTTGGCAGCTGATTTGAGAACCCCCAAACACACATGATTTGCCTAACTATAATAGCACATGCGAAATATATGCACAACAGAAAATGATAAGGACTTTTTCAGATAAGGATTTTTTTTGAAAAAAGTGCTTGCATTTTGCTGG
Source organism: Lachnospiraceae bacterium 46-15 (assembly GCA_041223665.1). Taxonomy (GTDB): domain Bacteria; phylum Bacillota; class Clostridia; order Lachnospirales; family Lachnospiraceae; genus Hominisplanchenecus_A. The sequence continues at coordinate 4,186 of JBCLQO010000034.1, forward strand.
AAGAAGTGATATAGTAAAGAAGTTCGCAAGACAGATGCGGGTGTAGTTCAGTGGTAGAACACCAGCCTTCCAAGCTGGATATGTGGGTTCGATTCCCATCACCCGCTTTCTCTGAGAAGAGAAAATGAGGCAGTTGTGAGGCAGAGAGCGGAGCACTGCTGGAGCTCATAAAAAGTTAAAAAAGTACTTGCTTTTTTGAAAAAGATGTTGTATAATCTATTGTGTTGTGAGCGAAAAGTAAATAATGGGCTATCGCCAAATGGTAAGGCAACGGACTCTGACTCCGTCATTTCAAGGTTCGAATCCTTGTAGCCCAGCTCATCGGCTGCTTTGAAAAAAGCAGCCTTTTTTTGTGTCATGAAATTGCATATAGACAAGGAGGAGCGTATGATTTACCAATTTGACAGCAGGGTGAGATACAGTGAAGCAGATGTGAAGCAGAATCTGACTTTGAATGGAGTTATTAATTATTTTCAGGACTGCAGTACATTTCAGTCGGAAGAGCTGGGACTTGGGATAGAGTATCTAAAGGAGAGCCATAGGGCATGGCTGCTTTCGGCGTGGCAGATTATGATTGGACGCTTTCCGAAATTTGGCGAGAGGATTACCGTGCAGACCTGGGCGTGCGGCTTTAAGGCGTTTTATGGGGATAGGAATTTTACGCTGCTGGATGAGAGGGGAGATAGAATCATCAGCGCTAATTCTTTATGGATTTTCATAGATACAGAAACAGGGCGTCCGGTGAAACCGGACAGAGGGCAGTTGGAAAAATATGGGACAGAGGAAAAGCTGGATATATGCCGGACATCTCGAAAAATTGTATTACCGGAGGAGATGGAGGAGCGGGGAAAATTTTCTGTGCTGCGTCATCAGATTGACACGAATCATCATGTAAATAATGGACAGTATGTGCAGATGGCAGAGGAATTCCTGCCGGAAGGATTTTGCATTCGCCAGATGCGCGCAGAATACAAAAAGGCTGCAATGCTTCATGATAGGATTGTCCCGATGGTGCATCAGGACGAGGGCGTATGCACAGTGGCGCTGTGTGATGAGGAAAAGCGGCCATATGCGTCGGTGGAGTTTACGGCGTTTGTTTAGGCAGTACGGTAAAGCGTGTTTGAAACACGCTTTCGTTAAAGTTTTGTATAAAATCGATTTCAGTATTCTGCACAAAATCAGAGAAACAGAATTGGATAAAGTGTCAATTTACAAAATAAAAAGCGAGAAATATAATAATGATAAATGAAATCGATAACACATAGAAGCAAATAGGATTCTATTCGGAAAGGACGGCGTGTGATATGGAAAAATATGATGTGCTTGCACTGGGAGAGCTGTTGATTGATTTTACAGAAAATGGCGTAAGCGGGCAGGGAAACCCGGTTCTGGAGGCGAATCCCGGCGGAGCGCCCTGCAATGTGCTGGCAATGCTGAACCGGCTGGGAAAGAGGACGGGATTTATCGGAAAAGTAGGAAATGACATGTTTGGCAGCCAGTTGGAGAATGCTTTGCAGGAAGTAGGGATTGACACGCGGGGACTGAAACGGGATGAGGAAGTACACACTACGCTGGCGTTTGTACACACTAGGGAGGACGGCGACAGAGAATTTTCGTTTTATCGGAATCCGGGTGCGGATATGATGCTGGCGGAATCGGATTTGGATGAGGAAATGCTGGGGAATTGCAGGATTTTCCACTTTGGTACTCTTTCTATGACCCATGAAGGATGCAGAGAAGCGACACGGAAGGCGATTTCGGCTGCGGAGGAGAGCGGCGCGATTCTGTCCTTTGACCCAAATCTGCGGGAGCCGCTGTGGGAAAGCCTGGAGGATGCGAGGGAACAGGTTTTTTACGGCCTGCAGCATTGCCAGATATTAAAGATATCAGATAATGAGATTCAGTGGCTGACAGGAAAAGCGGATTTCGATGAAGGAATCCATATCATACAGGAGAAGTTTCACATTCCATTGATTTTACTGTCCATGGGAAGGGCAGGCAGCAGAGCGTATCAAAATGGCATCTGTGTGGAGGAACCGGCATATGTGCAGGAAAATACCATAGAAACGACCGGGGCGGGAGATACGTTCCATGCATGCATTCTGAATTATGTGCTGGAGCACGGATGGAAAGAATTTGAGGAAGCGGAGCTGAAGGAAATGCTTCGTTTTGCAAATGCGGCTGCGTCCCTCATCACTACCAGGAGGGGAGCGCTGCGGGTGATGCCTGTGAAGGAGGAAGTTGAGATGCTGGCGGGACAGCGGGGAGTGTAAAAAACCTATTGCCAAAGGTGAGTTTTGATGGATGTTTGCAAGTTATGGTGAACCGTAACAGGTGCGTTAGAAAGGGGAAAGAATGAGAAAGATGCAGGCAACTAGTGTAAAAAAAGGCGGGAGCGAGGCGGCTGCGGCAAAGTCCCGTCAACTGGATAAGATTTTTTGGAAGCGGATGGAGAGACATCATGACGAGCTCCGTTGGTTATATATGGAATTATACGGAAATTCATCAATGTTTGCAGAGCTGTGTGATAATCTGAGACGTTTTTACATGGAGAGGGATGAGGAACTCAAAGTATTGGATTTGGCACGGGCGGCAGATGCGGACTGGTATAAGAAAAATGACATGCTGGGCATGATGTTCTATATTGATAACTTTGCGGGGAATATGAAAGGCGTGGAGTCGCGGCTGGATTATATTGAGGAGTGCAATGTGAATTATATTCATCTGATGCCGTTTCTCGAAACGCCGAAAGGACGCTCGGACGGAGGATATGCCGTGTCGGATTTTCGGAAGGTGCAGAAAGAGCTTGGCTCCATGGAGGATTTGGGAAGCCTGGCTTCTGCCTGCCATAAACGGGGTATCCATGTCTGCATGGACTTTGTGATGAACCATACGTCGGAAGAGCATGAATGGGCAAAGAAGGCACGCCAGGGAGACGGGGAGTATATGAGCCGTTATTTCTTTTTTGATAATCGGGAGGAACCGGATAAATATGAGCAGACGGTGCCGCAGGTATTTCCGACGACTGCCCCGGGTAATTTCACCTGGCTTCCGGACGCAGGGCATTTTGTGATGACTACGTTTTATCCTTATCAGTGGGATTTGAATTATAGAAACCCCAGAGTATTCAATGAAATGATGTACAATTTCCTCTATCTGGCGAACAGGGGAATTGATATCATCCGCATTGATGCAGTCCCTTATATCTGGAAGGAGCTGGGGACGCAGTGCAGGAATCTGCCCCAGGTTCACACGATTGTCCGCATGATGCGCATGATTAGCGAGATTGTATGTCCGAGCGTGCTGCTCCTCGGTGAAGTCGTGATGGAACCGGAGAAGGTGGTTCCCTATTTTGGAAGTGTGGAAAAGCCGGAATGCCATATGCTCTACAATGTTACAACGATGGCGACAACCTGGCATACCGTGGCGGCGAGGGATGTGAAACTGCTGAAAAGGCAGCTTGATATCGTAAATGCGCTGCCCAAAGAATACGTGTTTTTAAATTATCTCCGATGCCATGACGATATTGGCTGGGGGCTTGATTATAGAACCCTGATGGGGGAAGGAATCGGAGAACGTTCCCACAAGAAATATCTGAACGATTATTTTCAGGGATATGCAGGCGAAAGTAACAGCCGGGGAGAGCTTTACAATGCAGATCCCGTGAGCGGGGACGCGAGGTTCTGCGGAACTACGGCTTCTATGTGCGGTGTGGAAAAGGCGGGCTTTGAGCAGGATGCCGCAGCGATGGAAAAGGCCATCCGGCTGGATTTGATGCTTCACGCCTATATGTTCATGCAGTCGGGGATTCCAGTGCTGTATGGGGGTGATGAGGTTGGTCAGGTGAATGACTACAGCTACAAAGAAAATCCGGATAAAGCGGCAGATTCGCGGTATCTTCATAGAGGGGCAATGAACTGGGAACGGGCCAAAAACAGGAAAGACGAAGGGACAGTAGAAGGCAAAATTTTTCAGGGGCTTGGGCAGCTGGAGCAGATTCGAAAAACAGAAAAAGTCTTTGTATCTAACGCTGACACCTGGACGATTGATACCTGGGATGCGTCGGTGTTGTGTATCGGAAGGTATTTCGAGGGCGAAAAGATACTGGGGCTGTTCAATTTCAGCGAGGCCGATAAGACTGCGTGGATAAATGAAACAGATGGGGAATATGTAGAGCTGCTTTCCGGACAGGAGATGAAAGCGTCAGGGGTAAACATTCCCGGATATGGATTTCTTTATTTGAAAAAGAAATGATTTTGGACAGACTATCTTTACAGAATCCATGGATTTGATTATAATATGGATAGTTTATCAAAAATTATGTAACAGTCCGGCTCTGCCGGCTTGCTGCATAATGACATCTATATGTAAAGAATGTGAGGAAAAATCCATGAAGAGAAACGACATTCATAAGATACTGATTATCGGTTCCGGGCCAATCATCATCGGACAGGCGTGTGAGTTTGACTACTCGGGAACCCAGGCGTGTAAGGCTCTCAGGAGCCTGGGATATGAGATTGTCCTGGTGAATTCGAATCCTGCGACGATTATGACAGACCCGGAGACGGCGGATGTGACTTATATTGAGCCGCTGAACGTAGAGCGTCTGTCTCAAATTATTGAGAAGGAGCGCCCGGACGCGCTTCTGCCTAACCTTGGCGGGCAGTCGGGGCTTAATTTATGCTCTGAGCTGGCAAAGGCGGGCGTCCTGGATAAATACGGCGTGAAAGTTATCGGCGTTCAGGTGGATGCGATTGAGCGGGGCGAAGATCGTATTGAATTTAAAAAGACTATGAATAGCCTGGGGATTGAGATGGCGAGGAGTGAGGTGGCATATTCAGTGGAAGAGGCGCTGGAGATTGCCGATAAGCTGGGATATCCGGTAGTGCTCCGCCCAGCGTATACCATGGGCGGTGCAGGCGGCGGCCTTGTCTACAATGTGGAGGAGTTAAAAACGGTGTGCGCCAGAGGACTTCAGGCGAGTCTGGTGGGACAGGTACTGGTGGAAGAGTCTGTGCTTGGCTGGGAAGAACTGGAGCTTGAGGTTGTGCGTGACGCCAAGAATAATATGATTACTGTCTGCTTCATTGAAAATATTGACCCCCTGGGTGTACATACCGGTGATTCTTTCTGCTCAGCGCCCATGTTGACAATTTCCCAGGAGGTTCAGGACAGGCTGCAGGAGCAGGCGTATAAGATTGTAGAGGCGATTGAGGTTATCGGCGGTACGAATGTTCAGTTTGCCCATGATCCGGTGAGTGACAGGATTATTGTTATTGAGATTAATCCCCGGACTTCCCGTTCATCTGCCTTGGCATCGAAAGCGACAGGTTTCCCGATTGCCCTGGTGTCTGCGATGCTGGCATGTGGCCTGACACTAGATGAGATTCCCTGCGGAAAATATGGCACGCTGGATAAATACGTACCGGGCGGCGATTACATTGTTATTAAGTTTGCACGTTGGGCATTTGAGAAATTTAAAGGTGCGGAAGATAAGCTGGGGACGCAGATGCGTGCAGTCGGCGAAGTCATGAGCATCGGAAAAACCTATAAAGAAGCGTTCCAGAAAGCAATTCGGAGCCTGGAAAATGGAAGATACGGTCTGGGATGGGCAAAGGATTTCTCAACCAAGACAAAGCAGCAGCTTTTGAAAATGCTTGCCGTGCCGACGAGTGAGAGACAGTTTGTTATGTATGAGGCGCTGCGCAAGGGTGCGACGGTAGAGGAACTGTATGCGCTGACGAAAATTAAACATTATTTTATTGAGCAGATGAAGGAGCTGGTGGAGGAAGAAGAAGCCCTCCTGAAAGAGAAAGGGAAGGTTCCGGCGGCAGACATGCTGAAACAGGCGAAGCTGGATGGATTTTCCGATAAATATCTGAGCCAGATTCTGGAGGTGCCGGAGAATGAAATCCGCCAGGCAAGGCTTGCAGCGGGAATTACAGAGGCATGGGAGGGCGTGCATGTGAGCGGCACCCAGGATTCTGCCTATTATTACTCTAGCTACCATATGAAAGATGAGAGCACAGTTCATACAGATAGGCCGAAGATTATGATTCTGGGCGGCGGCCCGAACCGTATCGGGCAGGGAATTGAGTTTGACTACTGCTGTGTCCATGCGGCTTTGGCGTTAAAGAAGCTAGGATTTGAGACGATTATTGTAAACTGTAACCCGGAAACGGTTTCTACGGACTACGATACTTCAGACAAACTGTATTTTGAGCCGCTGACGCTGGAGGATGTGCTCAGCATCCATGAGAAAGAGAAGCCGGTAGGAGTGATTGCGCAGTTTGGAGGACAGACTCCGCTGAACCTGGCGGCAGATTTAAAGAAAAACGGGGTAAATATTTTAGGAACCACTCCGGAAACAATTGATATGGCTGAGGACCGCGATTTATTCCGCGCCATGATGGATAAGCTTGGCATACCTATGCCCGAGGCAGGTATGGCGGTGAATGTGGAAGAAGCCCTGGAAATCGCAGGTAAGATAGGATATCCGGTAATGGTTCGCCCATCGTACGTGCTGGGCGGCCGCGGGATGGAAGTGGTACATGATGACGAAGCCTTGACCTTCTACATGCGGGCAGCGGTAGGTGTGACTCCTGACCGTCCGATTTTGATTGACAGATTCCTGCACCATGCAACGGAATGTGAGGCAGATGCCATTAGTGATGGCGAGCATGTATTTGTTCCGGCTGTTATGGAGCATATCGAGCTGGCTGGCGTCCATTCCGGCGACTCTGCGTGTATCCTGCCGTCTAAGCACCTGACAGAAGCGCAGGTAGAGACGATTAAAGATTACACCAGAAGAATCGCAAAAGAGATGAACGTGGTGGGACTGATGAACATGCAGTATGCGATTGAGGACGGGGTTGTCTATGTATTGGAGGCAAACCCGCGGGCATCCCGTACCGTGCCTCTGGTATCCAAAGTATGCAGCATCAATATGGTGAAACTGGCTACGGAAATCATGACTGCGCCGCTCACAGGAAAAGCATCTCCGGTGCCGGAGCTCCATGATAAAGAGATTCCTTATTATGGTGTAAAAGAAGCCGTATTCCCGTTCAATATGTTCCAGGAGGTAGATCCCCTGCTCGGACCGGAAATGCGCTCCACAGGCGAGGTGCTTGGACTTTCCAGCAGCTACGGGAAGGCATTTTATAAAGCACAGGAGGCTACACAGACAAGGCTGCCGATGGAGGGAACTGTGCTGTTCAGCGTTAATGACAGGGATAAGCCTGAACTGGTAGAGGTAGCCAGGGCAATCTATGATAACGGCTTTAAGATAATGGCGACAGGAAGAACCTGCGATATGATCCGTGAGGCAGGCATGGAGGCTCAGAAAATCTCCAAACTTAATGAAGGGCGCCCGAATATCCTGGATGCCATCACAAATAAACAGATAGATTTGATTATCAATACGCCGAATGATAAAAAAGGCGCGGTGGATGACAGCTATATCCGCAAGGCGGCCATTAAGAATAAGATTCCGTATATGACCACGATGGCAGCGGCGAAAGCAACTGCGGCGGGTATCCATTCCATGAAAAAAGGAGAAGGCGCGCCAGTGAAGTCTTTGCAGGAATATCACGGGAGCATCAAATAAATATCAGTAAAATAGCAGATAGAACATAAACGTAAATTGTGCCGGGAAGGAAAATCCCGGCACAATCTGTGCTTTATGCTATAACGACACTGTTTTTGTGGCGATTGTGTCTCTGAAAGTCTTATCGTGTTCCACAAAAATCATGGTAGGAGAGAATTCTTTGATAAGCTGCTCAATCTGGATGCGGGAATAAATATCAATAAAGTTAAGCGGTTCATCCCATACATACAGGTGAGCCTGTTCACAAAGACTTTTAGCTATCAGCACTTTCTTTTTCTGTCCTTCTGAAAAGTCTGAGATATCTTTTTCAAACTGTATCCGCTCAAAATCCATTTTTCGCAGGACTGCTTTAAACAAACTCTCATCTATATGATTTTCCTCCGCAAAGCTGTGTAATCTTCCTTTCAAATGTGAGGTATTCTGCGGCACATAGGAAATTACAAGACCGGAGCCTATAGTAATGGTACCAGTATGTTCAATTTTTTCGCCAATCAATAACTTCAGCAGGCTGCTTTTTCCACTTCCGTTCCTACCCTCAAGAGCCAGTCTGTCTCCCTGCAGTATGGGAAAGGAAACAGGGCCGCAGACTGTAGTTTTTCCATAAGAAATTTCGACATCTGAAAAGGACGCCAGTGTACTGGTGTGATAGAAGAGTGGAAAAAGCTTTAAACTTTCAGCAGTTTCAATATTTTTCAGCAGTCCTGATTTTTGTTCAATTGCCTTCTGCTGTCTTGCTTTTATTGATTTAGAGCGTTGCATCATCTTGGCGGATTTGTGTCCGATATACCCTCTGTCAACCGGGCCGTTACCGTATTTTGAAGCCTCCGTTTTATTTGACCAGGCAGAGGTTTTCCGCGCTGCTTTTTGCAGGCGGTGAATGTCTTTTTGCAAGAGTTCATTCTGTGCGGCTTCAAACGCCTGCTGACGTTCAAAATTTAGCGCCCAGGATGAGAAGTTTCCGCATTGTACTTCGATATTTGCTTTGTTTAACGCTAGAATATGGTCCACACATCCATCCAGGAAGCAGCGGTCGTGGGATACTAAAATAAAGCCTTTTTTCTTTTTCAGATATGCTGATACCAGTTCCCGTGCTCTTGCGTCCAGGTGATTCGTCGGTTCATCAATCAATAGGAAATGTCCTTCGTTCAAGAAAAGTGCGGCAAGCAAAACCTTTGTCTGTTCCCCATTGGAAAGCGTATGAAATGCTCTCCAAAGCACATCGGAATCTACTTCAAGATAAGATAATTCCTTTAGGAACTCCCACTCTTTGGCAGCAGGGCAGATTTCATGTAAAATATCTTCCGTCAGCTCGCTTCTGTCATGAACGGGATACGGAAAGTAATCAAACTGTACAGACGATGCGATGGTTCCACGGTATGCGTATTTTCCGAGCAAGAGGTTGAGAAAAGTGGTTTTCCCCCTTCCGTTCCTGCCTACAAAGCCAAGTTTCCAATTGGTATCTATCTGAAAGTTCACATCCTCAAAAATATTATCATAGCTTGACGGATAGGAAAATGTAAGATTTTCTACTTTTATCATCGACATAATAAAATATCTCCTTTTCTTAATTTGAAATAAAATAAGAGCCGCAAGAAAGCTAATTCTTGCAGCTCAACATAGCATAACAATATTACCCCGCAAGGATGTGGGCAATAAAATTATATAAAAGTGAACAGACGAATAACTTTCTTGCGATGCCTGCAATAATACCCTGAACATATCGTATTACTGCATATTCCGGTTTTATCTGCAAGAAAAGTTAAACATCCTTCCACCCCTTTCCGTTCTGAAAATATGAATTAGAATACTACAGAACCAGAAAAAAATCAAGATAAATATTTTTAGGAAAGGTGGTTTGTGATTCCGCAGCCTTCAAATTGCGGCGAAAAAGTTCTTGCCCACAGGCAGGATTTGCGGTACACTGTCTGAAAGAGGCGAGGATACGGACCTGACTGCTGCCGGGATAACGACTATGCCGAGATTATTTCGGAAAGGCGGGGTTCTATGTATTTTATGCTGGATAATTATGATTCGTTTGTCTATAACCTGTCGGCTTATTTCAGGGAGCTGGGACAGGAGGTTCTGGTAAAGCGTGAAAGTGAAATTACGCTTTCGGAGATTGAGGCGCTGTGCCCGGAGGGGATTATCTTATCACCGGGGCCGGGAAAGCCGTCTGATGCAGCAGCATCGCTGCGGATTCTAGAGAGATTTAAGGGAAAAATACCGATTTTGGGAGTATGTCTGGGACATCAGGCAATCGGCTGCTATTTTGGCGCCCAGGTGGAAAAGGGCAGATGCCCCATGCATGGGAAGGTGACAGGGATTATTCACAGGGGCAGCGGAGTTTTTGCGGGACTTCCGCGGGATTTCCTGGTAACGCGTTATCATTCGCTGACCGTGTCGGGGAGAGATTTTCCAGGGGAGCTGTTTATAGATGCAGTGTCTGAGGAAGGTGTAATTATGGGAATTTCCCATCGGGTATATCCTATTTATGGGGTGCAGTTCCACCCGGAAGCAGTACTGACGCAATATGGCATGGAGCTTTTGGGGAATTTCAGCAAAATCTGTCGGGAATGGAGGGGTGTTTGTGCGAACTATAAGAATGCTTGAAGATTATCCCGCGCTTTTCCGGATTTTTGACTTGTTTGCAGAGGATGAAATGGCGGTGTTTCTGGATTCTTCCCTGCAGAATGAGCTGGGACAGTATTCGATTGTGGGAGTTTTTCCATACCTGACGTTGAAAAATGGGGATAAGTTTACGGTGAACGGCGAGGAGTGTGGACAAGGTTTTGAAGCATATGTAAAAGAGTATCTGAAAAATCACAGAGATGAAAATGATACCGGGCTTCCGATTGTTTCGGGGGCTGTCGGTTACTTTTCGTATGATTACGGACGGAAGAAAGAAGGGGTGGAGAGCCGCCACAAGAAGGAAGTGGACATCCCGGCGTGTGTTTTGTGCTTTTATGATGTGTTCCTGGTGGAAAGCCACGAGGATAACAGGCTGTATTTGATTGCAAACGGAAACACAAAAGACAGCGGGGAGATGCTGGATGAAATTTTGAAACGAATCAGGGAAGTTCCAGATGAGGAGGAGAAGGCAGCGGCCTGTGAAATCCAGGCGGAGTCAGATTTTGAAGAAAGCGAGTATTTAAAAGCGGTGGATGATGTGATAGACTATATCACGGAGGGAGATATTTATATTATGAATATGACCCGGCAGCTTACTGTACGCAGCAGGCGCAGCCCTTATCAGGTGTTCCAAGCGCTGCGCAGGGACAATCCGTCTCCCTTCGGCGGGTATTTCCAGTATGGGGATTTTCAGGTGGTGTGTGCTTCGCCGGAGCGCTTTCTTCAGATGAAAGGCGGCCATGTCGTGACGCGCCCTATCAAGGGGACGCGGAAAAGAGGGGAAAATCCACAGGAGGACGCCATGCTTAGAAAGGAGCTTTGGGAGTCGGAGAAGGATAGAAGCGAACTGTTGATGATTGTGGATTTGGAGAGAAATGACTTGAACCGCGTGTGTGTGCCGGGGAGCGTGAAGGTAACAGAGCTGTTTCAGATAGAAAAATATGCGACCGTGTTTCACCTGACAGCGAATGTGGAGGGAGAGCTTGCGCAGGGGAAAAATGTAATGGATTTGATTGAGGCGGCATTTCCGGGAGGTTCCATCACAGGTGCACCGAAACTGCGTGCGATGGAGATTATTGATGAGCTGGAGCATGGGAGAAGAAATCTCTATACCGGTTCCATGGGATATTTGACGCTGGACGGGGAATGTGATTTTAATATTGTCATACGAACTGCCTTGTACCAGGATGGGGTGTATCATCTGGGTGTGGGCGGAGGAATTACCTGCGAGTCAGAGCGGGGATTTGAATATGAGGAGACGCAGCAAAAAGCAAAAGCAGTATTGGAGGCAATGCAGGGATGAAAAAATATATCTTGTTTGATTTAGACGGAACATTGACAGATTCGGCGGAGGGCATTATCCATTCCGTGGTTTATGCGCTGGAATATTATGGAATTTATGAAAAGGACATACAGAAGCTGAGAAGGTTTATCGGGCCGCCTTTGCAGGAATCCTTTATGGAATATTATGGGTTTGACGCACAGAAAGCGGGCGAAGCAGTGTGGAAATACAGAGAGTATTTTACGGACAGGGGAATGTTTGAGAATAACGTGTATCCGGGAATCCGGGAACTTCTGGAAGAGCTGAAAGCCAGAGGCTGCCATCTGTTTGTGGCTACTTCGAAGCCGACGGTTTACACGAACCAGATTCTGGAGCATTTTGGGCTTATGGGATATTTTGCCGATGTGCAGGGAAGCAATCTGGACGGAAGCAGGACAAAGAAAGAAGAGGTCATTCGGTGTGTGCTGGACGGGAACGAGATTTCTGACATGGGAAGCGCCGTTATGGTTGGAGACAGGAAACATGATGTACTGGGCGGCAGAGCCTGCGGGCTGGACACGGTAGGGGTACTGTATGGGTTTGGAAGCCGCGGGGAGCTGGAGACGGCGGGAGCTGGGCAGATTGTGCCGGATGTGCAGGGACTGAGCAGGCTGCTGCTGAGCGGCGTATGTTAAAAGGAGAGAAGGATGAACATAGTGTTGGACGAAGGGTATCTGTTTGGCTTGGGCGCTTTTGAGACGGTGGCGGTTTATGACCGCCCTGTTTTTTTGGACAGGCATCTGGCGAGACTTGCGGAGGCGCTGGAATTTCTGGGAATCCGCAGCCGGGTGACGGAGGATGAGATATATACATATCTGGAGGGGCGGAATATCCGCACAGGAGTGTTGAAAATCGTGGTTTCAGGAGAGAATAAACTGTTTTTGCCCAGAGAGAATCACTATACCAGAGAAGATTATGAGCGTGGCTTTGTAATGGACTTTTCTGAGGTGAGAAGGAATGAAAGCTCGCCGTTTACTTATTATAAAACGCTGAATTACGGAGAATGTATTCTGGAAAAGCGCCAGGGAGCCGCCAGGGGGCTGGATGAGATGATTTTCTTAAATGGGCGGGGAGAAATCTGTGAAGGCGCAGTTTCCAATGTGTTTTTCGTTCGAAAGGGAGAGATTTTCACGCCGAGGCTTTCCTGCGGACTGCTCCCTGGCATTATGCGCGGCTATGTAATGGAATGCTGTGATGTGGAGGAGCGGAAGATTCTGCCTGGCAGTTTGGGGGAGTTTGAGGAGTGCTTTGTCACAAATTCATTGATGGGTATTATGTCGGTCAGGCGGCTTGGAGCCTATGAATTTATGGAGCGGGATACTGCAAAATGCCTGCAGGAGAAATACCGGACAATCTGCGGTGGTTTTCTGTTTCCCTAGCGGGTGGGAATAAATCTGCATTAACCATAATAGGATAAAAGAAAAAAGCAGGTGGCAGGTATGAAATTGAAAAAGGGTTTGCAGATTTTTGGAATATGGTGCCTGGGTCTGATGATTTTGCTGACAGGCTGTGAGATGAAACAGGTAGGAAATATGGCGAAAACGGAAGTGGAATTCACGGTGGTGGAACCAGATGAAGTTCCGGCGGAACTGGCGGCGATTATTGAGGAGAATAAACAGGGAGAAATTAAGCTGACTTATGAGGACCAGGGGTATATGTACCTGGTACGAGGATACGGACAGCAGAAAACAGGAGGATATAGCATCGCAGTAAATGAAGTATTTCTGTCGGAGGATGGGCTGCATGTAGACACGAGCCTGATTGGACCGCCGCGGGACCAGGAAATCCGGGACGAGGCTTCCTACCCTTATCTGGTTATCAAAATCGAGTCTCAGGAGGCGGAGGTTCTGTTTGATTAATACTATGCATACGAAACAACCTTCTGCATAGAATGAAATAAACAGGAAGTTGGCAGCAGCCCGGCTCTGTATCCGTTTGCCGTGCAGCTCCTATTCAGGATGCAGATCCGGACTGTTACAGGAATTATGCAGAATATAGCGTGGGAGGTTTTCGTATGGAATTGCTGAAAAAGAACATCCGCATGAACCGGCAAAAAGGCAGGGCGGTGAACCAGATTACCTTAGAGGAGGACATGAATGTACCTGATACCAAGCCAGATGCCGGGGACGTGATTCAGGAGGAAGGAAATTTAAAAATAGAGGAAACAAAAATTCTGGAAAACCAGATTTTCCTGAGCGGGTATCTGGAGGTGAAGATTCTCTACGTCTCGGATGATGGGGAACGGCAGATACATAGGCTGGTCACAAAAATTCCGTTCGAAGAAAAGCTGAACCTGGAGGGGGCTATGGCAGGGGACAACATCCGGGTAAAGTGGGATATGGAGGATTTAAATGTGCAGCTCATAAATTCCAGGAAACTGAGTATCCATGCCCTTGTTTCCTTTGCGGCCTCCATTGAGGAGCTTTATGATACCCAGGCGGCGGTAGAACTGCACGGGATTGATGAGGTGACAGCACGGACGAAAGAGCTGACTACCCTTTCACTGGCAGTGCAGAAACGCGATATTCTGCGTGTCAAAGATGAGATAAACCTGGCTTCCAATAAGCCAAACATCGGTGAACTGCTCTGGGACAGTGTCCAGCTGCGGGGAACAGATATCCGTGTGAATGACGGGCAGATTGATGTCCGGGGGGAATTATTCATTTTCGTGCTGTATGCAGGGGATGATGAAAATGCTACGAAGCAGTGGATTGAAACGTCTCTGCCGTTTTCAGGGAGCATTGAGTGCGGCGGCTGTACCTCATCTATGATACCGGATGTAGAAGTGACCCTTGCCGGGAGTAATTTAGAGGTACGTCCTGATTATGATGGGGAGGAAAGGGTGATTCAGGTAGAGGCAGTCCTGGATCTGGATATCAAGCTTTACGAAGAGGAGAGGGTGGAAATACTGGCGGATGTGTACACTCCGCTGCGGCGGCTGGAGCCAATCACTACCCAGGAAGTTTATGAAAGCCTGGTAATGAAGAACTTTTCAAAATGCAGGACAAATGAGCGCATCCGCATGGAGCCGAACCGTCCCAGGATGCTTCAAATCTGTCACAGCAAGGGTGAAATCAAGATTGATGAGACGCAGATTACCGACAGGGGCATTCAGATAGAAGGAGCGGTGTATGTCAGCATTCTTTACATCACAGCAGACGACAGCCTGCCTTTCGCATTGATGCATGGCATGGTTCCCTTCCAGCATACCATTGAAGTAGAGGGAATCAACCCTGACTGCAGGTTTTCCCTGCAGACAGAGCTGGAGCAGCTCTCTACTATGATGATTGACAGTGAAGAGCTGGAAGTGAAGGCATCCGTGAATCTTGGCGTGCTGATTGTTCAGGTGCATAACGAAGAATGCATCACGGATGTAGAAGAGCATGACCTGGATTTAAAGAAAATACAGGAGCTTCCGGGAATCGTCGGCTATATCGTACAGCAGGGCGACAGTTTATGGGATATCGCCAAGACTTACTACACGACCCCAGGGCGCATCTGTGAACTGAACGGACTGGAGAGCGAGGAGCTTAAACCTGGCAATCGGCTAATCATTATGAAAGATGCGGCAAAGATGCGGTAAAACGTGATTTTCCAGCCCTTGTAAAAGTGCCGGAAACGGTGTAACATATAGAGAAGAGTGTCGGAAATCCGGCATGATGTAAGGAGGAAAATACAATGGCAGAAAAAGAATGCAGCAATGCGGGCTGTACGAAAGAGAGCTGTGAGGGATGTCCGTCCAGACAACAGCCTCAGAGCTTCCAGGCTGAGCCGAACTGCTATACGGAGATTAAGCATGTAATCGGCGTGGTCAGCGGAAAGGGAGGCGTGGGAAAATCCATGGTGACAGCGTCCCTGGCGAATATGATGGCAAAGAAAGGATACCGCGTGGGAATCCTGGATGCGGATATCACAGGCCCGTCTATCCCCAAAATGTATGGGCTTCACGGTCCGGCACAGGCAGGCGATGAGGGGATTTACCCCATGCATAGTGAGAATGATATTAAAGTTATGTCTATTAATCTGCTGATGCCCGATGAAGAATCGCCTGTTATCTGGAGAGGTCCGGTGATTTCGAATATGGTGAAGCAGTTCTGGACAGATGTCATCTGGGGAGAGCTGGATTATCTGTTTGTGGATATGCCGCCCGGAACAGGCGACGTGCCGCTGACGGTGTTCCAGTCCCTTCCGGTGGAGGGCATTGTTATCGTATCGTCCCCGCAGGACTTGGTGCGCATGATTGTAAAGAAAGCGTACAATATGGCAAAGGCAATGAACATCAAAGTTCTTGGAATTATAGAAAATTACAGCTATTTCAAATGCCCGGATTGCGGCAAAGAGCTGAAAGTGTTTGGTGAGAGCCATATTGATGAGATTGGTGCAGAGCTTAGCGTGCCTGTTCTTGGGAAGATGCCGATAGAGCCAGAGTTTGCGAAGTATGCAGATTTGGGGAACTTTGAGCTGGCGGATAAT
Organism: Lachnospiraceae bacterium 46-15; assembly: GCA_041223665.1. GTDB lineage: Bacteria > Bacillota > Clostridia > Lachnospirales > Lachnospiraceae > Hominisplanchenecus_A. The sequence continues at coordinate 20,214 of JBCLQO010000034.1, forward strand.
TCCTACGTGGAGGATGCGTTTGCGGTGCTCCGCTGATAAAGAAGGCTGCTGCAATAAGAGTTGTTTTGCAGCAGCCTTTGAAAATATCTATTCTTCCAGCATTTCATCTGTAATTTCTTTTTTTCTCAGGTTTTTATACACGTTTTCCCGGAAAAGGGCATAGAGCACCGAGACGAGAGGGACAAAAATCAGCATTCCCAGAACACCCATCAGGCTGCCGCCGATAGTGACTGCCGCCAGCACCCACAGGCTGGGAAGTCCTACGGAGTTTCCGACAATCCGGGGGTAAATCAGGTTTTCGTCAATCTGCTGTAATACGATAATCAGCGCCACGAACCAGAGTGCTTTCAGAGGGCTGCTTACCATAATCAGCAGCGCACCCAGGGCAGTGCCTAAGAATGCGCCGATCACAGGAAGCAGCGTCATGAAACCAATCAGCACTGATACGCAGGGAGCGTAGGGGAAGCGGAAAATCACCATGGCTATGTAGCATAGAAGTCCAAAAGCTACAGCTTCCGTGCACTGCCCTGAGATGAAACCAGAAAAGGTACGGTTTGACAGCCGCCCTACCTTCAGAATATATGCTACCGCACGTTTTGGCAGGTACGCATAGATAACTTTACGGAACTGCATTCCAAGCTTTTCTTTCTCTGCTAAAATATAAATTGAGAAAATAAATCCCAGCATCAAAGAGGTAAGCCCGCCGATGACGGATGTAGCCATGCCAACCGTAGAGCTTACGACATTTCCTACGCTTTCCTGCAGAAATACCAAAGCCTTGTGTGTAATAGCTGACCAGTTCAATTCTATAGACATGAGATATTTTGTAACTTCCGGATAGTCCTTTGTGACTTTCAAGAGCCAGTTGGTTGTGTTGTCTAAAAAGCCAGGGATACCTTTGTTAAGCTGTCCCAGCGTGTCAATCAGCTCCGGTATTACCATAATTACCACAAATGCCACGATTCCCAAGGCCAGTAAATAGGAAAGGGTAATGCTGACAGCACGCAGCAGCATTTTTTTGTCCTTAAATACTGAGCCTATCATCCGTTCAATGTTCTTTACAGGTACATTCAGGATGAATGCGATTGCTCCGCCCAGAAGGAAGGGGAAGAGGATGCCTGCTAAATAGGAAACGATTCCAGGAAGCATAGAAAGATGGTTCAGTCCCCAGTGGAGCAGTATCGCAAAAGTAATCATCAGTACGACAGTTCTTTTGTTTTTAATCTTAATTTCCATATCTACCTCCATTATCCGATTAGGATTTTTTCTTCCGGCAGTTCATAGGGAGAGATTTTTTTCTTTTCTGTAAAAGAGAGCGCCATGGACAGGCTTCCCACTCTTCCGCTGTACATCAACAGAATTACCGCAAACTGTGATACTGTCGTTAGTTCCCTGGTGATTCCGGTTGACATCCCCACGGTGCTGATTGCCGAAACCGTTTCTAAAAGTACGTCCCGCAGGTCCAGTGCCTGGTTTCCGCAGATAATCAATGCGGCGGTTAGCGCCAGCAGCATATTTGTACATGCCACTCCGCTGGCTCTTTTGATGGCGTCATCATCGATTCGGCGCCTGAAAATATTTACGCCGCGGGTGCGCTTGATATTTGCCCGCACATAGAGAAGCAGCACCAGGAAAGTGGTGGTCTTAATTCCGCCTGCCGTGGAGCCAGGGCTGCCTCCGATAAACATCAGAATAATGCTTAAAAGCTTGCTGCTGTCGGAGAGCTGTGCGATATCCGTGGTGTTGAAGCCTGCGGTTCTCGTGGTCACGGAATCGAACAGACAGGTAAGGAATGTTTCTCCGCCGCTAAGCCCCAGAGCCAGGTTATCTGCCTCAAAGATATAGAAAAGGAAAGCGCCCCCGAACAGAAGCACAGTACTTGTGGTCAGTACGATTTTTGAGTGAACCCTGTACTTTTTTAAGTGGATTCCGTGCCGGCTCACATCATCCCAGACAATAAAGCCGATTCCTCCGATAAAAATCAGCGCTGTGATTGTCAGGTTTACCAGCCAGTCACCGGAGTAATTTACCAGGGAAGAATATTCGCCCTGGTATCCCATTAAATCAAATCCCGCATTGCAGAATGCGGATACAGAATGGAAAATCCCGTAATAAATCCCACGTAGAAATCCCAGCTCCCTGCAGAACCGCAGAGAAAGCAGCGTGGCGCCGACGCCCTCAACCAATACGGTTCCCATCAAGATTTTTTTCATCAGATGGACAATCCCCCCTACTTGAAGGGCGTTTACACTTTCAGAAAGCAAGCCGCGTTCCCGCAGGCCGATTTTGCGTTTCAGAACGATGGAGAACAGTACGCTCACTGTCATGAAACCCAGACCTCCGGTTTGGATAAGCAGAAGAATGACAATTTGCCCGAACACGGTCCAGTGCGCCCAGGTGTCCACCCGAACCAGTCCGGTGACACAGGTGGCAGAAGTAGCGGTAAACAGTGCGTCGCCGAAGTCAGTCACTTCCCCGCTCCGGGCGGAAAAGGGCATCATCAGCAGGAACGTCCCAAAGAGTATCAGGCATAGAAAGCCCAGGGCGATAATCTGCATTTTACTCCTGCCGTTCATCCAGATTCTTAATTTCTTTTTCATATCTATATCTCCGTAAATGAATATCTCTGTTTAATTCCGGAAGCGTTGATGTCATATATGATAGTGCCGTCTGCCAGAACGCTTCTTTCAAAAGTAAGTTCTTTTCCTTTGAATTTCCGATGCAGCCAGCTTTCGATGTCGTCTGTCTCGATTTCTTCAAAAAATACATCGCGCATCTGGTTGTTTGCACATTCGTTGAAAATTTCCCACACTGCTTCATAGCTTTTCATTTCGATTCCCTCCTCTTGGATTCGCAGATGGTGAGCCAGAACCATGGCAGAGGTCTGTTAAGGGCGTCCCTTTTTCTGCTGCAAAATAAAATCTATGATTTTTTCTGCCGCCAGCTCCTTGCTCATCAGCTCTAGGCTGATTTCCTGATTCTGTGTAATTATTGTGATAATATTTGTGTCCGTGCCAAAGCCGGCACCAGTCTGTTTTAGATTGTTTGCTGCAATCATATCCAGATTTTTCCGTACCAGTTTTTTTCTGGAGTTCTCAATCATGTGTTCCGTTTCCATAGAAAATCCGCATAGGAACTGGTCAGGCCGTTTATGTTCTCCGAGGTATTTTAGGATATCTTCTGTGCGCTCCAGCTCCAGAGCCAAGGTATTGTCTGACTTTTTTACCTTTTCTGTGCTCACCTGGCAGGGGCGGTAATCTGCCACCGCAGCGGCTTTTATGATGATATCCTGCCGGGGCGCCCGGGAAGTTACCGCTTCAAACATTTCATGGGCGGACGTGATTTCTTCCACATGTACGAAAGGAGGACGCGGAAGTGGTGACGGGCCCGTCACCAGCGTCACATCCGCGCCCCGCAGCATACAGTTTTTTGCCAGGGCGTATCCCATTTTTCCGGTGGAATGGTTCGTGATAAACCGCACGGGGTCTATCGGCTCTACAGTAGGGCCGGCTGTCACCAGAACTTTCAGTCCTTTCATGTCTTTTTCATAAGCGAGTTGCCGAAGCAGATAGTCAAGCAGCACTTCCGGTTCCGCCATTTTGCCGTCGCCCTCGTCGCCGCAGGCCAGAAGCCCTGCGGAGGGTTTTACAATCTCAAACCCGTTCTGCTCCAGTATTTTGATATTATTCTGGACGATTCCATTCTGGTACATGCGGGTATTCATGGCTGGAGCTGCGATTTTCTGGCATGTACAGGCAAGGACGGTAGTGGTGAGCATATCATCCGCCAGGCCATGCGCCATCTTAGCGATAATATTTGCCGTAGCCGGAGCTATCAGCACAGCGTCCGCGAGCTTTGCCAATGCTACGTGCTCCACATTGAATTCGAAATTCCTGTCAAAAGTATCCACTAGGCATTTATGGTTTGTCAACGTTTCGAAGGTAATTGGGTTGATAAAATTTGTGGCATTCTGTGTCATAATCACATGCACGTCACAGTGCTGCTTTACCAGCAGCCTTGCGAGCACGGCAATCTTATATGCCGCGATGCCCCCCGCTATCCCTAAAATCACTGTTTTTCCTTTCAGCATTTTCATCATCCTTAAATATTATTTTGCAGCCCATAGATGCGCCGGGAATACAGCGCATCCACAAATTGGGGCTTATCTGTTAGTATATCGAATTATCACAAATAATACAATTTCTATTTTCAATTCTTTGCAGGTGCCGCTTCATTCGAACGGCAAATTGCGGTTTGTCTGTGAGTTCATCGCTTACCCCATACAGTTACGGAACCGATAGTTTCTGTGCTTACTCCGGAC
>JBCLQO010000035.1:0-23309 GCA_041223665.1 Lachnospiraceae bacterium 46-15
CTCCTTTGAAATAAGTATGCGTGACCTAACGAAAAACTATTTAAAATTTTGTCTTAAATCATAGGACCATTATAACCGCTCTCCGGCATTTATAGAAATTTCCTGAGGAGTAACAACCATTTTTCCAATCGCGCACGTTTCTTCTTTCGGAAGCATCCCCCTTTCTGCCGCCCTTTTTACTAAATAATAATAGGACGCTGATTCAGCGAACATTTCGCTCATCACCATATCAAGGGCAGTATAGAATTCCGCAAGTTCCAGGGCTGCCGGAGCGATTGCATCGTAAATAACAGAGCCTTCCCTTTTGTCAAAATCATTACTGACATTCTCCAACATACGTTCAATTAACGCCTCAAAGCTGCGCTCCTCAAACATTACAATTCAACCTCACTTTCCATTTCAAATTCATCTTCCTGCACAGTAGTAACTGTAAAAGCTAAATGAAGGGTATGCTTGCCTGTTCTTCTTACAGTAAAATCATCCACTGATTCAATACGGTCATCCGCTGTTAATGCTTCTACCACCCTCTGTTTTACCTCGCTCATGACATAGGGTATCGGTTTGCCATATAAATCCTGCAACTCGACGCCATAATCCCAGGAATATATTTCATGTTCATACCGCTCTGTGTTAAGGATTTTCATTGCTGCCTGCCGGACTGCTTCAACATCATCCACCTTCCCTACAAAAACACCCCTGTCCAGATTCATTGCATATGTGAGGGACGACTTCATTTCAATATCGAATTCTTCGGCGATATCATCCTCTTCATCTTCTTCATCAAAATCTTCATAATTTTCATTATCTGGTATCATGCAACCTCCCATTACAAAGTATCAACAACTATATATCTCTGCCCCCCTGCCTGACGTATCATAAGGACATTTGACCCTCTCTTTATTTTTTCTTTCACTGTACTGGTCAGTGTAATAAACTCATCATCCAGTATTATTTTCTGTCCGATACTGATTTCCAATGGCGATACTTCCATCACCTTTCCAGTAAATGTATTACAGGGCTTGGACGCTTCCACTGCGCTAACTGCAATACGTTTAATTAACTGTATTAAACTATCATTCGGCACTAAAACCACCTCCTGATAAATGGAGCTCCATTGTATGCTGATGGTTGCTAAATGTATGCGTTACTTTATCCACCAGCATATAATTTGCAACTTTTATGCCGCCCAGCTTCAATACTACCGGAACCATCGACCCCGCCCGGACTTTTTTATTTCCAACAACCCCGTTGATTGTCAGGTTTTTTACTTTCCGGTTGTACAGTTTCAAATATGCCTGGGATTTCAGCTCCCCCACATCGGGACTGTCTATTTTTTCTAAATATTGCAGTAACCCCCAACGATTTATGCTTTTTGAGCTTTTTGCAATGTAAAGGTCATAACTCCCTTCGTCCTTATTTTCATATACCAGTTTAATTTGGTTATATACGCCATCATCAATCGTAGTCTTATACGTGTAATCCTCTCCTGTCTCTTCATCAATTAGACAATCTGTGACTTTCATATTTGCCACGTTCACCAGCCTCAATTTCCCCACTTTATCATAAAGTACGTATATTCTGTCCTTTACCAGCAATGTTTTATCCAGGGCATTCTGAATCATATCAAACAGTGTTGAATCATCTTCAACTCCTGACATGACATAACCTGTATTCGCTAATTTCCCACAATTAAGATTAAATCGCTCAGCAATTAGCTGAATAAGCTGATCTGCCCTCTTTTTCTTATAAATGATGGTATCCTTGTTCTTTAAGTAGCGAAGCTGGTCATATACAGTATACGACATGATTCCATCTTTTGACTTCTGGCGTGTAAATACAAAACCATAAAACATCTTCACGCCATCCACCTTAACCAATACGGCGTTTCCCTCTACAATTCTAAACTTCTTCTCATCCATTGCCTCAAAGGTCAGTTTCCCCGGAACCCCTTTTCTTTCCCATGTGATTTTCATTCCATCCTTAACAGGCACGGTGAACCGTTTTTTTCCGTTCGTTACAATCACTTGCACTTTTACATTCGGAAGTACATTCGTTTTCGTGGGTGTAAGATTGATTTTTGGGGCTGTGGTTTTCTTTTTCTTCGCAAGTATTTTCCGCAAATATGCAAGTTCCTCTTTTGATGCCTTTTTAACCTTCTTAGAACCACCTGTCTGACTGCCTGCATTACCTGAATTGTCCGGCTGACTGCCCGAACTGCCTGTTGAACTATTATATCCCCCCACTCTGTTCAGACTTGAATATTGTGGAACGCCATAACCTGTAATCTTCCCATCCCCCAGAGAATAACTCCTTCTCGCCACCTGATTCGAACTGTTTCCTTCGACAGTATAAACCATGCCCCCCTCAGACCTTTCTACAATGCCGACATGTGTTCCCCCGAAGTAAATAATATCGCCCCTTTTGGGTGTGTACTGTCCTTTCAGCTTGTAAAGCCCTCTACCGCTGAACCAGCTTATGCCCGTAGAGCAAGATGCGGTGTAAGGTACCGCAGAAGCTTCACCCGCTTGCGCCGCACACCATGATACAAACATATGGCACCATGCATACCCATTCATGCACATCCACTGGCCATACTTTGTCAGATTGTTTCCCGTCTCAGCGTACCCCACTTCGCCTAGTGCTATATCTACGATATCTCTTGCCATATAAACCTCCTACTTTGGCAGCTTTAACTTTGTCCCCGCATACAAAAAGCGTCCTTTGGAAGAAGATTTCCTGCCGTGCTTCTTTGCTGCCTTTTCAATTGTTTTTTTATTTAATTTGTAGATGCTTTTCCGTTTCGACCCATCCCCCAATTGCTTCCTCGCAATTTTAAACAACGTATCTTTCTTTTTCACTGTATATGTCTTTGCCTTTTCCTTGGTTTTCCTTGTTTTCTTTGCACCCCAGCACCTATATTCCTTCATTCTGAGCTTAACAACCACGTCAAGCCCATATTTGGCTGCATCTTCAATGATTTCATAACTTTCTATTGTCACATCCATTACTGTATCCCAAAGAAGATCCCTTCCATCCGGAGTTGTCCTTGACAGCGTGAATGTTACTGGCTTTTTTGATTTCTTCCATTTTTCCAGCTTTTTAAGGTAATATTTCGCATTCTGAAAGCCCTTTTCATACACAGCAAAAGGATACTTCTGCACCGCCGGAAGAAGCAACTCGTCAATATTTATGTCTGTAAGCCCTGAGGATTTTATTAAGTTGACCTCACCCCCATTTATGAGGGTGAGCGTCTTATTCTGGTTATTAATCTTAATACTGAGTTTCGCCGGAGCCACCGGGAAGGTGACTACATTTTTCTTTGAGTCCGTAATGTACATATAATATGGCATTAGTGCACCCCCTCCGATGTTGCATACATCTGTTCTTCAATCGTTGTCCTTAAATGTTCCGTCACGCCATCCAAATCCATTTCACTGTTAATCGTATTGTTATTCACCATATCTACTTTAATAGATGCAGTTGTATACCTGTTCACCACATCTCTTTCTGCTATGTCATGCAAATATTTCAATTCTTCCCTCGAAATTTCCATGCTGTTGGCGATTTTCCCCGTATTCCCTGAAATATCATCCACACCGTTCCCGATATTATTAATCGCCCCGCCATAATTGCTTAAATCAGCATAATTACCCGCATCCGGTATGTTCGTATCAAATAAAGATGCTGGATCGAAGTTTGCAATGCTTTCGTCTATACCCTGACCGAATTTATACCCGGCATCCCAAGCGGAACCATATTCAAAGCGCCCAAGGTGCATAGCTTTAGGGTCAACCTTTTCCATAACTTCTTCGCCCTTGCCGAAAGTAGAATCTACCCAGCCGCCAAGCGAGTCACGCCACCCCTGGACACTCCCAGCAAGATTTGAGCCGAAAATGGTATCAATTGCATTCGCCAAAGACTGGAGCAGTGAAAGCACTGTGTCAACCAAATCAAAAAACAGGCGGGCAATTGCCCCTACCGGGTCGGTAAACACATTTGCAAAGAAATTTATAAATGCCGCTATAAAATTCCAAAGCACAGCAAAAATATCAATCACAAAATTAATAAGTGCAACAAACAGGTTTCCGATGAAAGCTGCCCCTACCATAAATGCCCCACAAATCACTCCTGTTGCAGAAATGGATGTCCCAGCAAACTTATTTATCGCCCCCACCGCTGCATAAAACAAAGCAATAAGGGCTATTATCAAAATAACTATCCACATGATAGGACAGGCAAGAAGCGCCTCATTCAATCCGTTCTGTGCTGCAATTTCTGCCGCAGTCGCGCTTGTTAAAATGCCTGTTGCTGCTGCATGAACCATTTGTGCAACTGCCATCGCAACATGAATCCCTTTACTGATTGCACTAATAGTATTCGCTATCACCTGTGACCCATAATAAACCGCCAAAGCCCCAACTACGCCGTAAATGATAGGGGATAACCACGACCAGTTATCAGCAACGGCACCTGCAGCACTTGCCAGCAAATCGAAAATTTCAAGGGTAATGCCCGCCACCACTGAGAGACCTTCAATTGCACTATTCACAAATTCCTGGAATGCCTCACTGTTTGCAATCTCATTCAGCCGTTGAAGAACAGGCTGGAACGCCATGAATGCGGTATTCTGAAAAGAAGTCCAAATCTGCGAAAATGTCTTTGGCATACTTTCAAACTTTGCGTTGGTTTCATCTGCCGCTGCAAACATAGCAGCCTTTACAATGTCGGCGGTAATCTGCCCCTCTGCCGCCATGTCTTTTAACTGTCCTTTGGGCACTTCCATGTAATCGGCAATCGCCTGAATAATATTCGGTGCTTGTTCCAAAATACTGTTATACTCTTCACCACGAAGAACACCTGAACCCATCGCTTGTGTAAGCTGTAACATAGCAGCATCAATGCCCGCCGCCTCCGTTCCAGCAATTGTGAATTGTTTGTTTACCTGTTCCATGAAGGCAATAATTTCTTCCGAACTGCCAAACGCATCACCCGCCATAAGCCCCAGTTTGGAAACCGCATTAGCGGTTGCCTGATAATTCCCCCTTGCCCGTTCTGCTGAAAGGAAAATCATATTTTGCAAGTCCTGCGTAGTCTGCAAACCGTCATTCATCAAGTTCAAGCGGGCGGTTGCGGAAGTAAGCTGATCCGACAAGTTCAACGCCGCTGAAAGGGTTTGAATTGTGGCGTATGCTGCAACTGCACCCTTAATTGTCCGCATTAGTTCATTGGCTTCATTCGTGCCTTCTTCAATTTCACGGTTAAACCGCCCCTGCTCGTCAACATTATCACGGATATATCTTTCAGTGCCGCCTATTGCCTGTGATAGCCGCAAATAGGCTTCATTTGCCGCCTGAACATCCATATTATCAACTGCACGGTTTAAATTCTGCTGCTCCTGAACTGCCTGGACCAGCTGTCCCCGTAGTTGTTCCAATTCTGTGTTTACGGTGTCTGAACCCATATTCAAGGGATTGCTTTCGATTGTCTGAATCCGTTGCTGAATTGCCTGCAAACGGTTTTGCATATTGTTCATATCGGAAACAGCACTTGCCGGAAACAAATCAGTTTGTGCCGCCGTTGCTGCAATCCTGCTTTGTGTTTGGTTCAAAGTGTTCAGCATATTGTTTGCGCTTTGAACTTCCTGCTCAAAGCGCTCTACGCCCGAATTTGTGAAAACCTCCAAGCTTTCAGATTGCCAATGAACCGGGACTTCCACGGGTTCGGGCTGTTCCGGTTGAATCGGCACATCAACAGGCGGTGGCTGCCCCACCAAAGGATCAGGCACATCCGGCTGCACCGGAAGCACAACTGGGGTTGAACTCTGCGGGGCGGTAGGTGTTTGTGTTTCAGGGGTTTCGATCCCTTGCATAGCTGCATCCAACTGTTGAACCGCAATAGTAGCCTGATTGATCGAATCCCTTGCCGCTTCAATGGAAGCTGTATCAACAGGGGCATTCATGGTCTGGTGTAAATCTTCCATAGCGGAAAGCCCCATGTTTACGGAATTGATAACCTGATACAGAATTCCTGTGAAATTATCCTGTAATTCAATCGCCGTCCTGACTGCAGACATATAGATCACCGTCCCTTCTTCTTGGACTTCCGCTCAATTTCCTTTTCCCTCTTTTTATCATTCTGGATTTTCACTTTAATAGAGGCTACAACGAAGGCTTTTTCCTCTTCGTCCATCCTGAGAAATACAGAGGGCAAAATATGGAGTTTCAGAAGGGCATAGTAAGCATAATTTGCTTCCCAATCCCCTTCTTCTATTAGTTTTTTGCTTTATCCACCTTATCACCAAAGGAAATATCAAATCCCTGAAATTTCTGTACGTAGGCAGCAAGGTCATTATACTCCCCTGGATCATCAACCATTGCCATCAGCAAGTCCTCCGGCGTTTTCACGCCGTAAGAATCCTGCAAGTCAGCATTATACAAATCCGGCACAACAACAGAAGCTGCTATCATCCTGCGAATATAAAGGCTTGCTTTCAGCTTCGGGCGGTATACATTAGGCTTGCCTGTTACTGGAAGGTCTACCGTGCAGCTTTCCCTGATTTCCTCATTCTCTTTCGATGTAATATGCCGGAACTCCCAATTAAGGGGCGTCCCTTTTTCATCGCAAAGGGATTTTGTGACCGGATGCAGCTCATTTTCTTTTACAGTTTTATTGCTTTTCATAAATTTAGCGAATTTAGACATTTTGTATTATTCCTTTCCTGTTTCTTGATTTTGATAAATAGAAACCCTTATGCGCATATACATTCCGCATAAGGGATAGTACATATCCTGTTAAGTTGTAATGAAACCATCCAAAGCTTTAAATTCTTCCGGCATTTTGAAATCCTCAAACGTGAAATCCATATCTTCGTCAAGGTATTCGCCGTCAGCGTCAAACTTTGCCAAAACACCGCCGTCAATATTGCAATCCATTAAAACTATTGTCTGGCGCCCCGCAGCAGAAGTCTTATCCTCATTGGAAATCTGAATTTCAAAATAAGTATCTTCCCCTGTCTTCTTGTACTCCATCATCATTTTTCGGAAAATAGAAGTGTTATAATGAAAAGTTGCGGAACCTGTACCTTTCCATCCTGTAGCCTTATTCCCCTTTCCCGTTTTACCGAGAATTGGAACCTCTGTTTTATTCTTTTCAAATTTTGCTTCCAGATTAATAGCCTGCATGAAATTATAGCGTTTGTCACCGATCTTGACAAAGCATTCAGCCATCCCTGCAAACATGGTATCCTTAGCTTTCATCAATACATTATCATTCATCCTTCCTGCCCTCCTATGCTACAGTAACAGTCATATACAGTTTCCCCATGGAATTTACAACGGTCACCGCATCCGTGACTACTGCGGATTTCTTTGTGCTGCCCTGCCCAACCGTTACATCGGAATCTGAGAAATTTTCAATCGCCCTGATTTCTTGCAGCTGTTCGTGGTGCTTTACAATATCCGACCACAGGGAAACCCTGCCCGCTGCATCATTCGGCACAACCCCTAAATATTTTGTGTTAAACAGCACTGCAATATCATTTGCGATCTGATCCATAACGCGCACGGTCTGGTTATCCTTGAAAACATCTCCCTGCGTATCGGAAGTAGTAACCATTGTGTTAATATCCTCCAGAACGCGAATATCTGAACCGACTTTATGAAACATAAATTCCCCTTTCCGGATAGCTTTTTTCAGTTCATTCTGCGTGTAATCCGCATCAACGGCAAATTCACCGTTATAAATCCTGTTCTGGTTGCTCCTGTTTACCGCACAGCCAGCAGAAGCTCCTGTAACCCAATAAACAAGGCTTGATTCGCTCCAACCTTCATCAAAAACCCTATTCTTTACACTAATAGTGCCGTAAAAATCAGCTTTGGTATAGTCATAAAGCACAAGCTGAAACTTGATGCCCATTTCATCACGTAAGCGTTTCACAAAAGAATCAAACAATCCCTTTGTGGTGTCGTCTGTCACCACGACTCCCATTGTGTTGTAAGTATAAGGTTCAATCTTATTAAGATAAGTCTGATAAGCTGTTCCGTCAATCGTACCATTCTCGCCGCCAGAAAGGGGCGTTGCCGCCGTGATTGCAAGTTCAGTGTTTGCCTTGAACTTTACAAAATCGTTTGCAGTCAGGTCAGTCACCTTTGCAACCGTCTGTTCGTCCACAACCGTTGCATCAATCACGGTTTTTACATCAAACATTGCTTCATCATCAACATTCTTCTGGATGATGATTTTCAAATCGTTCCCACGAATCCCAGAATAGAGAGCCTCTGCAAAATCATTATCCGCTTTTACGCCACCGGAAGTCAGCTTATATGCATAAAGAGTCTGCGCATTCAGGAACAAATCACGAAGCCCCTTCAATCTGTCATGATTATAAGCATACCCAAAGATTTTCAGGCTATCTTTCTGAAAATCGTCACTGGTTACTTCAAATACTTCCCCGTCACATCCCCAATCCAATTCTAAGGGCATTGTAGCAATACCCCTTTCGGAAAGAGCCGCAGTTGCGGAAGCTGCCGAAATGAAATTAATGTATGCACCCGGCAATTCTTTATTCTGTGTAACAAAAGTCCCGCCACCTAAAGCCATCCTACTTCACCTGTCCTTTCATATACTTTTTAATCATCTGTTCTACCTCTGACACTGTGTACTGCCCGTCAGTGGAAAGAAGCGCGTTTACGATGTCCTTTCGGTTTTGAAAACGCTCAGATGTAAGCAACTGTTGTTTTGAAAATGAACTTTCAATTTTTCCAGATTCACTTATAGCGGGTTTATCCGTCTTTCTTGCTGTCATTCACATTACCTACCCTTTCACAATAACGTCTGCTGAAATTTCTTCCATGGCATCAGAAGCGGCCACTTTGTAAACGAATAAATCATAATTCACAAAGAAATTCAGCACGCCATCCACTACTTCATATTTCATCTTTGTACCCCGCGCTAAATCGCTGCCAACAGCAATATATTCAAGGCACAAAAAAAGCCTTTCGGCAACCGCATTACATTCTTCTTTTGCCCAGTCTTTGCCAGCCGGAAAATATTGTATGCAGAATTGGTTTTCCCTGAAATACCGGGTTCCAAGAAATACCCGGGTTGTGGGATTTATGCAGAACAGAAAAAAACAAGGTTCATTCAAACCCTGTTCAACTGATTCTGTGTAAGTGGTGTATTCATCACCAAATTCAGCATTTAAGGAAATGCTGATGGATTCAATTATGGAATTTATCATTTCATGCACTCCCCTAAAAACTTTTTAATTTTGTTCTCAAGTACTTTTGGGGCTATGCTCTGTATTTCCTGTTCCGAAACCGTAAGCATAAACCGCCCTTGAACCCATCCTTTATGATTAGCCGTCCGGTGTCCGTACTCCACATAGGAAGCATATTCAACCGGGTTCACTATCTCAATAACAAGGGTGTTTCCGTAATGATTTACTTTCAGGCTGTCCACATAACCCTTTGCGCTACTTGTTTTTAATCCTTCTGAACCAGAACCGGATTGGTGTGAAGTCCACCCGCGGCGAAGTGTACCTCCTTTTTTACCTGAACTTGCAGGGTATTGCCCCACGGGTGTACGCTTGATAACTTTTGCCAATAGGCGGGCGGCAAGTTCCTTTGCACAAGCATCAATAAAGCTTTCAATATTTCCTTGCTGAATTTTGTTCAGCTGCTTTTGAAGTTTCTTCATTCCTGCAACCGAAAACCCTCCCATGTTTGCCATTAAGCCCACCCTTTGAATAGTTTAAGCATGATTTCCGCATGGGATAGGTAAACAGCAGGGACACCACTTGCAAAATACTCGGTTGTTACGCCGTTTTGCTCCACAATGATTTTTGAACCGGGTTTTACCTCAATTTCCGGCGCTATGAATAGCTTTGTGCCTTGCGTCTGCTTTGCCGCCGCGTCAGTTTGAACAACAGCGTTCAATCTTTCAAAGGATAGTTTACAGGGCTGATTTTCAATAATAGGAACTTCTTCATTCTTCCGAGTGATTTTGGTCTTTTCATCCCGCGCATCTCGACGTTCAAAGATGGTGCAAATACCTGAATAGGTGCTTTCAACCGCTTTTCTTGCCGCCTTTTGCGCGGCGTTCAGACCACTCACCATCTGATTTTTCGGTAACACGAAAATTCATCCCTTCCATAAGTCAGAAGATAGTTCAAAAAAGCGTTTAACCTCTGTTCAGCGGTCAAACTGCCTTCCCCGGTTGCAAATACAGTGTTTGTGTCACCCGTTTGTATCTGCTTCACCGCAAAATCTAAATCAAGCCCCGCAATACTATCTGGCGAAAAGGTTTTCTTTGCCGTTAAGAATTCGCCTACCGCCATATCAACAGCAATATTCACCAAACCATCAGGTATAGAAGGCGTGTTGCATTCGTTCTTTATAGTGTTTTCCACCTTCTGAATTGAAACAGTAAGGGCAAATTCATCCCCTTCCTGCAACTCATACCCAAACGATTGTAAACGTTCCTTCATCATTTCAAGCATGGAAATCACCACCTTTGCTGTTTGTTCTCCTCATCCTGAATGGTTTTCAAAATATCAGCCTTGTTTACAGCTTCCCCCAAATTAATGTTGTATTCCGCTGCATAGGCTTTCAATTCCTCAACCTTCATTTTGTCAAGGGGCTTTACATCTGGTTCGCCCTCAACCTGATATCCCATCTCTTTCAGTTTCAAAACAAGGGGCATATCACTGGTTTCGAAAATCCCCTTTACAAATTTGCAAAGGGGACGATTGCCAGAAGCATCCCAAAGAATATTAGGAGTCTTCGGTTTCTTTATTACTTTGAACATGTAATCACCTTTGCCCTTCCTTTATGCTGTAGCTGCTTTCAGCCCAGTAATAGCGCCATGAAGGAAAGCCGGGCCATGAGCAAGCCCAATCTGCCCATAAATCTGCACCTTATCAGAAGCGCCCGTTTTTGCCAAATCTTCCTGAAACAGTACGCCCTTTCCGGGAACCGCCTGAAATACTGGAGCTATATGTGCCATATCAGCAATCAGAAGCGAATCATTCGGCATGAAGCGATCCCACACAACCCCCATTTTGAAAAAGTCGGTTTCAACCTCTGTGATATTCATACCGCCTACATTCTGTGTAGTATGCATATTCGCCTTGAACTGGTCGGCGTAAAGGTTCGTAATCATCTGCTTCTGGTATGCACCACAAAATAGAACCATTTTACCAAAGTACGCACCATTATTAGCCATTTCACGGAAAAGCTGGTCCAGCAAAGCCTTGTTCAAAGCTGCATCAGCGGCATCAATAGAAGTTCCAGTGTCGGAAGTACAAAGTTCCAACATGCCGCGGGTTTTATTTGCAACATTCGCCGCCGTGGAAATCTGATATTTGCCACGAATGAAGGAAAACTCCACATCCCGGGCAATCTTAATCAACTTCTGCTGAATCTGCCAAGCCTTTTCATCTGCCGGGTTCGGGTTCTGCCCCGCCGTATTCAGCCCCGACATTCTGCCGGAATTGCTCTGTTTCGCATAGGTCAGATCAATTACTTCCTGGTGAATCTGAACAACATTCTTTTCCTGCTGCTTTGCGATATGACTTGCTGCGGGGGCGTTTGTGGAATCGCTTTCGGAAATTTCCGGCTGCTCCGCTTCCGGGAAGTCATAAAGAACGGCGGTAGGGAATTCAAAATTGTCAGTCTGTCTGCCACCCGTAAGCCCGCCAATCATAGAAAGAAACGGGGTTTGGGTTGGATCAGCTGTAAAAAGTTCACCCGCATAGTTGGGTAAGTTCCAAGTAGTACCAATACCTGCTACCTGTGACATAATATTTCACCTCATTTAACCTTTCATTTTAGTTTTACATTAGGACAACGCCTTCTGCGGCGGCTTCCTGTTTAATTTTGATAACCTCTAATTGGTTATTATTCTTTCGGGCATCCCCAAGGCGGGCTTCATATCCCGCTGCCATGGAATTAGGAATTGCAGAAGAAGCCCCCGGCTGGAAACCCGTAAACTGTTGTTGTACCTGCTCCTGTGCATCAAACATATACCCGTCTGATTTCTTCAAAGCCTCAAGCTGTTCATCGAAGCCGGAAAGTTTGCCATCTTCCCCTATTTTCACCTTTGACATATCCAGCATAGCCTTGACCGCTTTTCCGTTCTTTGCTTTTGCACCGGACAGGGCAATTTCAACAGCGTTATCCAGCTTCAACTTTGCCAGTTCTTCATCATGGGCTTTCTGCTGGTCGGCGTTCTGCTTTTGCAGTTCGGAAATCTGCTGCTGCAACGCCGCATTGTCACCGCTGGATTTCTTCAAATCTTCAAACTGTTTATCCCTGTCAGAAACAGACTTTTTCAAGGTCTTGTTTTCCTCGTTTACCTCATTGAAGCGGGATTTTGGAACATAATTTCCACCTACCACTTCATCAATAACCTTCTGCGCCTGTTCCTCGGTCAAACCCATTCCTATAAGTTGCTCTTTCAGTTTCATAGTACAAAAAATTCCTTTCTTTGATTTTTTTCGGCGGTATCGCCGCCAGTGAAAAGTCTTGTTCTTTTGCGCCCGCAATACCAAAAGGGCGAATTGCTATTTAACCCATAGCTGGGAGATATTCGAATCATCCCCTTTCTGAAAAAATGGTATCAAAATGCCCAACACGCATAATAAAAATTAGATTTTTCTTGTGTTTTTTTCTGGAAGTATGATATAAAATAGTCAAGAAAAGAGTCGTCCTCGAATCCCTTGTCTCATTCCTTGAATGGTTGACTGGTTCTATAAACGGCTCTTTTTATTTTCTTCCATATACCTTTAAAATTTTTCCGTTTTCTTTGCCGTGGGTTACAAACCACGAATATTGACCTTGTTCTTTACCGCCTGCAATGCGAAAAAGACGCTTCTGTCATCACTTTTCTAAAAATGGGCATAAAAAAAGCGCCCTTGAAAATTTATTTTCAAAAACGCTTATTTCTCGCGCTGCTTTTCTTTCTCGTAATACTCACATGTAACCACCTTCTTCCATTCTAATTCTATCACCTTCAACATTTCCAAAAACAT
The DNA here is from genome assembly GCA_041223665.1 of Lachnospiraceae bacterium 46-15. GTDB lineage: Bacteria > Bacillota > Clostridia > Lachnospirales > Lachnospiraceae > Hominisplanchenecus_A. Next base: position 13,031 of record JBCLQO010000035.1, read on the forward strand.
TTTGAAAGATTTCAAGAAAAAGCATTCTATTTTCCTATACTCCCGCCCTGACTGCGGGGTGTCTTGTAAAGTTCTTCAGTTATCCCAGAAGGTTTAGGAAATATTTTTGACATGTGGTCAGCTATTTCTTTATCAAATTTTAACGTACAAAATTCCTGCCTTCTCCTATCAAATTCCTCATAAGATTCCAAACTCAAAAACCTCTCTTTTTCTGTCACTGTAACACCTCACTTATCATCTGATAAAATTGCGGAAATTCCCGTTTTAAACGCTCTGGCCGTTCTATGTATTCTCTAAAGGGCTCTGACATAAATTCTGCTAAAAGCTCTGGCCTGACTAACATATTTTCATCTAACAATTCTGACCAATCATGAATGTACACCCTGCCTTGATACTCTGATACAAACTTATCACTTTTTATTAAAAATATTTCTACAGGATTGTCACTTGCATCATAATATATTTCTTTCACAAAATTGTCTGGTATCACATCTTTGAGTATTTGTTGCTTTAACTCAAGCACTCTTTGTGTATCCAACAGTTTATTTTCAACCATATGTCCAATTTCATGGATAATTTCTGTTTTGTCGGCGCCTTTTGCTACGTACAGTATATCACGGAAATAATCATATTGACTAGCCCCTTCTTTTCCAATATCAATAATTGTCCCACTATTTAGTGCTTTTTGTATCTTTTCAGGCATAGAAGATATTACCTCATTTACGGTCATTCGCTCCTTTATGATATTCTGCCCTGGTGTGTGGCTCCTGACTAAATAATCAGTATTCTCTTTTTTGCTCTTCCCCTTTACAAACTTTTCCTGCCATTCCCGATAATTCATGTCCGCAGGCACATAATACGTCTTACCTATTTCTTCATCCCTTGCTGCACGCTCTCCAACCTGTCCGAAGTTGTCCTCAAAATACGGAATCGTGGTTGAACGGCAAAACACATGAAAGGGCGGGGCTGTTATGCCCGGTTCAAAGTCTTTCATTGGGAACACTTTCCCGTCAAGGCTGCGGCATACATCGGAAGTATGGGAATCCAGCGTTGCAATAATTTCATACTGTTCAACATCAAGATTATTGAAACAATCCCTTTGTGCGGCTGAACTGAAATAGGCTTCTTCCGTCATTATCAGCCTTCCGGCGTTGTGTTTAGAAGTGTTCATCTTCTTTGCAAGTGAATCAATCGCCTTTTGCGGGTCAGCACCAAGCATGATATTTTGTGTAAGTTCGCTGTGAACTTCTGAAATCAATTTTTCCTTATTGCCCCAAATCCTTTCAGAAAAGTTCTTGCTATCTACCGCCCACGGTTTAGCAAGCACCTTTTCAATCTGTGACTGATCCAGCCCTGCAATATCCCAGCCGATATTAAACCCCTTTTGAAGTTCATAAGCTGTATGAAAATAGCCGTTTTCATATATATCGGCCATTGCCCTGTTTACTGTCCCCAATTGCTTTGAAAACATAACTTCAAGGCTCTGCTGCGTCCGCATTTTTAAGGCTTCCAGCTTCGAGATGTGGAATTTTGCGGAAGCATTTTCCAATTCCTTCATCCAGCCGCCCGTCAAAGCGTTATCCTGCCCGTATTTAATGTAATCCTGGACATCCCACTTGAATTCCTTCAGGTCTGCGCCTTTCAGATATTGGCGGGCTTCCGCAAGGCTGATGCCGTTATTATCTGCAAAACGCTGATACCATCTGGCAATCTGCCCTTCAAGCTGTTTTTGGGTTTCTTTATATTGCTTTTCAATTTCAGCAAAGGCAGCCATTCCCTGTCCATTTTGGGCTTGTTCAAGCTGTTCAAAGCGCGACTTCCAATATTCACTATTTTTCATTTACACCACCGTCTTCACCCTGCGGTGTTTTATGCTGCCCTGGCTGTCCGAAAGGATTATATCCCTGCTGCCGTTCAAATTCAGCCTGTTCTTCCTCTTTCTGCTTTTTCAAACGTTCAAGCTCCTGTTGCGGATCATCAATCCACGGATGCATACCGATAATTGTTTCATCCGAAAGAATGCCAACAGAAGCCTGGCAATTCGCAACAGCTTCACTTTCATTGATAAGAATATCCCGATTGAAAATAATGGTTACTTGTTCATTCTCAAAATTGCCCTTTCCGGCATTCGCAAGATGAGCATTAACAAACCAAAGGATTTCTTCAAAAGCTGCCTGAAATTCTGTTTCCATGTCGTTGGCATCCAAGTCAATATCCGAATACATTGATTGGATATTCATCTGATTAGGACTTCCGGAAAGCCTATCATCCTTTGCATCATAGCCCATAGCATTTTCAATCAGGGCTTTCTTAAAGATTTCCAAAATAGCTTTGTAGTTTTCCGCATTTACGGTTATTTCGAGGGTTTCAACCCCGCCTTTGGTTTCCCCGTCATAACGCACCTTGACCGCACCGAAGGTTGCAAGATTCTTTCTGAACTCCCCTAAATTTGTACCGTCATAGTTTTTCAGAACCAGGATTGTGTTTCGGGCATCCTCCTGCATATTGTTTTCAAAATCCGAAAGCATAATATCAATCCCGTCCTGAAGGGATTTCACCTTCTTAATCAGCGGGATTTCCTGTTCATTGTACTTCAAAGGAATCAGTGGGATTTTCTCCCAATTCAGGGGCTTCCCGCCTGCCATCACATAGGAACAATCCTGTTCTTCCACAGTCAAATCAGGAATCAGCACATTGCCTTCAAGAATGTAGCAACGAATCCCCTGCATATCGAACACTTCAACCTTTTCAATAATGGTGGGCTTAATACCGTCGTACCCTGCGACTAAATAAAGCCTGATTGCACCTTCCAAAATCGTGTGTTCACTGTCCTGCCAAATCGGAAGTATTTCATACCCTGGAAATAAACGGAAGGAAAATTCCCCGTCTTTGGTGTAATAAGGGTAAAGCCATGAAATACCATGGTTCAGGGCTGCTTTGCCGCCGTTCTTCAAGGTTTTCATAAATTTCTTATTGAACACTTGTTTCAGAAGTTCAGCATACAATTTATTTTTGCAGTCTATTACAAAGGGCTGACCTAAAAGGTAATTCGCTTTTTGGTTCACCATTTTGCCATACTGATTATCAATCAGGCGGTTATTGGGAAGATTTTCAACTACTTGCAGCTTCCCGTCTTCTCCAATCATAGTTCTTTTGCGCGCAAGTATATCATGCTCATTCTGATAGTACAGCTGCCCTTTAATCTGCATGAGCCTTTCCGGCGACCCTTTCCAGCGTATAATTTCCTGTTCAAGAATCTCTTTATTTTCCAGTCCGGGTTTCATAAGATTTTTATAGTAACTCCCTTTATATCCATATTTCATAACATCACTAATCCTATTTCGCATTCTCCTAAACAAGTTCAATTTTCTCACCATTCTCTATTGTCCCGTAAAAATAAAGAGCCTTTAAAGTATAACGTGTTTCAAGGCTCTTTGTTACTAATGTGCCATTATTCAGTCAAAACTGAACGCATCCGGCAATAAAAGTTTCGTTACACCGTACCTCATAGAATCCATGCCGTGTGAAAATTCATGATCTGGTTTATCTGTCAGCTTTCCATCTTTATCCTTACCCCAACAATAATTTTCAATTTCTTTTTTGAACTCAGGACATCTTTCTGGATGAACCACGATCTGATAGTTCTGTATAAGCTGAATGCCATGGTTTACACTGTCCTTGCCCTTTCGGGAGGGTTCTGCTTTGATGCCTTCTTCCTGAAGCTCTGCTATACTTTTGGGCTCAGCATTGTCGCAAATAACCTTCTGCCCACCGTAGCCCATTTTCTTAATCTGTTCAGCTATGATTTTGTTGGTAACGCCTGTTTTATACCATTCGTCAAAAATGTATATCCGCATTGCGGCGTTATCCACCATTTCACAAACAAAAGCGTTTGGATCAGTGAAACCAAAATCAAGATTAAACGCGGATTTTATACCATTGGTTTTGCGAATTTCATCAACATCAAAACACTCATACACAACATTCGTGTAAATCAAGCCTTCTGCAATGCCCCATTCGCCTTCGCCTTCAATGCGGTAGCGGCGGGGGTTGTTCTTCTGCATTTTCAGAAATATGCTGCGGTCAGAATCATCCAGCCATTCATTACATTGCCATGTGGTAGTTTTGACAAAAGTATCTTCATCAGGCGCATCAAAGAAGCGGGCTTTCAGCCAGCTTGTAGCGCTCCACGGGTTAAAAGTCAGGGTTATTTGCTTGAAATACCCTTCCGGCACTTCACCACGGATTGACATATCAAGTTTATTGAAATCATCCTCATTTGTGATTTCATAAGCCTCTTCTATCCACACGAAGCACAAAAAACCTTTATCAACCGAAATAGAAGTGATTTTCAAACCATCATCCAACCCTCGGAACAAAATCTTCTGGCCCGTGGAACGGCGGGTTATCTGCATAGGAGAAACAGTGCAATCAAAGTAACCATCAAGGCCCAATCTATGAATCGCCCATTTCAAATCACTATACACGGAATCCCGCAAGGTGTTTGAATAGCGGCGAACACACAAGCCGTTGCTTTGCGGGTACTCAAACAAGCGGTGAATCATGTTCAAAGCTGTTGTTTTACTTTTCTTTGAGCCCCTTGATCCTTTACATACCCGGTATCTTTTCTGGGTATTCCAAAAGTCAGCATAGTGTTTACCAATGGTTTCTTGTAATGATATTTTCATGGCATCACTATCTATTCTTTCAAGTCATTCACAATGACAACGGGTTCCAGGTCAACATTTACATTATCTTTAAATATCCCATACCGTTTGCCGATAAGTTCAGCAGCCTTCAGGCGTTCCTTTGCCGAAACATCAATATCGGCGATACACTGCACCCCTTCGCCTACAAGCTGCAAGGTCTGTTCTGTATGCTTCCCTCTCATAACGGCAGTAAGATATTCAAGAACTTCCTGTGCATCAGCAGTTTTTTCATTGTGAATCCGTTCAAACTGTTCATCGATATAGTTTTTGACTTCAACATTTTTCAACATTCGCTGTCCTTGACTGTATGCGGTTTTTTCATTATATCCTGCCCGGATTGCCGCCTGTGTAGCGTTGCAATCAATCAAATATTCATCACAAAATTTTTTTTGCCTTGCGTTCATAAACGGCACCTCCCCCTTCAGTCAGGTTAATTCCCAAAAATTCATCTTTCAAAGGATTCACCGGCGGGTAGGAGTTCACCGACCATGCCAGAAATCGGTTATGAGCACCCCTCCGGGGAAATAAAAAAATCAGCAAAGTTTCCCTTGCCGATTTTCTACTGTATCATTTTACTACTTTCCTTCATTGGAATTCAATAGGTTTTCATAAGTTGTTTGAAATTCCTTTAATGCGCAGCCGTGCAACTCTACAACATACTGATATGTAAAATTCATTTCAACGGCAACAACTTCAAGCCTTTTAAATTCAACATAGTGCTTATACAGCACTTCAATGTACTTGCTGTTCTTCAAAACCTGAATCTGATTTATGATTTCATGCTTTTCAACAATGAAAGTATCTATTTCCCGATTGATTTCCGCTTCAAGGTCAACAATTCGCCCAAATATATTTTCAAATGGAGCATCCCCTGAAGGACTCGTCTGCACTCTCTCTTTGGAATAATCAAGGCTTCCTACACCTTTTACTTTTATCCGTAAATCCTCTAATTCCTTAATTTTCTGGTTTATCACGGTATCTAATCGGCGCAACTGCTGCAAATATTCTTTCGCCTTCATAGTACAACCTCCTATCCTCTCCCTTCATCCGGTACGGCCTGTGTGCCATGTGCCAGTACGCCATCCTAGGTATGTTACGCAGTGCAGCAGCGTCTTTCCTTGCGGCCGCCTGGCGCTTCTGTTCCGCTGTCATGTGCCTGTCCCCTGTAACAGTTCTGGGTTGTCAAAGATATTACCGATAACTTCCCAATCCTTAAAATCCCAGTATTGGAAATCATCGATACCGCCCAAATTCACTTCCCGGACACCCCACTCTAATTTTACTTCATCCCAGAAAACACAATAGTTCGATTTGCTCCCTTCTCCTAGGACTGTATATTCCAGGATATCCCCCTCGAAAATCTTCCTGCTGTCCTTATCAGTTAATCCCGTCCACTGGCAGACGGTTTCGGGGACTGTTTCCACAAGGTCGTCATATGTGCTGATTGCAGTTCTTCCATCGGGCGCATGAACCAAATCGCCTTCTATCCATTCCCTGTTGTCCAGTCTCTTTGCCCTGAATAATATTTCTCTCATCTTCCCTATCCTTTCCCTGTCATTCGCTCATTTCTTTCAATGCGTCTTCTGCTTCTTCTTTGGTGAGGAAAACAGTTTTTCCGAAATCTTCAATTTCTATTTTGTCGTGATAATAGACAATTTCAGGTTCTTTGCTTATTCCCCTTATCTCTATATAGCTTGTTCCATAGCGAGTAATATTGATATCGTACCCAAGAACCTCTCCTTCAAACGGAGCTTCTTCAATCGGGTCAAATTCTTTGTCCCAATACCAAACCGTATCGCCGATTGCACAGGGCAGTTTCCCTTGTTCTTCTAAGCGATCCAGCTTCTCGCGAAGCCTGTCTGCTTCCCTGCATTTCGCCAGATATTGCCTGTCCTGCTCCTTAAATTTCTCCCGTATTTCCTCTGGTGTAAGCCCGGTGTCCTCATACGCTGCCAGCCGTTCCACCAGTTCTTCTTTCCTGTTTGGCGACCAGTAGCCGCTTTTCATCCCGCTCTCACGCTTATGCGTCAGCCTGGTTAATCCCTGTCCCATCGCATCAGTCCTCCTTAAACCTTTCTTCCTCGAATCCCCCGCAGCCGTCTTCTAGGATGTTAAGCTCCTGCAGGAACTTCCCGCTTCTCCTGTTCACGCAGACGTGCAGGGACTTCCCGTCATTGTCAGTTAACTTTACGTCGTGCGTGCACCATAAACATTTTTTATTCATTCTTTCATCTGCTCCTTTCTTTCTGGACCCTTTCAATCTCATCCAGGAATGCAAATATCAGCGCCTTCACAAATTTTGATTCCCCGTACTGCCTCCCAATCTTTAACGCCTGCGCATTCAGCGCTTCCCAGTCTACCCGGCCTGACATTGCCGGGAGCAGGTACTTGTGGAACATCCTCCAGCAGTCAACCACTACCCGGTAATACTGCATCTTCCCCATCATGGCAGCTCCTCGATCTGGATGTATATCCCCGGCGGGTCTGCCCAGAACTTCTCCACAATCTCGGACGCCACCAGCGCGTCATCCTTCCAGAACCCGCAGGCTGTCATGCAGTCCTTCAAAAGCTTCTGCAGGTTGTCAGTATCCGGTTTTGTAGTGCGGTATTCCCCCTGCCTGTGCCTCCCCCTGGGGAAGCACCATTTCACCATCAGCCTGCAGCCAGTTTCTATCCGCTCCCTGGGTTTATGCTTTGACAGGTGCGCAAGCAGTTTCTGTCTGGCTGCTTTCAGCTCTGGCCCGTCATAAATTACTGGCCTGCCCTTAATGACCGCCACCTTATGCTCCTGGTGTGTGGCAGTTGGCGGTTCCATCGCCATAAAAAAATTCATCGCCATGTTTTCCTCCTCTGGCTTTGCAGGTGTCAGTTTCCCCTGTCAGCTCCGCCCAGAGGTGTGGCGTCAAAATTGGGTGTGTGTCAAAACCCCCCTCTTAAGAGGGGGTTTTGACACCCCATTTTTTGACACCTCACTGCACCCGTCAAATATCGTATTTTTGACACTTGACACCTGTCTGCTGTCAGGTGTCAGTTTCTATTTTTGACACCTGACTACCATTCCGTTTTCACGTTTGAATTCCTTCGACTCATCCACATATTTTTTTACGGTATTCACAGCTACCCCCATATGTTCACTCAAATCGGACAGTTTTACCTTCCTGGTTCCCTCCAGGTCATTTGCTTCAAATGCCGTCCTCAGGCTGTCCTCTTTTTCTTTCTTCCGCTGCGCCGGGGTCTTCTTTTTTTCTGCCAGGACGGTTTTTCCTCTTCCGGCCCAATGTCCCCCAGGCTTCCTGATGCATCCATGCGGTGTACTGGGTAGTCAAACCAAAGGTTCACTGGCTTAAACTTCGGGAATTCCCGGAGCGTCCCTTCAATACGCCAGGCTGTCCTCTGCTTCAGCCTCTCCCTGGCTTCCTCTGCTTTCCGTTCTACTGCCTTCATCTGCCATTTATCCAGCTTCTCCCTGCAGTAGTCCAGCATTTTTCCGCTGCTGCACAGGTCATCCTGCGACAGGTCGTCCCGCCATGCAAAATGCGCATCCAGCCACAGCCCGACAGCCTTGCATACTTCTTTATTCTCCTCCTGTTTCATCAAGCCATCTGTTGTTTCCAATTCTATTAGGTCAAGGAGGGCATCCGGGTCGCGGGCGAACACGCCGGAGCCGCTGGCCCGGTCCATGGACTTTTTCCCACCCTGGCTGCCTTTGCTGTGATGGTGGCAGTATATCACCGCGCACCCGAGTTCTGTGCATACCCTGTCAAACTGGTTACAAAAATTCGCCATCTGGTCAGCGCTGTTTTCATCCCCTGTAATGACTTTGTAAATCGGGTCGATGATGACTGCCACATAATCCTTCTTTGCGGCCCTGCGTATCAGTTTTGGTGCCAGCTTGTCCATTGGGATGGATTTCCCGCGCAGGTTCCAGATATCGATATTATGGAGGCTGGATGGCTGTATCCCTTGTGCTGTATACACGTCTTTGAATCTATGCAGGCAGGATGCCCTGTCAAGCTCCAGGTTCACATACAGCACACGCCCCTGGAAGCATTTCCAGCCCAGCCATTCCTTCCCTTCGGCTATGGATATGCAGAGCTCTATCTGCAGAAAGGACTTTCCCGCCTTGGACGGGCCTGCTATAAGCATCTTATGGCCTTTCCTGAGTACGCCGTCTATCAAACAGGGCGACAGCTCAGGCAGGCTGTCCCAGACGCTGCTAAGGTCTTCTGTGTCTGGCAGGTCATCATTCATGTCCTCAATCCATTCGTACCACTCATCCCAGGATTTTTTCCCAATGTCTGTGCCCACCAGGAACTGCTTGCTGCCGTCCCGCATAATGCCCGGCATCCGCGAAAGCCTGGACGGATTTTTATTCTGGGTATCCACCTCTAACCCGTTCCTTCTGCAAACCTTGTACAGGTAATCTACCCGTTTGCGGTACTCCTCATAACTAGACGCCTCTATTCTCACAATTGCATGAAGGCTCTTCTTCCCGGAATACTGCATTACCCTGACCGCAAATGTAGTAAACTTCCCTTTCTCCGGCATGTAATCCCTTGCCGCTTCCACAAGCCCCAGAAGGCAGCATCCCGCAATGTCGTCATGCTCCATGCCGCACCCGCGGAACCGTTCTGCCGTCCAGTATGCGAGCCGTATGTTTTCTTCAATAAGCCTGTCCCTTTCCATTTTTTGTCCTTTCTCCCACCACATGTCACTTCATGGGGTTTTATGTTTCATTTTGTAACATCCAGTTGATTTTTCCGTCTCACTGCGATATGATATGCATGTGCACTACTTTTGCTTGTCCCCTGCGCACCCATCACCTGTGCGGGGGACGTCTCTTTGGCCGCATCACTTCATAGGTATCCTTGTCGATGATAATGTTCTCCCGCTGCTCCACACCCCTGTCCACCAAGTACAGGTACATAGGGTTTTCCTTAACTACCAGCCATTTCCACGGCTCCAGCCCCGCCTTGCAGATAATTTGTTTCTGCCATGCATCCGGCTTTTCCGGGTTCCTGCGCCCGCTCATGAGGGTTTCCCCAGCAGGCTGTTCATGAGCTGTTCATACTTTCCGTAATGCTGCATATCCAGCGGCCTCATCCTGTTGAAGTCAAACTTTGCCAGCTCTGCCCCCAGTTCATCCACTTCGAACGGCAGCGCCCGGACTTTTACCTGCATCCCGCTCCGTCCAAAGTAATCGAAAGAAACTTCGAACTTCCCGTCGTGCGCAACATCCAGCGCCTTTTCAATGATTTTAAGCTCGTCCTGTTTTGTCATCCCCGTCTCCTTCCTGTTCCCCAGCAGTTCAGGATAGCCGTCACGCACAGCAGCGCCCCTGCTACCCACATGCCTACTGTTGCCTGTTCTCCCGAAAGCGTTGGCGACACCAGCGTGCATACGCATACGAGCCATGCCGTCTCTATCGGGATTGAGACGAGTGACAATATATACCTCGCTGCCCTCCGGCTACGCTTTGCATGTTTCTTCTTTTTCATTACTTAAAATCCTCCTCTGTCAGCTTCCTGCCGATATGTGTCTCAAACTTACTCCGGTAGATGTTGAACTCG
>JBCLQO010000036.1:0-22936 GCA_041223665.1 Lachnospiraceae bacterium 46-15
ATGAGCCCGTTGGAGTACAGAAGGAGTCTTGGCCTGGCGGCTTAGTCAGTTCAAGAAAATATCCGCACCCCCCACTCAATATTTAGTCGAATTTTGTTTTTTATATATCCATCTGTTTCATAGCTAAACTACTAAGAATTATCAGGCTTGCCAGTATTACCAAATCCAAATTAAAGAACATCTGACCGTACAAATATGAATAGATTCCCCAGTATGTAAACACTGCTATAATGGCCACGACTAATATCTTTCGCTCTCCTTTAGTAATCGCACTAGCTATCATGCAGCAAAACCACATTGCAAATGGAATAGCAAGGGCAATCAGCTGGTTTCTATCAAATGACCATCCATACCCATAAATAATACGGTTAAGAATTGACATTCCGTCTGCCAATGCAGCAATTATAAACCCATATCCATATTCACGCCGTGAAACACAATACACCATTGTTGCAAAGCCTAATCCACGGATTCCAACTAAAAACCAATTAAAGCCTTGTTGAACAGTTTCAATGCTAATATTGGCAATATAAGTAGACCAGTTGAACGGCATTACCGACATAACATTTGATTTTATGCTTTCGACTGTGTCCCACATTCTATATAGATTAGACAATCCTCTGTTACATGCATACGGCATAACCAGGAAGCTAATTATCGCCATTACAACAACAGTCGCTTTATTCTTCACCACGCTAAATCACCTCCGATCATTTTTCATACAACCATTGAACCAAAAGGAGTCAACGATAACCTTGCAATTTTATAGTGTTGCTTTCCAAAAGGTATGCCAACTATTGTACAGCATAAGCTCACACCGATTGTTGTCTCAGCTAGTGCCAATGGCAAACCTGTAAAACAAATCCACAAAAGATTTATCAAGAAATTCCCTGTGCCTCCCACAGGACTCAAAACGTATTTACCAAACGGAAACAAGCAAAGAGTTCCTATTTTGAAGCATTATTTTCCCACTGGAATACCAATGATAGTCATTGTCCAGAATATTCCTGCCAGATACCAAGACAGCCCCATAAATCCGCCACCCGTAAGAAACCAGATTATGTTGCCGATGAAACTCATCAATACTCACATCCCTTCCATTAATCTATAATCTCGTCAGGGAAAAAGTATTTCTCATTTGCTCCATCATCGAGATAGTCATTGCCATTTTCCACAAGGAAGTCCTCTATGTAATCATAGTCAAATCTCATTCCTCGTGCCTGAGGATAATCGGAAGCCTCCCAAATATGGGTCATTTTCATCATACTATCAGGCTGCAAGAGACCACTGATAAAAACACCATCGTCCTTTATTCCCCAAGTTGGATCAACATGATAATACTGACCATCCAGCTTAACAAGATTCCACATATGTCCAGTTTTTAGATCTTCTTTTAAAAAACCACTAACACATATGCATTCAACGTTTGCCTCATCCATTAAGGTTTTAAATGCCCATGCGAGACCACTACAAATTCCACGAAGCTCAACTAATGGTCCATATGCTAGATGTGGAATCGAATCTGAAGGAGTTTTTCCTGGATTACTTTCCACCTCATCAAAAGCTCTTTGATCATAGCAACATTCTTGCGTTAAATAACTGAGTGCGAGAAAAGGTTTTACGAACTGTGGTACTTTTGCTCTACCAAGGATTTTTTTCCAAATATTTTTTGCAGCAAATATTGCTTTGCCCTGATACTGTCTAAGTTCCGGCAGAGGAACCATATAATTATATCCGATGCTACACAGATTCATTTCTGTCAACTTGTCAAAAGAACTAGTCTGCGTACTCCATCCATTAATACCCTCATAAGAACTTAACAGCTTTCCCATTTGTTCAGACAGCTTTGTTCCAATCTTACTGGGGTCTTCGGTTACAAGCTGGATAGACTTAGGATTTCCTTTTTCCAAAATAGTTGTTGCATCCCAGTCACCGGAATCCACTACAATGTCATCTAATGAATCTGGACAATCATCCTGATATGTAATAGTCACATCATAATCATACATAATCTGCACAAGACCTTTCTTCATGTATGAATACTGATAACTTGACAGATATGCCAGTAACCGCGGATCCTTCTTCAGAGCATTTTTAAAAACAGTGTCTAACGAGCCAACGCAGTGCTGTAGCCTAACTTGTCCTTGTTTTGATGACATCGCACTAATCAAAGTATCTTCCGGAGAAGTAATAATTCCCATGTCTCACTTCACCTCTCAATCCAAATACTTGCTCTGCCAATCCATAATGAAACGAGAATCATAATTCTCTATAGCATCATATCCATAGTCGGCATTATATGAGCCATCTCCCTCGAGGACATAGCTAAGCGATGTCCAGGAATCATTTACTTCTTCACAAAGAGTGTGTAATTCCTTACATAAATCCTCAAGATCAACGATTGCATCATCGTATCGATCTGTATCCCATGATAATTTAACCAAATCAGAATAATCATCCTCATCTGTATTCAACACGAAGAACTGAAGGTGTGTTACACCAGAGTCTTCAATAAAATACCCAACCACAACTTTTTCCCAGTTTTCATCCAACACAGGCAGGATTGTATTTCCAATTTTTTGCATTAAGCAATTCAATTTTTGCTTATTTTCTCGTATATCTGACATTCTATTTTCCTCCTTCCTGATTATGAATTCGTTTGGTTTCATTTCGCTCAAAACCGTCTTTGTCCGTTATTTTGTATTTTACAATGAAATCTGTTGGACGTGTAGAATCTCCAGAGTATCTACATTGGATTTTCACATCCACAGTACTACCCTTGTCAAGTTCTGCGGCCCAATCGTCCTCCAATTCCTTATATTCAACGCCATTAACGTGACTGTCCATCGGAACCAAATTATCAACCTTTTCTGAACCGCCAAACCTGCGGCCGATTAAATGACCGCCCTCATCGTTCTCCAAGCGGTATTCGCCTCCAGCACGAACTTGATGTGCTGTATTTCTTTTGCCATCTTCTAATCTAAGCGTACCTTCACATCTAGTAATTCGCCCTAGCTTGTCTATTTCATAACTATAACCATTAGCATCATAGTTTTCGTTCGGTTTCAAAGAATATGTAGATGTAAAATGCTCTTTTTCAAGTTGCTTTCTTTCAGAATCAGCTTCGATCAATTCCTCTGAATCTTCTAAAATATCCTCTTCCGGATTATGGTTTATCATCTACATCACTTCCTTCCACCAGTTCTCGCACTGAAATAGTTGACAGATTTCAGGTGATTATACGCATTTGCATAACGCTCATCAGCTGAATAACGAATGCCATAGCGCTTAAGAATACCATCATATATTTCCCAAAAATACTCTGCTTTTGAAGCATCTAACGGCCATCTGTAAGCTCTCGCCGGATCACATTCTTCTGGCATATACAGATATCTTGAAATTCCGTTTCGCACTTCTTTTTCCCACTTCAAAGCAGCTCGTATTTCTTTCGTGGTTAGCGGATCCAGTGTCATTTTTGTATTAACACCAGACAACGTAAATATCCTCATAACACTTTCTAAGCGTACAAAGTCAAATACAAAATCAAAGAATTCACGGCTCAATTCTTTCAATCGTTTGCCTTTAATATATACATCGTTATTTTCCAGGAAAACCTGAACCTCATCCAACAGTTCCTGCTGCTTTGATTCTGGCAGTATTGGTTTAATTGCACCAACGCCTTTGCACAGGAGATCCAGCAATTCCTGTACATCATCATAGATGCTGAAGAAATTACCCTCTTGGATATCTTGATATATCAACTGGACGATTGCACCTTGAATTTTAGTGTATGTACCATTATCCAAAACAGGGGGGCTTTTTGTGCGATATCGCTTATCCCAAATATCACCCATTCCAGCCAGAAGGGTATCTGTCCATCCCGCATGAAAAATTGCAGCAACACCAATATCAAGCCTGCTCAATTCTCTAATCTGATTATCATTCAAGCTTAAAGCGGCACCAATTTCCTCACAGTCATTTTTAGAAGGAAGTCTCATACAAATTTTGATTGCAGTATTTTTAATTGCTGCTTCATCAACAGCACCTGGAGACTGATCAATAATCATGAAGCCCTCACCAGCGCTTCGCATTTCAGCAATACATCTACACAAACTTCCAACTGCAGCACCTTGTACATTGCCAGAATCAACACTGGTTTCCTGCGAGCACCTCTTCAGAATATTGTGCGCCTCTTCCAATACCGTCACATGAACCAGATTACTATTCGGTCCAGTTGTAACCGTCTTGCGATAGTTCTTCAATTTAATAATGAGGATTCCCATTATCAAAGAACGAGTTTCATCAGAACCGATACTACTTAAATCAATAATAGTATTTTTGTTGAACAACGTTGTATCCGGAATGCCAATACTTCTCCCAAAAATCTGACCTTCGAATCCGTTGCAAAGCGAAGATACTCGATTTAACAAAGCTCCTTTGTAGTCACCTTTAGTTTGAGCAGAGTAAGGAGATTCATTAATAATTCTCTCAAGAACTTTCACGAGATCTGCGAATACAGGGAACTTACTTCCTCTATTCACAATTCTCTCAGAATGTTCCAAATCCCAACCATGATCCAAATATACCTGTTCAAATGCCTTTTTCAAAAGACCCGGCATTGCTCCGTACAACGGCCAGCATGCACTAACTACTTGCACTATATTGTCCAAGTGTTCTCGAATGTGAATACCCGCGCTGAATTCAAATGGATTAATCTGGAGCAATCTGTATGGTGTCTCATCTGCAGTAAAAATATTAATTCCTGGTAAATCTGCAAATTCAATTTTGTACTCGCCTTTAGCCGGCTCAATTACTAAGAATGGAACCTTGTTGTCAATAAGCTTCTGAAGCAAATTATAGGTGGTATTACTCTTACCAGAGCCAGACGAACCACAAATGAACATGTGAGAAGCAAAAGTATCCAGGTCAAGAAAGGTTTTTGTTTTTTCTTCTTGTCCCATGTGATATACGTTGCCAAAAAGAATAGGACGTTTAACCTTTCTCTTCCATTTTTCCGGAATATTTCTTCCAAATTCAGCCATACTGTCAACCACAATGCCAGGAACTGATTTCCGAGGAAGTCCCATAAGGGTTGGGATTTCTTTTCCTGAAATCATCATAGCCGGGGTGATTTTTTCAGTCTGATATGGTGTCGTAGTAATTTTGCCACTGCCATCCGTAATCTGCTGAAGCATTGTAAGATTAATTACAGGATGCTGAAGGTTAGAAATGTATTCTAATACTCGTTCTCTCTCTGTTGGATTTGTGACATCCCATTGATTGTAGTAAGCTCTTGGTGCTGCTTGAGAATCGCCGGAGAACAGAGCTGCCAGCGTACTTGTACCCATAGTCGCGGTTGCAACATCATCCGCTATGACGTAACAAGCACTATTCCACATACCAAAAGTCTGACTTAAATTGATTCTCTTGATATGCTCTTCAATTTTTGCAAGCAGATTCTGAACAGCCTTATTGTCTCTATTCATAGTAATTGAACGATTTGTACCCGTTGTAGTTCCAGAACTTTGGCTGTCTCCACTTCCATAACTATCTGATGAAGATGTACTAGAGCTGGTACCTGTAGACGTTCCACTTGCGGAAGATGTTCCAGACGATCTTCCAGAACCCGAGTTAAAATGAATATCGAAAAGCTCATATCCATGCCCACTATTCGAGCTTCTTCCTTCAGAAACGCTATTCGTATGGGAAGTACCAAAAGACTTTGAAATTGATCTGCTGATCGAACTATTCACGTTACTCGAAATAGAGTAATTTACGGAATCAGAATCACTTTCCCCATAGGAAGCCGTTTCTTTGGCATATGGCGATAAGGATGTATATAATGCCTCTAGACCTTCTAGGCACCCATCCATAGCATCCGGCGAAACACGTTGGGATAAAACCACCAAAGTATAACGATGTCCATTCATCGCATCGACGAATTTCTCATATCCTTGCGCACTAAACTCTTTGTCATGCTGACGCTCATCTTCACGTCTGCTTGGAATCATACTTAAGGAGCGTACTGTTCTACTTGTAGAAATCGCACCAATCATTCCGCAAGAGTCTAATAGTTTGTTTTTCTCGATATCACTCAATTCATCTATTTCACAGCCGGGAAATTGACCTCTAAGATTATTCGCTAACAAGCCGCCAGCAACTTTTCCATTCCCACTAGTATTGGTGCATAAATATAGTCTTGTCGTATTTCCATCACTCTGAAGGATCAGTGCAACAATTCCTCCAAAGCTATTCAGAGCAGAATATACACTAACCAGCTTCTCAAAAGAGTTTTCATCCTCGTTATACATGAGTTTTGTAATCTGATATACAGCAATACCAGAACGACCACTCTGAATCGGGTTAAACTTGCATGCTTCGCTTGTGTACAAACTGCCAGAAGTTGCAGGTGACAACATCTCTAAATGCCGACTATTCACGTATAAGCTAGCAATACGAAGATTATTTTGTAATAGAGATAGCTGCGTTGCATCCATCAACATTTTTTTTGCTTGTCTTTGCTTTGTGCCATCTGGATTTCCAATAGGCATAGAACTACCTGTCCCTACTGGCTTAGGAGTAGGGAGACTACCTCCAGATGTGCTCGCAGGTCTTTTAGCAGATCGCGAAGATCCGCCGGAACCTGAATATGAAGGCATAGAAATTCATCTCCTCTCTAATTATCTGCTTCTTCTCAAAACCTTTGCTCCAATTTCGTTTTCTCCCGGATCGTCTTCGCCACTATCCTCAGCGCTTACTACCTCATCCAGTTTTTCATCAAACGCCTGTTTCTGTTCGTCAGACATTTCATCATAACCATATCGGTCTTTTAATTCTTGACGCAATTTATCACTATCGGATATTGCTTCAGACGGAGAATCTGTAGTTTCACTTGTTTCTGTTTCATCTTCGTCATCTGAACACTCGACAACCTTATCCAGTTTTTCATCAAATGCAGCTTTTTCGTCGTCTGACATATCATCGTAACCATTCTGCTCTCAATATTTTTCTACAACTGCATCGTACTCATCGCGCGATAACTTCATTTTCTCCATATAAATCACATTCCCTTCAGCTACTTGTTTTTCCGAACGGCTTTAATATCTCTTTAAATTTGTATTTCTGAGGCTTACCATTCACAAGATAATCTTTGCAAGCCGATAGAACAATTTCTTCTCGTCTTTTGATATCTGCACATATCTCCCATTCACGACAAAAAAATCATACAAATCTCTAATATCAGAGATATATTCAAGTTGACCAATATTCGACAGTATTTTGTCCCGAAAGACTAAATAACTGATTTCTTTTATCCGAATAATAAGAGATCACACTTCTGTATTTTCCATACACAAATCTTGTTTTATTGGTCGAAAAAGGAATCTCATTTGAAATAAAGTCGGGTAAAGTAGATAAAATGGCAGCAATCCATAGTTCCACATGGCTCGGAATATCTTTAATTAATAGAATCTTTCGTTTACTCTCGTCTTTTGATAATTCTTCAATCAAGAAATCTATTCCTGCCTTAACTGCTTCTTGACGACCATCTTCAACAAATTTATGTATCAGTTTTCTTGTAATATATCCTCTTTGTGGAACACAATCCACGGTTTGTAAAAATGTAGGCGAATAACCATCGTCATAATGATAATAGTCATTCTCTGGGATTAGATGTGCATTCCAAGTAGCGACCCCAAACCATACATAAGGAAATCCTTTTAATTCACCAATCAAAGATTGCTTAATGAAATTTCCTGGTTTATTCATTAATCCATTTTTTCTTGGTTCTTTACAGTATGGTCTAGCCGTTTCATACGTCATACAAAATGTATTATCATTCACTCTATAATAATCATATGAATTAATCAGACCAACTCGCCCAAACTCATTGGCTCCATTCTTTAAACAAATGACACAATATATACGTTGTCGAGTTTGTTCATCAAAGTCTGCAATTCCCGAGCTTATCGCAAAGACTCCGAAACCCTCACCATTATATTGAGAGAAATCTCGAAAATTTATGGTAGGTTTGCACCTTGTATATATAAGCTGCTCTAACATATCATCTTATTTCCTCATCATCATCGTCAATTTCATGTTCCTGAGGATGACCATCTTCAAATTCGCCCTTTTCTACTTCTTCATCGTCAGCGGCATCGCCTTCATCTGTTTTATCACCGACAACAGCTACCTGATCCATTGTAGAATCGAAACGTTCCTTCTCTTCATCCGACATTTCATCGTAGTTGTACTTCTCTTCCATTTTGGAACGAAGTTCATCATACTCTTCCTGTGTCACTTTTTTAGGACCTGCCATAACAATTCTCCTTTTCTATTGAAACGATTACCTAACGCTCATCATCGTCTATTTCACGGAATCCACGTCCACCACGTTCCCGCTCGCGATCATTCTCGATTTCTTCATTCTGTTCATTGGTATCGTCATCTTCTGTATCGCTCTTTTTATCAATCTGGTAATGCTCGTCGAATTTTTTGTCAAAAGCTGCTTTCTCTTCAAGACTTCGTGAGTCATAGCCATATCGTTTCTCATAATCAGAGCGAATTGCATCATATTCTTTTTCGTTCAGCTTTTTTGGGCCTTTTTCAGTGCCTTCATTTGCATCACCGGATGCATCTTTTTTCTCAACTTGATAATGTTCATAAAATTTTTTGTCAAAGGCATCTTTTTCTTCATCGCTTCGGGAATCATATCCGTAACGTTTCTCATAATCTGAACGAATTGCATCATATTCTTTTTGTGTCAGTTTTTTTGGTTCTGCCATATCTACTACACCTTTTCTTTATGAGAACACGGTTCCAATAACGCATAGTGAAACCGTGTTCCCTTCATGAAGTATTATTTTCTTCCGAATATTCCTCCCAGAATACCACCTAATCCACTCTTCGGTGCTTTTTTGGATGCATCCTGAAGCATGTTTATGAGAATTTTCTTTACTTGAGGTTCTTCATAATTAGCTTTAGAAACCTGATCCGCAAGATTAGATTTATAATAATCCGGCAACGCTTTGGTAAAGCAAGCCTTAAGCATATCCATAGTTTCTTTAACCTGTGCAGCCTTCTTTCCTGGAATCTTGTATTCATAACAAAAGGCTTCACACAAACTAATCATCGAATAGACTAGCTGTTTTCCTTTAGAACCAGACAGAACCTCATCAACATATGCATTGATATAGTCCTGCTTCATTCTGAAATCTGCAATATCAAAAAGATGTAAGAACGCCATATGAACCTCTGAATCGCAGAAATCAGCAGCAACTCGAACCAAATTTGCAAAGTACTGACTTCTTAAGAAACCACTCGGCATCTCTAATTTCAGTCCTGCAAATTCATGCATGATTGGAACTACTTTTTCTGGCTTACGCTCACGTTCCATATTCTTTCGCAGATCATAGAAAGAAACGCTAATTGATGTCTCTCCGATTTCATTTGCCCATTCTTTCATTTCTCTGAATGTATATGAAATCATTCCTGATGTAGATTCATATGGAATCGCTTTATCCACGAGATGGAACAATTCCTTTTCTGCAGAA
The DNA here is from genome assembly GCA_041223665.1 of Lachnospiraceae bacterium 46-15. Taxonomy (GTDB): domain Bacteria; phylum Bacillota; class Clostridia; order Lachnospirales; family Lachnospiraceae; genus Hominisplanchenecus_A. The sequence goes on from JBCLQO010000036.1 coordinate 9,552, forward strand.
AGTGCCAACCTATTTCCTCTAATACTACGGATAAGAGAGTCAAAGCGTGAAGATTCTTCAACCTTTATGCACGCGCCAAAGAATGAAACACCTGTATTTTTACTCTTACCAAGCTGTTTGATAGAATCCTCGAATGCATGGTAAAAATCGCGTTCACATCCTCCAGCCTTTATAACTGCATTTGCCAGTAAACGCTCGATCATATCGATATTGGTCTTAGAAGACTTGCAAAGCGTCTTGCATAATTCCATAACGTTTCCGCCACTGAGATCAATAATAGAATCCCACCACATCTCAGTTTTTGCAGGCTTATACTGCTCAAAATACTGGGAAACTGACAACGCAACTGCATTAACCACATCATCAGAACTGCTGATTCCATTCAACGCAGCACGCAATGCGCTTCTATCATCTATCAGCGCAGCCAAACCTCTGCATACAAACTGATATTTTTCATTGCTTTCCAAAATAGACTTAATGCCATTACTTTCAAGAGAAAGCATGTCGTAGTACATATCCAGAATTGTACTAACAGAAGAAGAAAATACCCCCTCAAATTGACTGCTGTAACTTGTCAAATCTCCATCATTGAACAAGTCTTGCAATGCCGGACGAACAATACTCTGAACCCCACCAGCTTTAATTGCACTCCATGTACCTGACAAAGCATTTCCAGACGCTTTCAGATTCATCATTCCTGTGCTCAGCTGGTCTGCTAAACATCCAGTAACCTCGTCTGTACGTTTGACCAATCTAGCAATATTCCAGAGAACCTTAAGCAACTTGAAGTTATTTCTCTCATCCTCTGCTGCAAAACGATGATATCCTCGCATACCCTCATCAAGAATATACATATTCAATGCATCATTTTTAGGAATGCCATACTGCGTAATGGACTGTAATTCTGCAATTGTTTCTCTATATGTCCATTTTTCAACTCGGTGGTTAGAATCCAAAAGATACTTATATGCATCGTACAATTCCGGTATTTTATCCGTTATCGTATCTACTGGTAAACTCGGCAGGATAACACTAGTGAAATCGATAATATCAGCATCGTACTGAACAGCGGCTGTGTAATATGCAGAACGAATACTTTCATCCGTCGCAAAGGATGCGGTGTTAGTGGTACCATCAATCATCACAAAATTGCTTGTCGGCATCTGTTTTACCGATGCACAGAAATTATCTTTAGGATGATAACCAACGATCATATTGTACGGATGTCTGGTCTGTGTAATACTGTTATTTCGCATCGGATAGAACTTACCCGATTCATCAGTATAGAAGAACAGAATGTTATCAATCTGCGTTCCTAGCTTCGTCTTGTTAGTTGAGAAAGTAATCTTTTGAGCCATTTCTGTGCTGAACGCATACTCAATAGCTGCAATCCACAGTTCCACGTTTTCAGGTATATCCTTAATCAAGAGAACCTTTCTCTCATTCTCAGGTTTCGCATATTCGTGTACCAGAAACCATATTCCAGCTTTAACAGCTTCTACACGGCCTGCATTTACAAACTGCTTAATTCTTTCAACAGTAATATAAGAACCATTTGGCATATCTTGCACAGTGCTAAGCCATGCAGGTTCAGCACTAGGGTTCTCATCCAGATAGTAGGCATTTTCAGACTTCAAATGCGCATCCCACACAGATGCCCCGAACCACTTAAATGGATAATCACCCGGAACACCGACCAGACACTGTTTGATATAAGTTCCCGTTCTATGACCCTGTCCATTTTTTCTTGGTTCTTTACAGTGAGGTCTTGCAACCTCAAACGACATAGCATATACCTTAGAGGATATTGCAATGTACTCATATGAATTAAACAAACCAGTAACCGAGGTTTCTTTTGCTCCATTCTGTACAGCTAAACGAGTCTGAAGAAAATCATAGTTTGATACAGGTGGATTAGTAACCAACTCCTGACTCATAGAAAAAACGCCAAATCCATCTGCACGTACCACTTGTCCTTTGTTTTTCAACTCACGATGCGGCATACATCGAGTATATATAAGTTGGTTAAGCATTATATCGCCTTCCTTTCTTTAAACTATTACTCTCACAGAGTAGGAACAATACCTTCCTTTGAAAGCATCCAAATTAACGGATCGAGAACTCTATGAGGCATTACTTTGCCTAATTGATAACTTCCTGTTGGCGGCTGGCCAAAACTAGACACACCGAAGAATCTGACGCTTCCTTTTTTGAAGTTTGTGTCGATTGCATCCAGGAATGTATTTTCCCCCTGACTTTCCAGCCAGTCTCTAATTTCAGCATCAACTGCATCAGCATCTGCTTTAACAAATCCTTTTCGCGCCAGATGAGGACTAGGCTGCATAACTGTTGCTGAACCAAAGGTGTCTTTTACAGCATCAATTTTTGTAAACACAACTGCAACGTCACGATTAATTAGTTTTCCAGGAGCAATACCGCAGTTCTGTCGAATATAGATTGCCAATCCATCTACCATATCAGCAGAAGCATCTGCATCATGAGACGCAGAAGTAGACCAGTTGAGAATATTCTGCGGAATACTAGAAGCAACACCATGTAATGCAAGCGGATCAATCAAGATTACAAGAACCTTAGAACCCTCGATATATCTACTAATTACCGGATCAATGTGCTCGCAATCTTCTCCGGCACCATCAAAAATAGTCATGGAGTATGAGGGAATAACCGTGTTGGTCATTCTGTTTTTGTCCTTGATTTTCCACAGCTGCGGAGGAGGAGTTGTACCTGCTGCTGTTGCAGCTACAGGCTGTCTCATGTTATAGATTGCTCTATCATTTTCCTGGAAGATAGCAGTTGTAATCGAATCCATCGGAGAAAGAACCCACGGAGATCCAGCTGTATGTCTCAATTCATGAAGCATAGTTGTCAAGAAATTAGTTTTACCAGAACCCGTGATTCCTAAAATACTAAAGCGCAGATATTTTTCATAATCGAGAATATCTGAAGGCAATTTGCTGTCACAATAAGAACACTGTCTTGCGCTAGCAAATCCTCTGCAACCAGATTGCTTACACTTGGGAGTTTTCTTAAGCAAAAGTTCTGTCTTAGTTGGTGTTGCGGGTGTTCCACAAATGTTGCATACCATCTTCAAGTCCTTGCTTCTGAGTTCCTGAAGACAGTATGGACAAAGAACATCTGAATGTAATAAAGCCATATTCTTCCTCCTTATGGTACTTTGCAGCTTTCGATATCACTCGACGCAATTTCGAACTCTGCCATATCATCATCTTGAATAAAAAGTCTCAACGGTGTACCGGACGTAATTCTATCCCACGTGTTGTCCGGGAACTGATAGACATATTCATTGTTCGTAAATCCACTATCCGATTCTGGAATAGTATGAATAACAACTGCTTTCGGATCTTGTAACTTCATTGGAATATGTCCATCTGATTTGTATACTACGTATATTTCTGGTGTTTCTTCTGCATCTGAAGAAACAATCAATTTACAGTTTCTTGCTCTTGCTCGGCTGAAGAACCCACCTGTAGCCCAGGTAAATCGATATGTTATTTTTTCTTTTGGTTTGTTGCTAAGTCGGAGTTTTGATGCTTCAGAGTAAATTATGCTTCCATCAGACATTCTATACTGACCAATCACCGATATATAAAGGTCTGATTTTGGAAGTGGCTCTACAAGAATCATTCCATCGCGTTCATATTCCTTCAAGGAAAGAATGGTTAGAGACTTTTGCTTTGCATCTTCAATCGTAGCCCACGGCACAGTTGATCCAGTCTTCTTAGCAACGATATAGTGAATTTTTTCCAGGTTTTTCGGCTTGTTTGCCAAAGTAATTCTCAGGCGATTTCTTTCAATTCTCGTTTGCTTCTTGTCGATTTCACACTTTTCGACACTTGAAACGCGAACAATATCTGAAATAATGCCCTTGGAACCAGCGACACAAATAACTGCAAGTGCAACTGACATGTTCGGCGGAATTTCAAACTGAGCTTGCATAGAAGTACTCATTGTATTTGCATAAGTTCTTCCAGTTCCAATCATCGAATTTATATCCGATGCAGGAATCACCTGACCAATAAGACTGTTGGCTGCATTTGAAGATACTTCTCGAATAAGAACACTCCTTTGAGCATTATCTGGTGAATTCCATCGAATAGTCACTAAGCGGCCTTCAATACGCGATGTAATACTTCGTAGTGCAACTGGAGGCTGTTCAGGTGTCAACATCACCGTAACACCCTGACTATATCTAAAACTGCTTTCGTATGGATATACGCACTGAAGACGATATCCATATGTATTATTGTTTGATACACCAGCATCATCAAAGTTTGCGGATGCTTTAACTGTTACAACTGTACTTCCAGATGACGGATTCTCTGAAGGTATTGCATTCGTACTTCGAAGAATACGAACACCTATACAGTTTGGCGGCAAAACCCAGCTAAATCGGCAAACACCATTCTCAGCTGATGTTCGAAGATGTTTTGTATCCAGTTCACTGAAATTAGCAATTTCACATGTAGAAGGATCTGAAAAGACATTTCTTCTACAAGCGAAAACTGCATATCCATAACTAATACCCGGCTGTAATGATGTATCCTTGTAACTAAGAGCACCGATATCTGTAGCTAATACTTCGCCATCTGCCTGTCTCTGTGGGATGCCATTTTTCTTTCGTACAACTTGGTATTTAACACCCTTATCGCCCGTTGCATTCCAGGAAAGAGTACATGTTAACGAAGATGTTCCCATTACCCCTGCGCTTAAGTTCAATGGTTTCCTCGGTCTTATCGAAATCAGAACATCTATTGCAGGCTGATAATCTTCAACAATCTGAAGAATTTCCACACATCTATTTGCTTTATCAACAGGAGAGGATGATCCGGCAGGCATCAGTCGTTTAACCTCCGCCATCTTTTCATCAATCACTTTTTTCTGACTATCCAGCTTTAATTGAGGCATTGACGCACTTAATGTTCCCAGCAAAGTCTGTGCTTTGCTAAACATTCTGGCAGCTATTAACGCCTTTAGTTCGTTTAGCGGTCGATCATACTTATCACGTTCTGCCTTTATTCTTTGTGATAACGCTGAAAGTTTTGGATGCCCTGGGAAAGCATTCTCAGCATTTGCGTACTGTTTACTAGCCTCTCCAAGATCCATTTCTTTAAGTGCGAACTCAGCCGCTTTAATATACTCATCAAAGAACTGCATCTCCGAAATCAAGAAACCACACGAACAACGATCTGCCGTTGCAGGTACTTTCTTATGACACTTCGGACACTCAATATAAAGCGGCGCACCGCAGACAGCGCATTTCCCTCGCTCAGCGTCTTCTCTTGTTCTAAACTCTGCAGGAGTTTTACACGAGCCGCAAGTCAAATGGATTAATGCCTCCAGCGGTTCATATGGATCCTGCATAAGTCCAGCTTCCTGATTGTACAAAGCTAATGACAAATTATATTCCGGAAAATTCTTTTGTATCGTTCTAATGCAACCATCCGCAAAATAGCGATCTTTCTTAAAATCTTCCGGCGCAGCTTTTAGTAACGCAAAAAATTCTTTCATTTTTTCACGTTCTAGCGACTGGTCATATTTCTTTCGATTAGCTTCTGTATTAAAAACTTGAGTTGTTCCAGCTGTAAACAAATCTGCTAATAGATGACCTTGTGTACTCATGTCGCTCGCAAACTGTGCAGCCCAAGACTCCATGATGCTATATAATTCTGTTGTTCTTTTTTTGTGATAACTTCCAGTATCACTATCACTTCCTCCACCGAAATAACACGCCAAGTCATACAAATCTGACACTTTTGACGTCCAAGGATATTTCGGAATAGACATTGCTTGAAGCTGAGATATTTTACTGCTGATATTTCCTGCCACAACAGGAGTTAAAAAAGCATCATTAAGATTGACAGCTTTTGTCACTTGCTGAACAACAAAGCCTTTTTTTACATATGCATCTTCTATTGTCTTAGGAGACAACTTTAGCTTAAGATGTACATTTCTTATCTGAGCATTTGTTACTTCGGGCGTTCCCGACTGTCCAACAAGCATAATATCGATCAGCTTTTCCAACTGCTGAGTACGAACCTCTTTAAGTGCTCGTGCCTCTACATTTCTGGTCTTGTTCTCGCGTAAGGTCTCAATCATGTCATCATGAAGAGACAATTCGTCTGAAAGAACAGCTCTACGTGTAGCGATTGTTTCATTTGCAAGCATATCTTCTGTACGCTTTTTCCACTCCGTAATCGCTTTGTCTATACGTCGCTGGTTTTTTTCAGGCGGATCAAAGTCGAGACCAAGAATCTCAAAATAATTCCGTCTGTCCATCGGCTTAATACCTCACCATTTTATTCATTGATTGCCAGCCATGTTGCAACTGATGTTTCTGTACCTGTACGGCCTCTTTTTCCGGTATTGCCACCACCAATTTCTTGCGCAATCTTACCAAAGCTCTGTGTTAATTCACTCTGGTCAACAAGCATGGAGTCAATATCACCAGAGCTGATATCGCACAAAAACTTTTCATCTGCACTTCCGAATCCAATTCCTGTAATATCAATATCCATACGATGACATTTTCTTGCCTCACTTACAGCCAGTGACTGGTTATCCCACATTCCATCAGCAAGAACAATTCCAAGACGTTTTCCACGAACCCTTCCGAGCATAGACTGAATATCATTAAACGGATGGCCTGCATTACAAACACCAGTCATACATTCAGTAATTGATCTGATAGATGTCTTGCACTTGTTCAGGTTACTAGTCAATGGCTGAACAACTTTCGAAGTATCAGAAACAGCAATAACTCCTATCTCAACATCACCTGGATAATCCTCAAAATTATCTACAAAGTGACACATTGCATTACGAGCATCATCTATTGGCTTTCCTGACATGCTTCCTGATACATCCACTGCCATAACTACTGACAAAACGTCTGCAGTCGGTTTCATTTCTTGTGGATCAATAGGCATTCCGAATTTGCTCATATCTGCTGGTACTGGTTCCTCACGAATAGGCAAGTCTGCTGTGCCATTACCTTGACGAGCCTGAACATGAACCATTCCATTTATGTCATAGCTATACTGAATCTTAATTATTGTAGGGTTGTCATTTCTGTCATGACTAATTCCTGAAACAACATATTTCCCTATTATTTCGCAATCTAACGGAGCCTTTATCCCTTGCAGAACATAAATTTCCACTTCATTTTCTCCACGTGCTGAGGTGTAGTAATGAAATGCTTCTGCACATTTAACAGGAATTCTCTGGTTTGCCGGAACGATTGTTTTATTAATGTAATGTGTTCCTTCTGCGTTTACGGCTATTACTCCCATTGCATGTGCAACTACATCTACATGACTCATACACAACGCATTGTTTAATGCTGTTTCTTTTCCAACAGTACCTGACAATGAGTATTTAGGGGATGCCTGTGGAGCAACCTTTGTTCCTTGCTTTTTAAATTTGAAGAATCCTGAGTTCGTAGTATTATCTTCTGCAGGAGGTGCCATTGTAATAACACTGTATTCCGGCAGAGGGAGGTGTACCTGGATAGCAGCTCCCAAGGCAACTGCTTCGTCAGGATTTACTTGGGCGAGGGGAGTATGACCACTAATTTTCTTCAGATACGCGGAAACCTGGCGCATTCTTGTAGAACCGCCAACCAAAAGAATATCCGTGATATCTCTCCATCCAATACCCAATCCTCTTAAAAGGCTTTCACAGAGTGTTCCTGTTCTTTCAATCAGATCCGTCGTACTCTGTTCAAACTCTTCAAGTGAGATAGTCGTTGAATACCATCCATAACTCGGAAGGTTAAGTCTAACATTTGCAACATTTCGAGTTGTAAGCTGTTTCTTTACATTTTCAGCGTTTTGTGTAACTGTTTGATGTATTTCAGGATATTCGGAAACGTAGTATCCTGTTTCACTTTCAATTTTGCTTTCGATTGCTGCACAGATGCGAGCATCCCAGTCTTTACCACCCAGTGTATGATCTCCTGTAGTCTGCAGTGATTCCATCTGATTATTCTTCTTCATTTGTACAAGAGTAACATCAAACGTTCCGCCACCAAGGTCATACACTAGTACGCGTGCATTTTCACGCCAATGATTAACACCATAATTCATAGCCGCAGCCGTCGGCTCATTAATGATCTGCCGAATATTCAAACCAGCCTTTTTAGCAGCCTTCATAGTTGCCTGACGTTCTTTGTGATAAAAATAAGCCGGAACTGTTACAACAGCTTCATCAATCTTTTGATGTGTTACTGCTTCCGCTTCTTCTTTTAGATAGAGAAGTAAGATTGCAGATAAATCTTCGGCAGTATATTTCTTTCCATTAAACGAACAGTATGTATCTGAATTACCCATGCTTCTCTTAAATACAGAAGCGCATCCGGATTCTCCAGCTTCAAAAGCTTCTTTTGCTTCAGAACCCACGATAATCTCATCATCTTCTGTAAACTGGATTACAGAAGGAGTGATTCTTTCTCCTAATGTATTAGGGATAATAACAGGTTGTCCTTTTTTCTCGTCCATCATTGCGACGGCTGAGAAGGTAGTACCCAAATCAATACCTACTTTTATACCCATATAAACCTCCTCATTTTTAGTAGTTTCGAATTGCTCTCGTTCTTATTCACTCCATCTTTTTTCTTGTGAAATATCAAATGCTTCATCACCCTTTTTTTGTAAGAGTTTAAAAATTTCTCTACGCCATCGATAGTAATCTGATTTATTTGGTTCACAGCATAATGCCAACTCAATACATTCAAGAGCCCATTCATAATTATGTTGTGCAATAGATTTTTTCATCTCTTCGAAGTATTGTTCAGCTCTCGTATAATTAATATTTCCATATCGCTTACAAAGATAATTTATTCGATATGGCTCTGGACAAAGACGAATCATATACCACAACAAATCTTTTTGTGATTCATCATACATTTCACAAGCATCTAACTCAGTTCTGTCGTTATTATTATCAGCAAAGCATTTCCCACTTCCAAATTTTGCTTTATCGCTTGGGAAAAGGCGACTATATATAGTAAAACTAAATAGTTTTTTCGGATCGTCCACAAACAGATCACCATTTCGTCTTTGGTGTAAGAATATCTCCCACGAAGAATAAAAAGCCTTAATAATCGAGTTAATCACACGCCATTCAGATAAATATGCTGACAGATGATATAAAAATTCTGCGTCGATATGAATATTCTCTATCATATCCATAGGATAATTCCTTTTCTTCGCCTCTTTCTTTAATGTATCGTTAACATATTCCGCAATGCTATGACCTACTACCCGATTTTCAATTTGTATATCTGCCTGAAAAAATTTACTTCCATCTATTTCTGCATAAGTGTTCATTCCAAAAACATACAAAAATCTAATCGGACAAGCAATTCCTGTGATGTTAAAGAATCTCAAAGTTAAGAGATTACTATTCAAATTTTTATTTAATAGCTTAAGCTTACTGAATACTTTTAGGCATTCCTCTTTGTCCAACAAGTCCATGTCTTCAATAACTACCGTATGACCAATTCTCCAACGCATAGCTTTTAAGGCATATATTATCTCGTCAGAATATCTATCAATACTCACCTTTTCATGCTTGTCAAATTGAGTCTCAACCCCTTTCACTCCAATCTTCACAGAGCTCATTTCAAATCTATTCCAAACTTTAAGAGCTACTAGCAAGACTGCTACAACACTTGCTAATACCGCAACAATATATAAAACAGCTTTTACGCTACTCTCTTGTTCGCTTAACAAAATAGAACCCCATTGATCAAAAGTAAGTAGAAGGCTCCATAATCCTAACAAAAGCACTACAACCACAATAAGTAATGTTGGTCTCTTTCTTTTTTCAGGAATAAGCTTAAACACTGTCTCCGGGATATCTCCTCGATGGGCTCTAGAAAAAATCTGCTTAACAAGGTGTGCTTCAACACTCTCTGATTCCTCGGCGTTCTTTGTGGCAAAACAATCACCTACTGAAACATAGAGGTATTTGCAAAACGGTAATGTATGGCTTGCTTCATACGTTTTAACAAAACTAGTTTTACCAACACCTTTTTCTCCAATAATAGCAATATTCAAAACATCTTTAGTTCTATAATTACATTCCAAAGCTGACATATACGTGCTATAGAATGAATCTTTCTTAAAAACCCTTGCTGTTAAGGTTAATTCATCACGACCAACTTTCTTATTCAGCCACGCACGAAAGCTTCGAATCTTTTGTTGAAAACTGAGTGTGAATTTATCATATATTTTTTTAATTCCTACCGTTATAGTCTTAAAACCTATACACCAACACACAAATACAAGTCCAACTATTAATCCAATCGCTCTAATAAATCTATTCATAAGTATTTCCATCCGCAATGATAAAGGTTATTCATTTCAGTCAAAGAACAATTAATATTCTTGTGTTGCACACATACCAAGAAATGCGCTATGCGCCACTGACACATAGCGCATTTCCTTAAATTGATAAGAATGCTTTATTCTGCAGAAATACTCATCTGATTAACTGCGCTTGTAGCTGCGTCAACATCGGATTCCATTCTAAGGGTTGTCTCTACGATTTCTCCGGTAGAAAGGTTAACAGCCTTTACATAAACACCAACTGCATCTACCTGAAAGGTAACTTCAATAGGAGAACCCTTCTTTGTGTTAGGAGGTAACAGCATCTCCAGCTCACCAAGCAATTTAACATTATGAGCTGGATCGGTCTGCTGTGGTTCACCCATGTTATTTACACAAGGGGTAAGGCTATCATCCTGAGACATGTTCTCAAAAGCACGAAGAACAATCTTCACCATGTTATCAGCAGCTGTATAGTAAGTCTTTACAGCCGTTGCCGGCATAATTTCGCCCATCTTAATGATGTTGTCGATAATATAATCCCCAGCCTCATTTAATACACCAGGTCCAAAAGAACGAGGAGTCTGATCCTCGACAACAAAGCTTGTAGAAAGTCCGCTTCCTGCATGAGATGCCTGAGGTCCAGTGGTTTCAGTAGTATTACCCACTTCAGAATCATTGCCGCCACCAACAGGTGCAGGTGCACTGCCTTCTGCTTCTTCAACCAGCATGCTCGCACAGATTGCAGCCCCCTTTGCTACCGCACGGTCAGGATCTTCAATCTGTACTTTGCCAGGAAACCTTGCTTCTACTGCGTTACGGATCATAGGCATAAATGTTGAACCACCAACGAGCAGCACGGTATCAATCTCGATATTTCCAGCTTTCTGCAGTGTATCTTCAACATATGTCATAGTCTGAGCAACTTTATCAGAAGTAAGATTTTCAAATTCTTCGCGAGAAATGTTAATTGTAGTCATTGCGCCATTAATATTAATCTTAACCTTTGCAGTCTCAGCATTGCTGAGTTTCTTCTTAGTTGTCTCAACGCGACTTCTGATCAGCTGACGAGTCTCCACGTCAATTTCATCAGGGGTAAGGCCATTCTCGTCACAGCAAGCCTGAAGAATATGATCGAACAGTTTATCATCCCAATCCTTACCACCAAGTTCATCATTACCGCCAGTTGTGATAACGGTCACCTTCTGAACCTCGTTACCATCGGCATTCATCACCAGAGACATTTTTACAATGGTAACATCGAATGTACCACCGCCGAGGTCATATACCAGAATAGTACGTTCCTCCTGGAACTGACGAGCACAATAACTAAGAGCTGCCGCTGTAGGCTCGTTAATCAGGTTCAGAACATTCATACCAGCAAGTTCGCCAGCTTTTTTGGTTGCATTACGTTCCTCAAGTCCAAAATAAGCAGGACAAGTAATAACAACATCGTCTACAGAACCACCCTGTTCCTCAACCATCTGTTTAAGGCGTCCCAAAATAAGAGCACTGATTTCTACAGGAGTGTATGTCTTACCATCAAATTCATATGTACGTGCATTAGGCTTACCGATTTCACGCTTTACAAACTGAACAACTCTTTCGCCGTCAGTTTCAACCATATCTTTCGCACTATTACCGATTACAACATTGTCTGCGCTCTCAAAAAACACTGCAGATGCCAAGGTATCACTTGCATCAGCCTGATTTCTAACAACTTCAGGATTGCCATTACGATCTAAAGTTGCAATACAAGAGTAAGTTGTTCCTAAGTCAATACCATAAGTACTCATATCATTTCTCCTTATTCATTTGTTTGATCTGCATTTTCTGCAGCTATTTCTTTATCTTCTGTATCTTCCGAAGTTTCCGCTTTAGCTGTTTCAAATCCTTCGCCTGTCGCATCTTCATCTGAAGCAATCGCACTACTTTCAGGTTTCGTAATTTCATTCTCCTCAAAAGCTGCATCCTGCTTTTCTTCCGTATCAGTTGTGATTGTGCTAGCCGCAGCCTCAGGGATTATCGTAGGATCGTATACAAAGACATCTACGAATTCGGGATATAGAACTGTCCTTCCTCTAAGGACTCCCGGTTTTCTACTCATCGCAATGGTGTTGTGCTTATCCTGCTCTGCTGTAGGCACTTTTCCAATTATCTTGGTGCTTCTTGTCTGTCGAACAGCTCCAATCTCACTTCTAGTAATCTCAGCATCATAATCTGTAAGTAAATCTTCCATCTGTTCAAAAAGTGCCTTGAGATTCTTTCGAGACAAATTCGAAATACTTTCGTCCTCAAGCAAGCTCTGATATTCAACATACATGGATGCGATCTCTTTTAAAATCGGATTAAATTGCTCACCACTCTGCTGTTCCTTTAATGCATCAATATCTTTCTGCATTCCTTGACGGACCTGAATCTGGAAGTTTGCATTTTCTCTTAATGTCTGTGCTAACTGCCTATCATTTCTGTCCTGCTTTTCGGATACTGAAGCAATCAGTTCTTCCAATTTTGCAATGATTGCTGTTAAATCGCCGTCACTTGTAGACCTTTGAGTGCCATTAACACTTGAGAGCATTTTTTCAATGCTACATCTTGCAGAATCAATTTTTGAAAATACAACTCGATAGTCTGGGTTTTTACAAGCACTAACCTCTTGCTCCAAGTCTGCTACACTTTGATTCAAAGACTTCAACTGCTTCTCGATAGCTTTCAAGAATGATTCGGTTGTGTCATGTCCACCTTCGTTAGTGACAGGCTGTGATACCGGAGTTACTTTTGGAGTGGCTTTCTCCTCTTCAGTCTGAGACCCTTGAGTATAAGATTCAAACACAGGTCGAGAGGTTGTGTGCTCTGGAATAGGTACCGTTCTACTCTGTTCTGAATAAGTTGCACCGCTTGCCATTTCTGACTTCAACTTATTATCTAACGCCATATTATTCTCCTTGTATAATGTATTTAGGTTGTTCGAGGGATACCTATAAACCCTTAGACCTACTTCTTTACATCTCCAGT
>JBCLQO010000037.1:0-22595 GCA_041223665.1 Lachnospiraceae bacterium 46-15
CTTCCCGGCGTCCGGCGTAAACATGGGGACTATCGGTTCCGTGACTGTCCGGAGTAAGCACAGAAACTATCGGTTCCATAACTGTATGGTGTAAGCGACAACCTCCCCGACAAACCGCAATTTAGCCTTGGAATGTTTCACGTGAAACATCCTGCCGTTTACAGTGGTTCTTTCCCCGGCACTCCTGCTTTCCTGGGATATTTACGAGGTGTTTCTTTCTTTTTCTGAATGATGACTAATGACCTCTCGATATCGCTATCGGGCAGCAAAAATTTTAAAGTTTTCTTTTCTTTTCCTCCTAAAATGGAAATGGCTTTCTGAGCATTTTTCAGTTCTTCTTCTACTGCTCCTGATTTATAGGATACAAATATACCTCCAACTTTTACATAAGGAATACAATATTCAGAAAGCGAGGACAGATTTGCAACAGCACGCGAAACACAGATATCAAATTTTTCTCTATATTCTTTCTGTCTTGAAAAGTCCTCTGCCCTTCCATGAATGGCTACAGTATTGTTTAATTTCAATTTTTCCACAACTTCATTTAAAAATTTTACTCTTTTTCCCAAGGAATCTAAGAGCACTATTTTTAAATGCGGAAATATTATTTTTAAAGGAATGCCTGGAAAACCTGCTCCTGTTCCTATGTCTATCAATGTTTCACATGAAGAAATATCTATCCCTTTCACTAATGACAGACTGTCTACAAAATGCTTCTGCATGACTTCATTGTATTCTGTGATAGCTGTCAGGTTCATAACCTGATTCCATTCTATCAGCATCTTATAATATTCTATAAACTGACTTTCTTGTTCGCCATTTAAAGAAATGCCTAATTTCTCACATCCTGATTTTAATACGTAGCTCTCCATATTCTCTCCCTTATTTACTTTTTCTCATCTGTTCCATATAAACTAAAAGCACGGATATATCAGCCGGTGATACTCCTGCTATCCGGGATGCCTGGCCTACAGATTCTGGTTTATACATTTTCAATTTCTGGACTGCCTCTATTCGCAGGCTTCTGATTTCATCATAATTAATATTTTCAGGTATTTTTTTCTTTTCCAGCTTTTTGAACTGTTCTACCTGCTTTTGCTGGCGTTTAATATATCCCTGATACTTAATATTGATGTTTACTTGTTCTTTTACTCCGTCTGAAAGTACAGGTCTATTTTTATCAATCGGTTCCAATAGTTCATAATTCAACTCCGGTCTGCGGATAAGTTCTCCAATTGTTGTTCCTGTTTTTAGTGGTGTACTTTCATGATTCTCCAAAAAGCTCTGTATTTCCTGATTTGCACCTATATTTTCATGCTCTACGCGTTTTATTTCCTCTTCTATCTGCCTCTCTTTCTTCAAAAGTGCCTGATATCTATCCTCTGAAATCAAACCTGCTTTATAACCTTTTTTTGTCAGGCGTAAATCTGCATTGTCCTGCCGGAGCAGCAAACGGTATTCAGAACGTGAAGTCATCATACGGTAAGGCTCCCTATTTTCTTTTGTGACAAGATCATCGATTAGCACTCCTATATAAGATTCCGAACGGTCTAAGATTAAAGGTTCTTTTCCAAGCACAGAACATGCTGCATTGATTCCTGCTACCAGTCCCTGCGCTGCTGCTTCTTCATATCCTGAGCTTCCGTTAAACTGTCCTCCACTAAATAGCCCTTTAATTTCTTTAAATTCAAGAGAAGATCTCAGCTGTCTGGAATCAATACAATCATATTCTATTGCATATGCATTTCTCACGATTTTTGCATTTTCCAGACCGGGTACTGTCCGATACATCCGATATTGGACATCCTCAGGCAATGAACTTGACATTCCTCCTATATACATTTCATTTGTATGCAGACCTTCCGGCTCTACAAATACCTGATGCCTGTTTTTATCTGAAAATTTTACTACCTTATCTTCTATGGATGGGCAGTATCTTGGTCCTGTTCCCTCTATCATCCCAGAAAACAAAGGGGAACGATGGATATTCTCCCTGATAATTTCATGTGTCTCTTCATTTGTATAAGTAAGCCAGCAAGATGCCTGGTCTATCTGTACCGACTCAGGGTCTGTTGTAAAAGAAAAAGGGATTACTCTTTCATCGCCAAACTGCTCTTCCATTTTTGAAAAGTCAATAGAGCGTCTGTCAATCCTGGCAGGAGTACCTGTTTTAAACCTTTGTAGCCTAATTCCATGGGCTTTCAAAGACTCTGTAAGTCCATTTGCCGCCTGAAGCCCATTTGGACCGGTAGCATCACTCACATCCCCATAAATACAGCGCGCCCTTAAATATGTTCCTGTACATAGCACACAAACTTTACAATGGTAAATTGCCCCTGAATGGAGCCTTACTCCTGTAATTTTTCCATCTTCCACTATAATTTCCGTAACTTCTGCCTGCCTAATCTCAAGATTATCTGTATTTTCCAATACGTTCCGCATACTGCGGCTGTATTCTGCCTTATCTGCCTGGGCGCGGAGAGAATGCACGGCCGGCCCTTTTGATTTATTCAGCATTTTTGACTGTATAAAAGTCTTATCAATATTAACTCCCATTTCACCGCCCAATGCATCTACTTCTCTCACCAGATGTCCCTTTGAACTTCCTCCGATGTTAGGATTGCACGGCATCAGGGCGATGCTATCCACACTTACTGTAAATATAACTGTAGAAATCCCCATTCTGGCACATGCCAGGGCTGCTTCACATCCCGCATGGCCCGCTCCTACTACTACGGCATCTATCCATTCTTCCAATACGTTCATCTTTTCCCCCTTCTAACGCCACTTATTACATTATCCCTGGTAAATTCCAAATTTACTTTTCTCTCATTATTTTCCCATACAAAATTTTCCAAATATTTCATTCACCAAATCTTCTCCTACCGATTCTCCTATAATACTACCAAGAGATTCATAGGCTGCCATTAAATCAATAGAATAAAAATCTTCCGGCATCTGCATCGCAAGACTATTTTCTACCTGTTCCAAACTTTCACGGGCATCCATAAGGGCCGCCTTATGCCGCATATTCGTAATATATACTTCATCATTAAAGGACAGTTTTCCTTCGAAAAACATATTTTTCAAAGTCTCCTCCAGTAAATCTATCCCTCTGTTCTCCTTGGCGGAAACAGGGATAATTACTTTATCAGGAATCTTTTTCGCCAAAATTTCCTCTGAAATCACGGTATCCAGGTCTGTTTTATTTAACAGCACTACTGCTTTCTGTCCTTCAAGCATATTAATAATCTCTTCATCATTTTTATCAAGAGGTGTAGATGCATCTACCACATAAATAATCAAATCGGCATCTTTCGCAGATTCTTTTGCCTTGTTTACTCCTATTTTTTCTACTATATCCTCAGTATCTCTAATTCCCGCTGTATCTGCGATATTTAAGGTAATCCCTCTCATATTAACAGATTCCTGAAGAACATCCCTTGTAGTTCCCGCTATATCTGTTACAATTGCACGTTCCTCTCCTACAAGAAGGTTTAAAAGAGAAGATTTTCCTACATTTGGCTTACCTACAATTACTGTCTTTATCCCCTCAGACATGACCCTTCCGTCTTCAGCAGAATCTATCAGCCTCTGTATACTGTATATCCATCCCTCATTTTCACTTTTAAGGCTCTCAGGATATCCTTCCAGGCTAATATGTTCAGGATCATCCAGCGCTGATTCTATAAAAGCTATATGATAAAGAATCT
Source organism: Lachnospiraceae bacterium 46-15 (assembly GCA_041223665.1). Lineage (GTDB taxonomy): Bacteria > Bacillota > Clostridia > Lachnospirales > Lachnospiraceae > Hominisplanchenecus_A. The sequence goes on from JBCLQO010000037.1 coordinate 3,714, forward strand.
CTTTCCGAAGCTCACACACTGCCCGCTGGACGGCGCCTTTTAACTGGCTCACAGAGCTTTTCAGGGCATATTCATTTTTTGCCTGAATAATATCAAGTACCGCTTCCGCCTGTGAAAGATCCATACGCCCATTTAAAAAAGCTCTTTTTGTAAATTCCCCTGGCTCGGCAGGACGCGCCCCATTTTTTATAACAGTTTCCAAAACCTTCCGCATAGCCACTATCCCGCCATGACAGTTAATCTCCACCGTATCTTCTGCCGTAAAGCTTCTGGGAGCACGCATCAGCATTACCAAAACTTCATCAATTACCATCCCATCATCATAAATATATCCATAGTGAATCGTATGGCTCAGCTGGTCAGACAGCTTCTTGTTTCCGCTTTTTGACCGATAAATCCTGTCGGCAACTACAAAGGCATCTTCGCCGCTAATGCGGATGATTCCGATTCCTCCATCACTCATAGGAGTGGAAACCGCCGCTATTGTTTCACTCTTCATACTAAAAATACCTCTTCAATAAAAAAGCTGTTACAAATCATCTTTATCTACAGCATACCTGCACCCTGTCAGATGCTATATCCTGCAGATAAGCAGATTTTGCAACAGCCCTTTATTTTCTTTCCTATTTCTTTAATGTCACAACAACCTTACGATAAGGTTCTTCCCCTTCGCTATGGGTACTTACATACGGATTATTCTGAAGTGCAGAATGGATAATTCTTCTCTCATAAGGATTCATTGGCTCTAAAAATACTGTTTTCTTTGTCCTTCTGACTTTTACAGCTATATTGTAAGCCAAATTTTCCAATGTTTCTTTCCTTCTTCTCCGATAATCTTCCGTATCCAGCTTTACTCTCACATATGCATGGTTCCCTTTATTTGCTACCAGGCTTGTGAGATACTGCATGGAATCAAGAGTACGTCCTCTTTTTCCAATCAGAATTCCCATTTCATTCCCTGAAAGTTCAATATTTAAGGTATCATCCCCCTCAAACTCTGCACGGATATCCACTTCTATTCCCATCGCCCGAAAAGTATCGTTTAAGAAAACATTAACTCTTGCAATCACTTCTTCTTTATTCGCAGGAGCTTTCTTAATTACTTCTTTTGCTTCTTCCTTTACCGGCTGCTGTTTTACAGGCTGGTCAGACGAAACTGCAGAAGGTGCCTTAGGTAAAGCTGTACTTTCTTTAAAGTTCTGTTTTGCCGGCTTTAAAGGTTTTGCCGGTTTCTTTCTTTCTTCTCTCTGATTGGATTCCTTTGCTTTCGTCTCTCCAGCCTTCGTTGACTCATTCTTAATTTCTTCAAATTCCAAATCAACGCTGGATTCTTCCCTTTTCCTGGCTTCTATCACTGCCGGCTTGCTGCCAATACCAAAGAAACCTGAACTGCCTTTTTCTATAACATGATACTCTATATTATCACTGCTGGTCTCTAACTGAATCGTTGCTTCTGTAATCGCCTCTTCAACTGTTTTTGCCGTAACCCTGATAAAATCCATCGTAAAACCTCCTATTTCTTCTTACTCTTCTCATTAAACTGCTCAACCATACGTGCCTTCGCAGCAATGCTTCCCGGTCTTGCCTCAGATTGAGATTTATAATATTCTGTAGAATCCTCAATCTGTTTCTTCTTCTCTTCCTCACTCATAGGCTTCTTTTTATTTACATTAGAAACAGTTATGCTTTTTGTTCCCGTACTTGTATTTACTTTTTTATTTCCTAACTCCTTCTTCGGGGGAAGTCCCATTTTTTCACGCTGTTTATTTTCTTTTGCCAGAGCCTTCTCCATATTCTGTTTAACCAGCACATCAATATCCATACCTTCAATATGCTTATTTACCACTACCTGCTGTACGCTTCTTACCACTGCACCCGCAATCCAGTAAATACCCATACCTGCCGGCAGTGTAAAGCAGAAGAAAATAGACATCAAAGGCATCATATTATTCATCATCTTCATAGAAGATGCCATAGTTCCTTCATCATTTGCTGAAGAATTCTTTGTTGATGCAGTAGAAAGTTTGATATTCAGCCACTGGGTAATACCTGCCAGCGCCGGAATTGCCAATGCTCCAAGTAAAAGCAGAACAGAAAAATTCTCCTGCGTAAATACGTTCCTGAGCATATTGAATGGTGAATCTGCAATGTTAATTCCTAAAAAGTAATTCATCTGGTCAACGCTGTTTTGTGTGCTTGTTACCAGATTTGAAATTCCTGAAAACTTGCCATCTGCCGCCATAGCACTCCAGTCTGCCGGCTTAAATTTATACAGACAGTCAATAATCGTATCTGTGGTATATCCAAGTTTTTCAAAATTTACATTGTTTGAGGCTGCAAAGCTTGACAGATACTGCTGGCTTCCCGAAATTGACATAATTTTCTCTGCCAGAGGCATAAACGCTTCTTTTACTCCATTTACATAAGCCGGAATATTCCAGATTACGCGGTACAAAGCAAACAGAATCGGCATCTGTATCAAAAGCTGCAGGCAGCTTCCCATAGGTGAGACTCCATACTTCGCATAGACTTCCTTCGTCTCTTCATTCATCTTCACCATAGAAGCCTGATCCTGTTTATTTTTATATTTTTTCTGAATCGCCTGAAGTTCCGGATTCATCTTCGCGGACAGCTTTGAAAACTTCTGCTGCTTGATGGTCAGGGGCATCATCAGTAAATAAATAACAATCGTAAATAAAATAATACAAAGACCTATATTAGGCAGGGACAGCATATTACAGAAACTAAAAATCGCATCCATAATATATCCCAAAATAGTTGCAACTGGCCCCAGCCAGCCTCCGCTTTTTGTTAATAACATATGTTTCCTCCTATTATTGGACGTCTTTTACTTATGGAACCGGGTCATAACCTCCCTTTGAAAAGGGATTACACCTTAAAATCCTCCAACATGCCAGAATTCCGCCCTTAAATGCACCATATTTTTCGATTGCCTCCATTCCATACTGGGAACAGGTAGGAAAATAAGGACATTTTGTCCCTTTCATCGGCGAGATATATTTTCTGTAAAACTTAATCATCCCGATTAATATTCTTTTCATCTCTTCTTTTTTCCTCAATCTAAATACTATCATACTATTTTGTGGATTCTCCGCATATGCAGCAATGCGCTTTCAATTTCCCAAAAGCTGCATCCTTTCGCCTGCGGCCTGGCAATTACTACAATATCATACCCCCGCCCAAATTTGTCCTCATTCAGACGGTAACTTTCTCTAATCAGCCTGGTGAGGCGGTGCCTTACCACACTATTCCCCACCTTTTTGCTGACAGAAATTCCTATCCTATTCTTCTCTGTATTGTTTTTCCACAGGTACATCACCAAATATTTATTCGCCTGTGAGTTTCCCTTCCGATATACATTTTGAAAATCTCTGTTCTTTTTCAAAGATTCTGAAAATATCATACTTTCCTCTTTCCTTTTAAAGAGAAGAAATGACAAGAAAAGGCCACAAAACTGCGGCCTATGCTGACAATCTTTTTCTTCCTTTTGCCCTTCTTGCTGCGAGAACTTTTCTTCCGCCTTTCGTGCTCATCCTGGCCCTGAATCCATGAACTTTTGATCTGGATCTCTTTTTCGGTTGGAATGTCATTTTCATTTTTACCGGCACCTCCTTTTATTTAACCAAAAAATATCTGCGCTGCCGCCTATTTATTGGCACATTATTTTCCATGTTAAAAAACATCATTTCAATTATATGCATAAACTTCCTGTAAGTCAAGCAAATCCTTGATTTTTTTAACGTGGATAATGTTCATTAGAGTTATCCACAAATTGGGGATAACTTGTGGATAACTTTTTTATAACCTGTGTAAAACTTCGTGGATATTTCTCTAATCCCTTTATTTACGCGTGTTTATATTGTTGATATCCTTTCTCAACATATTCACATTGCCTCCGTTTTTCTGTGAATAAATATGTTGATAGAAAACTTTTCATTGCTTATTTGGGCATTTTCAGGTATTATTATGGTAGAGAAATTGGGTTCAAAAGGAGATTTTGAAATGAACATATTAGAAGATAAGTGGGAAGAGGTCCTGACAACAGTCAAAATAGAACATGAACTGTCTCAGATTTCTTTTGATACCTGGCTAAAACCCCTTACCATATTGAAATACGATAAGGAAGGGAATAAAATTTATATTTTGGTTCCCCAGGGAGATATGGGACTGAACTATATCAGTAAAAAGTACACTCTTCCTATAAAAGTCGCAATTGCGGAAGTGGCAGGGATTGAGTGCGATATTGAATTTATATTACCGGAACAGGCCAAAAATATTGTAGTAGAGGACGCACCAAAATCCCCTTCTGCTTTATCAAATGATATCATTGAAAAATCAAACCTGAACCCTAAATATACTTTTGACACTTTTGTAGTCGGCGGAAATAACAAATTTGCCCACGCTGCATCCCTGGCTGTGGCAGAATCCCCAGGAGAAATTTATAATCCCCTGTTTATTTATGGAGGCGTTGGGCTAGGGAAAACTCATCTGATGCATTCCATCGCACACTTTATATTAGAAGAAAACCCTTCTACAAAGGTACTTTACGTGACCAGCGAATCCTTTACCAATGAACTGATTGAGGCTATCAGAAACGGCAATAACACCGTTATGAAAAAGTTCCGTGAAAAATACAGGAATATTGACGTCCTTTTAATAGATGATATTCAGTTCATCATCGGAAAAGAATCCACACAGGAAGAATTTTTCCATACCTTCAATGATTTGCATGGCGCAAAGAAGCAGATTATCATTTCATCTGATAAACCTCCAAAGGAAATTCAGACTCTGGAAGCACGCCTGCGTTCCCGATTTGAATGGGGGCTGATAGCAGATATTTCTTCCCCTGACTATGAAACCAGGATGGCAATTCTCCGGAAAAAGGAGGAAATGGACGGATACAACATTGATGATAAAGTAATACAATATATCGCAACCAACATCAAATCCAATATCCGTGAGCTGGAGGGCGCATTGAATAAACTCATGGCTTTCAGTAACCTGGAAAAAAGAGAAATCAACGTAGCTTTGGCAGAGGAAGCATTAAAGGATATTATTTCACCGGATGAGAAACGCGAAGTAACACCAGATCTTATCATCACTACAGTAGCGGAGCATTTCCATGTATCAGAAACAGACCTGAAAGGTCCAAAGAGAAGCTCTGATATCGTACTTCCAAGGCAGATTGCCATGTATCTGTGCAGGGAAATGACAGATATTCCTTTAGAAGCAGTAGCTGCACTGATGGGAAAAAAGGATCATTCTACTGTTATCAACGGATGCAAGAAGATTACTGAGAAAATGCAGTCCTCTGAAAGTGTCAGCAATACTATAGAAATTTTAAGGAAAAAAATAAACCCAGGCTGATATCCACAAGCGGATGTTTATAACACGGGGACAGTGTGTGTACAACATGGGGATGATTTTTGCAGTGTTTATAACTTCAAAGTTTTCATCCTGTTTTCTTTTTGTTTTTCACATACTTTCCTGGACGGAAATTCCTTATTTTACGGACAATCCTAGGGTTTTCCACAAATCAACAGCCCCTACGGCTATTATTACGGATTTTCTTTTCATTTTTTATTCAGCAAAGCAGAAGGAGTTGTCAACATGAAAATTATATGTTCAAAAAGTAATTTGCAAAAAAGCGTAAATATTGTTATGAAAGCAGTCCCCTCAAAGACAACCATGCCTATTCTCGAATGTATTCTGATTGACGCAGCTGCAAATGAAATCAAATTTACTTCCAACGACATGGAACTTGGTATTGAGACAAAAGTTGAAGGCGAGATTTTAGAGAAAGGCATTATTGCCCTGGATGCTAAGATTTTTTCTGAAATCGTACGTAAGCTTCCTGATAATGAAGTTACCATCACAACAGACGATAAGCTTCAGGCAGTCATTACCTGTGAAAAAGCAAAGTTCAATATTTCAGGGAAATCAGGGGATGATTTTTCTTACCTTCCCTTTGTAGAAAAAAATGATTCTATTACAATTTCACAGTTTACTTTAAAAGAAGTCATCCGCCAGACAATTTTTTCAATTTCACCAAACGATACAAATCGGATGATGACAGGAGAACTCTTTGAAATTAATGATAATATATTAAAAGTAGTTTCGCTAGACGGACACCGCATTTCTATCCGTAAAATAGAATTAAGAGACAATTATCCGAACAAAAAAGTTGTCGTTCCGGGAAAAACCCTTATAGAAGTAAGTAAAATATTATCCGGTGAGACACAAGATGAAGTAAGTCTTTTCTTTACAAACAATCATATTGTATTTGAATTTGATGATACTGTAGTAGTTTCCCGTTTGATAGAAGGAGAGTATTTCCGCATTGACCAGATGCTTTCTAGTGATTACGAAACGAAAATTCAAATAAATAAGAAAGAATTACTGAATTGTATTGACAGAGCTATTTTATTAGTGAATGAGAGTGATAAAAAGCCTATTATTATAAATGTTGAGGATCAGGGTATGGAGCTTAAGATTAATTCAACGATAGGTTCCATGAATGAAGAGATAGATATTTCCAAAGAGGGAAGGGATATTATGATTGGATTCAATCCTAAGTTCCTAATGGATGCCCTTCGGGTTATTGATGACGAGATGATTACGATCTATCTGGTAAATTCAAAAGCACCATGCTTTATCCGTGATGATGCGCAGACGTATATTTATTTGATTCTGCCAGTGAATTTTATGGCCTGAGAATACATAGATTCTCGCTATTTAAAGAAGGATGAGTTTGGAAGTTTACTTTCAAATTTATCAAAATAGCGCAGTAAATGCGTTAGAAAGGGGAAAAAATGGAAAAACTCAAACTAAGGGATGAATATATCAAACTGGGTCAGGCATTGAAAGCTGCCGGATGGGTGGATTCAGGCGTGGAAGCCAAAATTGTTATACAAAATGGGCATGTGAAGGTAAATGGCGCAATAGAACAGCAGAGAGGAAAAAAACTTTACGCTGGAGATATGGTTGCCTTTGGAAATAATATACTTGCGATTGAGAAATAAGGTTTCAAAATGATTATTGAATCTATTCAGCTTGAAAATTTCAGAAATTATAATTCCCTGAAACTGAAGTTTGACAGCGGCACGAATATTTTTTATGGGAATAATGCGCAGGGGAAAACAAATATCCTGGAGGCAGTATATTTGTGCGGCACTACAAAATCTCATAGAGGAAGCAGGGATAAAGAGATTATACAGTTTCACCAGGATGAATCCCATATAAGGATGCATTTGAGCAAAAATCAAAGCTCTTATATGATAGATATGCATTTGAAGAAAAATAAAGCCAAAGGAATTGCCATAAATGGAATTCCAATCCGAAAGGCAGGAGAGCTTCTTGGTATTGGGAATTTTGTGTTTTTTTCACCAGAGGATTTAAATATTATAAAAAATGGACCGGGAGAACGCAGAAGATTTATTGATATTGAATTGTGTCAGCTCAATAAGATTTATCTTTATAATCTGTCAAATTATAATAAAGCCGTCAACCAGAGGAACAAACTGTTGAAAGATTTATATTATCATCCGGAATATGAAGAAATGCTGGATATCTGGGATGAACAGATGGCTTCCTATGGGCAGAAAATTATCCGTGACAGAGAGAATTTCGTAGAGATACTGGACGGTATAGCAAAAGGAGTCCATGCAAAACTTTCCGGAAATAAAGAAGAGCTTTCTATCCGCTATGAAAAAAGTGTAGAACCAGAGCAGTTTTTGGAGGTTCTGAAAAAAAACCGTGAAAGGGACAAGAAATTTAAAATGACCTTTTCGGGTCCCCACAGGGATGATTTGAGTTTTATGGCAGGAGATATTGACATACGGAAGTTTGGTTCCCAGGGGCAGCAGAGGACAGTGGCCTTATCGCTGAAACTGGCAGAAATAGATTTTGTAAGGCGGGAAATTAAAGATACTCCCGTTTTGCTTTTGGATGATGTGCTTTCTGAGCTTGATAGCAGCAGACAAAGTTATCTTTTAGACAGCATCCATGATATACAGACTTTGATTACCTGTACAGGACTGGATGATTTCATTACGAACAGATTTGAAATCAACAAGGTTTTTTATGTGGAGGAAGGCAAAGCTGAGGAACATTTGGAATAGCAGAGAATGTGTCAGAAAGGGAAAATATGGATAAAGAGCAGATTCAAGAATATGGCGCGGATCAGATACAGATTTTGGAGGGACTGGAAGCTGTAAGGAAAAGGCCAGGTATGTATATCGGGAGTACCTCTATCCGTGGGCTTCATCATCTGGTATATGAGATTGTAGACAATTCTGTAGATGAGGCGCTTGCCGGGTATTGCAATACGATAAAAGTTATAATTAATTCTGATAATTCTATTACTGTAATTGATAATGGGCGCGGGATTCCGGTGGGTATCAACCATAAATCAGGGCTTCCGGCAGTGGAGGTTGTATTTACGATTCTACATGCAGGAGGAAAATTCGGCGGCGGGGGATATAAGGTATCCGGCGGCCTGCACGGAGTCGGGGCATCTGTAGTAAATGCTCTTTCTGAATGGCTGGAAGTAACGATTTACAGTGAAGGAAAGATTTATAGGCAGAGATATGAGAGAGGAAATGTATCCTATAAGCTGAAAATTATAGGAGAATGCCCGTTAGAAAAAACAGGAACTACGGTTAGTTTTCTTCCGGATAAGGAGATTTTTGAAGAGACAGTGTTTGAATTTAATACTTTAAAGCACCGTCTCAGAGAAATGGCTTTCCTGACGAAAAATATTAAAATGATTCTCAGGGATGACAGGAACGAGGAGCCGGTAGAAAAGACGTTCCATTATGAGGGAGGAATTAAGGAGTTTGTTACTTATTTGAACAAAGGGAAGACTCCAATTTATCCTGATGTTGTCTATGCTGAAGGCATGAAAGATAACGTATATGTAGAAGTAGCAATGCAGCACAACGATGGATATAATGAAGGATGCTATAGTTTCGTAAACAACATCACAACGCCAGAAGGGGGAACCCATCTGACGGGATTTAAAAATGCGCTTACGAAAACTTTTAATACTTATGCGAAGCTGAATAAGCTGATAAAAGAAACAGAAAGTCTTTCCGGCGAGGATATCCGCGAAGGTCTGACTGCGATTATCAGCGTAAAGCTTGAAGAACCTCAGTTTGAAGGACAGACAAAGCAGAAGCTGGGGAACAGTGAAGCAAGGGGCGCCGTGGACAGCGTAGTATCCGAACAGCTTATGATTTATCTGGAGCAGCATCCCCAGGTGGCGAAGGTGATACTGGAGAAATCCATTATGGCGCAGAGGGCGAGAGATGCAGCGAGAAAAGCGAGGGATCTGACGAGAAGAAAATCAGCCCTGGATGGTATGGCGCTTCCCGGCAAGCTGGCAGACTGCTCGGACAAAGACCCGAAAAATTGTGAAATTTATATCGTAGAGGGTGATTCCGCGGGCGGCTCTGCAAAGACCGCCAGGAGCCGGGCTACCCAGGCAATTCTTCCTCTCAGGGGGAAAATATTGAATGTAGAAAAGGCAAGGCTGGATAAAATCTATGCCAATGCAGAGATAAAGGCGATGATTACTGCATTCGGCACAGGAATCCATGAAGATTTTGATATCTCAAAACTGCGCTATGACAAGATTATTATCATGACGGATGCCGACGTGGATGGCGCGCATATCAGTACGCTGCTTCTTACGTTTTTGTATCGGTTTATGCCGGATTTGATTAAAGAGGGACATGTTTACCTGGCACAGCCGCCGTTGTTTAAGCTGGAAAAAAATAAAAAAGTATGGTATGCCTATGATGATGACGAGCTAAGCGCTATCTTAGACGAAGTAGGGCGTGATCAGAGTAATAAAATACAGCGTTATAAAGGACTGGGAGAGATGGACGCAGATCAGCTGTGGGAAACTACAATGGATCCGGAGAGAAGGGTTCTCCTTAAGGTAACGATGGATGAAGAAGCTTCCTCTGAACTGGATTTGACTTTTACTACGCTGATGGGAGACCAGGTGGAGCCGAGAAGAGAATTTATAGAGGAAAATGCAAAGTATGTCCAGAATCTGGATATTTAGGTTAGGAGGAGAAGCCGTTGGAAGACAATATTTTTGATAAAGTACATGAGGTGGATCTGAAAGAAACCATGGAGAAATCTTATATTGATTATGCCATGAGCGTAATTGCCACCAGAGCGCTTCCAGATGTGAGGGATGGATTGAAACCTGTGCAGAGGCGTGTGCTGTATTCTATGATAGAGCTGAATAATGGGCCCGATAAGCCCCACAGGAAATGTGCGCGTATTGTCGGTGATACCATGGGTAAATATCATCCGCACGGGGATAGCTCTATTTATGGTGCATTGGTCAATATGGCACAGGAGTGGTCTACCAGGTATCCTCTGGTAGACGGTCATGGAAATTTTGGTTCCGTGGACGGCGACGGCGCTGCAGCTATGCGTTATACAGAAGCACGCCTAAGTAAAATTTCCATGGAAATGCTGGCAGATATCAATAAAAATACCGTAGATTTCACCCCAAACTTTGATGAGACAGAAAAAGAGCCGACGGTGCTGCCTTCCAGATATCCGAATCTTCTGGTAAATGGAACTACAGGAATCGCAGTGGGGATGGCTACCAATATTCCGCCCCATAATCTGCGGGAAATCGTAAATGCGGTAGTGAAAATGATTGACAACCGTATTGAAGAGGACAGGGAAACGACTCTGGAGGAAATACTGCCTATTGTAAAAGGACCTGATTTTCCTACAGGGGCGACAATTCTCGGAACCAGGGGAATCGAGCAGGCATATCGTACAGGACGGGGGAAAATCCGGGTGCGTGCGGTGACAGAAATAGAGACGATGGAAAACGGAAAGAGCCGTATCTTGGTGTCAGAGCTTCCCTATATGGTAAATAAAGCAAGGCTTATAGAGAAAATGGCGGAGCTGGTCAGAGATAAACGGATTGACGGCATTACGGCAATCACAGATGAGTCTAGCCGTGAAGGAATGCGCATCAATATTGAGCTGCGCCGTGATGTGAATGCAAATGTGGTATTGAACCAGCTTTTCAAACATACGCAGCTGCAGGATACGTTCGGTGTGATTATGCTGGCTCTGGTAAATAATGAGCCGCGTGTCATGGGACTTATCGAAATGCTGCATCATTACATCTTGCATCAGGAAGAGGTTGTTACCCGAAGGACACAGTATGAGCTGAATAAAGCAGAGGAGAGGGCACATATCTTACAGGGATTGCTGATTGCCCTTGATAATATCGATGAGGTTATCCGTATTATCCGCGCGTCAAAGACCACACAGATTGCCAAGGAAGGCCTGATGGAAAGATTCGGGCTGAGCGAAGTGCAGTCTCAGGCTATCGTAGATATGCGTCTCAGGGCTCTGACAGGCTTGGAGCGAGAGAAACTTGAAAATGAATTTAAAGAATTGATGGATAAAATCAAAGAGTTGAAAGCTATCCTGGCAGATAAGAAGCTGCTCTTAGGCGTCATAAAAGAGGAGATTACTTTGATTGCTGAAAAATACGGCGATGAGAGAAGGACTTCTATAGGATTTGATGCTTTCGATATTTCTACGGAAGATTTAATCCCAAGGGAAAATGTAATAATTGCCATGACGAGACTGGGATATATCAAACGTATGACTATCGATAACTTCAAAAGCCAGAGCCGGGGCGGACGCGGCATCAAAGGGATGCAGACCGTGGACAATGACTATATCGAAGAACTCCTGATGACGAACACCCATCATTACATGATGTTCTTTACGAATACAGGTAAAGTATATCGGTTGAAAGCGTATGAAATACCTGAAGCCGGCCGGACTGCAAGGGGAACAGCGGTGATTAACCTGCTCCAGCTTATGCCGGATGAAAAAGTTACCGCTATTATTCCGATTGAGGAATACAGTGAGGGCAGATATCTCTTCATGGCGACAAAGCGGGGAATCGTGAAGAAAACGCCGATTACGGATTATGCAAATGTAAGAAAGACTGGATTGGGCGCTATTAATTTGCGCAGCGATGATGAACTTATAGAAGTAAAGACAACAGATAACCAGAAAGATATTTTCTTGGTGACGAAATATGGACAGTGCATCCGGTTCCATGAGACGGACGTGAGAAGTACGGGACGTGTTTCTATGGGTGTTATTGGCATGAATCTGGCGGATGGCGATGAGGTTATCGGCATGCAGCTTGACGTTCAGGGAGAATATCTTCTGATTGCATCAGAAAAAGGCATGGGAAAATTAACCCGGATTGAAGAATTTAGCCCTCAGAACCGGGGAGGAAAAGGTGTAAAATGTTACAAAATCATGGAAAAAACAGGAAATGTCATTGGCGTGAAGGCAGTTAACCTGGATAATGAAATTATGATTATCAATACCGGAGGAATCCTTATCCGTATGATGTGTAAGGATATTTCTATCCAGGGACGTGTAACTTCAGGCGTACGGCTGATGAACTTAAATGAAGGTGAGTTTGTGGCAAGCATTGCTAAGGTAAGAGAATCTTCGGAGCAGATAGAAGAAGAGGCACCTGAAAACAAAGAACAAGAAACGGTATAAAGATTATGGGAATAAGACGGATACTCGCAGTAAATACTGCAAAGATAATCAAAACAGCATGTCAGGCGGCAGGAAAACAGGGAGTAACCCTGGCGGGAAAAATTGCCATGAAGATAGACCCGTCTATACTGACAGGGCTTGCAGCGCAGGTAAAAGAAGGAATTTTTGTTACCTGCGGTACAAATGGAAAAACTACTACGAATAATCTCCTCTGCTCAGCTATTCAGGCAGAGGGGAAAAAAGTGGTGTGTAACCATACAGGTTCGAATATGCTCAATGGCGTAGTGTCTGCTTTTGTGCTGTCTGCAAAGTGGAATGGTAAGCTGGATGCGGATTATGCGTGTATTGAAATTGATGAGGCTTCAACAGTCCGTGTATTCCCTTATTTTAAGCCGGATTTTATGGTTTTAACAAATTTGTTTCGGGATCAGCTTGACCGCTACGGAGAAATCGATATTACGATGAATCTTTTGAAGAAAGCTATGCATATGGCTCCTGATATGAAAGTAATTGTAAACGGCGACGATGCTTTATCTGCATATCTGGCAAAAGACAGCGGTAACGATCATGTATTTTTTGGAATTGGAGATAAATACTTCAAGGAAGAAAATACCCGGGAAATCAGAGAGGGAAGATTCTGCAAACGATGCGGGGAAAAACTCACGTATCATTTTTATCATTATAGCCAGCTTGGTGACTATGAATGTCCAAAGTGCGGTTTTAAACGTCCCTGGCTTGATTTTAATGCAAAAAATATTCTATGTGGTGGAAAACTCGGCTTCACCGTGGATAACTTTCAAATTTCCGCGAACTATCGTGGATTTTATAATATTTACAATATACTTGCAGCTTATGCTGCAGGAAAAACTGCAGGCATGGCGCTCAAAAATTATAATAAAGTGCTGGCTGAGTACAATCCCCAGAATGGGCGTATGGAAGAATTTCATGTCGGGGATACCGAAATCGTGCTGAATCTGGCAAAGAACCCGGCGGGATTTAACCAGAATATTTCTGCCGTAATGGAAGATAACCGGAAAAAGGATATCATTGTTCTGATTAATGACAACAGCCAGGATGGAACAGACATTTCCTGGCTTTGGGATGTGGATTTTGACAGATTTAAGGATATGAATACTGCTTCGATTACCGTGAGCGGAATCCGCTGTCAGGATATGAGACTGCGTCTGAAATATGTGGATATCGCGTCCAGGCTTGAGCCGGACGTAGAAGAGGCCATCCGTGACAGGATTGCCCATGGGGTAGGGAATCTATATGTGCTGGTAAATTATACAGCGCTGTATGACACTCATAATATTTTAAAGAAGATAGAGGGGGAGATGGGATGAATAGGAAAATAGTAATCGGACATCTTTACCCTGACCTTTTGAATCTTTACGGCGATAGGGGAAATATTCAGTGTATGATGAAACGCTGTGAATGGCGGGGAATTGAAGCTGAAACGATAGAGTATGGGCTTGAAGATAAAGTTGATTTTTCAAAACTTGATATTGTTCTTTTAGGCGGAGGGTCTGACAGAGAGCAGATGATCGTATGCCGGAAACTGCAGGAAATCAGGGAAGATTTTAAAGAGTATGTAGAAAGTGAGGGTGTGGTAATTGCCGTGTGCGGAGGTTACCAGCTTTTGGGACATTATTACCAGACAGACCAGGGGAAGATGGAGGGGCTTCATCTTGTGGATATGTACACAGAGCAGAAGCCGGGACGGTTGATTGATAATATTGTGCTGGAAAGCGAGCTTTTTGATATGCCTGTCGTTGGATTTGAAAACCATGGAGGCAGGACGAAAATCGGAAATAATAGGGCATTTGGGAAGGTTCTTTACGGTTCAGGAAACGATGGGGAATCTGGTTATGAAGGAGTACTCTATAAAAATGTAATCGGCACATATCTCCATGGGCCGCTTCTGCCAAAAAATCCTCAGGTGTGCGATTACCTGATTACACGGGCTCTGGAAAGGAAATATCAGGAAAAGATTATTTTATCCCCCTTGGAGGATAAGGAGGAAATGGAAGCAAATTCCTATATTGTAAAAAGATTTCTTTAAGTAATTGCGAAAATTCAGTGAAACTTAAGAAATTTCCCTGTACACAAATTTAATATTTTGGTAAAATGGAATCACAGTTTGGCTGCGCACAAATATAGAAAAGCAGGCAGGATATTTTTTTATATTTGTATCTGGCCAAACGGCAGCAAAACAGGAGGAGTAGGTAATTAATGAAATACAAGATGTTAAAAATGCTGTTTCCTACAGCGTTAGCCGTGTCATTTCTGATACCGGGAAACGCCCTGGCAGCACCTGAGTCGGAACAGGCTGTAGAAGTGGTGGAGCTTCCGGAAGAGGATGCAGAGAGCGGCGAATCTGTGGAGCAGCTTGAAACAGAATCGGAAAGCGGGGCAGAAGTGCTTCTTGAGGATGATGAAAATCAGGACACAGAAGAACAGATCCTTTCGATTCAGCAGCCGGTGACTCCGCCGAAAGCCGAAAGCACATTCCGTTTTATGAAGATAGAGAAAAACTATGCACTTTCGAAAAAGAAAGATATTTCTTTTTACGAGGAAAAAGATGAAGATTCCATAGTAGTGGGAAGTGTCGGAAGAAAGGGCTTGATTTACATACTGTCTGAAGAAGAGGACGGATGGGTTTACGCAGAATCCGGAAAGGTTCGGGGATTTGTGAAGTCAGATGGACTGCTGACAGGGAAATCAGCAGAAAGATATGTAAAAAGCAAAGGCGAAGAAAAGCTGGAAGTAGCAGAAGAGCTGATTGATGCAGTAGATAATGAGGCTCTTACTTATAAAAAAGTCACTGCTTACGAAACAGTTATCAAGAAAAAATATGCCGTTGCGTTAGAGGATTTGCAGATTCTTGACAGTGTTCCGGAAGAAACTGAGGATGAGGAAGAAAATACCGAAGTTCAGAGCGAGGCAGAAGAATCAAAAGAAAGCGATGCAGTTTTTGAGGATGAGACAGAAGAACCGTTGGCAGTCGGAACTCTTAAGGAAGGCGGTATCTGTTATGTGCTGGCGGATTCCAGTGAAGAATGGGTTTATGTAGAGTCAGGAGATGTGCGGGGATTTGTAAAAGCGGAGCTTCTCATGAGGGGAAGGGACGCGAAGATACATGTGTTTGAAGAGGGTGAAGAGAACTTGGAGCAGGCAGAGGAGAAGATTTCTCCTGAAAAAAATAAGGCGTGCTATTATACGCTGACTTCTGTAAAAGAGGCTTCCGTTTCAGGACTTATCCGCTCTGCCATGATAGATTTTGCAGAACAGTTTATTGGAAACCCTTATGTATGGGGAGGTACAAGCCTGACAAATGGTGCAGACTGCTCTGGATTTGTACAGAGCATTTATTCAGAGTTCGGCTACAGCCTGCCAAGGGTGGCGCAGGACCAGGCTTATGCAGGGACAAAGATTCCTGTACAGGACGCAGCGCCTGGAGATTTGATTTTCTATATGAGGAACGGTGAGATATACCATGTAGTCATGAGTCTTGGCAGCGGAAGAACTATAGAGGCACAGAGCAGCGCTACCGGGATTGTTTACAGTACAGTAAATTACAACAATGCGGTATGGGCTGTAAGAATTATATCTGACGAAGACACAGAAGTTTTGGAGAATCTTAAAGCGGAAGGAAAAGCAGACGTATATACTGAATATACGACTTCAGGATATACATATGGAAAATATCTCGGAAATTTTAAGCTAACTTCCTACTGTGCCTGTCCTGTATGCTGCGGCGTATGGTCAGGAGGCGCTACAGCCAGCGGCGCTATGCCAGTGGAGGGAAGGACAATCGCCATGGGAGGAATACCTTTTGGGACAAAGCTGATTATAGGAGGAAATGTTTATACAGTAGAGGACAGGGGAACTCCTTACGGACATGTGGATATTTATAAAAACAGCCATCAGGATGCATTAAATTTCGGCGTACAGTATTCAGAGGTGTATCTTGCAGAATAGCGAAAGATAGAAACCAGTAAACGATGAGTTTTATCAGCAGAGGAGATGAGCAGTATGAAAAAATGGGGATGGAAGAAATTTTCTGTTATTGGGCTGACTCTCGCATTGTCTTTCCAGTCCACTGCATTTGCAGGGGAAATAGTGATATTGGATGATGAAGAAAATATAACAGAAGCAGCAACACATGATTCAGAAGAGACAGAAATGCAGCAGGAGACAGAAAGCGGGATAGAATACTCTACAGAAATAGAAAGCGGAACAGAAACAAATACAGAGACAAGTATAGAGACAGAGATGGAAACTGAAAGTGAAACAGAAGATATAAAAGAAAGCGGCATGGAAATACATTTCTACGCTTTAGAGGAGCTGCAGGAAATAAAAGAAATTACTCTGGAAGAATTGGAGACTTTTTCTGAAGAAAAAGAAGAAAAAATGCCGGAAACGGCAGTTATTCTCTTCCAGCCAAAAAATTACTGGGTACAGGATGAAAAAACAGAGATAGAAACAAAAAGCCTTGATTTAGAGACTGTTTTGGAAGGCGCAGGGGAGGTTATACTTCCGGAAGAAACAGAGACAGAGACGGAAGAAACAGAAGTGCAGACAGAAAAGGACACTGCACAGAAAGTTGTATTGGCAGAGGAGGATAAAGAGCAGGCGGAAAAACTGGCTACTCTTGCTGAAAATGTAATTGTAGTGATGAATGGAATTACTCTGGAAGATGAGCTGGTATTTAGAGGACAGGAAAATGTAAAAGCAGTCATTTTCATGGATGAAAAGTCAGAAGAAAGTTTTTCAGAAGCTATTAAGAACCTCGAATTAGAAAAAGAATATGCGGATTATCAGAAGAAAATAGATGAATTTCTGGCAAAGGAAGTAAAAAAATTAAATCTTTCCCTTGGTATCAACGGCGTGTTGCCGGGAGGACTTTTTGCAAACTCTCTGATGTCGGCACAGCAGAGCACAACACCAGGCACGGAATTAAATAAGATAGATAATCCATATGTTAATAAAGAATCAGAAACGGCTCCCAGTACGAACCGCCAGACAACAAGCCAGTCGGAGAGTTCAAGTGAGTCAAACAGTTCAGAGAGTTCGTCGGGCACAGGCAGCGGAATCAGTACAACAGCAAAAAAAGAAATATCTCTTACGCTGGAAGTGCCAGAAGGGTTGGAAGAAGATGACGAGGATCTTTATGTGACATATGAGATGGTTTGCCCTGACGATATCAAGATTTCAGAAGCAGTTTTCAGCCTGACTTATGACAGTACAAAGATGAGCTATGATTCAGATTACTCAGATGCGGGAGATATCCTATATGATGAAGATACAAAAGAAGGATTCCAGTATAGTGCGTCAGACAGCAACGGAAAAGTAACGATGACCCTAAAGGCAGGGAATAATACTGCGCAGACGATGAAAGGCGTAGTGCTGGATCTTGGGTTTGCATTGAAAAATCCAGCCAAAACAGGGGATATCTTTAACTTAAAGTTGGAGGTTACTAGTCTGAAAAGCGGAACTACAGAATTAAAAGGCAATTCAGGGTATGATATTAAAGTGAATGAGTCACCAATTCAGGCAATGGCATATACAGACGATGAACAAACGGAATCAGAAAGCCAGACACAGACACAAACCCAAACACAAACTCAAACACAGACTCAGCAGGTAGATCTGCAGAAGGCAGCAAAAACGGGCGATACTACAAATATCCCGTTTTGGGTATGCCTTATGGCATCATCTGCAATAATTTGCGGAATAATAAGAAAGAAAAGACAGATCGTAAATTAAATTTATGAAACCCTCCAGACTGGCGTGATGCTGAATTACACTGTTTGGAGGGTTTTTTGTGAGATGATTAAAAAAAATAGTAAAAAAAAGTAAAAAAGTAATTGACAAATAGAATCTTCTCGAATATAATAGTACGTGCGTCACAGGAAAAAAGTGATGTGAAAAATAGCATAAAAGATAGAGACAGGCATGTGGAGAAGTACTCAAGTGGCTGAAGAGGCGCCCCTGCTAAGGGTGTAGACCGTTCGCGCGGTGCGAGGGTTCAAATCCCTCCTTCTCCGTATCATTTAAAAGCAGTAAGCAGTAGAAAATGATACAAAGAATAATCACAAAAAAATATTGAAAAAAATACAAAAAAGGTATTGACAAAGTGATTAAGACATGGTATCCTATCAAAGTTGCGTCTGAGAAAAAGACAAAACAGCATAGAACATTGATAATTGAACAGTGAAACAACCTTGAAAGTTCATGAAGACAAGATTCCGAGAGGAATCATCCATGACTGAG
>JBCLQO010000038.1:0-22570 GCA_041223665.1 Lachnospiraceae bacterium 46-15
GCACTTCTTTATATTATAGGCCGCGCCCTTCTTCTGAATGGGATCTGCAGCTTAACCGTCTGATCGACATAACTTATACGAAACATCCTGAATTTGGGTACCGCCGCATCACAGCATGGCTGGACAGTTATTATGGTTTCCATGTAGACAAAAAAACGGTGCTGTCCAGGATGCAGGCTATGGGAATACAGGCCGTTTACCCCAGGCAGAACACCAGCAAAGCAAACCCGGTCAATAAGATATACCCCTATCTTCTCAATGGACTGCAGGCGGCCTTCCCAGACCATATATGGAGTATTGACATTACTTATATTCCAATACAGAAGAGCTGGCTTTACCTCACTGCGATCATAGACTGGTATTCACGGTACGTTATGGCATGGGAGATAGATGACACTTTGGAGATAACGTTTGTTCTGGATGCCTGTAAGAAGGCGCTTTTAAACTCTGTGCCGAAAATTATGAACAGTGACCAGGGAAGCCATTTCACCAGTCCCAGATATACAGAACTTTTTCTGGATGCTGGCTCAAAAATCAGTATGGATCACCGTGGGCGTGCGTATGATAACATCTTCATAGAACGTTTCTGGCGGAGCCTAAAATATGAGGACATTTACCTAAAAGATTATTGCTGTCCCCGGGAAGCCAGAAAAGGCATCACTGAATATATAAATTTTTATAACAATGAACGTCCTCATCAAAGCCTGGGATACAAAACACCCAGCCAGGTTTATCATGAAAGGAAACCCCATTCTTTCCAGGCATGATTGTACTTGAGAATAATCAATGTATCAAGGATGCGCACAGCGCACTGCAAGTCAGCAAGTCCTTGACACATTGATTATCCCCAAGTTCCCTGTTATCAAGGAAAGAAAGGGATACCATGTTCCGGAAATATTGCGGAACATATGTTTAGTGCCTAACGATAAATTTATTAAAAAACTGTCTTGACAAAATGGGGCACTTTAATGACATAGAATCAAAATGATTTATATATAGCTTTTGCTCATTGCCGAATTTCATCTTGGAGGAGCATAATGAGCTATATAAAAGCAACAGAAAATTCCCTCTGTAATTGACATTTTATCAAGTCAATTTTCCAGAGGGAAGAATAAAAAAGTTAATTTCCTGTTTCCTTCATCATATCACTCTTCTGTTTTGCAAACACATATGATACATCCATTCTATAATAGCTACAGCTGAACTGCCACTATCACAGTATTCACCCCGGACATTATCAAAAACATTCTCGAATTTTCCTGTATATTCCCTTACATCTATATCCAAACGTCCGTTTTACAACCCTAAAGATTCCCCACATGCCTGATTCCACGTCCCATGCAAAGCTGCCTGAGCGGTACAGGTAATCTCCGGGACACCTGGCACCGTCCTGAAGCTCTATGTCGAACTTATTGCCAATACTGACTCCGCCTTGCAGAGGAATGATTCTGGAAAATGGATCCCGCTGCTGTTCCCTCCATATATGATCATGAACCGCAATGGACGTATTTCTGGGTTTATCCGCAGGCATCATAGTCCGAAAGATCACTCGATCTCCGGGATATGCTTTCCATACCGGAGTTGCCGGATCTCCATGCACCTTGCTGCTGAATACTTTCCATGTTCTGGGATCTCTCGCAAGCCGGTTGGCAAAACGTTCAGAACGGTAATTGTATCCCTTTTCTCCTGTATCCTCCGCATCTACCGGCTCCCCGTTATCCCCGGCCGCAGTCTGGATCAGATTGCCTTCTGCATCAAGCAGACGTATTCCATTTTGGATAAACAAGACATATTCCCGAAAGCTCTCTGTCCCCGGCGCTGTAATTACTGCCTGCTCTGCAAAGCTGTCTTTTTTTCTGGAAAAATTGCGATACCATTCTGCTCCCGGCGGTTCTACAATCACCGCTCCGAACAATCCATGGTAACGATGGTTTCGCATATCTCCAAAGGACTGTATGATACATGCCCCATATTCCCGGTCCGCGTGCCAGAGATATCGTTTGCTCTCGCCTACTCCTACTGTCTGCTCCATCTCATTGTACCCTACATTGATACCAGAATAGCAGACCGGATCATACCGCAGAAACTGCGGATTTAAGGATACTCTCATAGACGGCGTGTATTCTTTATCTAAAGGAACTCTCGGATAAGAAAAGTACGGAATTGGGTGTTTGGGATTCCATGCATTGTGCAGGGTGACCTCTATCCAGTCACCTGCATTTGCCCGGAGAATCAGAGGCTTAGGCATACATTTTCCTGCCAGCACATTATCCACATCCTCCAACGGAACAAATACCAGCCCATCCGGATCATGATCGCCATATCGATTGTAAATCAGCTTCTTTTGCACAGCCACAACCTCATAACGCCGAACCACATCCTCTTTGGATGGGCAGGGAGGAAGGGGATGAATCATATCTTTCCCCTGACATAAGGGTTTTAAGTGCTTCCTGTATCTTCTATGCACCCGTATAATTCCCCACAGTCCAAGCCACGCATCGTCGATTCCTCCGAAATAATAAAGATAGTCTCCAGCGGCATATTTCTCCGTTACATTCAGGTTAAATGCTTCCGATACCCCCAGTGTCTGGGAAGCCGCAAAAGGCGACTTCATATCTGCCAGTTCCTTTCTCCATGACATTCCCGTAATATTCAGGGAATGCTGTTCCTCATGCGCTCCATCGATCAGACGGATCATCAGCTCATCTCCCGGATAGGTTTCAAGAATTGGCGTTGCCGGGTCACCGTGTACAAAGGAACTGAACATATACGCCGGATCCTCTTTTTTACAAAGCCGCTCCCGCATTGGCTCCGCCCGGTAGTTAATCCCCATGACACCAGGATCGTCATGGGAACCGGGAACTTCGGGTGGATTCAGCGGATTACCCTTTCTGTCAAAAAGGAACGAAAAGTCATGAACAAACAAAGCAAACTCCCTGAAAGATGTACCATCTTTTCTGCGGATTACAGCCCGTGTCCCGGAATGCAGTTCTTTTCCGCTCTGTGGGTCATGAAATGAAGCGCCTGCTTCTTCAATGATCAGCGCTCCGAACAGGCCGTGCTGCTGGTGGACATTAGCGAACAAATGGTCATGGAAGAATACCGTCCGCAGTTCCTCATTTGCAAAGAAACGTTCCACTAAAGTTTCATACTGTCTCGCACCTGCAATGTTATTCCAGCCGTTGGCCGCCCCATCGGAGACAATGGTATCAAATTTTACCAAGTGCAGGTGATGGCCTACGATATCCGTCCTGGTTCTCTGCTGGAATGGACTGCCCTCGATAAATTCGGGCAGAAGATTTGTAGTACGCAGTTCAATACAATCTCCAGCATTTGCACGAATGACCAATGGCTCCACTTTGATCTCCTGATTCTCTACTTTACGGATATAAGACTCCAGCCCTCCGTGGCGCTCAAGTTCTTCTCTGAGAACGAAAAAACGCCCCTGAGGATCATGCCAGCCATAACGGTTATAAGTGATTTTTGCCTGCACCATGGCAATCTCAAATACTTTTACATTTTCATCTGTACAACATGGACAGGTATCCGTATATAATGCCCCAGGAACTGCATTCTTTACAAAGTTGGCAAACTCAAGCGATGTCGGTTTGTTGGTTATATCTCCATTCGGCCGCCGTACGCCAAGCGGTGGCTGCAGCGGACTTTCACCTGGCTTCCCCTCTATAAAATTCGGATAGCCTGGATGCATCTCATCTTTCTTTGGCGGACGTTCTCTGTCTTTCAATGGCATAAGTGGCAGGATCGGCGTTCCATCGGGCAATTCCCCTGTTCCATCCTGAAGCCGGTCATAAATCCTCCACAATGTCCACATCCCATCAATAAAATGAGGATAGAGATGACAATGGAATATCACATCTCCGATCACCCCGTTCAGGCTTCCGGCCCCGTATAAAATATCCAGTGTATAACATTCCTGTGGGCTGATAGTGACAGAATCCAGAATGGTTGAAACCGGATTATCCGGTTCCAATCTCCACTGATGGTTATGAAGATGAAATACATGGGTTTCCTTCACACCGCCGTGAAGCAGCCGTATCTTTACAGGATCGCCGACATAAGCGAAAAGCATCGGCGGCGCCGGATCGCCATATACCTAGGAACTCATAGAGACATCCTCCGCAGAATCAGCCGGATCATGTGTGCGCGGCATCCGGTTTCGCATAGGTTCGGAACGGTAGCTGATCGCCGTTGTTGAGGCCGGAAGTCCGGTATGAGGATCGATTGGCTGTTCACCCTCTTTATTCAAGATTTCCAGTTCATCATGGAAAAAGATACTATACTCCCGGAATGCCGGCTCCCCTGGCTGATAAATATCTGCCATTAATCCGCTTTTCAATTCTTCTCCTGTTTCCGGGTCAAACCACTTCGCCTCCGGTGCTTCTACAATGATGGCCCCAAACAGACCATGAATGTTGGTTGCGTCCTCCGTACTTCTGGGATCTGCCATATCATTAAACAAGAATACGCCTTCTGTGTCAGCATACCAGGTATACCAGATTTCTCCGTTTGATGTACTGTCATTGTTGTATCCTACACTGGCTCCATCCGAGGTATTGACATCATAAGAAAGTCCCTGTACATGGATCGACAGTCTGCGGTTCAGAGAATTCCGGAACCGAACTTTTACCGTGTCCCCCAGGTTGGCTCGGATTACTAATGGCCGTACTTCCTTATAAGGCTGCGGTGTCTCCATCTCAAACCTCCGCAATGCTTCCTTCTGAATCCTTTCAGAGTCCTCCTCAAGCACATAAAGCAGACCATCCGGATCATAGTCCCCATGCCGGTTATACACGATTGGGATTTGTATTGCCTCAATATGAAAAATCCTGACATTTTCCATATTGGGATATTTGCATAATTCCATACTAATCCCTGCCTTTCTGCGCATATTCTAGAATCCGCAGATAGTGATTTGCCTCACGGAGCACATGGTCTGCCAAAAGAGGAAGAATGATGGAGCGGATTTCACAGCCTGTAATCCCTTCTGCGCCCGCTGTCTTAAACTGCTGATATTGTTCTGTTATCCGTAAAGTTCTTGCGGTCAGGGCATTCATTGCCTTGCAATCCTGTTTTCTCGCTTCTTCCAAAAGGCGGCAATAATCTTCGGCAAATCCATCGGCCGTTTCAATCAGTTCACACTCTGTTGGATCCAGCAGCCCCCGGATGAACTGGGCATGTTCCATCATGATCTGATTCCAGAATAGTTCCAGATTTCTTAAATCAAGCGCGCAAATTCTACCCCTCTTTTCAAGTTCTGATATGATCTCCTGATACATTTTTGCTTCCCTCAGAATGTGCTCGATCAGCAGCGGATAGTTCGTTGTATAAAGCCTGCATCCTGTCACTTCTCTCAGAATCTCTTCCTTAAATGCAATCAATCCATTCAGGCTTCTAAGCATCTGCCTATTCAACATTCTTACATGAGAAACCATTTCCCTATTTACCATAACACAATTTCCCGCACGAAGCCGCTCCTCTGCCTCAGTAATCTTTATATCAATCGGGATTCCTGTCAGATTTCTGGTCTGGTATTCCGCCTTTCGTGTAAATTCCGTTACAACCTCCCCAGAGTTTAAATCCCTTTCGCTTACGACGCCGTCCGCAAGCTTTACCGTTTTTCTAAGGCCATCTTCAAACTCCTTCCTGAACTGCTCCGCACACTGTATAAACTTTGTTTCTTTCGCAGGAAATCCGGCAAGCAGGAATAGAGAATGCTCCTTCATAATCCTTCCGAAAAAAAGATGTGTTTCCAACGATAAAGTCACATATTCTTTCATATCTTAGCATACCTTTTTAATTTATGTTTCTTTATACTATATGCAAAAGACGCTAAAAAGAGATTATTCTCTATATTCAATGACCAACAGACATATTTCAAGCAAGTCTCCATAAACACATTGCCAAAATTGCTTTTAAAGGTAAGAATAAGTCCCATTTTTATAAAACAAACAGGTGCAACGTATCCATTTATTTTCCATAACTTTTCCTCATTTTGCCAACATTATAATTCATAATTTTTCTTCCGAAATGAACATACATAAAGTCTTTTATTTTACACCAATGCTGTGTATAATGCTCAAAAAACTTATCGGGATTTGGGAAAACGCCCAAATCGGACACAATAGCAGCACTCTGAATATAAGTGTTGTTTTCATTCCAATCAACGGAAATCTTTTGAAAGTCTTTTGTCGCAATGGCAAATTTCATAAATTCGCCTTGAACATGAGAGTATTTGGCTTTAACGGCTTCAAGATATTGATTGTCTGTAATAACTCCTTCTAAAGCAAGCCATTGACCTTTATAGGAAACTCTCTATATTCTCTCAGTCCATCGCTATCAATAAGGCAAAATAATAAATTTTGGATGTATTCAATATCTTGATTATCAAAAATATAATACTTCGTTCCTTCCATTCTTTCCTCCAATTGAATGGCTAAACTTGAAGTCGGTTCAATTATCATAGTAAAATACATGCTGTCGCCTGTTGAAAAACTATGTAATATGTTGCGGTTTATAACAATACATCTACATGAAATTTTATTATCTTCTATACCTATCTCCAGATTTTTTTCTATGCTTAAAAATAACTGCATTGCCCAATGCTTATGTGGGACAGCTTCAATTTGGTCTGTTATGATTGAGATTTTATCTCTGTCCCAATATATTTTATTCATAGACGGTTACCTCCCTCTGTACTTGGCTTTTTTCTTTTCTTGTCGCAACGCAAACTGACGTTCTTTCTCTGTGTCTTTTTGTTCACGGTTTTTCATTTTTTCTCAATTTTATTTTGTTCCCGTTGAAGCTTTAATGCCTGTTGCGCTTTCGTACCAATCCCTTTGTTTTCAAATTGGCTGTTAATTTCCCGCTGCATACGCTTAGGATTAATTTTGCGTTCTTTAACGGTTTCAGTCTTAACAGGTGGGCTGAATTTCAGTTTATGCCAGTTTTTGAGCAGGAAATCATATACCTCGTAGTCCTTTGGTTCTGCACCAAAAGTAATTTTACAAACTTCGTATTTGTTGTCATCTATACGTTCGTACAATCCTATCCAAAAAGGATTTTCAAACAAAAT
Source organism: Lachnospiraceae bacterium 46-15 (assembly GCA_041223665.1). GTDB lineage: Bacteria > Bacillota > Clostridia > Lachnospirales > Lachnospiraceae > Hominisplanchenecus_A. The sequence continues at coordinate 7,094 of JBCLQO010000038.1, forward strand.
GGTCAAACTGCTTTTTGCAACCATCTTATCAAATTTCCTTTTCCATTTTATTTAAAACAAATGTTATTTTACTATCTATGTTCTTTATGGATTCACAATTTTACTTTTATAATTTAGTTGTCATTTATTTTCCCTCATCTTTTCTTCCCTGAAAACCCAAATGTCCAACATATTAAAAACCACAGCATTATTGTTTTCAGAATATATCCCTGAAATTTTGTATGTATGCTCAAATTCCAGTCCGTTAATCGAAAGCAGCCCTATCACAAATGACTGGCTTGTAACTTTCATCTGCTTCCGGGTGTTAAGCATTATATCATCCGGCACCTTGAACGCCATCGGCTCTGCCGGCTCACAAGGCATCACAGCAAAGGAATCCATCTCCTTATTTATTTTAAGGCATATATGGGATGGCGCACCAATTACACGGAGGACATCCTTTCCGATATGGAGCACGTTGATCCTGCCATAGATGGATATTTCCAACTTTACCTTGTTCTTATTTCCTCTCCATAATTTTCTCTTATCCGCACCGTTATCCTCACTCATCTCCTCCACCTCCATCTGCTGGCCTTTCGATAGGTGGCTGTTCTTGCTGAAGCAGGCCGGGTTCCCCCTGTCCATAGCCTGGCTGCGTTTCGTTTTCCTTTGACAGATTAGACTGTGTCAGGATTTCACTGCCTTCATTCACATTCTGTTCTTCCTCTTGCGGTTTGTCGGAATAAGTCTGCCCAACATAATCCTCCAAATATTCAAATAAATTCATCTGCCTTGCCTCTACATAATCATTATAGGATTTCCCAATGACATCTTTATAGGCGTCTGGATAATACTTGACCTGTTTCTTTTTTACTTCGCCTGTTTCTTCGTTTACAATCTCCACAGGCTTTGAAGCAAACATAACAGCTTCTTCCAATTCAAAGACAAGCACAAGCCCCTCCCTCGAATTGGCCACCCTCCCCAATACCTTGTACCGGCAGCCCAGCTTCCATCCCATCATTTTATAGACATTATGGATGAAGTCATCGGATGTAATGTCACGGTTTACCCACTCCCCATCCGTGCTTCTGATCCTTGCCCATTGAACGGAAGCGCTCTCTTCCTCCGCACAGGTGACAATGGTCAGCTTCTTCTTTTCCGGGTGGATGAGGGGCAGGATATACTGCACGGACTCAAAAAGCCGTATGCAGGCCATGTTGAATGTCATCCTGCCATATTTGATGGTCACCGCCGGCTTTTTTAACATGGAAAACTGTGTCCTGGGCGGCAGGACATATCCATCCAGATCCTCGTACTCCAGCTGCTGCTTCTGTGCCATCCTGGATTTGACAAGCCGCCTGATCAGTTCCTGGTCACTGTAGTTATATGACTGGCCGGCCGGTTCTTTCTTTGCTTCCCCGGAAACATTGCCTACTCCTGTGCTGTCCATTTCAGACCTCCTACATTAACATTAATAATTTATTCAATTCGCCCCTTATTTCATCCCTTGTTGGTATACCGCCGATAAGGGGATTTTCAACTATCACTCCCGGCTCTGCAATGTCCGCCTCCGAAAGTCCGTCCACGATCTTATCCCTGTGCTTTCTTATGGCATAAAGCATACCAGCCCTGCGTTTTTTCCATTCCTCCGTATCGGAATCCTCATTTAATTCGCTGTTCTTATACGGTATATACCTTGACGGAAAGTGTTTCTGCTCTTCCGCAACCGCATCCCCCGCTTTCTTAGCAGGCTTATTCGCAACAATCTGTGGCTCGTCGAGGAAAAATGCCATCGCTTTACTGTTCCCCCTCTCCCTCATGATCCCACGGAAACGGAAACTGTAGCTGCTGATCCAGTCTTGCCCTTCATATACCGCCCCGCAGAAGGCTTTGGCACTAAAATTCAATATTGGGGAACCTTCTCCATTCCTCCATGTAAAACCGCAGCCCTCATCACAGGTCCTTATGATGATCGCCTGTAAAAGCGGATGGTATAAAAGTTCAATATTCCTGCCTCCTCCAAAGCGCTCATGGCATTTTCTGTTAAATTTCAGCTGTCTTCTGCTGATGGTAAGCGTTGGGGTATCCCGTCCGATAAAATATGCACTGTGCGGGACATAATATCCCGTAAAATCCATAGAAAGGATATTGCTGCGTGCGTCCCCGTTTATTATCTTTGCCTCCCTTTCCAGACGGGTATATTCCTCATCCGAATACACGCTGTTTGAAAGCTGCATGATGGTTTCTCTGTCAATCCCGCCAAAGCACGGATTGATATTGACAAAACCCTTCAGCCCGCCTTCATCGATTACCCCGACATCCGGCACTCCCTCCACGCCTCTTGCCCCTGATAGCATATGCACCGCCCTGGCAATTTCAGGGCTGACTATCGCTTCATGGTGGTTTGGCACATACGCACCCTCCCTGCTCCCATCATTCTTCATGGTCTTGCCTTTCTTGTAATTTATAACAATCGTCTTTCTTGCCCTCAGATCGCCCCACCTGCGCTCGTTTGTAAGGACTTTGCTGACCATCCCCTCATTCCAGTCCGTCCGCCCCTTAAGCGTCTTCCTTTCCCGTTCCGTGAGGATTTCTGCAATTTCCGCAAAAGAATACCCATCCATGCGGGCAAGGAATATGAAACGGACGGTCACGGCTTCATCTTCTTGGATGATCAGATCGCCGTCTGTAGTATGCCGGTATCCCAAAAGGTCTGAGACCGGGAACTGCCCAGTGCAGATCCTCTGGTCATATGACAGTATCATCCTCCTGCTCTTATTGTCCGATTCCCAATCCGCAAGCATTGCATGGATCGATAATGCCTGGTTACAGTCTGGGTCCAATGTATAAATATTTTCTGTTTCAAAATATACGCCGACAGGGTGCGATGGGTTCATGGACTTCAGATTGTCAACCTGCTCCATGCAGTCCGTCATATTCCTTGCAAAACGGGACACGCTGGCACACAGGATCAGATCCATTTTCTTCTCTGTGGCATCCTGGAGCATACGTTTAAACTCGTTCCTGTGCTTCATTGATGCGCCTGTCTTTCCTTCATCAGCGTATATCCCCTGCATGGTCCAATTCGGATTTTTGGCAATCTTCTCCTTATAATACCTTGTCTGATTTTCAATGGATGATACCTGTTCCTCACTTTTTGTGCTGACTCTGGCATAAACAGCCACCGCTTTCTCGCCTTCGTCAGAAATGGACGGCTTCGGCTTGGCATGGTAGAAAATTGTACCCTCTGGTATCTGTGCGTTCCTTACCCTGCTCCTTGTATACATCTTTCTGTCTTCACGGTCAGCATCCTGCGGCCTCCATGCCGGAGCTTTCGTTTTCCCGGCTTCTTCCACAGCCTCACTTTCTACAGCCTCTTCTTCTAAATCCCCGGACTGCATTTCTTTTTCCTCATCCATGCCAATTCCTCCAATCATTGTATTCCTTCCATTATTTTAGACTTCCACCCGTCAAAATCCGCCGGATTGAGGGAGATGTATTTTTCTGCCATCCTCACCAGCTCCTGCAGCTGGTTCTCTGCATTCTGCATAGTGTCAATATTGTAATCCTTATCTTCTGTAACAAGGTCGATACCGCCATTGACTTCACGGAGCAGTTTGAACAGGTAACAGAACTCCCTTGTGTCAGCCGCAAAATAGCCCTTTGTCTGCGTGGCGATACAGTCGATTTTGCCGTCCCTGCAGTCTTTCAACAGGCGCATCATTTCCGGACGGCTGCAGATCTGTTTGTTCCCCGTAATATCAACATAAACCCCGGCAAGTTCAAATCTGTCGGAATCTGCATATTTTTCACTGTAATATTGGTCATGGTACGACATGGCTGCTTCCCTGCGCTTTTCCCACAATTTTGCCAGTTTCACATATCCAGCCACTCTTTTTTTACTGTCCATCTTCTGCCTCCGTTTCCAAAGGGCTTATCCCATCAGGCAGATGCCACATCCATATCTTGCTTTTCTTATAAGATGTAATCCCCAGTTCCTTTTTTACCCTGTAAACAGTACGATCCGAAATGCCAAGCGATTTCATATATGCGAATATCTGTCTGCTCTCCATGTCCTCTGCCAAAAGTTCAAGCAGCACCCTCCCCGCAGCTTCTTCCTTATTTTCGTATTCCTCATGAAAATCAACATTCTCATAATCGCATACTCCCAGCCATTGGAAACCAGAGCTTCTGCCAAAACAAAAACCAATCACATCCCCTTCCGCAGCAAGGCTTGACTTTATCGGGTACATATACCGAATTTGAAAATTATCGCCGTCCCTCGCAATCATAAGGACACTCCGGGCAATAGCAGAGATGTCAATGCTGCCAAGCCCACGGTACAGGCTCTTTCCTGATTTCGATTTATTCATATGTTCGACAAGGACAACTGCACATTTATGCCGTTCTGCTGTTTTGGCGAGTTTCCCAAGCAGTAAACGCATCTTCCTGGCACTGTGCATAGCAGAATCCTGTGGGATAAAAGACTGCAACGGCTCAAGGATGAGGAGCCTTTCCCCCGTCTTTACGATTGTATTTTCTATCCTTTCATCATCAAGGGCAAGGCTGCCATCATCATCGACTATGTATGCCGCCCTGCCGCAGTCTGCCCCGGCGGATATAAGCCTCGGCTTGACGGTATCTGATGCATTATCCTCACGGCACTGATAAATGACTGTCTGTGGTACGGGTACGGGATAACCATCCGGCATATCCTCCCCTTTCGTGAGGAGTGCGGCTATATTGATGATAAATGTTGACTTTCCCTCTCCGGGATCGCCTTGGAGCAGCGTGATTTTCCCATATGGGATATACGGATACCACAGCCACTCCACCTCGGTCTCCTCGACCTCCGAATAATAATCGTATTCCTGTTCTTTCATCGATCTACGTCACTTTCACTGTAAAGCACAGTCCAGCCAACATCAAGCGCCCTGGCAATCTTCTTAGCCATTTCAACCGAAAGCTTCCTCTTTCCGATTTCATATCGGCTGATGGAGGTTGCTGTAATCCCAACAGCGTCCCCTAATGCTTTCTGCGACATATTGCGCTTTTCCCTTAATTGTTTCAACTTGTTCACGAAGTTCCCTTTCATTATTCTATATGACCGAATCGGTAATATTGAAATAAATTTTAATACCATTTTGGTCATTCGTCAAGCCTAAATTTGGTCATATTGGACATAATTTTATTATATACATCATCAAATCGGTCACTCAAAAACTCCAGATTGGTCAACAAGGTCATGCCCGACTGACCAAAACGGTTATATAATAATTAAAAAGGAGGTACTTTGCAATGGAGTTAAAAAGGATCCGCACCCAGAAAGGACTGTCACAGGCGGACGTAGCCAACGGCATAGATGTTTCCACTACTGTTTACGCAAGATATGAAAGAGGTGAGCGTGAGCCTTCCATCGAGATGCTTCTCCGGCTTTCACAATTCTTTGACGCTCCCGTTGATTATCTTCTCGGAAACAATGACACGGCTCTTTCTTCATTTACGAAATATGAACTTGATCTAGTCATGGCATCACGGGCAGCTGATGAACGCGCAAAAGAGGATGCCCTCAATATGCTGCTTTCCCACCCTGCCAAGAGGGAAAAAGCACTCCACGCATAAAACATATCGGGAATATTATTTATCCTGACTGGCCCAGCCTAAAATAAAGGCTGCCATGGGACCAACCCCAATGGCAGCCTTTTTTTGGCAATGTTATTTTTTCCTTATCTTCCAAGGTATTCGGGCATCCACCGCTTAAAATCCCGCCCCGATGGCAGCCTTGCCAACTGTGCCGTGGTCTAGACTGAACCAGGATGAAACAGCCCGCAGCATTCCTAAAGAATCGTTTTAAATTGACAGAGCTTGCAAAGCTGCAAAAGACCGAGGCAGACCTCACGCCGGAGGAAGCGGAACGGCTTGCAGCACACTGCCGGAAGAAAGCCGACCAGCAGAAAGCAAGGCGCGAGCGTAAGAAAGCCGAGCTGCCGGGAGAAAAGGTCAGTTAGCAGGAGAAACGGAATAGCTTGTATCACAATGCCGACGACGACGGAATCCCACCCATTCATTTTATATAACATGACATTCCATTGACAGGTTTATGTGTTATAATGTACGAGAGGTGATGAAAATGCAGGAAAGCAGATTATTTAGAATTGTGTACTATCTTTTGGAGAACGGAAAAGCAACCGCTCCCGAACTTGCTCAAAAATTTGAAGTATCAATCAGAACTATTTACAGAGATATTGACGCTATAAGTAGTGCAGGAATTCCTATTTATGCGACGCAAGGAAAGGGGGGAGGTATTTTTATCCTTAATGACTATATATTGGATAAATCCTTGCTTTCTGAACAAGAACAGGAACAAATGCTAACAGCATTACAAGGAATGGCTGCAACTACAGGTAAAAATTCTGATGAATTGCTCACAAAGTTAAGTGGTCTATTTCAGTTAAAATCCGCAAATTGGATCGAAGTTGATTTTTCGGACTGGGTGCATGGTAATCCACAACAAGATACGTTTAATATCCTCAAAGAAGCCATTTTCCAAAAGAAAGTTATTTCTCTTTGCTATTTTAGTGGTAATGGAAATAAGGAAAAGAGAAATGTCAGACCTATTCGCTTAGTATTTAAGAGCAAAGATTGGTATCTATATGCCTTTTGCTTATTAAGAAATGATTATCGTTTTTTTAAGTTGACAAGGATAAAAGAACTTGAAATGCTGTCTGAAACTTTTACACAAGATTTAACATCGACCAAGATTGAAAAACAAATCCAAGTTGAAAAGACTGTAGCTGTAAGTTTGAAATTTGATAAGAAAATAGCTTTTCGCGTTTATGACGAATTTGCGGATAAAATAACAGAGGATTCACAGGGGAATTTGTATGTCCAAGTAGATTTACCCGACAATGAGATTTTGTATTCTTATGTAATGTCTTTTTCTAATTGTGTTGAAATAATAGAACCGCAGTATATACGGGAGCAAATGAAAAAAAGATTGCAGGAAATGCAAGAAAAATATATAACATGACTTTAGGTGTCAGGTTATATTTGATACACTGTTGCCCATAGGAGGTACTGATATGAAATTTGAATGGAAAAAGCACGAAAAGGCTCTATATGGAGCAAAAAGTTTACCCGCTTTAGTAGATATACCCAAGCAAAATTTTATTATGATTAAGGGAAGCGGAAATCCTAATGATACTGATTTTTCAGATAAGGTAGCTGCTCTCTACTCATTAGCGTATGCTATTAAAATGGGCTATAAATCTACCGCAGCCAATAACATTATATCAAATAAAATTCACGACTTTACAGTTTATCCTTTAGAGGGTATCTGGAAACAGAAAAACGTTGATAAGGAATCTGCTACTGGCAAACTTATAAAAGAGAATTTGGAATATACCATTATGATACGCCAGCCGGATTTTATAACAGCGGAAATGGTATGTGCTGCATTGGAAAGGGTAAAAGTTAAAAAGCCTAATCTATTGTATGAAGATATTTATTTTGACACGATACATGACGGAAAATGCGTTGAAATTCTTCATATCGGCTCATATGACAATGAACCATTTTCGTTTGAACAAATGGATAAATTTGCAGCAGAAAACAGTTTGCAACGCATATCAGATTGTCATAGAGAAATCTATTTAAGCAATACCAATAGAACAAAGGCGGATAAGCTCAAAACTATCTTAAGATATAAGGTAAATTAACAAATAGCAGACCTGCCGAGTTATTAATAAAACAAAAATAATATGCTTGCTATTTATTATTTTCTCATTTTTTTAATCAAGGGGGCGACAACCTAAAGCGTTGCCGCCCCCTCTGAATATACCGGAAGTCCAAACCGCTTGTCGGCTCGACAAAAGCAGAACATCTTTCCCTGAAAGGATTGCCCCGCTATGGCTGCACGCTGTTTCTGCCTGCCGTACAATGACATGGGATGTCCCTGCTTTATTTATTGATGCTCTTCCAGCCAGCGGACCGCGCAGTGCGCCAAACAGGCGGAGCCGATTGGACAGACGTTTTCATTGAACCGAACCTTCGGATTGTGGGCAGGGGCGTCACCCCGCTCATCCATATACCCCGCCGAAAGATACATGTATACGCTGGGTATTTTCTCCGCAATAGCCGCAAAGTCTTCAGAAGCGCTGGCTGACGTGTCGGGAACAGGAGCCAAACCGGGAATCGGCAATTCTTCCATATAACCCACCACCTCGTCAGTCATGGCAGGATCACAGACCAGCGGCGGCACTTCAGAAATCATCTCAACCTCCGCCGATCCCCCAAATACCTCCGCGGTCTTTTGGACGGCCTCCTTCAGCCGCCGGACCAGTTTCTCACGGCTGGCGCTGTCATTGGTGCGCAAAGTCCCTTGGAGGACGGCAGTATCAGGGATTATGTTGGGCGCCGAGCCTGCGGAAAAATTGCCAATGGTCAGCACACAGGCTTTGCTGGGGTCTGCCTCCCGGGCAATCAGCGATTCCAGGGCAAGGTAAATGTGGACACCGATATTGATCGGATCGATGGAACTGTGCGGATATGCGCCGTGGGCGCCCCGGCCATGAATCGTAATTCGAAAACCATCTACAGAGTACATCATAGTTCCGCCGCTATTGTACATGAACAAGCCCACCGGCATCCTGCCGGAGCCGACATGATAGGCCAAGGCCGCATCCACCCCCTCCAGTACCCCATTTGCCATCATATCCTTCGCGCCCTCAAAGGTTTCTTCCGCAGGCTGAAACATCAATCGAACCCGGCCAGACAGCAGGGCTTCATTTTCTTTTAGCATCTTTGCCGCTGTCAGCAGCATGGCCGCATGGAAATCGTGGCCGCAGGTATGAGCCTCCGTGCCAGTTGGACAGGAAAAGCTTTCGCCGCTTTCCTCCGGCATAGGCAGAGCATCCATATCTGCTCGGAGCAGAAGCGTCCTGCCCCCCTCCCTGCCCAACTCTGCAGTCACTCCATGCCCGCAGGGATGCGGATCCAGGCCATATCCTCTCAACTGATCCATGACGTAAGTTTGTCCTTTTGGCATATGCAGACCCACCTCCGCATTACTGTGCAGCCAGCGGCGGTGAGTGACTGTTTCCTCACGCAATTCCAGTGCCCGTTTATAAAAGTCCATAATCGTACCTCCTTAATTTGTTATGAAAAATTAGAAATGCTTCAATTAGATCCCGCTGCTCTCTTCACGCTGCCTGCGATACTGTAGCAAAAATAATGTTCACGCTGTAGGTCATAAGTGACATCAACGCCTGCATGATAATAGCCGGAAGCCCAATCACATAGATTTCTTTCACAATACTTCTTTCCAGTTTCAGATATTTTATACTCGACTTTACCTCTACGTTTTTCCTGCAATGGAAGTACATGGCAGTCAGCATGGACGCGACCTGCCCCCATACAGTGGCATAAGCCGCACCACGAATCCCTGTTGCCTGCCGTTTTTGCAACTTTGTACCACCTTTTTCTTTTTCTGAAATTACTTTTTAAAAAGCTCCCCGTTAAACTGCACGGGGAGCTCTCTTTTTCTATATCTTCTATATTATTGCTTATTCTTCGTTTGAGTTCACTTTGCTTGCCCGCGCTGCCACTTCTTTTTCCTGAATATCGCTCGGCGCCTGCTCATAGCGCGCAAACTCATAAGCAAAGTCACCGCTGCCGCCTGTCATCGAGCGCAGCGTTGTGGAATATCCATACAGTTCCATTGTCGGGATATCCGCCTCAATAATCTGATTTCCTTTATGATCAGGATTCATGCCCAGAACACGCCCTCGGCGTTTATTCAAATCGCCCATAACATCGCCTGTGTATCTGTCAGGCACAGTCACTTTCAAAGAAGAAATCGGCTCTAACAGCACCGGACCTGCTTCCATAAATCCCTTTTTAAACGCCTGGACAGCGGCTGTCTTAAATGCCATCTCCGAAGAATCCACCGGATGATAAGAGCCATCGTACAACACTGCCTTCACACCTACTACCGGATATGCAGCCAGAGGCCCTTTCAGCACAGAGTCCTGAATGCCCTTTTCAACTGCCGGGAAATAATTCTTCGGAACAGCGCCTCCCACAACTTCCTGTCCAAACTCATATGCAGTCTCCAAATCTCCCAGCGGTGAGAAGCGCATCTTAACATGTCCATACTGTCCATGTCCGCCGGACTGCTTCTTATACTTTGCTTCGACATCCGAGCTTTTGCGGATTGTCTCGCGGAAAGCCACCTTCGGCTTGCTCAGCTCAATCTCTATCTTATACTTTCCAAGCAGCTTGCTCTGAATAATATCCAGGTGCTGGTCTCCCATACCGTAAATCAACGTCTGGCGGTTTTCGGAATCGTTTACCGCTTTCATCGTCAAATCCTCATGCATCATCTTGGAAAGAGCCTGGGATATCTTATCTTCATCGCCCTTTTTCTTTGCCGTATAACGCTTATATGTATACGGTGTGGACACCTCAATCCTTCCATAACGGATCGGTGTCGTCTTTGTAGAGAGGGTATCGCCTGTGCGCGCCTTGTCGAGCTTTCCGATTGCCCCGATATCTCCGGCATGAAGCTCCGGCACCTCGATTGGCTTGCTTCCCTCAAACACATACAGCTTATTCAGCCTCTGCTCTGCTTCCTTATCAATATTAAACAATACGTCATCATTCTTGATAACGCCCGAGCATACTTTAATCATTGAGTATTTTCCAATAAACGGGTCAACAATCGTCTTAAATACCTGCGCAGATTTTGCCTTTGCAAAATTATAATCTGCCTCAAAGATTTCATTCGTCTTTGTATTGATTCCGGCTATCTTACGCTTGTCCGGACTTGGGAAATACTGCACAATATCATCCAGAAGGTTTGCTACGCCGCGCAGCTGAACCGGGGAACCCATAGCTACCGGAACGATATCACATGCCTCTACGTTCACGGTCAGCGCCATCATAATTTCAGCCACTGAAAATTCCTCACCGCTGAAATAGCGATCCATAAACTCTTCACTTGTCTCAGCTACCGCCTCCAGCAGCGTCTCCCTGTATTTTTCCAGGTACTCTTCGGAGTATGCAGGAATTTCACATTCTTCTTTATTTCCACGGTCAAGCCATTTCCTTCCGGCTTTCTTCACCACGTTCACATATCCTGTAAACTTCTCATTCTCACGGATTGGGAAATGGATTGGCGCGATTTTCTTTCCATATAATTCTGTCAGGCTTTCTACAATCTCACGGAAGCTGGCATTATCCACGTCCATATTCGTGATAAAGAACATACGGGGCAGTTTATACTTTTCACACAGCTCCCATGCCTTCTGGGTTCCGACTTCCACACCGCTTTTTCCCGATACTACGATGATTGCGGCGTCGGCTGCCGCTGCCGCCTCCTCTGCTTCTCCCACAAAATCAAAATATCCCGGTGCATCCAGAATATTCACTTTTACGTCTCCCCAGCTGATTGGCACTACGCTCGTGCTGATAGAAAACTTTCTTTTCGTTTCCTCTTTATCAAAATCACTGATGGTATTACCTTCCGCCACATTTCCAAGCCTGCTGGTAATTCCTCCAAGATAAGCCATTGCCTCAGTTAAGCTGGTCTTTCCTGCGCCGCCATGTCCAAGAAGCACGACATTTCTGATTCTGTCAGTTGTGTAAACATTCATACCGTTAATCCTCCAATTCTAGTTCTTTGGGAATGAAACTCCGCCACTTTTTAAGTCTATGGTTACATTCTACTAAAATTGCTCTCTTTTTTCAACCACTTTATTTCTTTTTTACCAAATAATCATCATCTGCATCCGATATATCTGGAGAAACTGTACATATTTCGATATTAAACGCCTGCATTTTATGTCGATTCATATAGATTTATACAAAATTCAAAAAGACCGCTGCAAAACTTCCCCCCGCTTATCCGCAAAGTTTCTCTTTCTGCAACAGTCCTGTTCTTTCTAATATTCTCCTGCTCCGGTAATCGTACCGCCGCCAAGCACATAATCACCATCATAAAATACCACAGCCTGTCCAGGCGTAACCGCCCGCTGAGCCTCCGGGAAAACACAGCGTATCCGTCCCTCCCCGGCTTTTTCTATCCGGCACGGAGAACCTTTGTGATTATAGCGGATTTTCGCCGACACTTCCATCCCGTCCTCAAACTCTGGCACTGCCATCTTATTCAGATTTTCTGCATAAAGCGTATGGCGGAAAATGTCTTCATTTTCCCCAATCACTACCTCATTGGTTTCCGGACGGATTTCCGATACAAATACCGGATGCCCCATTGCCAGGTTCAGACCCTTCCTCTGCCCAATGGTATAGTGGATAATCCCTTTATGACAGCCTATGATTTTCCCGGCAGTATTGACAAAATTCCCTTTCGGGACAGCCTGTCCCGTATGCTTTTCAATAAAATGCGCATAATCTTTATCCGGGACAAAACAGATTTCCTGGCTGTCCGGCTTGTGCGCCACGCGCAGCCCAATCTGCCCGGCAAGCTTCCGTATCTCATCTTTCGTATATTCCCCCACAGGCATCAGCGTATGGGCAAGCTGATCCTGGGTCAGATTGTAAAGCGCATACGTCTGGTCCTTCGCTTCCGTGGCTGACTTCACCAGACCCAGACGGCCATTTTCCAGTCTGCGGATACGGGCATAATGCCCTGTAGCAATATAATCCGCACCAATTTCCAGACTGCGCCTGAGCAGGGATTCCCACTTGACATACCGGTTACATGCGATACATGGATTCGGTGTCCGGCCGCAAAGATACTCGTGAACGAAATAATCCATCACATTTTTCTTAAACTCTGCCTTAAAATTCATTACATAATAGGGAATTCCCAAATCTTGCGCCACCCGCCTGGCGTCATCTACGGCGCTCAGCCCGCAGCATCCTCCGTTTTCCTGCTGCACCGTTTCATCTTCATCCTGCCAAATCTGCATCGTAACGCCGATGACCTCATATCCCTGTTCTTTTAATAAATATGCCGCCACCGAAGAATCCACGCCGCCCGACATGCCGACTACCACTTTTTTCTTCTTCATGAAAACCTCTTTAATATTCTTCCTCTTCTTCCTCTTCTCCTTCATGGATATCAGATTTCGGCTTTTCCAGCCCTTCTATCTGAATTCCCTTTTTCTCTGCGTAATCCCAGAGCGCCGCATGGATAGCCTCTTCAGCCAGCAGCGAGCAGTGGACTTTCACTGGCGGAAGGCCATCGAGCGCCTCCATTACCGCCTTGTTCGTCACCTGAAGGGCCTCTTTGATATTTTTCCCCTTCACCAGCTCTGTCGCCATACTGCTCGTCGCAACCGCAGCGCCGCAGCCGAAGGTCTTAAATTTTACATCACGGATAATCTCATTTTCATCAATATCCAGGTAAATCCTCATAATATCGCCGCATTTTGCATTGCCTACAGTTCCCACGCCACTGGCATCCTCTATCTCTCCGACATTCCTCGGATTATTAAAATGATCCATAACTTTTTCGCTGTACATATGATTTCCTCCAAATGCATTTTCTCTATTATTTTCTATGCTTCTTCATAAAATCCTCATAAAGCGGCGACATGCTGCGCAGCCTTTCCACAATCCGCTTAATCGCATCCGCCACGTAATCCATATCCTCTTTTGTAATCTCCTCGCTCAGTGTCAGTCGCAGAGAACCATGAGCAATCTCATGCGGCAGCCCGATAGCCAGCAGCACATGGGATGGGTCAAGGGAACCAGAAGTACATGCAGAACCGCTGGAACCGCAGATTCCTTCCATATCCAGCATAATTAGAAGGGACTCACCCTCAATAAACTGAAAACTGAAATTAATGTTATTTGGCAGTCGATTTGTCCTATGCCCGTTTAGCCGTGTATACGGAATCTCCCTAAGAACTTTTTCAATCAGATAATCCCGCACTTCCATTTCGTGGGCAGTCCGCTCTCCCATAGAAGTTACGGCACGTTCCACTGCCTTGCCAAGCCCCACGATACCCGGTACATTCTCTGTCCCCGCCCGGCGCTTCCTCTCCTGTGCGCCGCCATGGACAAAGGAACGTATTTTTACTCCTTTTCTAATATACAAGAAACCGATACCTTTCGGCCCGTTGAGCTTGTGGCCGCTGGCGCTGAGCATATCAATATGAAATTCATCCACTTTTATCGGTATCTGTCCAAATGCCTGTACGGCATCCGTATGAAACAAAATCCCATTGGCATGGGCGATCTCTCCGATTTCTTTCACCGGCTGGATTGTGCCTATTTCATTATTTGCAAACATAATGGAAATCAGTATCGTATCCGGCCGAATGGCTTTTTTCAGCTCTTCCAGCTTCACCACGCCATTTTCATCTACATCCAGATACGTCACCTCATACCCCTTCTTCTCCAAATACTCTGCTGTATGGAGAATTGCATGATGCTCAATCTTCGTGGTAATGATGTGCTTTCCTTTGCTTTCATAAGCTTCGGCCGTCGCTTTCAGCGCCCAGTTGTCTGCCTCTGAGCCTCCCGCAGTAAAATAAATCTCATTTGCCTGCGCCCCCAAAGCATCTGCAATCGTCTCGCGGCTTTTCGTAACAGCTTCCCTGCTCTTGCCCGCGAACTCATAAACACTGGAGGGATTTCCGTAATCCTCTGTAAAATACGGAAGCATCGCCTCCACTACTTCAGGCGCCGCCTTTGTGGTGGCGGCATTGTCCAGATAAATAAATTTTGACATCCCTATCACTCCTCATTTACAGCCGTTCTGGCATGGCTGCTCTATATTTTTAACTTTCTTACCCTCTTCTACCAGTTGGGACAGCTTGATATCATCCACCGCCTGGGTAATGCTTTCATTAATCTTCTGCCAGACATATTTCGTAACGCACACATCCGCATCCTCACATCCCCTGTCAGACTTCAGCCCGTCACACGCCACGGCTTCCAGATTTCCCTCCAGGGCACGGAGAATATCGCCCACGGATATCTCCCCTGCCGGACGCGCCAGCCTGTAGCCGCCTCCGGCGCCCCGTATGCTGACCACCAGCCCCGCTTTCTTAAGCTTTGCCATAAGCTGCTCCAGATAGCTTTCCGAAATCTTCTGCCTAGCGGCAATACTGCCGATGGATACTGCGGATTCCTCGCTGTAAACTGCCAGGTCTATCAGTGCCCGCAGACCATATCTTCCTTTGGTTGACAGCTTCATTCCGCTTCCCCCTTTCAAATCCGAGTATTTTACTGGGATTTATATTCCTGACTATATCACTTCTTCCGTTTCCTGTCAACCCCCGGACACAAATACAAATAAATTGCGGTTTGTCTGTGAGTTCATCGCTTACCCCGGACAGTTATGGAACCGATAGTATCCATGCTTACCCCGGACGCTGGGGCACCTGCCATATATCCCACGCGGACGGGGACAACGCGCCGGCGAGCTAACGATTAACTACAACTAATACGCTCAGGAGAGCCTTCGCGCATAAGTTTCCGTAAATCGTGGATCTCACCTCTGCTAAGGGCGTCCCCTGAGTGTCC
>JBCLQO010000039.1:0-22168 GCA_041223665.1 Lachnospiraceae bacterium 46-15
CTCTCCTTTGAAATAAGTATGCGTGACCTAACGAAAAACTATTTAAAATTTTGTCTTAAATCATAGGACCATTATATTTATTTGTACCTTGCCTATCAAACTCTTTATATTTCTCATCCAACCTTCCATAATATATTTTATAATCATCTATGGTAGGCTGGACAGTTAGTAAATCATTAAATTCAATTTTCCTCAGTATTTCAAATGAATTTATTTCTGGTGGTTCAATAATATCTGACAAATTTTCCCGGGATAATATATTAATAATAGAAGCCAGGTTAGAATCCATCTTAACTATGTCGACAGGATTTCCTAACTCATCTTTCAAAAACTTATATAACCTCCTCTGCTCCTTAATCGACAAATTCAAAGCCTGATTCAGCAATGACCTAATATCATATATATCGTTTGCAGGTGAAAAAGAAACTCTATATGGGTTTGCAAATGTTTGGACTCTTAGCTTATCAGCATCTCCTGAAATAGCAATAAACTTGAAGCAAAATCCAGGGTAATCTTTATAAATTTTTTTAGCTAGAGAATTTTCAATTTTAGCTTTAGAAGAAGTAGCTGAGATTTGGACAAGAATCTTATTTTTATAATCAACCAAATCTATACCCTCTGTATTCTGTTTGATAGCGTTCATGTTTTTCAGTTCATACCCCAATAAACGATTCATGAGTTCGGCAAAAAACACCTCCGAGTGAATATTTAAATCCAACAAGTTTATCCTGCCCCTGTTTTTTATTCGATATGACAATATATTTAAATTTTGCTCGATATAGTTAAAATAATTGCTGCGGTTCATCATAACCCTCCCCACCAGAATATTCATCCGCCAGAAAATCAAAAATAACCGTCCTATTTTCGATAAAGTTTAGGCACGGCTACTTCAAACATTCTTTCTAAATTTTCTCTGGAACGGATGAAGCACAGTCACTTTCCAACTTTTCTGTCAATCATAGTATAAATAATATAAGTATATCTGTCAAACAAAGAGGAATATATGATAAATCAATATTTTAAAGATATAGTTTTAGTTATTAAAAAAACTTTTTCTCCTTGTGCAGGATTTCAGCACGGCCATAACAGGCTGCTGGTACCTCACCGGATGGAACACCGCCTGACTCCCTCAACCATCATCAGGCTTTTATTTAATTCACGCATCCTTTTCGTATACAAGTATGCTGAGGCTGATAATTTTGAAATACTTCTTTTCGGTGTATCTATCGACGGCGGACCGGTCACAGTACATGACCTCGCCTGCGGTGAACAGATCCCGGAAGAAATCCTTGCCGCCCTGACCGACGAATCCGTTACCAAATGGGCTTTCAACGCATCCTTTGAACGAATCTGTCTTTCCAACTGGCTGAAGCGTCATCATCCGGAATACTTCTATGGGTACAGCATACCGGAGGACCCTGCCAGCAAATATCTCGATCCGGAATCATGGAAATGCACTATGATCTGGTCAGCTTATATGGGCTTGCCCCTGTCGCTGGAAGGCGTCGGTGCTGTTCTGAAACTCCAGGATCAGAAGCTGAAAGAAGGAAAAGACCTGATCAGATACTTCTGTACCCCCTGCAAGCCGACAAAAGCCAACGGCGGAAGAACCCGGAATCTCCCTCAGCATGACGGAGAAAAATGGATCCGCTTCAAAGAATATAACCGCCGGGACGTGGAAGTTGAAATGGCTATACAGAAGCGCCTCAGCAAGTATCCCGTTCCTGACTTTCTCTGGGATGAATACCATCTTGATCAGGAAATCAATGACAGAGGGATCATGCTGAATATGCAGGTGGTGGAAAACGCCATCGCATTTGATGAAAAATCAAAGTCCTCTCTCATGCTTTCCATGCAGGATATCACAAACCTTGATAACCCGAACAGCGTGGCTCAGATGAAGCAATGGCTCTCTAATCAGGGCGTGGAGATGGAATCTCTTGGCAAGAAAGAAGCTGCCCAGTTTGTCAAGGACTCTGACGGTAACGCTAACGGTAACATTACGTAAGCCCTCAAACTCCGCCTGCAGCTTGCCAAATCTTCCGTAAAGAAATATCAGGCAATCTTCATCAGCTATTGATGGGATCAGGTCATCTTCCCCGACCTTCTCCCCATATAGATAAGGACATTATTGTGACCAGCGACCGGGACTGCCCTCACATCCCAGTCAACAAATAACCGTGATATTAAACCCTCTACTTTACTAAACGCCCCTGAGCCCTGTTTTTCCGGTCAGGAGCATAAAAAATGCCTCTTGGACGCACTTGACCACAGAACTCTCGTGTATATCACACGGTTTAAGTCCTGGGATTCATGCGCTTCCAAGAGGCATCTTTCGCGAGTAACTTTTATATGATTACGCTGCCAGCACTCCTATAACTTCCCGGCTACCCTTAACCTTACATTTGTGCTTTTCCTTCAGCGGTATTTTTCCATTCAGGCTTCGGATGTCGATCTCCCCCAGACAACAATGGTCCTTATGGTACGGGCAGACATCCTTGCCACAAGTGCAGATAACTCGCTTAAACTCTTCCATAGGCAATTTCCTCCTTTAGATAGTGATAGCCGGGTGGTATCAATAGGCCCACTTCTCGGCTCTGTTGATACTACTCGGCTTTGATACGCAATGATCGGCACTTCCAGTAGCGTTATTGCTTATATATTTCATCCAGGTTTATACATGGCCCTGAACTCACCATTTCACTTAACTCTTCGGGACGTATGATCCCCAGACATCGCCAGGACTGTTCCTGCGTCCCGTTCATGATCGCTATGACGCGATCTCCCTGGTAATTGGCTCGATACCCTACCAGCTAGAAATCAAGGAATGCATCCTCTTCTTTAGCTTCTCCACCATCATTCGCCAGAATATCAAGGCTATGACGGAATGCAACATAACTGGTTCCGAATGTACAGTAAGCAGAAAGAAGCATTCCCCCCATAGTAGCAAGATCAAATTTGTCTAAGCCGCTATCCTTTAAGATAAATTGCTTTACCTTATCATCATTGATATCTGCATTCAGGTCATCAAGAAACCCTTTTCTATCATCGTCATCAGCTATAAAGTAATCATGGATGTAGTCACCTATTTCCGCAAAGATCATCGATGCCGTAACAGGATCATAATTTTCAAACAGCGCATCATATATCCATTTTGCTACTTTGTCCGTTACTCCCTCACTCTTAGGGTCATCACTGAAAAAAGGACAATCCATAATGACATCCTTTAATGTGTATGGCTTGAACCGAGAATACTCGCAGGCCAATCCGCCTATAGGATATTCTTTGCTCGTTCCATTGTAGAAAACTCTGTAATTGCTACGGTCGTACCATACGAGCAATCCATCTCCACTCATCGTTTCAATCCTCCGTGTTATCAATCGCTATGCAATCCCATAAACTTGAAATTGTAAACAATTATTATTTTATATTATCGATTGATAACAATATAAATGCAACAATCGCTTTTGTCAAGTATCTATTGTAAACAAAAACAGGATGCAGATTATTTCCACATCCTGTCGTTGCCTTTTCTTATTCAATTCTCACGCAGAAGCATTGTGCTTCTACGGTTCCAGATACTTCACCAGCTTCCCTGCTGCCTTCGCATACTCAATCTCTGACCGGGTACTGTCTCCGATATAGCCGCCGACATTGATCACATAGATTTCATCTGCCATATCGATCTTCCGCTTGTGCATGTCATCCAGCATCCCTTTCGTCTTTGACAGAGTGCCTTCGTCCATTCCGTCCCAGACTTCATCATCACCGGAATGCCCGAACAGCCCCACGCTGATCACAATATTGCCTTCCAGCGTCAGCCGCTTCTGCGCCTCCATGAAAGCATCCTTGAATCTCGTACTCCCACAGAGCGTAATGACCTTATACTTTCCTACCATATCATTCCACTCCCAGCGCCTTGAACACCGCATCCTCCGCGCTCTGATACGGGATCAGCTGGAATGCGCTCATCAGCTCCGGCGGAACCGTCGCAAAGTCCACAAACGATGTCTGCGGAAGTAGAACCTTCTTTGCTCCGCAATCCAGACACACCTGCAGAGTGTCCGCCAGATTATCTACCTTGATCAGCGTGCCGCTGATACTGATCTCACCCAAGATTGCCGTGGAGCTCTGCACCGGTCTTCCCAGAGCAATAGAGCAGAGTGCGATCAACGTAGGCAGTGCCAGTTTCCCGGTCATGCCGATTCCCTGCAGATCCTGATAGTTTATGATGTAATCCTTCTGTGTCGTGCTGATGGATCCGCTGATCCGCCCGCCATTTGCTTTCAGGAAGTTGAATGCCGTGTTGGAAGATTCCTTCGCATCCCGGTCAGTTCCCAAGCCTGTCCTCTCCAGCTTGCCATTTCCCGGAAGCATCTGGCTCTCCAGGCGGAACACACCGATCATTCCGGACTTGCCCTGTGAAATGGTATATACCTGACCCGGATTGCACATCCCTTCAGGGATCAGCTTGCCGCCGCCCTGCTCCGGAACAGAAACATAATGCTCTGACATATCTTCCAGATCGATATATGAGAAGTTCACATCATAGAACTCCATACCGCCCAGCTTCTTCAGCTGCTCTTTGACGCGGCGCCGCATTTCCAGAGAAACCTTCAGTATCTCTTCCAGCTACTCTTTCGTATATACACCGTCCGGATACATGAGCTTCACGAGGCCGCCCACCATCTTCCGGACCGCAATCGTATCTCTCTGATTCAGATTTCTGCCAAGGCGGAAATACTCGTCCAGCGCATCCCCATACTGTTCCTTCCTCAGCTCCCGGATGAACTCTGACAGATAATCCGTGATAAAGCCATAATCATCGGTAAAATGCTCCGGTCTGAACTTCGGGATCTCCCATCCCGGAATATAGCAATGCATACGGTCAAGGAAAGCCGTATCGGTTCCCATCTCAGGCGGGAACGGATCAAACAGGCTGGATGTCTTCAAGAGCACATCCACGCTCTGGTTGATATTACCCACGAATACCATTGACGCAGACGCCGCTTTTTCTTCCTTGCCTCTGGCAAACGAACCGGACGCCATATAATCCTTCATGATCTGGATGCCGTCTTTATCCTTGAAATTGATGCCGGCAACCTCATCGAAGGCCACGCAATCCCAAAGGCCGACCAGTCCGACGGTCTTCCTTCCCATGTTATAGAAAAGGTTCGCCACCGTGGTCTGTCCGCCGGATACCAGAATACTGTTCGGCGAAATCTCTTTATACAGATGAGACTTACCCGTGGATCTCGGACCCAGCTCGCACAGATTGAAATTATTCTCTACCAGCGGAACCATACGGAGCAACAGCAGCCACTTTTCACGCTCTGTCAGCTGATCCGGCTCCATGCCGATGGAACGCATCATAACATCCAGCCACTCATCCTCCGTAAACTGTTTGCGTCCTTCCTTCAGTTCCTCAATCTCCACATGAGGCATCTGGATCGGAGTCAGTTTCCGGATCTGAACCGGCATACCGTTCTTCTTTTCTTCTTCCACATATTCATAATCCAGCTGCACAATGCACCATATACCGCCGCACAGCAGCCGGTCATACTTTTCCGGATACTCGTCTTCCAGAAGGACATTCGTGATCCCCAGATTAGAGAAGCTGGCCACATACAGATTCCGCTTCATATCCAGCCTTGCCGTCACCATGTCAATAACGGTATAGCTTCCCTTTTTGCGTAGTCTGGACAAAACCTTCTGCGCCTCATCCGGACGCACAAAATTCTCTGACAGTATCTTCTTCACATTCTGCACGCCCTGTTCAATGACAGCATCATCGTCAGAACTGCAATACTGACCCAAAAGAAACTCCAGGACATATACCGGCACATTCGCGCCTTCCTTGATCTTCTTCGTCAGATCCTTCCGGACGATCTTTCCATCAAAGCATTGACGGAGCTTATTCTTTATTTCTTCGCGCTTATCTACTGCGCCATCTGCGATAGGTTCCATGCCTCTCTCCTTCCGCCTTAACTGAAGAAATCAAATTCATCCACCGCAAAGGCGATGTCTATCTGGAACTCTTCACGGGACACGACCAGACCGTCCGCATCCGCGATCACGAGATAATAGATTTCCTTATTGTCATACTTCAGCGATTTTAGATTGAAACTGCACCTAAATGTCCGCTCCTGTCCGTTGTCGCTTGTCTTGTCGGCAATGATCTTCGCCACATCGCTGACCTGCTTGCCGTTGCTGTCCGTGAAATACAGCTGATATGTCGCCGCCTCACGGTTATCTCCCACCGGCTCCTTCTGATAGAAGTTCAATGAGAAGATCATATTACTGACCTTATGCGTCGCCGACAGCAAGCTGACCTCTACCGGCTTTGTATCATACTTCTTCTGGTTCTTCTGATACTGCTTGCTCTGGTTTCTCAGGAAATGATAATCAATGACCGGAACCACCATTTCCTGCAGGCTGATACCGCCATGCACGAAATTGAGCCCGCTGCCGTTCATCTTGATACGCACATTTTCCTTCGGAGCATAGGCATCATACTCCGATTTGCCGCCCAGGAAGTTCACCTTCTGCAGATAATCCGGATCAGAATCCTTCATCATGATCGCAAAGCGTCTTCCGT
Source organism: Lachnospiraceae bacterium 46-15 (assembly GCA_041223665.1). Classification (GTDB taxonomy): domain Bacteria; phylum Bacillota; class Clostridia; order Lachnospirales; family Lachnospiraceae; genus Hominisplanchenecus_A. The sequence goes on from JBCLQO010000039.1 coordinate 6,599, forward strand.
ACTCCACGATCCGGTTGATGAATCCGGTCTTATCAATCTTGTCATCCTCTGTCAACGGACTATAGGTATAAAGGAAACCGTGATCCGCCGTGAACAGAATATGGGTTGCCCCAAAATCATTGCAGATGATCTTTGTCAGATTCTTCAGTTCCTGGATCGCATCATCGCATGCCGGGAACACCATAGAATCCGCGGTGTGGCTTGCCTCATCAATCGTATCATGATAGATATAGACAACATCCATCCCCTTGACCATCGCACTGCGGTCAGCCCTCTTGGCGCTTACCAAATCGTTATACCTGATCGCCACACTGTTATCCTTTGCGGACTTCAGTATCTTGTCACGGTATCCAGCATCCGTAGATACTCCGTCAGCCATAACCTTCAAAATATCTCCATGAAGCTCCACTTCCAGTTCCTTATGCGGGAGCAGTGCCGCCATACCGAACTTCGTAATCGTCGGGAAGATTCCCTGAACATCCTGAAGCTTCACATCCGCCTGCGTCTCTCTCCGCAACTGCTCCGCAAGAGAAGCCGCCACCTCATACCGAAGGGCGTCAGAGATAACAACAAACACCCTGCTGTCTGCATTCTGGACCCTGTTCCTGTAGAACTCCGTCTGCTGAGGCACTTCCAGAATCCGTCCGTACTTCGCCAGTTCTTCCGAACATACCGAAGACCAGTTCCCGCCCAGCTGACCCAGGAACCAGTTCTTATACAGCCCCTCCACCTTCTCCATGACATTTCCGAACAGGTCGTGTAGGTCTGAATTATATGATTTCAGGCTCTCCCCATAGCTCTTATGGAACAGACGATAGTAAGTGTCCATCACATAATACTCGGAAGTATATTCTTTCCATACCTTCTTCGCTTCTGCGGAATGGAAGCCTGTTGTATGCTCTTTATAGAATGCCTGCATATTTGCCACCTGCAGGATCCCCTCATAATAATCCTTGAACTGTCCATAGCCCACCGTTGTCCGGCGTTTCTCCACAGTTCTCTTGATCACATCCACATCAATGATGTGGTCACTGATCTCTGTCATCAGCTTGATCAGGATCACTTCATCCAGACACGGGAATATCTCGGTATCGACCAGATCACTAACTTCCAGCTTCATAAATCTCTGTGGCAGCTTCAGCTCATCTTCCACAGTCTTCGCGATCTCCGCAAGCTGTTCCTGATCCTCGCTGTGCATCCAATCTGAAACAAAGTCATAGCAGAACGCCTGGTGAGGTGACGATATCCAATCATCTAAACCAGCCAGATATTCCAGCCTCATTGTCCGTGTCGCTGCCGTCAGAAGCAGATGCGTCGCCAGCTGAGCGATATCCTTCTGCTCAGCATCATAACCGGATCCCTGCTTCACCATGCTCCAAAATGCCTTGTCAGCGCCATAGTTCACAAATTCCCGGTACAGATAATTTGTATTGATATCCAGCCCTGCTTTCAGCACTTCTTTCAAGATTGCTGCAGGCGTCACATCCTTCAGGCCGCCCAAAGCTCCCATGACAGCCATATGCAGCTGTGCCGGAACCGTTGGTGCCTTGCTCTGGCCTGCTATCTTATCACGGCGTGTCTTAGCATTGAAATACTTCCTATATTCCTTCACCTGCTTCCGCATTGCAGGCGTTGACGGGATCCCCAGCTCATCCATCCAGATAGAGATCAGATCCGCCCGGAACTCTTCGCTGTACATTTCAATATCCAGAAGCCAGTTGTCCTCCGGCTTCTCATAGGACAGCGGGCAATATACCAGATAATTATTCGTGGTATCATCCACCGCCAGTAGTTTTTTCACAGCAAAGTTATTGGTACCTGTCAGAGCTACCAGCTTTGCATTATTCAGCGCAACCTCATCCAGTCTCTCCCGGAACTCTCCGTCTTCATCGTACCAGAACACGATACGACGCTTATAGAACTCCGGAAGCGGAGCAGAGAAGCGCTGATTCAATTCCTGTATGATCTTATCTGAATCCACAGTTTTACCCTTCCTTCGTTCTATTTTGAGTCCGTAAACCTTTATCTTCAAGGAATTTCCCCAAAGAATATCCCTTCTCTACTTTCCAAGTGTCATATCCATTTCTACTTCCACCTGTTATAAATTGTGCTGCAGTAGAAGGACTTTCAAATGTACACTCCTTTGTTACGATTCTATCTTTTACAATATTCTTATCATCTCTTAATGAGTAGGCTTGCTTTGATTTCTTAAAATTGGCAGATGAAGGATAACCCAATTTACTTCCTTTATGCACCGTCATCTTCCCGTCTTCATATGTTGCAACAGCTTCATAGCCTCTTCCCTTCAAAAATACTTTTTGCTTCATTCCACGCCTCCTATTTTATCTTCGCAACAACATCCTTAAAGATCTCATAGTTCGCCTTGATGCCATCATTCATATCAATATCTATCATCTGATCTGCAAGATGATGTATCTTCTCTTCATAAGCCTTTAATTCAGTTTCCTGTGCCTGAATAGATGCCAGCTGCTTGTTCAGTTTTACCCTCTCGGAAGAAGCTGCGCCTGAAACACGTTGTTCAAGGTCTGCAATAGCTGTACGATAACGAGATTGCTGCTCATGTACATAATCTGTTCTTATACGTGCTACAGTATCAGTCTGATAACGATGAGCATACACAAGACACTTGAATCCATTTTTCTTACCAGAGTCGAACAACCAATAAATAGGACGCTTTTGATACATTTTCAAATGATCCGAGTAAAATTCATTGATGAAATAGTTCCGAATAACTTCACGAGAAGTCCCCTTACCATCAAGAGCGTTCGCAATAAAACTCAGATTGTCTTCTAAATAAGTCTTCCCATATGCCGTCTCTATAAAATATATAAATCTTCCAACAATATCATCTTCAAAATACTCGTCATCACAAATAGGTATTATTGCATCTTCATCCGGTTTGAATGTTATATATCGACCTGAATCCCACATTCCTCCTGCATACACTAGGCCATCATCATCTAAAGAATATCGTCCGAACATACAACCAACAGCATATGATATCAGCTCACATACGGTATCACGAAGAAACATCTTATTTCTTTTTTCGATTGGTTCGACAAATTCTTCATCCTCCGTATCAGATGCCCCCCGCTTCTTCTTTATCTTATAACGGTAGGCCGAATTAAGCTGTAAAGATACATCTTTATCCTCTACCGCTTCGTTCATATCATGTTCAACGCCATAACCAGCAATAAGAATTTTATTGATTCTTGTTTCCAACTGCTTTAACCGCTCGGTAAGATCATTGGCGTTCTTAATATAATTATTATATGCGCTTTCAACTAATTCATAGTTTCCTATAAGTGGATTTGAAGTAAAATCCCATGATATCTCAAATGTGTCCCAATCTTCCTTGGATATTTCAATACACGCGTCTACAGCTTCAGAAACTTCCTTTATTAGCCCGTCATCTAAAAGTAGTGGCAGATTTGAAATATCTCCGGCATTATAATTCAATGTAGGACTTATTGCTTTCAAAATGTACTTTGCCACTTTTGAATTCATAAATCCCAATATGAACTTCAGTTTACTCTGATCTGTAAACACTGCCATGCCCGCATTGGAAAAAATATATCCCTCTCCAAAGTATCGAACTGAAATATCACTGCTCGTTATTGCATTCCAAGTAATTCCTGGCTTGAAATAATCCTTTTCATTCCTGACATATGCCTTCGGAAAAGATTTTATTCTGCTTCCGTTATTTTCCCAATCCACCACATCAGTGTTAAAGCCATACCATTTTCTAAAACCTCCGCCATTATTGTACGGATACCATCTTCTGCTTGTTCCCTCTCCAATGGAAACGGTATCGCGTAGAGGCTCATACCATTTGCGAACGAATCTATTGTTATCTGCTGTGGCCATCCCCTGCTCTGGAGATGCTACCGTTGATAACAATGTCCCTTCGCTAAAAGCACGCCTCATATTGTCGCTGATCCAAAACGCAAACGGACTGCCAGGTATTTCAAAAAATTTCTCTTGATTTTCTTCAAAATAATAGCCGCAATTTTTATTTGATAGGGCCTCTAAATATTTATCATTCTGGACAGACATTCCTCCCTTAAAATCTGATAATCTAAAGAAACATCCATCTTTTTCAGATTTCCCGTTTTTTAACATATAAGAGCAAATAGGCACTGTGGCTTCTTCATACGCTGAATATTCCATCTGAATCAAGGTTGTTATACTCTTTTCACGAAGGACATACTCTCGAAGCTTTTCATATGTTTTTATAAACATCCAAACAAACGGTGACATGAAACCAGTATAACCATTGTTTTTGCAATAGAAAAAGTTTCTATAAATAAATACACTAAATAAATCACCCGAATAATCTTTATATTTTTCTGTAATATATGCCTTTAACTTTGGAGCAAATTTATTAAGATAGGGTGGATTAGTAGCAACAATCGCATATTTTCCTGCCATAATCTCAGAAGCTCTCAGCATTTTCTGAAAATCGCCCATTAAATAGCTATTATAGATACTAATTTCATTTGAGAGTTGATTAAATCTCTCATTGATTTTTTCAAAGTCAACGGTTGGCATTTGAAGGATTGATCCATATTCTTTAGCATCTTCCAAAACATCAAGAAGTGCCGCTATATCTTTTTTCAAAGTGACATCATTTTCAAAGAAATGCTCGATACTAATCTTATCTGCACCATTACTCTCAATTATTTCATAAATATGAGGCTGAATATTACGAGAAAAGAATCGTCTATCATACTGCCGAGCCTTCATCATTACAGAAAAGTATGCTAACTGTGAAGCACGCCCATCAATATCAAGTCCAAACAAATTGTTTTTTACAATTTCTTCCGCAGCATCACGTTCGGAATATCCATATTCAATATATATCTTCATCAATACGTCAAACGCATAGATTAAGAAATGTCCAGATCCAACACAAGGATCAAAAACACTTACATCCTGCGGCGTTATCTTTTCATTGATGAATTTGATTGCGCTATCATTCGGCTTAACAAAATACTGAAGTTCTTCAGCAAGCGAACTATCAGGGTTACGCTCTATCCAATATCTTCCAACAGAATTATCGATGAGATAACGCACCACCCACTCAGTAGTAAATAGCTGTGTAGCAGCCGGAACCTCTTCCTTCTTCACAATCTTTCCATGTAGCGGATCTACCACCTCTTCGTGCTTTTCTGAGATGTAATACTGATATAGCCACCCTATTATTTCAATCTGACCACCATCACTGTTGACATCAAAATTATCCTCTGGAATCAATGAAATCATCTGCTCAATGACGCTTCCCTCACGGAGCAGATAATCCGGCAGAAGCAATTCCGTATAGTGCTCAATCTTCTGGAACATGCGAGGCAGAATACTGGACAATGCATTGCACTGGACAATCAGAAGATACTTATAAAGCTCTTCCGTCTTATTTGTATCCTTCAGTTCAAAGACCTTATCCATATCAAGCCCATCCAGCTCCAGCTGAATTGCATCAGCCAGAATCTGAGGCTTAAACTCACCGGCTTCATTCGTGAAAACCCTGGTATGGCTCGGAAGATAATTATTCACTTCCATAAAACGGAGCGCAGTAAATCTGTTGAACCAGGTGTAGGCGACTTCTTCCATCACCTGTTCAAAGCCGTCCGCCTTGATCTTTTCAATCAAAGCTGCTCTCTGCTTCTTTTCTGCATCCGTCAGAAGTCTTCCGCCGATGCTATCCGCATCCGCAGGCGTAGTCTTCTTTTCCGTGATCTCATATTGCTCAGCCTTTTGGGTAACACGGGCAATCAGTTCATTCCGCGCCCAGACTGCATATTTTTTAATCGCATTTTTGTCCATGATTGGCTCTCCTTTACTTAAGATCGATACCGTCTGACCCCTTCAATAATGTCTTCAGCTGGTCTCTCAGCTTATCCACATACGCATCGATCTCAGCATCGCTTTCCAGTCTTGCCGCCTTCAAAAGCGACTGACGGAAGATCGGCTTGTATGTCTTCTTTACCGGCGGAGTCGCCGGATCCACCGGCTTAACCGGATCGATCGGCTTCGGAGGCTGCTTGCTGAAATCAATCTTTGATACAGCATCATCCCTGTAATTCCACATCGGGATCGGGAAGCCCTCCATCAATGCCAGACTGGTCGTTTCCGCAATCTTTGTCTTCTGCTGGTCATAATAGGTATCAGCCTTATCGCTGATTGCCTTGGCTGTCGGATTTCCGCCTGCTGCCGCCGTGTGGATCTCCGCCATACACTGGCGTACCACTTCCAGAAGCTCTGTCCGCTTTTCTTCCAGCATAGCATCATGGGATGCCTTTACCTTCGCCATCAGGCCGTTCAGTTCCGGAATCCTCTTGTAATCATATTTTCCATTGGACGGGATCATGGTGATCAGGCGGATCGTGTTCAACGCCTGATTCGCCTCTTCATCCTTTTTGATATAATCCAGGTCATTTCGCAGATCCTGATCAAACTTCACAGCTGCATCAAATACAGACACCTGTGTCTTGAAGAACGCCTCCACATTCTGCATTGCTTCCTGCGCATCGTACAGGTTATCTTCCCTCTGCAGAACACGCTCGATCAGTGCCACATTATCCTTCTGCTGTGACAGGATATCCTTCACGATCGTGACGGCATTGCTGACCACATTCCTGTCCGGATACTTATGACCCTCGTATTTATCCAATAGGTCTTCATAATGCTTCTGAAGCCCTTCAAATTTATCAATGATGAACTGGATCAGACCATCCTCATCCGCCGGCACATCCATCAGGTTGAAGTAGTCACGGAGCAGATCCTTGACCGCCTTCATCCTCGTTGCGGATACTACCTGACGCTTAGAGATCTGCGTCTTTCCGATCTCACTCTTCTTTCGGAGCATATCCGGCAGCTTCGGATTGTTCGGCTGTACCGTGGAACCGGCATACTTGATCGTCACCTTCTGCCCCACGATCAGAAGCGCCACAACTGCGGCAATATCGATCTCACGCCATCCATACGGAATTGCCTGGTACCGGCTCTGTACATCCGCCATTGAAGTCGGCAGATGCTTCCGATCCTGCATTTCCAGATATTCTTCCACCTTGGCAGCGGCATCCCTGTTCGGCTCCGTTCCCGGAATCATATTGACGGCACCTGTGAGCAACGCCAGAATATCCGCGTCAGATTCGGCATTCTCTCTGATTAGGTCAAGGTCGCTGTACACATGGGATACCAGATAATCCAGAGACTGATCAATGACGCTCTTTGCCTTACCCTTTTTGATTTCATAATCCCTCTTGACCGGATCATCTTCCTTTGAGGAAACGGCTGCCGCTTTGACCTCGATCTTTTCACCGTCCACATAGAACTGTGCGTTTGCAATGGCATCCGCCAGATCGCCCTGTGCGGACTGCTCATATTTATCCGCTTCGTTCTGATAGTTGGCAATGATGTCTCTCACACTCTTCGGAAGCTGTGCCACATTCCTCTGCTTCACATACTTCCTGATCTTCATTGCATTTTCCAGAGACTCATAATATGGAGTATCAGCCAGCACCACAATGGACTGTCCTGCGGATTCCGTCATAAGCCTGAGCTCTGCCTTTTCCGCAGAATCCGTTGCGACCGTCATGATCTTCAGCCTCATGCCACCGGTCACTGCGCCGACCGTGGTGTTATCCACCATCTGGTCAAATGCAAAATCATATTTACCATAACGGAACTTCTTCGTGGTATAGATATCACCGAATACCATATGAGCAATACGCTCCACGATAGCCGCCGTATCCACCGGAGTATTCCGGATCTCTCTCTGAATATCCTGCTCTTCATCTGTCAGGAAGTTATAGGTATCCCCGGTGCGTCCGATATAGTTCTGGCTCATCAGGCGATCAAGGGAACCTCTCACCTGTTCCCTCATGATGATCTTATCCATGCGGATATCATCCGCCATCAGGATGACGATATTGTCCAGATTTGCCTTGATATCATCAATGTAACGAACCAGATACAGAAGCTTCAGCACGGACACATCCTGCTGTTCAATTCCGGCGTTCGTGTCAGCCGCCTTCTGGCAGCGCTCGATCACTCGACGGATAGAACTGTCAAGGAAAGTGTGGACCGTATCATAAAAGAGATAGAACGGTGCCAGTGCGTATTCATCCTTATCTTCGATCTTCTGTGCCGCTTCCTGGAATCCGGACAGCATGGAACGCTCGCCGCCGGACAGGTGCTTCCCGGAATTGCCGTGCTTGCGGATCTCGGAGAACACCTTCTGCATGATGATGAACTGATACGGAACAAACGGGAAGTTCCTTGCGAACTCTCCTGCGCCGCTGTAGCCCTTGATATCCAGAATGGCATCCGTGAAACTGAACAGATTCCTCAGCACGGAATCATTCTCGTTATAAACCTGCTCCAGCTGCGGAGTGACCTCTTCCTTCTTCTGAAGGATACGCTTCTGGATAACCTCATCCGCAGATGAAGATGTCAGGGACAGTCTGGTCTTAAACCTTGCCTGGATACGGGAGAACTGATCCTGTCTGGTCTTGATGATCTCATCGATCGCTTCCTGACCGGTGCATACCACCCAGATCTTGCCGTTGCATTCGCTTCCGATCTTCTCTACCAGAGACTGTAGGTTCATCAGAAGGTCAATGCTATCGCCGACATACTGGCCAACCTCGTCGATCATAAACAACAGCCGGAAGTCCTTCGGCTTGCTGTCCACATATTCTTTCATTTCAGAAACAAGCTGCGCGATGGATGTCTCAATGGTCTCCGTGCCATCAAACCAGTTATGAGCAGCAGTTTCGCTCATTCCCAGCACTTCCATCAGAGTCTCTACCACGTCATCTTCAAAGAAAGCGAACGCATCACGAGATTCTACCCACGGTGATCCATTCTTCTCTTCAAACACCCTGCGGAACTCTTCCGTCTTGCCCTTTTTATCAATAAACTGTTCCAGCTTCGCGCACTTTAAGTTCTCTCCATAGAACCCCAGATAGTTGTAAAACATCTTGGCGAACACACGCAGAACAGCGGTCTTATCCTTGTTGATGGAGCCTTCGATATCAATATTGAAAAGGATCGTGTCCGTCTCTCCGCGGATAGCGCTTGCGATCGGCATGAATGTCGCCTCATCGTCAAACTTATCCCGGAAATAATCCTCGACCTTCCTGCCGTCTACTTCCTTATTTTCCAAAAGATAAGACAGCATCTTTAGGAAGTGAGATTTACCACTTCCAAAGAATCCGGAGATCCATACGCCCACATCAGCCGTCGGCTCACGGAATGACTCTCCGTAATTATTGAAGAAGGTGATCATGTGCTTACGGATATCCCGCGTAATGACATATTCCTTGACTTCCTGTTTCAGAACATCTGCGGTATCCTGGTCAACCTTAACGACACCATTGATCTTTCTGTCGATGTCGTCATGGAACATTTGCTGTATTCTCATTTGTCAGCACCTCCTACAATATTGAATGCACGGTAATATGGATTCGGCTCCAATTTATCGAAAAGCCTCACGAACCTTCCGTCATACTTGCCCGGATACATCACCAGGATCGGGATATCCGGAAACTCAGGCTGCAATGCTTCCAGAAGGGAATGAATCCTCATAAACGGGAATACCTCTCCCACACCGGTCAGCAGCAGCACATCACCCGGTTCATGCGGCTCATACTGCATCTTGTCCACAAAGCTCTTATTATTAGCAAACTTCTGTAAATTGTTGAACAGAAATTCCTTACCCTTCTTTTCTTCCATCTGAGCAGCTTTCTCCGTGATACGCTTGTCGTCACAGATAGACAGGAACACCTTGTACAGGTTCCGTTCCACCAAATGGCAATCCAGGGACTGATCCACGATCAGTTGCTCCGTAAAATGCCGCACGATCATTTCATCCGCCGCATCATAACAGAAGATACGGATATTGACCTCATTACTGAGCCCTTTGCCCTCCAGGAACTCCGGTTTCTGTATCTCTAACTTCAGATTGTCCAATCTCTCGTTTATCTTGCTCATGGTACCTCCTACGCGAAGCAGTTGAACGCAGAAAGCGCCCTGTCGTCATTATTGCTTCTGATCGCATTCTCCAGCACCGGATTCAGCCACACCGGATTGATGTGGTCAGCCTTGATGCTGTCCAGATAATCATTCTCCGCCAGCACCCGGATCAGAATCTGTCGGATCTTCTTCACGGTGCTTTCACTCCATCCAGCCACATAATCATCTTGTTCCTGAAGCTGCATGAAGAACACATTCACATCCATCTGGCTGAAGGAGAAATTCTGCATCCGATATTTCTCTCCGATCACTGTGATCATAAAATCCCACACCAGCCTGTACTGCTTCATCATCGCATACATACAGATCTGCTTTGCCGTCTCGGATGACTGCGATACCACAGCCTCGATCAGATCCTCGTCTCCCATGCCCTTTAATCGGGCAATGCAGGCCTTCGCCATCTGCCGTATGGACTTCTCCGTCGGATACTGGAAAAGATTTTCTTCCACGATCCGATCTATGACCTTATTATCTTCCAGCCCCTCACGCATGAGCCTCGCCGTTGTCCTCATCTCATAGAAAAGGAACTGTTCCCGCGTGATCTGAGCGGATCCCTTGTATGGACTCTCATTACTGTTCGCCATTCAATCTATCCTTCCACTCCGGGCAATACCATCCTATCAAATAGGCTGTCCTATAAAACGGACTTGTCCCCGGACACATGATTATTTTTCCTGCTTATCTTCTTCATCTTCAATAAACTCCACGATATCACCGACATCACAGTGGAGCACTTTGCAGACCTTCATCAGCACTTCTGTACTGACCGTTTCGCCTTTGGACATTTTCGTCAGCGTCGCCCAGCTGATGCCTGCTTCCTTCTGAAGATCCTTCTTCATCATGTCTTTATCAATTAAAAGCTTCCATAATTTCTTATAACTTACGTTCATTCCAGGCACCTCGTGTCCTTATTCATACAAACATGTGCAAAACGTCAAGCATAAATATAGCACAAGCCGTCTCATAATTCAATAGTTCATCTTCAAGATCTCGTCAATGGTCTTTCATCTGATTAAGACCGTTCAAAGCAAAATAAAGACGGAAGCACCTTGTTTTTCAGCACTTCCGCCATCATCTGTATCCATATTCTATTCTTATCTTCCTTTTGTTCGTCTTCTTCCGTTCAGTTGAAATTGATCATGGGACTTGATATCCCTTATTGCCCGATTGAGCGTCCTGCTCCGACTATGGGCGTGATACGGATCAGAGGCATGGTGCTTATGGAAGACCACCGTGACCTCTCCGTCCGGCAGCTCCACATTATGAAGCTGCCAGACATGATGAGTATTCTTTGACATGAGCGTCACATCATACTGATCGGCGATGATGACCGCAAAATACTTCTTATCAATCGAATCCAGTTCCTGCTGCGTGTACATACCTCATGCCCCCTTCCTCTCAAAATACAGGTCAAGAGCCTCTTCCAGTATGCCCTGGACATCCTTTGCCGCCACATTTGCAAAATACCTGTGATACACCTTCGCCGGAAGTTTCACACTGACCGGTCTCTTAACCTCTGTTACCGGCTTATCCAGCCCCAGGATTGTCTGCACCGACTCTTCCGTAATGGTGCCTGCTGCCGCCCTAAGCCTTTTTGCACTGTCATTCTTCAGCTTGATGCAGTTTTTCTCCATCACTCCATATACCAGAGCCTGCTCGTCCGGAGACAGGAAGGATACTTCCACGCCCACCACCATTGTCAGAGAACCGTCATCCAGCATATCCTTAAAAGCCGGTATCAGCTGATTGCAGCGGACATACCTTGCGATATTGCGACCGGTCATTCCATATTCCTGTCCAATCAGTTCCCTGGACTTCGCCTGCTGGTGGACATGATGTCCACCAGCACCATTCAGGCGATGAAGCTCTTCCATGATCTCTTCCCGTTTTTTCGTCCCGCAGACCTTGTCGCCAGAACTGCAATCCGCTCCGTGACAGTCAGGTCATTGAAGGAACGCTGGATCACATTCGTTTCCACCACATAGACCCAAGCCTCTTCATCCGTCAGATCTTCCTTCACGATAGCCGGGATTTCCTTCATACCGGCGATTCTTGCCGCGTTTTGCCTGTTATGACCAGCAAGCATTTCATACCCGGATGCCGTCTTCCGCACAATCACCGGTGTCAGGATACCGTGTTCCTTTACACTCTCCACCATGTCGTCCAGCCGCTCTCCTTGATACAACTTGAACGGATGCTCATGGAACGGCTCAATCTTATCCACTGCGATCATCTGAACCCCACTCTCAGGAGCATCACCGGTAAGCAGATCAATCGCATCGTTGAATACTTTTCTCTTAGGCTGATTTGCTTTCATATCCGATCAACTCCCTTCCAAAATCCAGATAAGCCTTGCAGGCTCTTGTCTGCGGTGCATATTCCAATAACGGTTCACTGTAGTAAACACTTTCGCCTACCTTTACGGTACTTGGAATCTTGCTTTCAAATATCCTGATCTGACCCTCAAAGGTTTCCGCCACCTGCTCTGATATCACCTTGCAGAGATTTGTCCTTGCTTCGCACATCGTGAGCAGTATTCCCTCGACTTCCAGCTTCGGATTGATGCGGCTCTTGATCTTCTTAATGGTCTTCAGGAACTCCTGAAGCCCCATCATCGCCAGTAACTGCGGATTGACCGTGATCACAACCCCATCCGCCGCAGCCAGAGCATTGATCGTAAGCGCCCCAAGCGCCGGACAGGTATCAATGACCAGATAATCATATGAATCCCTGAGCGGATCCAGAATGTTTGCCAGCATCCGCTCCGCACCCATTTCCAGCCTGAGTTTCGCATCCACCGCTGACAGGACCCTTGATGAAGGAATGAAATCCACGCCATTCCGGCTCATGATGTACTCTGACGGAGCCGGAAGCTCTTCATCCTCAATCTGTGCCATCATTAGATGTCCGATCGTGACCGGAACCGCTGCCGTATCCTCAATCCCGAAGCAGGTGGTCAGATTTGCCTGACTATCAAAATCGACAGCCAGGGCTTTCTTCCCCATGCTTGCCAATGAATATGCCCGATTATAGGAACTGACACTCTTTCCAACACCGCCCTTTGTGGCTCCTACCAGTATGATCTTCCCCATAATCACACCCCCTCTGCAACGCCGTATTCGGCTTCTCTCTCTGCCACAAACTGAAGGTGGAGTCTTTCCTTTTCCTTCTGGAATTTCTTCTGCAAAGCTTTCGTTTCACGCTCCATGAACTCCGCCTCTGCCTTGGCCAGTTCCGCCCTCTCAGCATCCGGTGTGATAACCAGCTTGCCATCCTCGCAGCTGATGGAGATATAATCTCCGATATCAAAGCCCAGATCCCTTAACCAATTTCCTTTGAGCATTTAAGAACAATGACGATATTTACTGTGCCTCTGCCAGTGAGATGTTCGGTGTTCCTGTTGAAAAGCACGGTCAGAACAGCCATCTGCGTCAGAAAGGCAAGATTGCGGAACTGGCTCTCGGGTACGGCGGCTCTGTCGGCGCATTAAAAGCAATGGGAGCCTTGGATATGGGACTTTCCGAAGATGAGCTTTATCCGTTGGTCGAAGCATGGCGCAGTTCCAATCCGAACATAGTGCAGTTCTGGTGGGATGTGGACAGGTGTGTTACCAATACTGTGAAGCAAAGGATTTCCACTGAGACGCATGGAATCCGCTTCAGTTACCAGAGCGGCATGATGCTTATTACGATTCCTTCAGGAAGGCGGCTGTCCTACGTGCGTCCTCGCATGGGCTATAATCAGTTTGGCTCAGAATCCGTCACCTATGAAGGCGTAGGTCGGAATAAAAAATGGGAGCGCATCGAGAGCTACGGTCCGAAATTCGTGGAGAATATCGTGCAGGCCATAAGCCGTGACATCCTTGCCTATGCCATGAAGACACTCCGTCATTGCTTCATTGTCGGTCATGTCCATGACGAGCTTATCATCGAATGCGACCCAAGAGTATCGCTGGATGTCCTCTGTGAACAGATGGCAAGAACACCGGAATGGATTCCCGGACTTGTCCTGAACGCAGACGGCGGAGAGATGATGTTTTATCAGAAGTCATGAAAAGAGGCAGTACTTATCATCTCGGATAGGTACTGCCTTGTTATTTATATTGCTTATGCCAATGCAAGGAATAATACAAGATTTGCATCCTTGTAATCAGCTTTATTCAGTACGGCGACTGAGAGTGTTGCAAATTTTGATTCACGAAAATGATGCTCATCAAATTTCTTTGGATTAGCGGTAACCCGATATCCGAATCCGTCACCACCGTAATCTTCCAGTTGATAGCAGTATATATCTTCATCATCAGGTTCAAATGCCCCTAAACCGAGAATCTGCTTATTGCTCTCACAGGAATACAGAACGGAGCGTTCATCACTGTCGTTATACTCCAGAATATTTTCGTCAAAGCCGCAGAATACAATATCTCCTTCCATCGTATTGCTGAGATCTATATCAATCATATGCATAAGGACAGGCTTATCGGGAGCATTGGTTACATCATCATAAGTCTCTGTTCTATATCGGAACGGCACAATCTGACCGTTTACTTTTACATGAATATCACCAAATGGAGTCTCCAGCGTTTCAAGCATTTTGTATGGCTTATGGAAGAAGATATCCGAACTGATATCGCTGACAATATATTTCTCGCCACAGGTACCGCAATAGTGGTCGAACCTCCATGCTCGCAGATTTCCGTTACTCTTTTCGTGTGTACAGCGTGTCAGAACATTTCCTTTACGGCAATTCGGACAGCTGCCGACAAGGACGGTTTCCCCATCTGCCATTTGTGTATCATGACTCTTCCAGAGAGATAGCAGAAATTCTGTTTCGGTTTCAACCGAGCCCGTATACATTCAGACCGCCTCCTCAATCAAACCAGGACTTTTCCCAATCGTCTACACTTATGCCGCCGATGTTGACGAGAACAAGTTCTTCCCATCGGTCTTTGATAGACTTGCCATCATATATTTTCGCTTCGAACAGTTCCTCGGCAGTCTTGAACTCACAACCATCAGGAACATCGCAATAGCCAGCCCAGTATGGCTTATCGTATTGGGACAGGTATCCTATGTAATGCTCAACCTCCTCCGGATCTGAACGGAAGTAAAACATAGTTTCATCAACCCGCTCATCGCCCTTTTTAAACTGAGCGAGCATAAAATCATAATCCTCATACCACTTCATTCGGAACACCTGCAGATCAGCTTTTTGTATTGATCTTTCCCTTTGTGAGTACTGCAAGAGCCGTAGTACCAATTACTCCTACAACACCTAAAACAGCCTTCCCTGCATTTTTTGCATTATGGGCTTGCTGGGTACGACACGCCTCACAATACTTGTGCTTATACCCTTCTGGCAGTGGTTTCTGACATTTTTTATTCTTGCACAATTTCTGTTTCTGTCCCATTTTCATCGCCTCCTGTCAATAATTCCGTAGCCATAAGCAAAACTCCACACATCTAGTATTTATGCGGCATTGCGAGGCATGGCAACCTCTTTTATCACTCCAAA
>JBCLQO010000040.1:0-14786 GCA_041223665.1 Lachnospiraceae bacterium 46-15
TCTGGGGTTTCACCTGTGTTTCCGCCTGGATTCTCGTCTGGGGTTTCACCTGTGTTTCCTCCCGGATTCTCGTCTGGGGTTTCACCTGTGTTTCCTCCTGGATTCTCGTCTGGGTTCCCGCCTGCTTCTGCCTCCCGGCGTTTCGCTTTCCTGCCTTCCGGCTCTGGCTCCGGTTCCGGTTCCTGTTCCGGCTGGGCGCTCATGAAGGAAATCCATTCATCGGCTTTCTTCCACTTGCCTTTATCCAGATAGTACTGGTCGAGGAATACTTTCACGCCCTCCTGCAGCTTCTCCGTCTCCTGGCGGATTCCGTCAGCCTCGCCCTTCCCGTCATAGTCCTCCGTCCAGGCGGTTCCTGTAATGGAAGTGGTCTGGTATGGGGAGAACCCGGCATTCATGCTGCCGATATCCTCCGAGTACGCCAAGTCATAATTCCTGCCGCCAGCCTGACGGTAATTGTAGCTGTTTCCAGAGAAGTCTCCTGCAGCTTCTTTTGCAAATACCAGCCAGCCGCCGTTCTCCTCTTCTGGCCACGACATATGCAGCCCTTCCCAGAGAAGCTTGTTGTCTTTCCCACTGCCGTCCTCAACCATATATTTGCTTACGGCATACTGCTTCAGCACTTTAGCCAGTGTCGCACCGTCCCCGTCTACATGGAGCTGGTAGCCTGCAAGACAGCGTGTGCCGTCGATATTCAGGGATGCGGGAAGGTTCCCAAACTTATACGTCCCGTCCTCTCCCGTCTTTTTCTCCTGCCTGAAATCTTCTACCTCCGTCCACCTGCCATCTTTATAGTATGCCTGGGTCAAGATCAGCTCCAGTCCTTCTATCCTCTTTTCACCTTCGCCCAGAATGCCGTCATGGTTGGCGTCCTTCCAGGCTGTGCCAAGCAGTGCCGCGTCCTCATAGCGTTTCAGCCCTGCATCCAGCCCGTCTATATCCGTGCCCTGGCAGGCATCATAGGAGATTCCTTCCACCTCCGCCACATTGATGGGGTTTGCATTCTCCCCTGCCTCGGCAGCTACCACGATATATTCATCTGCCGCTGTCAGCCTGCCGCTGTCCGCACCGTCCGAGATGATCCAGTCGCTGTCTTTTGCCCTGTTGGTTCCTGCCCGGTATTTTGTCACCGCATAGGTATCCCACAGGCCGTCCGCTGCGCATCTATCCATATCGATACGCACCTGGTAGCCATAGATTTTGAAGTCACCGAGTACGATATTCCCTTCACCGTCATACGTATCCTGGTGGGTCGGCAGCTTATCGAAACGGTAGCCTCCCGTTGCGGCATCCGTCTGGGTTTCTTTGCCCGCAAACCCGCTGTCTTTCACCCAGCTTCCGTTTTCATAGATGAAACGCTCCAGCTTCACGGTCACTGTCTCCGAAACCGGCTTTTCATCCGGATCCTGGATGCCGTCATAATTCTTATCCTCCCAGACCCATCCGCGGATGCTTCCCGTCGCATAGGGCAGCTCGCCGGCATTTCCGCTGGCCTTCGTCTCCGGCGCCGCCAGCATATCGTAAATCTTTCCATCTGGCGCCATCACGCAGTAGCTGCTGTGTGCCCGCTCTACTTCATCAGCCGCCGGGAGGAATTCTTCATCTTCCATCAGGGTCAGCGGGACTTTCATTTCATCCGGCTTTCCTTCTTCCGGTTTCGTTTCGCCCGGCCCGCCCGTTTCTGGTTCATCCTGTACTGTTTTTACACCTTCCCGGGCAGCTGCCGCATCCGGGTTTTCCTGCCTTAAATCGCTCCACTTAAGGCTTTCCTTTCCCTGCCGGTACTTCGTCAGCGTCCAGCCCTGGTTCATGGCATCCATCCGCACCTGGTATGCCGTCAGCCGCCTTACATTCTCTACCTCCAGCATCGCAGGGATATCCGCAAACTCATACTTTCCGTTTTCGTCAGTAAGCGTTGTGGCATATCCGGCCTGGGACTGCTCCCACTCACCCTTCTTTGACAGATAGTACTGGTCCAGATATACCGTCTGCCCTTCGATTGGGACATCCACGGCCTTATCGCTTTGCCGTATGCCATCATAATCCTTGTCGTTCCATACCCAGCCATACAGGGTGGTAGTTTCCAGCTCTTTCAAGCCCACATCCGGCCCATGTGCATTGGTTCCTGTCAGGACATCATATTCCCTGCCTGCATATTCAAACACATATGCACCCTTGTCATCATTCGTTCCTTTTGCCGCCTCTTTTGCCGTCACGCTGAATTCCCGTTCTATTGTCCCGTCACGGTCTACCAGCGGATAATCCTCGCCTAAATCCATCGTGCCCACAGCATCGCTGTCGGTCTCACTATCCTGCCCTTTATGGTACCAGGTCGTTTCATAATTTGCTATCTTCTCCTGGCGCGGCAGCGTCATCTTATATCCTGCCAGATGCCACTTCCCTTCCTTCTCGATATGCACCGGAAGCCCTTCAAAGAGATATCTGCCGTCATCGTCCGTAACTGCCTGTGCATATCCTGCCTGTTCTTTTTTCCACTCCCCATCTGCATCCAGGTAATACTGGTCAATGGTAAGCGTTAATCCCGGGAAGCCCTCTTCATCTTCCTGATGGATGCCGTCATACGCTTTCTCCTTCCAGATAAGCCCTGACAGGCTTCCGGTTTCCGGCCCTTTCAGGCCGCCGTCATAGCCGCCTATATTTCCGCCGCCCTGGACGATGTCATATTTAACCTTTCCTTCATTCAGGCAGTAAGCCTCATTATGCGGCTGCCTGGATGCACTTGCCGCTGCGAAGTAATCCGACTCCACAGGTGCCGTTCCTTTTGTCAGGTACAGGTCTGTCACTGCCAAGTCGCTGTCCACAGACGTATCTTTCCCCTGGTGGTACCTGGTGACACGGTAGCCCTCCGGAAGCTCCTTAAGCTTCAGCCTGTAGTACGCCACATGCCAGCTTCCTGTGCCTGGGTCTTCATAGTAAGTCCCTACATCATTAAAGGTATAGTGCCCTGTGGCGTCTGTAACGGCTTCCCTTTCATCCAGTTTGCGGAAGTCCCCGGAATCCCGGATATACCGTTCCAGTACCACGGTTACGCCTGGAATGCCTGGCTCCGCCATATCGTCCGGGTCCTCTGGGTCTGCCTCTGCCTTGCGGATGCCGTCGTAGTCCCTGTCATTCCAGATGATGCCTTTCACCTGGATTTTCTCGAACTCTTTCAAGCCGCCGTCGTGAATCAGCCGGCTGCCGCCATCCGTCACATCGTAAAGCTTCCTTCCGTATGGCATCAGGTTTTTGGGGTCTGCCCCCTCCTGCGCCTCATTAGCCAGCACAATGGGCATCATGTCGATATCCGTCAGATAATATGCTTTCTTTCCATCCGGCGTGTCTTTCGCCTCCGTCAGCATATCGCTGTCCAGCTCTTCGCCAAGCTCTTTATCCGGCCTGTTCTGATACTTAGTGACCGCATAGTGCGCAGGCAGCCCCTCTAAAACATCCTTGTCAATGCGGAGCCTGTATCCTGCCAGGCAGGCGGGCCCGCCATCCGGCGTATAGGTAGTTTTTTCCTGGAACACGAAATTCCCGGCGTCCGTAGTGGTCTTTTGGGATGTAAAACGCTCCTCCTGCTGTTTCCACTGCATTGCCTCATTATCCCAGTAATACCTCTCCACAGTCACGGCCACGCCGCCAATGCCCGGTTCCAGCCCTTCCTGGATGCCATTGTAGTTCTCATCACTCCAGATCGTATCGCCCAGGAAACCTCTTCCGGCATCTACAAAGCCAAGGCCCAGCTGCATCTTATGCTTATATCCCTGGCCGAGCACGTCATACAGCGGCCTGCCGTCCGCACCCAGCTCATACTGCACTTCAAACGGTTTCGTCTGCATGGAAAGGCCGACCTTCTCCAAATCATTGTCGTTCTCTGCCGCCAGCGCACTGTCATTGTGCTTATAAGGCGTCGGCTTTAAGATAACTGCATCATCTTCATTCTCTGCCTTAATCAGATACCATCCCGGGCGTACCCGGAACGCGAACTTCCCGTTCTCGACACTGGACAAATCTGAAGCATCTGTAATTTGTGTCAGGATGGATGCCGGCTTTCCGTCAATGTCATTCGCTTCCTTAAGCTCTTCCGTATCTGGGTCATACTCATACAGCGTCACCCGTACTTTTCCGAGCTTATCCTCGTTATCATCCATGAAACCGTCGATATCCGGCGTATCCTCCTCACTGTCCGGAGTCATATGCTCGTCAAACCATGCCCAGCCTCCTACTGTGTGCGGCCTGCCGATCCCCACATTGTAGGAAGTCATGGCCAAGTCATAACGCTGATGCGGTGTCAGCCCGTCTACGCCCACCGTGGTATCATCCATGTCTGCCGCATTTACCTGGATGGCATCCCTTGTCTGCGCTACCAGGCTGTTCACCACCATGGCATCTCCCGGTGCATCCCCGACGCCCGCATTTCCCAGGTCCGGAAGGGTATCTCCCTTCCGGTAAACATCAAGCTTTGTGTTCGTGTCGCCGATGTTCAGTGTCGTTACCGCATAGTTTGCCAGGCTCTCCGGGAAGGTAAACCGCAGTTTGTACCTGCCAGGCTTCAGGTCTGAAAGCATATAGTAGCCTTTATGCCCAAAGTAATCGCTCTCTGAGATGTAGGCGGCAGCGGGCCCGCAGTCCGTATAGCGGTTAATCTGGTTCTCACCGGTAGTCTGTATCTCGCCCGTGGCCTCATCAATGAGCGCATACTTCACCGCTTCACCCTCACGCTTCACCTCTGTGATAGCCTCGCCGTTCCGGTTCACCACATAACCGTTTTCACTCAGCAGCTCCACCTTTACATGGTTGATTCCCGGATCATCCAGCTTGCCGTCGAAGTCTAAATCCGTGGTGAGCTTGGATACCTGGAGGCGCCCGTTCGTGCCTTCCTCGTACTCTGCCTCATTCATCAGTGTGTCATAATTGAAATCATGCCATATATAGCTTCCGATGTACCCCCTGCTTTCCGGTGCGTTCAGGTACACGCCGGCTTTGCTGTTCTCTCCGGTCATGCCTGCGCCCACTGCATGGTGCACAAACGTATTCCATCCGCAGTAACCCTTGGAAGCAATAAACTGCGCACTGGCGTCCCCTGAAACATTCCCTACGTATTTGGGCACATTCAGCGGTGCATGCATGGAGTAGCTCATCTCGATACGGTTATAATCTTTAATATAGTAACTCTTGTCTTCCATCTCCATCCAGATAGAACGTATCGCCTTAATCGCAGCCTCATACGCGTCCGGGTTATTTTTCGTAGCGGCAATCAGGTCTACCAGCCGCACCATCTTCCGGCTCTTCTTCCTGGCATCATCCCCGACCAGGACACCGTAGAAGTACATATCCTTGGTCCCGAACTCCATGCCCTGGGACTCATCCGCCTTATATGGAGGCAGCGCTGAGACATCCAGCGGTTTATAGGTACTTCCTGTCTGTTCAAAGGGGCCTACCCATATATCATAGTCCTTCGGGTGCGCCGCATCCTTCGTCATCTCCAGCAGCTCCCCTTCCGGGAATTCCGTAGACTTGTTCGGGTCATATACCCTTACCTCTATCGAATCAGGCAGCAGCCAGCCGTTCCACGAGGAATCCCTCGGGATCTGGTTATTTGCGGTGTCGCCGCTGTAAGTCTGGCTGTCCCCTACATGCGGAAGCACGTCATACAGGGATACTTCGCTATGCTCTTTCGGGTCTCCGGTAGACTGGTTCATAACAGATACCTTGAACGTATAGTCCGTGCCTTCCGGCACGCTGGCCGGGCCGCTGTTATAATCGTAGTCGCTGTGGATCTGGGTATCTACCTTCTTTATCTGCTTGAGGGTCGGCTCCTCCTTGAAGCTAAGCCCTGAAATTGTACGCCGCAGGGACATCTCCACGGTCATTCCGTTGTCATTCACATCACGGGAGTCTGTTACCAGGCCGCAGCTTCCGAATCCGTCCTCTGCCGGCGGGATATACGGTGTATAGTTACCCTTTTTAAACCCATAGCCATAGGACTCCATCAGCTCCTGGGAAACAGCCGCGCCCCTGTCTGCATTGATTGGCATCATGAATTCTATCATCAGGCGCTGGCCAGGCCACAGCCTCCCTTTAAACTTGAACAATGCTATCCGCCGCTGCCGTCCGGTTGCCAGGTTAACCACCTTATCCACAAAGTAAGGCCCTTCTGACAGTTCCACTTCTACGTCTTCACTGTCTACCAGCTCCGGAATCGGCTGTCCTTCTTCGTCCAGGATCAGTTCCCCAGTATCCGGATCTGTCTTATCCTGCACTAGCTGCCAGGTCCAATGGGGAACCGCATCATCCAGGTTTTTCAGCGGGTTTTGCGGGCTTCCGCCCGTTTTCGCATAGCTGTCGCTTAGATAATCCGGATCGTCTCCCAGCAGGCTGGAATATGGAACATACGTCAAATCCTTCAGGTTCTGGATATAGGGGACTACTACGGAAATGTTCGGATCCGTCAGTGTATCCTCTTCCTTTATTTCCTTTTGTACAATATTCCCTTCACTGTCTGTCTCCGTCCGCACCGGCCAGGTATATTTTTTCTGGTCTAACTGCGGGACACTGTAATTTACCGCCGTCACACGGTATTTCATCATCTTGCTCGTGCTCGGGTCTATGATAAGCCCGCCCTCATTCTTCCGCCAGTGGTAGCTTGTGATGCCGGACCCCCCGAAATAACTCATTTCCATTCGGAACCCAAAATACGGAAGCTCAGGGTCTACATAAATCCCGGCACGCCCCCGTTTGCCCATTGCCAGGTATTTCAAATCATCATACCGTGTCAGGCATTGTACAAAGTAGTTTGAATGGATAACTACCGTTGGATCCCCGGAAGATGTCGCTGCCTGCACATAAGCACAGTTCTTCTTGACATCTTCTGCGATCTCCTCTACGTTCAGGCGCATCGGGTCCACATCGTCCATCTCCTGGGAGCCGTCTGTATCCGGGTCGGCATCTACTGCCAGGCGGAACCCTGACGGCACCGGATAGTATACAGGCGCCACATTATCTGCATAATTAAGCCCTGCTTTTACCACAAAGCGTACCTGGCGTATATTAGCCGGAATCCCGTCCCTCGGATCCCGGATCGTCCCGTTCTCCGTAAGGCTGTATCCCTCCTGCTTCCCAAGCTGTATCCAGGAACCGTCATCGTAAGCTGCCCTGTCCTCCTGGGAATCGGGGTACAGATAGCCGTCCTCCGCATGAGGATCCGGGCTGGTGCGTGCAAACACATAAACTTTTAGCTGCTGCTCCAGCACTTCCTTCTCTTCTTCCGGCAGGGTGTCTGGCACTTCCCACACACCGGTGCGGATTTCACGTATCCTCGGCGTAACCTCTGAGCCTGTAACCGGTGCAATTTCCCCAGTAGGCTCATTTGTCCCATGGAACGGCAGTGCAAAGTCAACAATAAACCGGTTCACTGCGCCGCCCTTATTCTGGGCCTGGTCAATCAGGTACTGGATCTGGGTCGCTCCTTTTGTATGGATATCTGTCGCTGTGACAACCTGCTCATCTTCATCCAGAATAGAAGTCCTCTTGATGCCTGTATCCACACGGGCGATACCGTCCGGTTTCCGGAGCGTAAACGCTGCCGTCCTCGCTGCCGTATACACATCCGTGTAATCCCCGTCCCTGTCATGATCCACAGCGTCTTTTGGTTCTTCTGCGCCCTCCCCAGGCTCAGCCTCCGCATCCTCCGCCTGTGACGTCCAAAGTATCAGATCCTGGGGCTGGTCCTGCAGCTGGTCCGAATCTTCGTTAAAATGTCCGTCCATTTCATGTACGGTCACATAGGTCCGGCAGTCGTCTGCAGTCCAGAGGTCCGGCTCCGTATAGACACTGGATTCTTCGCCCAGGTTATCTACCCTCGTCTTTATCCTCACGCGCACCCAGCTTCCGGTACTCAGATGGCCGCCGGGCATCGCCCCGTCATATATGGACTCGTAACCCTTGTAATCCTCATCAGCCGGCGTGTTAAGCTCTATCACCACGCTCTCCGCTTCGTGATGCTTCTCTTTATCCGTATTCATATACTCCGGAAGGCCTGACGGGTTATCCAGTTCGTGATAATCTGTTTTATGCCTGATATCCAGGTTCCAGCCGGACTCCTCCGCCAAAAGCTCCTCCATGGACACAGTGACAGGATCCCCGCCTTTACGGGCGTCGTAATACTCTACGATAACATCATCTTTATCATAAGTGTCATCCTCATCCCAGAATGTGACCTCCTGGGGCAGATCAAACACGAACGTCAGCTTAGAGTGGTGCAGCGCACCGCCATAACGGTAATCCGAAGCGGATGCCGGATGGTTCCATATCCTGGATGTGTACCAGAGCACATCGCCATACTCCAGGGGTGTCTTTGCATCCGGATACGTATTTGGCAGCTTCGTGCTGCTGTTTATGCTGTATCCCATGCCGGCTTCATTTTTCGTAAACCCTACCGTGCTGTCCGAAGTCACGCGCGGCATCTTTGTATACAGCCGCGTCCTGTTGTACAAGCCTTTATCCGAAATCTGCAGCGTCTTATCCCCTGTATCCGGGTGCGTATTCGCACCGCTGGCATTAAAATCCTTCTGCTCCTCTGTCAGTATCAGCGGATTCCTAATATTCTCTGCGTAATGCTCCACATTAAAATCAGAAGTTTCCTCATACGCCCAGCCGCTGTCAAAGAAAGCCCTCCTTCCATAGGTCGGATCCGCATTCAGGTCCCCTTCCAGATAGTTCGCTACCCGGTCCAGACGCAGTACATCATTCATTTGATAGTTCGAAGAACCTGAAAGCTCCAGATAAGTCCCTACTCTGTAGCGTCCGCCATTGTCCCACAGATAACTGAACCCATCCATCTTACTGCCCAGGTAGGTGCGGATATCTTCATATTGTTTATATTTCGTAGTATCCCGTTTCGTCTGCCCATCCGTACCTTTCACAGACAGGTTCGGCAGCTTCTCTGCAAATACTTTGAAGGAGAAAATCCTCAAATCCCCTGACAGAATCCTGGCCTCTAAATTCTTCTGCGCCAAATCGCCGTGGGAATTCAGGTTTGCCTCAATCCTCACCAGGTAGCGTCCTTCGGTCTTCCCCGTAGCCTCCCCGTCTTCATATTCCGGTATCTCCACATACTGCACTGCAGCGTCATAGAGCTGCTTCTCTGCCTCGCCCGCCGGGGAAATCGTGTTTACCTGAGGGTTTGCCCTCTTGTTCAGCTCCCATGCAATCGGGCGCACGGCATTCGACGCATTATCCTCCGTATAAGCCTTGCCGTCCGCAGCCATCGGGACTATGCCCGCCGGAAGCAGCACGCTTATTACCGGATGGTACAGGGTACCCATAGAGCCGCCATTTATGGAATAGCTGTTGCTGTGCAGGGATGAACCCAGCCCATAATAACCACCGTCACTGTATTCATGTATCCAGTAGCGGTTTTCTACGTTCACATTAATCCGTGCCGTATCACCTTCTGTATCCACATAGTAACCGGCCCTTGACCTGCCGGTCATGTCTGTATCTGCCGTGTCACTGACGGTAGACCACAGGCGCATCACGGGCTTCCTCATCTCTGCCCGGGTCCCCGTTACGGCACACAAATCTGTTTTCGCCGCTGTCCGGTACGCCCCGTAAGTTTTATTGGTGTTCACTCCGTCAGGGCCTTCCGCTGTCTCCTGTGCCTCGCTGCACTGGACATTATATCCGTCCACACTCGGTGTATTCGGGGAGCCTGTCGGGTTCACGTAATTATAATAGCCGCTGCTCGACCAGGACGACATGTAATCCATTCCGTGAATCTGGTAATGGGCATCCTTATACCGGTTTGCGCCGCACCACTGGGAAATGTCATATATCTGGTAATAATAGTAATTCTCACCTGCGGCTGCCGGTTTCACCCGGAGCCTGTCATACCATCTGCCGTTTGTGCTCGTACTCTGCACATGGCATTTGATGTCCAGCCTCATCTGATAGCCGGAACCGCTCCCCCTTCCGAACCAGCGTTCCAGCGGGTGGCTTACGGTAATCTTCACCACATAAGGAACTACGTCTTCCCCCTGGTAATAGCTTGTATCCATCGTGCCGTTCCACTGAGGGTCCTGGACCTGGTTCGGCGCCTTATACCCTCTGTCATTTTCCGGCGTCTGGACCAGCTCTGCATGGATAGCGCCGGCCGGGATGTCCGCGCCCCATGTATTTGGCGCTGTCAGGTATTTCCCGGCTATCTGGAGGTTCCCGTCTGCATCCTTAAGCGGCTCTGTCCCCAATGGGAAAGTATAGGTAAATTCTACCCCGTCCAGGCCCCAGTCGCCGTAATTGCTTGCAGTGAGCCGCGCCGTATATGTCTGCTGGTACTCCATCATCGTAATGTAACGGTTAAACAGATAATCATTCGCAGAGCGGATATAGGACTCCCAGCTGCCTGACCGCGGCCAGTCATTCGGATAATGCTTCCCTGCCAGGTAACGCTTCGCTGCGTCGTGGACACTGAACTGGGAATATCCGTTCTCATTTGCCAGGTCAGGAATCATCTGGCTCGCCGCGTTCAGCCATGCTTTCTGCAGATGGATCCGCACCTCGCTCCATACAATCGGCGTGCGCTCCTCACCCTCACCGGCCTGCTCCCAGTTCTGGCTGGATGCTGTCCTCGGGCCTGTCACATACGCATAGTAATCGCGGTTTGCATTATCTGCCCCCCTATACTGTATCTGGACAGGAAGCCCGTCTATTTTCCCTGAGCCAAGGATCGGCGTGTAGACTGCCCTCTGGACATACGACCCTGTAGCTATATCATAGTCCATAAACCGGCCGTCATTGCCCCAGGCGCTTCCATTATTAGCTGTTCCGGGGATGTACAGCTTGCTTCTGCCAAACATCTCATACCTGTCAATCTGATCGTTTTTGTCACCCGAAAATCCCACGTCATGGATCAGGTGGTCCATATCCATCAGTTTATCCGATGTCTCCAGCTGGCGGTTTACCATCCCTCCGCTGTTATTCCCTGTCGCCAGGGGCCAAGCCTGCCCTGTATACCCCTGGGACCAGTATTCGCCTACCCTTGGGAAATATGAAGGGGACTGATCCGCTGCCGTGCCCAGGTTCCTGTCCTGGTCAGTCATGACCATGGGCAGTCCGTCCTGATGTGCTGTTGCCGGATAGTAGAAAGATATCTGATCCCCCACTTCCATGCGCAGCTTCCCGTCTGTCCCGCTTACAGGGCGAATCCTGTATACGGTATACTCTGCTTCCCTGGATACTCCGGCAGCCCTCGGGTCCAAATCCCTGTACTCTTTCCCGCCATATCCTGAGCCGCCGTAGCTTGCCGACGCATGGTCCATATAGACCATCGCACCGCCATAGTCTGGCGCCGTAACCGTACCCAGGTTCGTTACCTCCCAGCCGGCATCTGCATTTTTTACCTGTCCGTTTTCATCTGTCCAGACAATGTGCAGGCCGCTCATATCCCCGCCTGCGGCCGCCTCTAAAGCCGTCTGGTCCGCATACTGGGATGGGAATTTATCATAAAATACCGGGTTCAGGAGCGCGCCCTGGACCGCCTCGCCGCTCGCCGCCGTACTCAGGTTCTTCAAGGTACTCTTGTACCAGAAGGTTTCATTTGGACGGTAGCCTGTTTTCTGTGCCTTCGACGGGTTGTATGCGCCGGCTGCCTCTTCCTCTGTCCCAAACACCTGCGTCTGGAACTGCACGACCGGAATCTCCCGCCGTATAGACGGGGTCGTCTGTACGGCATGGGTCATCGCTGTCTTTTTCACCTCTCCCAGATGTTCCTCTTCGGTATGGACATGGGTGTACACTTCATCCATCGTCAGCAGCGATGTAAAGGTATCTGCCGCCGCAGTGTTTTTGCCTCCCAGGCGCTCATCCTGGTAACGCCCCACACCGTTAAAGACAACAGGATCCATCGCCAGCCCCGCCGGGACATCGTAGTACGTCCAGCGTACCCGGATAACCCTGGAAAGCATTGCCTCCAAAGCTTCCGGATTATCCTTATAGTCTGCGGCGTTTACCCACTGCCCGTTATTGATATCCTCCTCCGTCCGGCTCATATTATTATACGCGTTGGGATCATAGCCGTCCGGCTTTGTTGTGCTGCTTTCATTCAGTACATAATACTCTATCTTGACCGGGGGCCTGGGGCTGATGGCATTCTCCGGCAGCCCCGCCGGGTAATCTATGCTGCACAGCTCTGTAAGCTCGAAGCCCTGCAGGTAGCGGTCTCCCACCTTCTTCAAAAAGCTGGCTGTCTCCTGTATCTCCTGCGTGTGCTGCGTATAATTCTTTATGCCCTGAACGGTCACTTTGCCAGGCTGGCCGTCATAAACACCCTGTGCTCCCGGTGCAAACGCAAAACTTATCGCCAGATCAGACCGGAGCCTTGTAAACAGCGCTCCTGCGTCTACCCGGGATGCATACTGGCTGCGCCCGTCAAAAACCACGTTGCTTACCGTATTCCGCCAGTAGCTGACATCCGTATTGCTGTTTCCGCTTGTCGTCCCATTATCCGACTCATTCCGGTAATAGTTTACAGTTCCTCTTCCGGCGCCGGATATATTCTCCCGTCCGCCGTTAATCCGGTACTGGGTATATCCATGTTTAATCCGGCTGGTCGTATACAGCCAGCTGGTCATAAGCTGCCCCTGGAAATTCTTACCGAACTCATCCGTCAGCTGGGTAACAATGCGCAGCGTCACTGCCTTGCCCTGTTTAATCTGTGCCGCATCGCCTTGCGTTCCCAGATGGAATACCATCTGCTTAATATTTGTCAGCGCAGCGTCATCCGCCGCAGCTTCATCCCTGGAATAATCTGTCCCTTTCGCCAGCTCCTGCCCGCTTGCCCCTCCTGTCCCCGGAAGGTTTGCAGTAATCTGCTCCGTAGGGATATCCGTGGTATTGCTGATAACCTCCCACTTCACAATCCGCTGCCCTGTGGCCGTGTCAAACCGCAGATCCGTTTTCTCCTGGGGAATCGGCGCACTGGCATCCGACTGTACCGTGACTTTATATTCCACATAATCCCACGGCATCAGGTGATCCTTGTCGATTTCCGCACGCGGCGCGGCTGCTGAACAGTCATCCAAATCATAAGCAAACTTATTCGTATCGCTGTTCCTGGTCACGCTCACCAGAAGATTTCCTACCAGGTTCGTTAAATAGCAGTCGGCTTTCTTCACTGTTCCGCTCAGTTCACTGAAGGTTCCATGGTTCGGGTCAATCGTGGTAAAGGATGCTGCCAGGTTGTTTGTTATAAGCACGTCAACCCCATAGCCATTTGGGCTTTTTCCAAAGGTCGGCGTTGAATCCTCATCCCAATTCCTGTAATTTTCCCCTTCAAAGACCTCTTTCGTCCTGTCCACGAACACACCGTCATAGCGGAATGCATAGTCCGAAGCCGTTTTGCTTGCCGACAGGTACTCCCCTGCCTGCAGCACTGTCTCCGGCTTCTCACGGTTTCCTGCGACAGCCTTGAAGTCCAGGCGGAAGGAATTAATATGCGCCCTCAGATATGGACGCGCCGTCCCCTCCGGCAGTGTGATGCTGTACCCGGTAGTCATACCCAGGTTATTATGGATGTACTCTTCCACATCCAGCACATAATCTTTCCCGTTCGCATCCGGTTTCAGCAGCGCCTTTAACTCATCAAGGGTAAAGGAGGCCTGCTGGTTGCTGGCCCCGGTAAGCAGCAGCCGGCTCACCCGGAACCATCCCCCGTCAATGAATTCTTTCGGGATATACAGCTTCTGCATATTGAAGCTGGCATTCATCGTATTCGTTGTATAGGCCCCGTCCAGACGGGAAGAGGCATCCCTCTCCGTGCTTCCGTCCCTGCGGTTCCATATTTTAACTGTGTACTCCTGTACATTTGGCGTAAGGTTATCCGCCTTATAATCGTTTAGCTTCGAATCACGGAGCGTCACTGCGTACCCTGCCTGGTATGGTATGAGATAGCCCCTCATATGGGCCGTCTCAAACGTATCCCCCCAGCCATGATTCGGCGCAGAGCCGTCACTCACATAATATCTCTCTGTATTGTGCTGCGGGCTGGTGTACGCCTTGCCCGGCTCATACACAAAATAATCCGTCGGTGTAATCCTGTTCTGGGCATGCTTGATGCTGTCGCCCAGGCCTGTTGCCGGCTGGTTCACGTATACATACGGCTTACCCTTTACAACGACGTCGATATCCTTTACGCCGCCTCCCGTTTCCGGGCTGCGTGTCCGCCCGATCTCCTTCGTATAATCTGCATTTCCGCCCCAGTCTTTGGTATCAATAGCAATGCTGTTCACAAACTGCCACTTCTCCAGCCAAATCTGGTTGGCTGCCACCGCTTCGTCCTCTGTCTGCTCTTCGGAAGCATACAGGAAAGAAAGCTCATTGAGTGTCCCCAGCTCTTCTTTCGTAAGCGTAATGCTCTTTGTCTTGGACGGGTCTGCCTGATATCCTGTCACATTTCCTTCTGCGTCTGTAACCTCCCGGTATCCGCCCAGGTTCAGGGTAATAGACGTCATATGGGCAAACACTTCATTCTGTATTGCCAGCCCGGTAGTCAGGAAACCATAATATTTAAACTCACTGTTCGGCTCAATAACCGGAAGGGTGTCTGTGAGCAGGATCCTGTCGGAAAATCCGATGCGTCCTCCCCAGTTATATCCATCCTGGTAACACCAGCCGCCCCAGTTTCCGGTCTGGGAATAATCATGGTTCAGCCCGGTCGTGAGGTTCCCTGTATAGCGCGGCCCCCGCCGGAAACTGATGACAAACTGGTCTGCGTCCGCAAACTTCAC
>JBCLQO010000040.1:14886-21058 GCA_041223665.1 Lachnospiraceae bacterium 46-15
TAAGACCAGGAAGACTGCACCCTGCGGCCATTCTCCTGCCCGGAATCCGTACGTTCCTTTACCCGTCCGCTCTTTCCAATCGTCAGCGTAGTATTTGCTGTAAGCTCTGCCTTCCCTGTCTTATAGAGGCGCCCGGTGACTTCAAACGCGGAACGGGTATTGGCGTCATTCTCCCTGTACCATGTCCCGTAGTCCGGAATGCCCGCCGCTGTCTTGCTGGCATCGGTAAAGCCGTCCTGGTTCACATCCATGTTAATTACGATTTTCGTAACCGGGTTCTCTGGCCCGTCCAGGCCATACGCATAAGCATCTGTCCAGAATTCCGCCTTGTCACTGCCGTAGGCAGGCGCCTGGCCTTCCGCCAGGTTAATACGGAAATACTTGTTTCCGGCTGCATCTGTCTCTACCGCATTCCCCACCCAGGCATCCGGCAGAATCTGGTATTTCGTCCCATCCTTCCTGGTGACTTCTATCCAGTTAAGGTAGCTGCGGGTATTCGGGTTTATTTTCAGGTAATACGTATCAAAAATATGTGAAGGGACGTTAATGTCCATGTTCACCGTAGCTGCCGTGTTCAAGGACTGCAGGCGCACCCATCCTGCATCATAGTGCTCCTGCCGGTAATAATTCCCGTGGTCTGGCGCCGGTACCGGGAGACTCGACCCTACGTTCAGGTACTGCCGGAAATCTATGCCAAAGGAGCCCAGCGCTTTGTAGCCAACCTCCAGCTCGGAGTTGTCATTCCAGTATGCGCCGCCGCCTGCATAGTTCACCCTGATATGCTCCAGGGCATCCGCCTCTGCCGTAAACTTGCCACTGTCCCCATCATTATAAAACGCTGACACCACCGTATCGAAATACAGCTTGCTCATATAGATGGCAGTATTGTCATTTGCGCTGACACGGTAAGCCGCCTCCCGCAGCCCGTCCAGATAGTTTTCACTATGGACATTCATGGTGTCCGTAGTGCCTATCGCAGAATCTTCATAACCATAGAACTCAACGCGCAGCGCCGCCCTGTCCGCATTCTCCGTCACTTTCATGTCACGGCCGCCCAGAATCTGCAGGCGGGCCAGTTCATGGATGCCCAGTCCTTCAAGCTGGCTCTCTTCCAGCACAAGCCCTTCATCCGTCACATTGAAATGCGTTCCGTCCGCCGCGTCAAACCCAGTAATCTTTCCGCCTGCATCCGCCACCGGCGTCAGCACTGCCGGGCTGTCCGGGCTGTCCACGTCAGCAAGCTGTATGCTCCCGATTAAGCGGTACTGGTCCAGCAGTTCTTTGCGCACGATGGCCTTTGTCGTATGGAACCCTGTATGCGCCTCGGCTGCACCTGCACCCGCGTTATCTGTAAAGCGCACGCCTGCGCTATTCCTTATCGGCAGGTCAACCGTCATATCCACATCATCGAGCACAGAGAAAACACTGTAACCAGAAGCCGCAGGCGATGAACCATTCTCCATCTGTACCCACAGCTTAAAGTCCCTGTCATAAGGCACTCCAAGCAGCGTCTGGTTCCCGTCCGTTGTCCCCGCACTCCGGGAGCTCTCCGTCACATTTACATACTGGATATGCGAATGCAGCGCCAGATAAGGCCTCTGGATATTGAACCTTGCCGTGTCAGACGCACTCTTATTTGCCGCATAATCCGGGACATCCTGCACAAGGCTTCCGGCAGCATCCAGGTTGTCAAACCAGTCCGTATTTCCATACAGGTCGAGCTGCAGGCTGCTCCCTGCCGCCTCCCCGCTTCCGTAAAAATCCGTAAAATGTATCCGTATATACCGGAGGTATGCAATCTCCGGAACATCCTCCAGCGGAATATGGATGCTTCCATCCGCCTGTTTGTAGCCTTCAAGCTCTTTTGCAGTAAATACCCTGGAAGGCGTGCCCGGCTTCGCCCCATTCATATCTGCATAGTCATAAAGCTCCAGATCCTTTATCTCACATGCCTGTGCAGTCTGTGCAGAGATAACGATTTCTTCACTCTTAAAGCCATGGACAGCTGTTCCTGTCGAACTCCGGTTGACTACGCTGGATATATTAA
Source organism: Lachnospiraceae bacterium 46-15 (assembly GCA_041223665.1). Classification (GTDB taxonomy): domain Bacteria; phylum Bacillota; class Clostridia; order Lachnospirales; family Lachnospiraceae; genus Hominisplanchenecus_A. The sequence continues at coordinate 16,934 of JBCLQO010000040.1, forward strand.
TATCCGCATAGCTTGGGCCGGACGGGCTGATGGAGTTATTCGCCATCCGGAATCCATACCAGACATCCTGATTGTTTGCCGCCGTCAGCGTATGCGGCGAGCTGGAGCCGCCGTTCTGCTGCTGCCCTCCCTGTATGAAATGGGTCGAGGCCGTCACTACAGGCGCAAAATCTGCCACCGCAAACCTTGCCCAATCCGATGCGCTCTTGTTGTCTGTATAATCCTCATCATCCTGCACCAGGTTTGCGCTTGCATCCAGGTTGCCGAACCAGTCCGTGGTTCCATACAAATCAAGCTGCAGGCTGCTCCCCGCCGCTTTCTCACTTCCGTAGAAATCTTCATAGTGTACCCGTATATAACGGAGATAACCAATCCCTGGGAAATCCGACAGCGGGATCCGGATGCTTCCGTCTGCCTGCTGATACCCTTTCAGCACGCTGGCTGTAACCACTTCGGAAGGCGTACCCAGGGCTGACCCATTCATATCCGCATAATCATACAGCTCTAAATCCTCAATCTTACATGCCTGCACAGCCTGCGCAGAAATCACAATTTCCTTGCTTTTAAAGCCATGGACAGAAGTCCCTGTGGAACTCCGGTTAGCCACGCTCGACAGATTGATATCCGAATATGCCGGGCCGGACGGGCTGATGGAGCTGTTTACCATCCGGAACCCATACCAGACTTCACGGTTATTTTCAGAAGTCAGCGTATGCGGCGTATCCGAACCGCCGTTCTGCTGTACCCCATTCCTGATTAAATGGGTAGAAGCTGTCACCTTTGGCGCAAATTCCGCCACATTCATATTTACGTTCTGTGTCTTCCCAAAGTCTGAATACAGATAATTCTGTGGGAGTAAAGCGCCCGTTGCCTGCAGCGTCTTATGCCAGTCAGGGGTTCCGTGCAGCTCCACCCGGAGCGCATTATCCTGTGCAGGGTCTTCCGGGTTCTGCCCTTTGGCATACACATCTGCAAAAAGATGGGTACATACAAGGCGCACCTGCTTCAATTCCGTAAGCTCCGGAAAGTCTGACAGCGGAATCCTCACCCTTCCGTCCGCATCCATATACCTGGCCTCTACATCCTCCCATTTCAGGGAAACCTTCGGCGCCTCTGTACCATGGGGATCCTGATCCCAGTCATAGAGCCAGACCACCATAGGCGTGACCACCTGATCCCACCCTTTTTCAATCACGATTTCCTTTGTCTTAAATCCCCGGATGCCCGTTGTCTTTTGCGAAAGGCTGTTGACGCTGAACTCCAGGTTTGTATCCTCAGCTGCCGAAGGGCTGCGGTTTTCCACTGTGAAACTGTACCACGCATCTTCTGCCCGGTATGGGACATTCCCTGTCTTTGCAGTCCCGTCTTCCGCCTTATAATATGTAGTCCCGCTAATCTGAGGGTTGATCGCTTTTACGGTAAGTGTGGCGCTGTCCCTTCCCTGGCGGTTTGAAACACCCAGCTCCGGATCATAATCTGTCCTCCACACACCTGCAACTGTGCGCTGCTCTGCCATATTCGGGCTTCCCTTAATCTCAATCCGGCAGTCCTCTGCTGCAGTCACATCTGATTCAAAAACGTCAAACAAAACCTGGACTTTCTGCAGGTCCGGCGTATGCGCTTTCCACACGTCATGCCCCAACACCACATCCCCATCCTGCATATAGCTGCCCAGGCTGTTGCCTGCCATGCTCCATGTGGCTCCTGACGCATCTGTAAAAACTATGGATGCAATCTTGGACTGTCCCAAAAGCCCCCCGCTCAGGCGCACCTCCCTCACCCGGAAGCCTCCCCACTGGTTATGGGAATCGCGCCCTAAGAAATTGCCGTCCGTAGAGAAAATTGCCGGGCTCATCCTCGACGGGCTGTTGTTCGTAAGCAGGTAGCGGTAAGCGCCCTTCTCCTCGTTCATGGGCACCTGGACCGTCTTGGCCGTTTCCACCACTGCCCCGTCTTCATAGCGCAGCCCTGACGCGGCCACCGCCGGGTTCGTTGGCTTCGCATTAATCGTTGCCTTGCTGGCAGTGCTATTCAAGTCCCTCTTCTTATATCCCCCCGCACCGTCATATTCAATCAGGCTGTCATAGTACGTCCATTGCTGATAATTTGTCTGTACATTATTCACATAGCTGACAGCCTGCAGCGGATAACCTGCCACTTCAACCTTTCCTTTAAACTTCAGGCCGCTGCGGATACGGTGCATAAAGTTCAGGCGGATTTTCCTGGTAAAAGAATTACCGGAATGCCCTGCCAGCCACTGCTCCATCTCTTCTCCCAAAGTGATGGTATAGCTGGTGCCCCCGCCTTCCTCCGGCTGCGCCCCCCCAAGGGTGCCGCACGATACCCAGGAAAGGGTTCCATCCTTCCCCTGTACCTCCAGCTCCAGCAAGGGGCCATCTTTTGCCGCACGGAACCAGTCCTCCAGTTCCACACCGTCCTCAAGATAGATTTTCATATACTCCAGCTGGAAATGGTTCGGAAGGGTATCCAGCGCATAAGAATCAAATATTGGTATATTTCCTTTATTTTCAAAACTGTCAAGGTAATAAGACGCAAGCTGCCCTATTCCGCTTTCTATCGTTTTTACAGGATTTCCCGCTTCATTCAGGACATATTTATTCTGGGTGACCTCCACCACGGTTTTGTCAAATGCCGTAGTATCCCTGTACTCCTTACTCCACGAATACCCTGTCACACGGTCCGCCGTCTTACCGAAGAAAATGGTTGGGCGCAGTGTCGTTGCATTAAACAGATTCCCCCCGAAATTGTTCGGATAGGGCACCGCTATGTAAAAAACCCTCTGGGCGCGGCGCGCAGGGTTCGGATCATGCGGGGAATACAGAGGCATATCTGTAAATTTAATATTGAGCGTAGCCTCCATAGGATAGTAGTAAGGAATCAGCGGCGCTTCAATATTTGAAAAATCATCAAGGTTCCACTCTGACAGCTCCTCTTCCGGAACCTCCGTCACATCCCAGATAAGCACGCCTCCCTCCCCTGGTTTCCCGGAGTATGCATACTGGGTGGCCTCAAGGCTGAGATCGGTATTTTCCGTCAGCGTCCCGTCATCGTTATATTTCCACGCCATCATATCTTTCCGCAGGATACCGCTGGAACCGTCATTTCCGTTCATCAGCGAAAGGTTCAGATCAAAGCCGTCCAGAAAGCTCTCCGGCTTTGCCGAAATATTCTCTACCGTCACCCGATAGGTCATATAGTTATACTTATCCCACATTGGCGGGTGCGTAATCGCATTGATTGCGGCGCTCCAGTCCAGGTTACTGTTGATAAATGCGATGGAGTTATAGTCCCCATTGTCAATATTCGGGTTCCCCCCCAGCTTTATTACCTGAAGCCCGTTTACAATATTTCCCGCTGCATCTTTGTAAGTCCTGTAGCTCAGCCCCGCATCTACCGATGCGCTCGCGTTCTCCGGCACATCCCCATAAAATTTCGAACTCAGCTGTATAGCAGCGGCATTCGGCCCCTGCCATGCAGTGCTTATGATTTTTATTTCTACCATCCCGGTAAAAGTTACGGAATCTACCAGCGGCGGAACCAGCGCCTCGCCCTTCCAGCTTGTTTTCCCCTCAGGATAGGGCATAATCTCCCCTGCCGCCGTATACAGCACCGTGCTCTCCGTACCTTCCACATACCAGTTTCCATTTGGCACATCCACGATAGTCGTACGCATACTTGTGCCTGCAGCTGTATAATCTGCCGGCGCTTCAAAGGTCGTGGTCATGTTTCCCTCTGCGTCATACACCAGATACGGCGACGCCAGCGTTATGGTAATATTCTGCGCCCCTCCTGACGTATACCCCGGATTCAGCGACAGGTTGTAGGTAGCCTGCCCGGCATTCTTTACCATATATACTCCGGTTGATACCTGGCTTGCTGCCCCTCCGACCTGTCCAAAGGTCATTCGGAAAGCGGGAAGCCCCACTCCCCCTCCTTCATCTGCCCGCACCGTCATTGGCGTATAGGGCAGGCTGCTCAGGACACAGGCCGCTGCCAGCAGCAGACAAAACCACCTTTTCATGGTCTCCCTTATTCTTTCTTTCATTTTTCCCCTTCCTTTCATATAAAAACACACCCTCCAGTCTCTACAAAAAGCAATGTACT
>JBCLQO010000041.1:0-18882 GCA_041223665.1 Lachnospiraceae bacterium 46-15
GACGGTGGCTGGCGTTATGAGAACTGTGTGGCTGCGTGCATTGTTCTGGATATGGCGAAACTGCTGACGGCTGGTGCAGCGGGACTGTACGGCTTCACAGACTGTCCCGGTTGTGGCGAAAACGCTGGCGACTTTCAGTGTATGTAACGCTCGCGTACGCTGAAATTCCCCACTAGTGTTCCAGTGTGTGTAGTAAAGTACCGCAGAGCGTGGTTACACTGTTTGGGTGTACGTATAGGTATAAGTGGCTTGCGCGAACCGTCCGGTGCGGCGGTATCTGTATATAATGGCGTTTATGGTACGCAGAGCCGCCAGTTCATGAAGCCCATTCGTGCAAAGCCATGTTTCGCCGTATATCCGGCGGATTATCATAATTAAGTACATGGGCGGTCCCATCTGCGGCATGTATCAGGGAAGTCCACGCAGCCACACGCGCACGTAACGCCAGCCACCACACAGCCGGGGCACTTGCCATATATCCCTAAGCGGACACTCAGGGGACGCCCTTAGCAGAGGTGAGATCCACGATTTACGGAAACTTATGCGCGAAGGCTCTCCTGAGCGCATTAGTTGTAGTTAATCGTTAGCTCACCGGCGCGTTGTCCCCGTCCGTGTGGGATATATGGCAGGTGCCCCGGCGTCCGGCGTAAGCATAGAGTTGTCGGTTCCATAACTATCCGGGGTAAGAGACAAACTCCCCGACAAACCGCAATTTGCCATATTCCTACTGCTGTTAAGCGGTGGCATTCGTTTAAATAGAGGTTGAAAAAGGGAAAGGAATATACTATAATAATATGTGATATAAGAAAACGAATTTCAAAAGCAGACGGAGAAAAAGTTTAGAAGTAAACTTTCAAATCTATTAAGATGACGCAGCAAGTGCGTCAGAAAGAGGAAAGAATGAAGAAACGAAAAGCAGGTATTTTGTATGCACTTGCAGCATCGGTGTTTTTCACGGCGGTGTTTCCAATAAATACCGTGTATGCGACGGAGCAGCAGGAGACAGAAGGAGAAACGACACAAGAAACGGAGTATCCGGAATCTTACTTTCTGCCGATTGAGTCGAATGCCGTTGAGGGCTGGCCGGCGGGACCACAGGTTGAGGGGGAAGCTGCCGTGGTGATGGATGCCGAGACGGGGACTTTTCTTTACAGTAAAAATATGGAAGCTAAGGAGTATCCGGCGAGCATTACAAAAATCATGACGACGCTGGTAGCGCTTGAGCATGGAAAACTGAACAGCAAGGTAAAATTTTCTGAGTGGTCGGTGAACAGCCTGGAGGCAGACAGCAGCCGCCTGTGGATGAATGCAGGAGAATGGATTACTCTTAAACAGGCTTTGTATGGAATCATGCTGGTGTCAGCCAATGATTGTGCTAATGCGGTGGCAGAAAAGATAGGCGGCTCCGAGGAGGGATTTGCGGAGTTAATGAACCAGAAGGCTGCAGAGCTGGGGTGTGTGAATACCCATTTTGTGAATGCCCACGGGCTTCATAATGAGAACCATTACACCTGTGCCCGGGACATGGCGCTTATCATGCGGGCTGCAATGGAAAATGAGATGTTTGCAGAGATTGCAAAGACTATAGAATATACGATTCCAAAATCCAAGCATGTCCGTGAAGAGCATGTGATGGTGACTCATCAGAAGATGCTCTTTCGGGAAGGTTTTCGTTATAAGGGCTGCCTGGGAGGAAAAACTGGATTTACGGAAGCAGCGTTGAATACTCTTGTTACTGTTGCCCAGAGGAAAGGCCGACGCCTGATTTGTGTTATCATGCGGACAAATGGTCCAGACAAGATATGCTGGGAGACAAGGGATCTCCTAGATTATGGATTCAAAAAGTTTAAAAGAGAGGAGATTCCCATTGCCGACGGCAGGGTTACCCGGCAGGATATCATGGGACATGCTATATTTGGGAAAGCTTCGGTGATGAATGCCCCGGCGTTGTCAGAATCCATGGTTTTTACAGCAGGCAGCGCTATGGTTTCGATTCCCAAAGGGACTGATGCAGGCGCGGTAAAGCAGACATTCTGCGAGGGCAATAAGTTTAGCTATATATTTAACGGCTGGCAGGTAGGGGAGGTTCCTGCTGTATTTAATACAGTGGATATTGAAATACCGGAGTGGAACCTGATAAATACGGATCTTTCGGCAGGAAGTATAGAGCTGGAGACAGAAAATGCCGGTTTTGGGAAAGACGCAGAAGGGATGTTGGAGTCGATAAAGGCTGGATGGGATAGTGCATGGAAATGGATTTATGAGCATGACATTGCAGCAGCCCTCGCAGGGCTGGTCCTAATTATCCTGCTGCTTCCGATGCTAGTCATTGCTTATATAAGGAACCGCAATTCCCAGAAAATCCGAAAGCAGCGCCAGAGAGAAAGGGAAGAACGCACACGGATAGAAAAGGATATTGACAGCAAATCCATCAGTGAAATTGAAGCAGAGCTTCGCGCAGGACTGGAAAAACACCGTCAAGAACAAGAAAAAACGGAACAGGACATTTCAGAGGAAAAGAAGGAGGAGTAAATCATGAATTGGGTATCGCCTATCAAAGATGACGAGACATTGGAAAAGTTTAAACAGGAGCTGAGGAAAGTGGATGACAAATATTATATCCTGTTTGAAATCGGTGTGGGAACGGGGCTGCAGCTCCAGGAAATATTAAAGTTCAGAAATAAAGATATCCGTGACAAGGATACGATTGAGGCATGTATTGGAACAAAAAATATCCGGCGCACTTTCAATATTCCAAGGGAGCTTAAAGAGATTATCCGTGAGTTTACAGAAGGAAAGGACCCGGATGCATTTCTGATTCAGGGACATGCAAGTTCGTCCACTGCGCTTTCCAGGGAGCAGGCTTACCGTGTATTTAAAGGAGTGGGAAAAAGCATGGGGCTGAATTCTATCGGTGCGCAGACTATGAGAAAAACTTTTGCATGGAGATATTATAAGGCGACCAACGATATTTATTATCTCCAGAATCTTTTGAACCATGCGTCTCCGTCCATTACATACCGCTATATTGGCGAGAAGCCTAATGTAGAGGTGGTACTAAAGAAAATGACGCCGGAAGAAAATGAGCGCAGCCGTTATATCTTGTACAAGGACGGCATGGGAAAGAAGCGTATCAAAGAGCTGGTTGATATGCTGGAGTACCTGAATGGCGAGCTGGACAATCCTACGAATAATGATGCATTTTATGGGAGAGTGGACTGTCTGTTGACAGAAATGGAAGAACTGGCGGATAATTTTAAACACACCATATAAAAATGTTATTGTAGACGGAGCGAACAAACGAACTAAAAAATGAGAAGCTGATAGACTGTACCAGCTTCTCATTTTTTATGTTTGGATTTCATGGCATCCTTTTTCTGCCGCACCTCTTCGGCTTCTTCCGGGGTAATAAGCTTTAAGATTTTTATGCAGAAATAATTTCCGCTTTCTGCTTTCCGAAATTTGATTTTTCCTTTCAGCCAGCCGTGCTTTTCACAATAAGAAAGGCTGAAATAGCTGCCGTTCCCATTGGAGAACCAGCGGATTTTCCGGCGGGCGTTTTTTTTGCACAGGAAACACCTGGTGGAAGTTACTTTCCAGTCTTTCATGGCTTGGACTTTCGAGGGAAATTCACGGGACACGAATTTGGAATAAGTGTCGTATACGGCATAGATTTCTTCTTTTCTGCTTTTGGGATTCTGGAAATAATCAATGGAGAAATTTTTCAGGACGGTTTCGCTGGGAAGCCGTTTCAAAATTTCGGCAGTGTATACAGAATCATTTAGGGCATTATGAAAACGCTCTTCCTTTTTGAGCTTCAGGAAGTCTGCCGCATGTTCCAGGGAGCGCCTTATTTTTCTGTCATCATAGACGATGCTGAAAATTTTCTGGATATCATAAAACCGGAGCGGAGCACGGAATGGGTTTTTCATTCCATAATAGCGCATGTTCCGTTGGAGTTCATACAGATCGGAGACGCCCCAGGTGCAGAAATAAACCTGGTTCCCGCACCAGGACAGGAAATCTGCCGCTGCTTCCGGAAAGGTACGGGCATTTTTCAGGCTTTCCATGTCCATATGAAGGAGTTCTTGGGTGTGTTCATGCATAGAAGTGTACACCGTAGGACAGATCTGTTCATGGAATCTGCCAAGTTCATGATAGCTGCTGTCGAGCTTTATGGCCCCGATTTCCAGAATCTCAAAAGGAAGCGATGGATCTTCGAATTCTTTCCCATCAGGGCACTGGTTCCATTCTAAATCAAATATAATGTAGTCCATAATAATATGAGTATACACGTCATTCGTCATTTTGTATAGAGTATTTGGGGGATTTTCGGCAGAATTACCGAAATGGGTTATCATTTCTGCATTCATAAGCATATTTTACAATCCGGGAAGGAAATCTTTGTGTAATTCGGGTATGGCTGAAAAGCATGTTATCTAGTATACTAAAAACAGTTAAACGGCAGTTGAAAATTTTAGGAGGTTAGAAAAATGGCAAGTTTATCATTACAGCATATTAACAAAACATACCCGAACGGATTTGAAGCAGTGAAGGATTTCAATCTGGAGATAGAGGATAAAGAATTTATTATTTTTGTAGGTCCGTCAGGATGCGGAAAATCTACGACACTGCGTATGGTAGCCGGACTCGAAGAGATTACAAGCGGCGTTTTGAAGATTGGAGACAGAGTTGTAAATGATGTGGAGCCAAAGGACAGGGATATCGCAATGGTATTCCAGAACTATGCGCTGTATCCACATATGACAGTATATGATAATATGGCGTTTGGTCTGAAGCTCAGGAAAGTTCCGAAAGATCAGATTGACAAGATGGTAAAAGAAGCAGCGAAGATTCTGGATTTGGATAAATTGTTAGATCGTAAGCCGAAGGCTCTTTCTGGCGGTCAGAGACAGCGTGTTGCTATGGGACGTGCCATTGTACGTGACCCGAAAGTATTCCTGATGGACGAGCCGCTGTCAAACCTGGATGCGAAGCTGAGGGTTCAGATGCGTATTGAGATTTCAAAGCTGCATCAGAGACTGGGCGCGACGATTATTTATGTAACCCATGACCAGACAGAGGCTATGACACTGGGAACCAGGATTGTCGTTATGAAGGATGGCGTGGTACAGCAGGTAGATACACCGCAGAACTTGTACAACTATCCCGATAATTTATTCGTGGCAGGATTTATCGGTTCTCCGCAGATGAACTTTATGGATGCACAGGTCGAAGTAAAAGGAAACGATGTGAAGCTGGTTGTTGGAAAGTTCAGCATCAAACTTCCTGCTGACAAGGCAAAGAAGCTGATTGACGGCGGATATGCAGGAAAGACTGTAACCATGGGAATCCGTCCGGAAAATGTATATGATTCCGAGGAGTTCATTAAATCTTCACCGGATACGGTTGTAGAGTCTAAAATCAGGGTATATGAGCTGCTGGGTGCAGAAGTATTCTTATACTTCGATGTAGAAGGATATAATATGACAGCACGTGTAAATCCGCAGACTACAGCAAGAACAGGCGATACCGTAAGGTTTGCCCTGGATGCGACGAAGATTCACGTATTTGACAAAGAGACAGAGAAGGTTATCACAAACTAGTCTTTTGAGAGCGATAGGCCCTCCCGATGAAAGTTGGGAGGGCTTTTCATTAGATGAGATGCGTCAGAAAGGGGAAAAATGATTTCAAGTCAGGTTTTACAGACAGCAATTGACGAATTGAAAGCGATTACCAGGGTGGATTTGTGTATCATGGATTTGGAAGGACGTATAATCCTGTCCACATTTACCGATGAAAATATTCCGGCAGACGATGTGAAGCTGTTTGCAGACTCGGTGGCAGACAGCCAGGTAATACAGGGATACCATTTCTTTAAAATTCTGGATGACAAATCACTGGAATATGTTCTGGTGTCAAAGGGTTCCGGCGAAGATGCATATATGATAGGAAGAGTGGCAGTCAGCGAAATCCAGAATCTTCTGGCAGCATACAAGGAGCGGGTTGACAAGAATAATTTTATCCAGAATCTTCTGTTGGATAATATGCTGTTAGTGGATATCTATAATCGTGCCAAGAAATTGCATATTGAGGTGGAGGTGCGCCGGGTAGTTTTTATTATTGAGACAAGGCGGGAGAAAGATAATATTGCGATGGAGACGCTGAAAACGCTGTTTGCATCCAGGACGAGGGATTATATTACCGCAGTAGATGAGAAGAGTATTATCTTGGTGCGGGAAGTAGAAGAAAGTGAATCCTACGAGGACTTAGCAGCGGCTGCGCAGATGGTTCGGGATATGTTGAATTCGGAAGCTATGTCTGCGGTGCACATCGCTTACGGTACGATTGTGGATCAGATTAACCAGGTTTCAAAGTCCTATAAAGAGGCTAAAATGGCTCTTGACGTAGGGAAAATTTTCTATTCGGAAAAAGATATCATTGCATACAGCACACTGGGCATCGGACGGTTGATTTACCAGCTTCCGGTACAGCTTTGTGAAATGTTTATGAAAGAGGTATTTGGGGAAAACCTGCCGGATACGTTTGATGATGAGACACTCGTGACTATCAGCAAATTTTTTGAAAATAACTTGAATGTGTCTGAGACGGCAAGACAGCTTTATGTGCACCGGAATACGCTGGTGTACCGGCTGGAGAAGCTTCAGAGAAGCACGGGACTGGATATCCGGGTATTTGATGACGCGCTTACCTTTAAAATTGCGCTGATGGTCGTCAGCTACATGAACTATATGAAAAATCAAGAGTATTAAGATGGGCTTTCGGGGAATGCTTCTATTATTATAGTAAGGCATATGGATATAGGATATGGTATTATAATACAGCGTGAAAGGCAGGATATTTATGGCGAAAAGAGTTTTGAATATGACACCGAAACAATTGATAAATTTATCAAAAGAGGAAATTATTTCTGCAATTGCGGGCAGTGAGGGACGGGTGCTGGCAAGTGAGACTATCGGTATTACGATTCCTCTGCTCAGTGATGTGACAAATGCGGAATTCGCGGCGTCTATGGGCGCGGATATGATTCTACTGAATATGTTTGATGTACAGGAACCCGTAATTCTGGGGCTTCCGCAGGTGGACAGACAGGAAACAGTGCGGAAAGTGAAGCAGCTGACTGGACGGATGATAGGAATTAATTTGGAACCGGTGGATGATGCGGCAGCATCCGAGAATGCAGAGACCCTGTGGGCTATGAGCGCCGGGCGCTATGCCACTGTGGAAAATGCGGTGCTGGCCCAGGAAATGGGCGTGGATATGATAGTCCTTACCGGAAATCCCGGAAACGGTGTGAGCAATGATGCAATTACTTCGTCTCTTCGGGCGATTTCCGCTGAAATCGGGGATAAGATTGTACTTGCCGCCGGAAAAATGCACGCATCGGGTGTTATCGGCGAAGGAGGAGAAAATATCATCACAAAAGAGGATATCCGGCTCTTTGCTGAAGCAGGGGCAGATGTAATACTGATGCCCGCGCCCGGAACCGTTCCGGGGATTACCACCGAATATATCAGGGAGCTGGTAAGCTATGCCCACAGCTTAGGGAAACTGACGATTACCGCTATCGGGACTTCACAGGAGGGAGCCGATACAGATACGATTAAAAGGATTGCGCTGGAATGTAAGATGACGGGAACCGATATCCACCACATCGGGGATTCTGGTTATGTGGGAATGGCTTTGCCGGAAAATATTATGGCGTACAGTGTGGCAATCCGGGGAATCCGGCACACGTACCACAGGATGGCGCAGTCGGTAGAGAGGTAGCGCCCGGTAATCCTGTAAAAAAACTTGCTTTTTTCCTACCGTGCCTTTATACTGGATGCAATAACAGGATAAGGAACAGGAGGAGATTTCATGGTAAAGTTATATGATGGCGGTGCATATCTGGTAAACGGCACAGAGATTGTGGAAGATAATCAGGACGCATTAGCCGTTTTAAAGAGTAGATTAGGCGATTGTGTTCCAGAGAAAGCAGAAGCAGCCAGGAATACAATCGCTTATGGTATTTTAAAAGAACATAATACTTCGGGTAGTATGGACAAGCTGAAAATTAAGTTTGACAAGCTGACGTCCCATGACATTACATTTGTGGGAATCATCCAGACAGCGCGCGCATCAGGACTGGAAAAGTTTCCGGTGCCTTATGTGCTGACCAACTGCCATAACAGCCTTTGTGCAGTAGGCGGAACGATTAATGAGGATGACCACATGTTTGGACTGACCTGCGCGAAGAAGTACGGCGGCGTGTATGTGCCGCCCCATCAGGCGGTTATCCACCAGTTTGCCAGGGAGATGCTGGCAGGCGGCGGCAGGATGATTTTAGGTTCGGATTCTCATACCCGCTACGGGGCGCTGGGAACCATGGCGATGGGCGAGGGCGGACCGGAGCTGGTGAAGCAGCTTCTTAATCAGACATACGATATCAATATGCCAGGCGTAGTCGGGGTTTATCTGGACGGGGAGCCGATTCCGGGCGTGGGCCCTCAGGATGTGGCGCTGGCGGTTATCGGTGCAGTGTTTGCAAATGGCTATGTGAATAATAAGGTGATGGAGTTTGTGGGGCCGGGCGTAGAGAAATTAAGCGCAGATTTCCGTATCGGCGTGGATGTTATGACTACGGAGACAACCTGTCTGTCCTCCATCTGGAAAACGAATGACGAAAAAATTAAAGAGTTTTATGAGATTCACGGCAGGGAAGAAGACTATGCGGCACTGGAGCCGGGAGCCGTGGCATACTATGATGGCATGATTTATGTGGATTTAAGCCAAATTCGTCCTATGATTGCCATGCCGTTCCATCCGAGCAATACTTATACCATCGAAGAGCTGAAAGCAAATCTGATGGATATTCTGGATGATGTAGAGAAGAAAGCGCTGGTGAGCTTGGACGGAGCCGTAGAGTTCACTTTAAAGGATAAGGTGAGGGACGGAAAACTCTATGTAGATCAGGGGATTATCGCAGGATGTGCAGGCGGAGGATTTGAAAATATCTGTGCGGCAGCCGATATTCTGAAAGGGACAAGCATCGGTGCGGATGAATTTACGCTAAGCGTTTACCCCGCAAGTACGCCAATTTATGTAGAATTGGCGAAAAACGGAAGGCTGGCAGATTTGATGCAGACGGGAGCTATCGTGAAGACGGCATTCTGCGGACCATGCTTTGGCGCCGGAGATACGCCTGCAAACAATGCGTTTAGTATCCGTCACTCTACCAGGAACTTCCCGAACCGCGAGGGAAGCAAGCTGCAGAACGGGCAGATTTCCTCTGTAGCTTTGATGGACGCGCGTTCTATTGCGGCAACCGCGGCAAATAAAGGATATCTGACCGCAGCGACAGAGATTGATGCGAACTTCAGCAATCCGAAATATTTCTTTGATAAGACAATTTACGAAAACCGTGTATTTGACAGCCACGGCGTGGCAGATTCTTCTGTGGACATTAAGTTTGGCCCGAATATCAAGGACTGGCCGGCGATGTGTGCATTGACGGACAACCTTGTGCTGAAAGTAGTATCCGAAATCCACGATCCGGTGACTACCACCGATGAGCTGATTCCTTCCGGTGAAACATCTTCATACCGCTCGAACCCGCTGGGACTGGCAGAGTTTGCATTGTCAAGGAAAGACCCGGCATACGTGGGAAGGGCAAAAGAGATTCAGAAAGCAGAGAAGGCAAGGGAAGAAGGAAAATGCCCGTGTGAGGCGCTTCCGGAGCTGAAACCAATGTGGGACAAGATAAAAGAGATGTTCCCGGAGATGAGCAATGAGAATACCGGAATCGGAAGCACTATTTTTGCAGTGAAACCGGGTGACGGTTCTGCCCGTGAGCAGGCGGCTTCCTGCCAGAAGGTTCTCGGCGGATGGGCAAATATCGCGAATGAGTATGCAACAAAGCGTTACCGCTCGAATCTGATTAATTGGGGTATGCTTCCGTTCCTGATTGAGAGGGGTGATCTGCCCTTTTCGAACGGAGATTATATCTTTGTGCCGGATATCAGAAAGGCAGTTCAGGAGAAGCAGACAGAGATAAAAGCCTATACAGTAGGCGATGGCTTAAAAGAGTTCACATTAAGGATGGGCGAGCTGACGGACGATGAGAGAGAAATAATCTTAAAAGGCTGTCTTATTAATTATAATAGAATTTAATAAAAATAATACTATAACAGCCGGCCGGCATTATGGCTGGCTGTTTTGCTGTGCATATACATTCAGTTTATTAAGAATTTATTAATTTTTGCGTAATATCTTGAAACGAAAAAGCAGAGTGCTATAATTAATGTAAAATACACCGTGCAGTATATTTTACATATCATAGTACCAGGGTGTTAGATGCCGAATGTAATCCTCACGGACTGCTATAGGATTGCATTGACATAGATTTGCAGGGATAACCTGAATGATTGGGTATCTCTGTTTCTGCATTCTACATTTTTAAAGCATAAAGTAAAACGAAAGGAGAGAAAATGTAAAATGAAAGGTAGGGAAATGAGAAAACGGTTATTGGCATTGTTTCTCTGTTTTATCATGGTTCTGGGATGCGTTGAGGGAATCACACCTATAGGGGTGTCAGCAGCAGTCAATGTCGGAAACAACCCGACGCCAGCGATTGATATCGCTGTCAATGTGCCGAGTGATTATCCGGGAACCTTTTTGGAGTTCAAAGAAGAATTGACCCAGAAGCTGTTGGAGCAGGGATTGAAGCCCGGTTCATTCCGTATTACAGATACAAAGGTATCTATTGATACGACGGACTTGAATGGATGGTATGTGTATGACCACTATTATAGTCAGGGGACATATGATGCATTGAATCTGTCGGATGAGCAGAAGCTGAAACAGCCGCTCCGGCTGGCAAGCGACAAATCTCAGAATGGCACGCAGGTAAGGATTGAAGATTATTTCCAGAACGGAAAACGTCCTACCACTGTCTATAATTATAACCATCACATCCTTTCTTATCAGAAAGACGGGACAGCGAACATGGCTTTCGTCGGTTATGCGACGCCGGCATGGGCGGATTTCATGATTTATCCGGCGCCTAGTGATTCTACCAGGAACTTCAGTTTCAACCTGGATGCGTCGGTTTTGGATACGCATACACTGCACGGCGGCGGTTTCCTGATGAATGCCGGAATTGTAGATGGCAAACTTTACGGATATCTGCTTTACTACAGCGGAATTAATACCAGCACCGGTGCGGCGACATTGGGAATCTATAAAGTCAATGGCATTACCCCGGCAGCTAATACAGTTACAACAAGTTATCTTGGCAGTTTAGTAACATCAAAGGGCACAAGCCTTGGAAATCAAAGAAAGGCTCGTATTTCCGTAGAGCTGAAGAGAGATGAGATTACAGTACAGTCCCAGGCATACGATGCTTCAGGAAATCTTGGGGCGATTACAAATATTTATGATAAAGTTAACATTCCCCAGGTGCTGCCGGATAATACTTTGAATGGATTCGGACCTTTTGTTGGTTATGCGGCGCATGGATGTGCTTCTCTTTCTCTGTTCCAGTATACGGATTTGGAAATGAGCTATGAGACTACAGCTTTTGACGCACTGAAGAATGTCCAGTACTATCAGGGTGCGGATTATAAATACTTTGTTAACCTGGCGGGCGACAGTAATAATCCTGGAATCCCAATGGAAACGGATCCTTCCTATCCGGACGGTATTAAACGAATGAACGAAAATGAAATCTTCTATATTTCAAATGTGGATGACGGTAAAGTTCTGACGGATACTAAAAAGGATGAGGATGGAAATATCATTCATCAGGGTCTTGGTTCCTCGAACGGGTTTATAGCCAACGGCGATGATTATGCGGGGCTGATGGCACAGTACATTTATAATAACTATATAGAAAATGTTAAATTTAACCAGGCTCCGATTATCAGTGATATTCCTCTGGCAAACTTCTATATGAAGGATTCCAGTACCGGCGAGCAGATTATGACAATTCATCTGCAGCATTTGAAGAACAATAATCAGTCTATACCGGTAAATATCGTTGATAAGTCAAAACCGGGCACCTTGGCGGGTGATGACGGTCAGATTAGCCGATGGAGCTATAAAGTATACGACCCGAAAAATACAGTGGTATACCAGAGCGGCTGGGTAGACAGTGTAGATAAACTGAATGATTATGTGTTTAATGGGAATAGTGCTTCCGGCCGATGGACATTTGAGCTTTCTGTCCGGGATCAGAAAGGAAACGAGTCAAAATCTTCCCAGACATACCTCGTAGCGTTCCTGGATGACGAGCCTCCATTTATCAAAGGCGAGAACACAGCAAAAAATGTGGCTACGATTACCCTGACAGATACCGGAATGGGTATTGACGAGGATGGAATCACTTTCATGGAGGACGGACGCGGTTCTGGTGTAGCCGCTTACTGGATTACAAATGACAACAGCGCTACGCCTGGCGAAGATGACTGGGAAGAGCTTGAGGTTGTAGAACACAGTTATGCGTTTGATTATGAAATTGACAGCAATCTTCCATTGATTGTATGGGTAAAGGACGAGTGTGGAAATATAGGTAATAAAGCTATTTTCCAGCCAATCCATGTAGTGGTGGAGGATGCGGACGGAAATCCCATTGATGATTACTATGTAATTGGTGAAAATCCAATCATTGTACTGCCGGAAGATGAGGATGTGCCTCCTTCGGACGATGATGAAGAGGAATTCAGCGGATGGGTTATACCGGGCAAGAACCCAGGTGAGGATCCAGACCCAATCACACCTGGAGCGCAGCCGGAAGGCGGCGAGGATCATACCATCATTATCCGTCCGAGCTATTCCAAGGACAAGGCGAAAATCGTATATGTAGCGAATGGCGGTGTGATTACGACTTCCGCGGGTACAGAAGTTCTTACAGATACCTATGAGGTTACTTCCGGTGCCAGCATCCAGACAAAGATTGATGACCATAATATCCTGCCTACACGGGAGGGATATGCTTTTGCGGGATGGAAGCTGTTGAATACGGATAATGCCGACAGTGTAAGCAATAGTGCATATATCAACAACGCTGCAAACCTGCTTCCAGTTGAAACAGCAACGGCGGTAAAAGAGACAAATGAGTCAGGTATTACCACAAGGGATACTTATTATCTGATTGCCCAGTGGACGGTCGGAAATTATACATTAAAGCTTGATGCAAATGGCGGAGCTTTAGGTAACGTGAGGTCTATCACGGATATTGCTTACGGAACTTCATTCAGTGGCCTGGCAATTCCTATTCAGGGACGAGGAGTTCCGACAAAGGCCGGATATATTTTCCAGGGATGGTCGGAGACCAGCACGAATAACAACGCAGCTATCTTTAAATTTGCAAACGGCATTTCAGGAACGGCGGCAGCTATGCCGACCATGCCTGCGCATGATAAGACGATTTATGCCGTATGGAAGGAAGATACCAGTAAGTTTGTAGTAAGCTTCAACAGTAATGGCGGAAGCAGGATTTCTGATCAGGCATACCAGACATCGACAGCGGCTAAGTATAATACATTCTTGGTACCGCAGAGAGCAGGTTATACGTTTGACGGCTGGTATATGAAGAGTGTTCTGGATGCAGCCGGAGGAGACGTAGCTACTAATGAAAATGGCATCCTGTCATTTGTAGGGGGTGCAAAGGATAAGTATACGGCATATGCCGGAGGCGAGAACATCGAAGCGGCGAATAAAGTAAATCATACGTTTGTTGCTATGTGGACGCCGAAGACGGATACAAAGTATACTGTTGATTCCTATATCAATTCTGGAAGTAAAGATGCAAATGGCAAGTATATCTATACGAAGGTAAGTGAGGCCGGAGTGACCAAGACCTATACGGCAGCTACGGAAGAAGTAGTGTCTGTCCAGGCGGGTGATAAAACGGCAGAGCTTACAGTAGGAGAGACGAAATACTGGTATAACGAAGAGAATGAAAATAATGTGCTTACCGGAGCAGTTACCGGAAGCCCGACATTGTCTCTGAAACTTTACTATGACAGATACTTTGATGTTACAGCAAATTCAAAGGGAGAAGGTACGGTAACAGGAGCTACGGGACAGAAGGAAGGTTCTACACCTACCGTTACTTGGAAAGCAGCGAATGGATGGTATGTATCTAAAGTCTTGGTAGACGGAGTGGTGAAGGATGATTTGATTTCAGAAGAGAGCTATACGTTCCCGGAGGGAATTCATGAGAACCACAGTGTTTATGTAGAGTTTGAGAATAATGCAGAAAACCCGAACCCAAATCCGACCCCGGATCCGGATGATCCAAATCCGAATCCTGGAGGAGATACGGCTGAGAAGTTTTACAGAATCAGCACTGCAGTCATAGGGTGCAGCGACAGCAGCAAGTATGAAATCACCCCGACTACCAGTGTGAAATCAGGAGGTAATCTGGAAGTCAGCTGGAGTGTTAAAGATTCCAATTACCAGGTAGTTAAAGTTGAGGTAGACGGACTTCCATATAGCAGCATGGAAGGACCGGTTTCCTTCACAGGAATCAAGGCAAACCATGATGTGGTTGTTACAGTTGAGGCATTGCCGACGATTGGCGGCGGCAGTACGGAAGGACAGTATACCGTGACAGTAAACCGCTATGGCGGAGACAGCAGCGTAACACTTAGCCCGAGCCAGGTAGTTGACAAAGGCGCGGCAGCAGCAGTGTCATGGGATGCAGCAGGTACGAAGTACCGTGTTTACAAAGTAGTTGTAGACGGAGAAGAAGTCACAATACCAGACAGGCAGAAAGTCACAGGAACTTATAAGAAGAGACCTTTGACGAACATTCAGGCAAACCATGTAGTGGATGTTTACTTCGCAGAGGTGAATGACGAGAATGAAGTGATTCCTCCGAGTTTTTCTGAGGATGAGTATGTGAAGCTGACGACACAGATTATCGGCGGTTCCGGTGAGATTACCGGTGGTGCGGTTATCAGCAAGGATGAAGAGGCCGGAACGGTATCTTGGGATCTCCGGAATCCGGATGTGTCACAGGCAGATGAAGACGATTACACCTACTATGAAGTAGACAAGGTAGTGGTTAACGGCGAAGTCAGAGATGACTTAAAAGATAAGACGGAAGTTGAACTTGGCCAGCTGGCAAATGATACAGATGTAAAGGTATACTTGAAACCAGTGCTGTTCCGTGTGGAAGTTATTAAGTACGGAAACGGTACAGTTCCGGCGTCGAGGACAGTTTATAAATACCAGAATTACAAAGACCTTGTTGCAGAAGCGGCTGAGGGTTCGGCAGTTGCGAAGATTGTTGTAGATGGTAAGACTGTTTATGAGCATCAGGCTGCGGGGAGCGGTGGTTCGACAACTACTAAGGCAGCTTCGGTAAAAGCAGCTAGCGCGTCAAAGAATGTATCAGGCGTTCAAGCGAAAAAGGTTGTCATGTCAGAGGCGGCGCTCAAGACGGCGGCAGAGACAAAGAAAGCAGCGGAAACGACAGCTGCTACAGAAAGCGTAAAGACACCGGAAGCAGAGAAGACTACAGAGGTATCTGAAAAGACGACTGAAAAGTCTACGGAAACCGGAAAATCTACAGAGACATCTGAGAAGACAACGGAGAGCGGAAAGTCTACGGAAGCATCTGAGAAGGTGACAGAGACAGGAAAGTCTACAGAAGCATCCGAGAAGATGACAGAAACAGGAAAGTCTACAGAAGCGTCTGAAAAGACAACAGAGAGCGGAAAATCTACGGAAGCTCCTGCAAAAGTGGAACCGAAGACAAATACTCCGAAAGTGAACGTGCCGAAAGCACAGAGCACAGATAAGAAGACTACCAAAGAAGGCGAAGAACAAGTTACCAGGAAAGAAATTGATCCTATTCTTTCCATTGAAAAAGATCATAAGATTGAAGTCTACTTTGCAGAGAAGAACGAAGATGGTACATTGAAGCCGATTCCTGACTCTTCAAAACTGTATGAGGTAACGGCTGAAATTGTAGGTGGTTCCGGTACAGTTGAAGGCCAGAGTATGGTAGAGAAGGATGGTTCAGTTACAATCAAATGGAGCGGTATTCCTGAGGGTTATGAAGTAGAGAAGATTACAGTAAATGATAACGTTACACAGGCAACAGGAAGCGGAAGCCTTCAGATGAATGATATTACGGAAAACAAAGCCGTAAAGATTTACCTTAAAAAGTCCTCTCTTCCGGGAGACACGCAGGAAACAGAAGGAACTTTCCGCAAGCCAAGCTATAATGTTACCACTGTTATCAGCGGCGGCAATGGAACGATAACGGGAAGCCATTCTGTGACGGAAGGCAGTGATACTACTGTAACTTGGAGCGCAGCAGATACAGAAACAGATGAAGTAAAATATGTATTTGTTAATGGACAGCCGAATGCAGCGGCTCAGGAGGCAGGAAGCATTACGATAAGTAATATCACTGCAGATCAGAAGGTTATTGTAGTCCTTGGAAAGAAAGACTCTACGCCGCCAACGAATGTAGATACAGACGGAGACGGAAAACCAGATATCAACATCGATAAAGATGGAGATGGAAAACCGGATGTGAATGTAGATACAGACGGGGATGGTGAACCTGATTTAAATGTAGATAAAGATGGGGACGGAAAACCAGATATCAACATTGTAGACAAGGATGGAGATGGAGAGCCGGATCCGATTGATCCGAAAGATCCGCCGAAACCGAATGTGAATGTAGATACGGATGGAGACGGCGACCCAGATTTGAATGTAGACAAAGATGGGGACGGCAAGCCGGATATTAACATCGTAGATAAAGATGGAGACGGCAAGCCAGATCCGGTTGACCCGGAAGACCCGAATCCGCCGAAGCCGAATGTGAATGTGGATACGGATGGAGACGGCGACCCGGATTTGAATGTAGATAAAGATGGGGACGGGAAACCAGATATTAATATCGTAGATAAAGATGGAGATGGGGAACCAGACGACATCGACCCAGAGAATCCGCCGAAGCCGGATGTGAATGTAGATACAGACGGAGATGGGAAACCTGACATCAATGTGGATAAAGATGGAGACGGCAAGCCAGATGTAAACATCGTAGATAAGGATGGAGACGGGAAGCCGGATAAAGACATCGATCCAGAGAACCCACCGAAGCCGGACGTAAACGTAGATACAAACGGAGACGGAATCCCGGATATCAATATTGATGAGGACGGGGACGGGAAACCGGATGTGAATATCGACGAGGATGGAGACGGGAAACCGGATAAGAATATAGTAATATACTATATCGTTACGACATCTCTCAGCGGCGGCGAGGGAACGATAGACCCAACGCATTCCGTTCGGAAAGGAAATGATACCAGTGTAAGCTGGACTGTGAAGAACAGCGGAACAGACGAAGTGAAGTATGTATTTGTCAATGGCAAGCTGGATACAGCGGCAAAAACGGCCGGACGCATCGAATTTAAAAATTTAGGAGCTGACCAGAAGGTAGTTGTAGTCTTAGGAAAGAAAAACTCCAAGACACCTCCGGTAAATGTAGATGTGGACGGAGACGGTAAACCGGATATCAATATTGATAAAGACGGAGACGGTAAACCAGATGTTGATGTGGATACAGACGGAGATGGGAAACCGGATATAAATATTGATACAAATGGAGACGGTAAACCAGATGTAAATATTGATACAGACGGAGACGGCAAGCCGGATGTAGATATTGATACAAATGGAGACGGTAAACCGGATGTGAATATTGACACAAACGGAGATGGGAAACCGGATGTAAATATTGATAAAAATGGAGACGGTAAACCGGATATCAATATTGACACAAACGGAGACGGCAAGCCAGATATCAATATTGATACAGACGGAGACGGCAAACCAGATCTGAATATTGATACAGACGGAGACAATGTTCCGGATGTAAATATTGATACAGACGGCGATGGCAAACCGGATAAAAATGTGATAGGCCAGACGGAGCCGACAGAGTCGACAGAGTCGGAAAAGCCGAAGAAAAAAACGCCGAAGAAGAAAACACCGACAGATTCATCAGAGACAACAAAACCGACCGGGCCGAGTACAACGGCTGGACCGAGGTATTACTCTTCGAGCTGGAGAAGTACAGCGAATTCGCCAAAGACAGCAGATATGTCTGCGAATCCATGGATATGGATGGCAGCAGCATTTGCTTCCCTGGGCGCAGTACTGACTGCAATGAGCAGGAGACGCCGGACAAAAGGGAGTAAGTAAACGCCGCAGATGAACAAAAAGGACTCCCGGAAACCAAATAGGTTTCCGGGGGTTTTTTGTGCGCCCAGTATGGGCGCAATCTAATTTAATATCTAGTCGGGATTTTTAGCCTATTTAGCCTTGGCTATTAAGGTAGCACAACGAGTTAATTTATGTTGTATGTATGGTGTTGATATTTGCTTTCAAAAACTTGACAAATTTGAAAGAACGCGGTATCATTTAAGAGAATATATTATAAAAAAAGTATAAAAATTTTGATACTTTTATTACAAACATAGCAAAAATAATAAAAGACAAAGAGATGGAGAGCACGGGATTGTAAAAAATGCACAGTTTCGTGCGTGGTTTTGTTTTCAAAGAGACGACATCAAATATGGATAACTGGTCATTTTGTATTTCTGCTAAGTGAAAGGATGTATGGCATAACTGTTGTTTTTCGTTAGATTCGGAATCCGTATCTGTAGCAAACAGGTTTTGTCAGAGATAAATTTTTATATTGTGTGATGATACGAAATTCAGCACATCCGTTCAGAAATATAAAATGGGCAGTACGAGCAGCTTTAAGAGTACATTGCTTTTTGTAGAGACTGGAGGGTGTGTTTTTATATGAAAGGAAGGGGAAAAATGAAAGAAAGAATAAGG
>JBCLQO010000042.1:0-17764 GCA_041223665.1 Lachnospiraceae bacterium 46-15
GTAAAGAATGGCTATGATTAGAAATAGCATTAAGACCTTGGAGAGGGTCTATAAACACTACTACTTTATAATACGAGTGAGGTGAAAACATGAAGAAATGTAAAGCGGTAATATGGATAATACTTTTCCTGATTATGATTGCATCGCCTGTGTGTACATATTTCTTTATGGGACAATACGTAGATTCCCAAAATTATGAGAAAAGGGATGCTGCCTCAAAACCAATTTTAACGATGGAAAATTATGAAACATTTCCTGAGGCATATGAAGCTTATTATAACGATAATATTCCATTTAGGAATCAGTTAATCAGGTTCAATAATTCGATTGACTATTTTTTATTTTCACAGTCATCAAATGAAGATGTAGTTATCGGAAAGGACGACTGGCTGTTTTTTTGCAGCAGCACAGAGGGAAATCCGGTAGAACAGTCTCTTGGATACTGGAGCTTTACTGAGGATGAACTTGAGAAAATAGCGGATAACCTGATGGATGCGAAGCGTGTGTTGGAGAGCCAGGGGATTGAATTTGTCCTTTTTCTTGCACCAAACAAAGAAACCATATACAGAGATAAACTTCCAGATTATTATAAAGTACAAAATGAGTATACAAGCACAGAACAGTTGGTGGACTACTTAAAGGAGAAAACCGATATTCGAGTCATATATCCTAAGCAGGATTTATTGGATGCAAGGGAAGAAAATCCTGATATAACTTTGTATCATAAGCTGGATACTCATTGGAATCATGCGGGTGCTTATGTAGGGGCAAGGAGCCTGGCAAAAGAGCTGGAAATAGAAATGCCATCATTTGCTGATATTTTTTTGGAACCTGTCGTATCTTCTAGTGGTGATTTGACGAATATGCTTAACATCACAATAAAAAATGGGGATATAGATTATGATATTTCTGGAATCAATACCTTAAAGACTGAGAAAACGGAAAGCGAAGAAGGAGCAGTGTTTTCTTATCACACACCAGGCGGCGACTCACGCAGAGTGTTTGTGTGCAGAGATTCTTATGCAGAAGCGCTTGCTCCAAATCTTGCGACGCAATTTAAAGACAGCACATGGGTTCATGCAAAAATTTTCAAACCACAGCAGATTTTTGATTATAATACAGACATATTTATTCTTGAAGCAGTTGAGAGACGTGAAAGGGAACTAGAGAGCTTTAGGGTATCTTCTGTGTCTTGTTCAGTAGAAAATGAAGGGGAAAGAAAAAAAATATCAATTGCGCCGGAACTTCCGAAGGATAATTTGCAATACGTGTCAATTTTTAAGAAAAGAAATGGAGAGAAAGCTTTTGAAACGATTCAGGCATTGAAGGCTGTTGAGTCACCTGTAGTTCTGGATGTCCCCGTCGATGAGACAGGAGAAATTTGCATACGCGTTTTTAAAGATAAATCGTCATCGGAGACTTTGGACGAGGTTTCAATTAAATATTAAAAAATTGCTATAGCTAACAGAGATTTTATAGTGGTAAAAAAATCGTAAAAATGTTACAATAAATATAAAATGGCAATTAAAGTATTGTGCAGGTAAACTAAAGGAGGTTCATTTATGAAGGTGGCAAAGAAAATTTTTAGCTTTCTTTTCGCAGCTGTGCTGATGGGAGCAAGCGTTTTCCCAGCAGCTGCGTTTGAAAAGCCGGAAAATGCCGAGGCGGCATTACAGGGGGGGTACGCATCTACACAGGATAAGTATGCGATTTACCCGATACCGCAGAGCACGGTATATCCGGGCGGTGAGTTTGAGCTGGAAACGAATGTACAGGTGGTAAGCGAGAGCGGCATTGACGAGTACACGAATGCGTTTCTGGCAGAAATCCTGGGGGACTATGGAAGGACGAAAACAGAGAGCAGTACGGTTGGAAGTGGTCAGAAGATTCTTCTGGGTATCGAGGGGAGCGGCGGAGCTGTGGATACCTGGGCGGCTTCTAACGTGACAGTTTCCAAGGCGGATCTTTTTCAGCAGACAGATTCTTACCTGCTGAGTGCGAAGGACGGCACGATTGTAATTCTGGGACAGGATACGGATGCGGTATATTATGGCCTGGCTACGCTGCAGATGATGTTCTCCTCTTTTGCCGGAAGCCGTTTTTTGAATGTGCAGATTGAAGATTACGCCACCATGAAGACGAGGGGATTCATTGAAGGGTTTTACGGAGCATGGAATTATGAGGGACGTGAAAGCCTGATGTGGTCCGGGCGTGACGTGAAGATGAATTCGTATATCTATGCGTCGAAAGACGATCACTATCACAAGAGTGATGATTTGTATCCGACAACCCCTTCAGAAGGGCAGTCAGAAGAAGATTTGGAGATTAATAAAATCCGCAAGCTGGTAGAAGCCGGGGAAAAGACGAAGGTAAGATATGGCTGGTCTATTCATCTTACATACTTTTTCGGTGGTTTGGGGACAGTTGGCACAGAGGCATATGAAGCAAATTTCAATGCAAAGGTAGAACGTTTGAAAGTGAAATTCCAGCAGCTGTATGATGTAGGCGTACGGAAATTTGCTATTTTGAATGATGATTTTGGCGGCGGGGACTTTGACCAGATTGTCAGGCTTCTGAACAAGATAGATGACGAATTTATAAAAGAAAAGGGCGATTGTGAAAACCTGACATATTGTATGAAAGGATATAATAAGGCTTGGGCAGCGGGCGGATATGGAGGTTATGGACAGGAGCTGGAATCTTTAAAAGCGCTGAATTATTCTATTGATTTGTTTTGGACAGGCGATGATGTGAATTCTCCGATTACGCAGGAAACTGTAGACCATGTGAGAAACGCAACAGATGGGCATGACGTGGTTTTCTGGCTGAATTATCCGGTAAATGAGCATGCGGCATCAGGGCTGTTTCTTGGGAATATTACTCACTATGCGCGGAATAATGTAACAGGACTAAATGGACTGATGTCGAATCCGTGCCGCTATACGGAAGCAAATAAAGTAGGGTTATTCCAGTTGGCATGTCTGATTTGGAACAATACAAATTTTCTCGAAAATGCAGATATTATCTGGCGGGATTCTTTTAAATATCTCCAGCCAGAGGTATATGATGCATATCTGACGATTGGAAAGCATGTGGCGAACTGTCCGGATTCTAGCAGAGTATCAGGCTTTCCGGAGTCAGAAGATCTGAAAGAAGATTTGGAAGCAGTAGAAGCAAAGATTGTGAATGGCGAGCCGGTGTCAGAAGATGCCGGGGCACAGAGAATCAAAGAAGAATTTTCAAAGATAAAAGCGGCAGTAGAAACATTCCGCAGTAAATGCACGAATGAAGTTTTAGTAGAGAACATAAATCCATGGCTGAATTCGCTCTATGATGTGGCAACGGCGGGCGAGGCGGCTATGCAGGCTGTTTTTGCTATGGAAAAGACAGATGTGGATGGCGCTTGGCAGGGAGTGGCTGTTGCAGGAAAGGCAATGGCGACACAGGCTACCTATCCGCCTTATGCGGGCGCTAATAAGATGGCACGGGCGGGGAGCAGACGCCTCGTACCTTTCATAAATGCAATTTTGCCGGTTGCAAAGCGGTGGGTGATGCCGCATTTAGACCCTTCGGCAATCGTGTATTCTTTTTATGGAAGGATAGCGGGCAAGGAAGTAGGCGATACTTCGGAGACAGCAAAAATTTTTGACGGGGATATCACGACTTCGTGTACACTGAAACCCGCACATCAAGTAGATGATTACGTTGGAATTGATATGGGCAGAGTTGTCCCGGTACACAGCATTGAAATTCTTCAGGCGGCAAATGATGATGGTGATGCAAGTCAGGTTAATGACTATTTCCACCATGCCGTGTTGGAATATTCAGAGGACGGGAGCAACGGAAGCTGGACACAGATAGGAGGAGTCTATGATTTCCAGCGCCATATCAGTGAAAAAGTTGAGATTGAAGCGAGATATATTCGTTTGCGCGCTTCCTCTGTGGGGAGACCGGGCAAGCCGGATCATTGGACGATAATTCGTGAGATTACGATTAATGGCGAAGAGGAAAAGTTCGGTGTCTGCACGAATATGGATGCAGCAGTGGGAGAAGTATCTCATCAGGAAGGGACTTACAGCCTGGCAGTAGATGGTGCGGTATCTTTGAAAGCAGGCGAGTACCTGGGAATAAAGTTTGAAGAACTGTCTGAGCTAAAGAGTGTGAATGTAGACTGTCCGTCAGGGCTGGTACTGCAGTATTCAGAAAACGGGGTTATCTGGGAGAATATGCCGAGTTCACCAAGCGGAAAAGCAGCACGTTATGTGCGCTTGTACAATGGGTCGGCGCAGGCAGTGAGCTTTACGGTTAATAATTTTTCTGTTGCGGCGGAAGGAAGCGCGGGGCTTAACCCTACTGTTGAGACGTCTCTGGGACTGAAGGAAGGAAGCTGGGAGAATCTTTTTGATGGAAAACTTTCAACTTATGCATGGACGAACTCAAATCAGACTGCGGGCGATTCAATTATCGTAGACCTGGGCGCAGAGATTCCGGTTTCTGAATTTACAATTACAACTGGCGATGACAGGCCGAAGCTTTATAATGCCCAAGTGAAGGTGTCGTCAGATAAGAATAATTGGACGCAGGTTGCGGAAGTTTATGAAGAAGGAGATAGCGTCGTAGGCGATATCGAAACAGAGGGAGGCATTTATCGAAACATTAAAGTGGACATGAAAGGGCAGTCCATTCGATATATACAGATTCTGGTTACGAAGTATAAAGAAGCATATTTAAAGATTCTAGACATTGATATCAAAGCGATAGAGAAAGGAAGCATGGTATTCGACGGAACCCTTACAGGGGCGCTGGATAATATGATAGATGGCGATGTTTCTACTGTATACATGTCAGATAAGCTTTCGGATGGAACCGACTATGTGAAGTATAAACTGACGGAGAATACAAAGCTTACTTCTGTTACTTTCCTCCAGGATGGCGCGAATATTACAAATGCACTTGTCGAAGCGGAAATTTATGATGGAAATACTGTCAGAACAGAAACGCTCGGAAGGCTTGATAGAGGAAACACTGTTTTCTACCGAAAAGGTGATGAGGAAATCTTATCCTTTACGATAACCTGGCCAGAAGGAACATGTCCGGTTCTTTATGAGATTATCTCAAATACAGGAGAAAGAGTACATGAAATCCATCTGAAAAATGATGAGGAAACCAAGAGCGTATACTGTGTGGACAGAAGGATGATTGTTTTGCCGCAGGATACTTATCAGAAAGAAGGGTATATCCTGCGCGGCTGGAGTGATGGGACAAAAACCTACGCAGCAGGTACGTATTATGAAATGGGAACAACAGATGTGACGTTAACGGCGGTATGGGAAAAAGCTGTAAAAGTTTCTTTTGTGAGTGAAGGGAGCCAGACAGAGAACGAGTATTATGAGCCGGGAAGCACCATTGTTTTGCCGGAGAAGGAGAGAGAAGGCTATATCTTCAAGGGCTGGAACGATGGCAGCAAGATTTATGCATCGGGAGAGTCCTATACCGTGGATGCTGCAGACGTCACGCTGACGGCAGTATGGGAGAAGAAACCATCTTCAGGGGAAAATCCTGGTGGAAATGACAAACCAACGCCGGTACCCCCTGTTCCGACGCCACAGCCAACAGCACCGGGTGTCCCGAGTGGCCTGAAGGCAGCGAAGAATGCAACTACATCTATCAGTCTGTCTTGGAATCCCGTTGCCCAGGCAAACGGCTATATTGTTTCCATGTATGATGCAAATACGAAGGCATGGAAGGATGTAAGCCTTGTGGGCGGCACATTTTATCAGGTGAAGGGATTGAAGAGCGCTACAGAGTACCAGTTCCGCATAAAGGCGTACAAGAACCATTATGGCAGCAGGATTGCAGGTGCGGACAGCAGTATCTTAAAGACAGCCACATCTCCAGTAAAAACAAAGCTGAAAGTGAAAAAGACCGGAAAGTCCAAGGTAAAGCTTACCTGGAATAAGAAGGCAAAGGCAGACGGCTTTGAGATTTTTATGAGAGTGGGCAGCAAGGGCAAATTTAAGCGTATCGCTTCTAAGAAAAAGACTGTTGTGTCTATGACGAAAAAGGGAATGAAGAAAGGCAAGACATATACATTCCGCCTGAGGAGCTATAAAAAGTCAGGCAGCCAGAAGATTTACAGCGTCTATACGATAAAGAAGATAAAAATGAAGTAAAAGTAGCAGTAAAACCCCGGCAAGTGGTAAAAAGCTTGCCGGGGTTTTATTGCTTTTTAGATTGCTGAAGTTTGAATTCCAAATATTGCAGAATTTCACGTTTAGAAGCGTCGGGAAGCAGGCGGTAAAAGTGCAGCAGCGCCTCTTCGTCCTCACCAGAGGAAGGGAGAATGTCTTCCATAGTGGCGGCACAGGGAGAGAACTTGGGGCTGCGCAGCAAATCGTCCAGAGAAATCTGGTAAAAATCGCAGAGCCGGATAATCAGATCCAGAGGCGGCGTGCGTTTGCCACATTCATAATTTGAGTAGGAAGGACGTTCAATATTTAGTTTGGAACTGATATATTCCTGAGTATAATGATGGTATTCGCGCAAATCTCTAAGACGTTGCCCAAGCTCTATGTTTTTCATAACTCCTTCCTCCTATGTGTTTTAAAATAGTATAAATGCTTGTATTATCGCACTTTTGAAATGAATTTAGCAAAATGCAAACCTTTATCAGTATAACAATATTATTTACTAATATCCTTAGATGCAACGAAATGAAACATAAAAATGGAAAAATATAGCACAGCGTATAAAAAACAAAAATAGGGAGAGACTTTACCATAAGTATCTGTGAAAAAGAGAAGCTTAAAAGCAAGCTTCTAAATCTATCAAGATGACGCAGTAAGTGCGTCGGAAAGAGGAACACGCGATGGAGCAGAAAATCATGACATGCCTGGCGGATAATATGGCGTATTTCCAGGAAAAGCTTAATATTCAGAAGAGCTTTGATATTATATGCAGAATGACGATGGTGGCGGATCATAAAGCATGTTTTTATTTTATTGACGGGTTTGTAAAAGATGAGCTGATGGAAAAGCTGATAGAATTCTTTTATTCCATTACGCCTGAGGATTTGCCGGAGGATAGCGCAGGGCTGTCCAGGGACGCTATGCCATATGTGGAGGTAGAGCTTCTGGATGGGCGTGAGGAAATAGAGGCCAATATCCTTTCTGGTGTACTGTGTCTGTTCATTGACGGATATGACAAGTGCTTTGCTATTGACTGCCGGACGTATCCAATGCGCAGCGTGGCAGAACCGGAAAAAGATAAAGTACTGCGCGGTTCGAAAGACGGATTTGTAGAGACGGTAGTATTTAATACTGCCCTGATACGCAGGCGTATCCGTGATCCGCGTCTGGTCATGGAGATGCAGCAGGCGGGAAGCTGTTCAAAAACGGATATTGTGCTGTGCTATATGGAAGACCGTGTGGATCAGGCATTTCTGGAGGAAATCAGAAGCCGTATACAGAATCTGCAGGTGGAGGCTCTGACTATGAATCAGGAAAGCCTGGTAGAGTGCCTTTACCGAAGGAAATGGTTTAATCCATTCCCGAAAGTAAAGTATACCGAGCGCCCTGATGCGACGGCGGCTAGTGTGCTGGAAGGGAAGGTTGCTATACTGGTAGATAATTCCCCGGCGGCAATCCTGCTTCCGGTTTCGATTTTTGATATTGTAGAAGAGGCGGATGATTTTTACTTTCCGCCGATTACCGGGACATATTTGCGTCTTAACAGGCTTTTTATCGCCATCCTGACGCTGGTTCTGACACCAACCTGGATTCTTCTAATGCAGAACCCCGAGTGGATACCTCCGGCATTTGACTTTATTAAAGTGGAAGGGGACATCCACATCCCGCTGCTTTTTCAATTACTGATTTTGGAATTGGGAATTGACGGGCTGAAGCTCGCCGCTATCAATACTCCCAATATGCTGACTACGCCTTTAAGTGTTATTGCGGCGATTGTGATGGGAGAGTTTGCAGTGAAATCAGGGTGGTTTAATTCCGAGACAATGCTTTATATGGCATTTGTGGCCGTGGCAAACTATACCCAGGCCAGCTATGAGCTGGGATATGCTTTGAAATTTATGCGGATTATCCTGCTGATTTTGACAGCAGCGTTTAACTTATATGGCTTTGCAGCGGGAATCCTTCTTACCTTGCTGGCTATCGGCTGTAACCGGACAATATCAGGAAAAAGTTATCTGT
Source organism: Lachnospiraceae bacterium 46-15 (assembly GCA_041223665.1). Lineage (GTDB taxonomy): Bacteria > Bacillota > Clostridia > Lachnospirales > Lachnospiraceae > Hominisplanchenecus_A. The sequence continues at coordinate 8,208 of JBCLQO010000042.1, forward strand.
ATCCGTTGATTCCGTTTAACGGAAAGCAGCTTGCGCGGAGGATTTTCAGGAAGCGGATAAAGTCTGGTGAATAAGTTCCGAAAATAAGGAGATAATTAGGAAGGACAAATAATTTTTGGCAAAGGAGAACTCTTATGAAACAGTTGAAGAAAATGATGCTGGTCATGACGCTGGCGCTCTGTGCGCTGGGGCTGACGGCCTGCAGGACAAACAGTAACGATAATACTACAAACACTACGGAAAATGGAAATGCTACGGGGAATACATCCGCAACAGAAACGAATCGAGCTACGGATAATACCACAGGCACAACGGGGGAAACGCTGACAAATGAAACAGGGGAAGATACGGTAGGAGGCGGTGCAGGTACGGGTTCAGATGGGCAGAACGACGCGGGTACAGCGCCAAACAAGGAAAACAGTGCGGCAGATGATATCCGTGAGGGTGTAGATGATATCGGTGATGGAATCCGCGAAGGTGTAGATGATATTGCAGATGACTTAGACGGCAATAGAGATACAGACAAAGCAAGATAAGGAAGCTCTGATAGCAGTAAATGCCCGCATGGGGAAGCGTTTAGAAAAAGAGGCTCTTCCTGGCAGCAGATGTCGAATGCTGCAGGAAGGGCTTCTTTTTTGCGCGTTTGCTAATTGAATATGGGATGGGTATCTGGAGCTGTGGAAATGGCAGATTCTGTACAGCTTTGGGCAAAAGAGCTGAAATTGTGATAAAATAACAAATAGTACGCATATAATCGGCATATTTTGATAAATATTTCACAAGAAAAGCAAAGAGTTTGGCTGAAAAAGTTACAATAATGGAAGGATTTTCTTGACTGAAACAGGAAATATGTTACAATCATATATATACTAAACAGGGTAGACATGCTCCTTTGGAGCTGGCGCTTTGCGGCATGGTATGAGAACTATTGTAGGAGGAATGTGCAACATGGCAAAATGGGTTTATATGTTTACAGAGGGCAATGCGGGGATGAGGAATCTCCTCGGAGGCAAAGGTGCGAATCTTGCGGAGATGACCAGCCTGGGGCTGCCCGTACCACAGGGCTTTACGATTACAACGGAAGCATGTACGCAGTATTATGAAGACGGCAGGATGATTAATGATGAAATCATGGATCAGATTATGACAGCCATTGCCAAAATGGAAGAAATTACAGGGAAGAAATTCGGAGACAAAGAGAATCCTCTTCTTGTTTCTGTCCGTTCCGGCGCAAGGGCGTCTATGCCGGGCATGATGGACACGATTCTGAACCTTGGTTTGAATGAAGAGGTTGTCGAAGTATTGTCAGCGAAATCCGGTAATCCGCGCTGGGCATGGGACTGTTATAGAAGGTTTATCCAGATGTTCTCCGATGTGGTTATGGAGGTCGGAAAGAAATATTTTGAAGAATTAATTGATAAGATGAAAAAAGAGAAGGGCGTAACCCAGGACGTTGAGTTGTCTGCGGAGGATTTGAAAGAGCTGGCAGATCAGTTTAAAGCTGAATATAAAGAGAAAATCGGCAGGGATTTCCCGACGGATCCGAAGGAACAGCTCATGGAAGCTATCAAGGCAGTATTCCGTTCCTGGGACAACCCTCGGGCAAATGTATACCGTCGTGATAATGATATCCCGTATTCCTGGGGAACGGCCGTGAATGTACAGATGATGGCATTTGGAAATATGGGCGAGACTTCCGGTACGGGAGTTGCTTTCACACGTGACCCGGCTACAGGCGAGAAGCATCTGATGGGAGAATTCCTGATGAATGCCCAGGGTGAGGACGTGGTTGCAGGGGTTCGCACACCGCAGAAGATTGATCAGCTCAAAGAGGTTATGCCGGAGGTATATGACCAGTTTGTAGATATCTGCAAGAAGCTAGAGGACCACTACCGCGATATGCAGGATATGGAGTTTACGATTGAGGACAGGCAGCTGTATATGCTGCAGACACGTAACGGAAAGAGGACTGCCCAGGCAGCTCTGAAAATTGCCTGTGATTTAGTAGATGAGGGTATGATTACGGAAGATAAGGCAGTTGCCATGATTGATCCGAGGAATCTGGACACGCTGCTCCATCCGCAGTTTGACGCGGCTGCCCTGAAAGCGGCTGAGCCGGCGGCAAGGGCGCTGGGCGCTTCTCCGGGAGCTGCATGTGGTAAAATTGTATTCTCGGCAGAGGATGCCAAGGCATGGGCAGCAAGAGGAGAGAAGGTGGTTCTGGTACGTCTGGAGACATCCCCGGAAGATATTGAGGGAATGAAGAATGCGCAGGGTATCTTGACTGTCCGCGGCGGTATGACCAGCCATGCGGCTGTAGTAGCCCGCGGCATGGGAACCTGCTGTGTATCCGGATGCGGCGATATTACGATGGATGAGGCGAATAAGAAGTTCACCCTTGCAGGGAAAGAGTATCATGAAGGAGATTTCATTTCCCTGGACGGTTCTACCGGAAATATTTATGACGGGCAGATTCCGACCGTTGATGCTACGATAGCAGGCGAATTTGGCAGAATCATGGGATGGGCAGACAAATACAGAACCATGAAGGTGCGCACCAATGCAGATACCCCGGCAGATGCGAAGAAAGCACGCTCGCTGGGAGCAGAGGGCATCGGGCTGTGCCGTACAGAGCACATGTTCTTTGAGGGGAATCGGATTGATGCATTCCGTGAGATGATTTGTGCCGAGACAGTGGAAGAGAGAGAAAAAGCCTTGGAGAAGATTCTGCCGGAGCAGCAGAAAGATTTTGAAGCGCTTTATGAAGCGCTGGAGGGGAATCCTGTGACGATCCGTTTCCTGGACCCGCCTCTCCATGAGTTCGTTCCGACAGAGGAAGAAGATATCAGAAAACTGGCTGAGACAAAGGGCAAGACAGTAGAGCGCATCAAAGAAATCATTGACGCCCTGAAAGAGATGAATCCGATGCTTGGACACCGCGGATGCCGTCTGGCGGTTACGTATCCTGAAATCGCGAAGATGCAGACGCTGGCAGTTATCCGTGCAGCTATCAACGTAAAGGCTGTACATCCTGACTGGAGAGTATGCCCGGAAATCATGATTCCGCTGGTAGGAGATGCAAAAGAACTGAAATTTATCAAGAAACTGGTAGTGGAAATCGCAGACAGAGAAATCGCGGCGGCAAACAGCAAGCTGAAATATGAAGTAGGTACGATGATTGAAATTCCAAGAGCAGCACTGACGGCAGACGAGATTGGGGCGGAGGCAGACTTCTTCTGCTTCGGTACAAACGATTTGACGCAGATGACCTTTGGATTCTCACGTGATGATGCCGGGAAGTTCCTGAATGCTTACTATGATACCAAGATTTTTGAAAATGACCCATTCGCAAGACTGGATCAGACAGGCGTGGGTAAACTGATGGAACTGGCACTGAAGCTTGGCAAGTCGACAAATCCGAATCTGCATGTGGGAATTTGCGGCGAGCACGGCGGCGATCCTACATCCGTAGAATTTTGCCATAAGCTTGGACTGGATTATGTATCCTGCTCACCGTTCCGCGTTCCAATTGCAAAGCTGGCGGCGGCACAGGCAGCGATTGCACAAAGATAAGTGAAAACCATTTTGGGGTTAAATACTTATATTTCATAATGTAGAAATAAGCGTATCATTGGAAATAGTGGTACGCTTATTTCTTTGATTCGGCCGTCTTAGAATGCCCGCTGGGGCTTGACTTTCGGGAAAGAAATGGTACAATAGCGAAAAGAGGATTTTGTATACAAAATGCAAAGGAGAACATCGATGAAAGAAATCAGGATGAAAGCTCTGGCAAAGATTAACCTGGGTCTGGATGTGGTGAGGAAAAGAGAGGACGGATATCATGAAGTGCGGATGATTATGCAGACTGTGAGGCTGTACGATCAGATTGATATCCATAAGATAGATAAGCCGGGAATCCGCCTGAAAACGAACTTGCAGTATCTTCCAGTGGATGAAAATAATCTGGCATACCGGGCAGCGCGTCTTTTGATAGAAGAATTTGGGATTCCGAAGGGCGTGTCTATCCGTCTGCGGAAGGTGATTCCCATAGCAGCGGGCATGGCGGGCGGCAGTTCAGATGCGGCTGCAGTACTGGTGGGGCTGAACCGCATGTTTCAACTGGGGCTTACGAAGCAGGAGCTGATGGAGAGGGGCGTAAAGCTGGGTGCGGATGTTCCTTACTGTATTCTACGGGGGACGGCGCTGGCAGAAGGAATCGGGGAGAAGCTGACACGCCTTCCGGCGATGCCGAAATGCCATGTGCTGATTGCAAAGCCAGGCATTCATGTTTCTACAAAAATGGTGTATACGAATCTTAAAGCGGATGAGCTGGAGAGCCACCCGGATATTGACGGGCAGATAGCGGCTATCCGGGAAAGGGATTTGCATCGGGCGGCAGAGCTTATGGGAAATGTTTTGGAAAGCGTCACGATTCCTGCATATCCGGTGATTGGGAAGATAAAGGAAAAGATGATGGCGTGCGGCGCTCTGGGGGCAATGATGAGCGGCAGCGGGCCGACCGTGTTTGGATTGTTTGAAGATGAAGAGAAGGCAAGGTATGCTTATGAAAAGGTGCGCCGTGATTCCCTGGCAAAGCAGGTTTATCTGACGCGTATTATAAATCATGGAGGAGATACGAATGACAGGTGATTTTCAGATTGATATGAACGAATATCTTCCGCTTCGGGATGTGGTGTTTAATACTTTGCGCCAGGCAATCCTGCGGGGGGAACTGAAACCGGGAGAACGTCTGATGGAAATTCAGCTGGCACAGCGGCTGGGGGTGAGCCGTACTCCGGTACGTGAGGCTATCCGTAAACTGGAACTGGAAGGTTTGGTGCTGATGATTCCCCGGAAAGGCGCGGAGGTGGCTGAAATTACGATTAAGGATTTAGAGGACGTGCTGCAGGTGCGTGCTGCCTTAGAGGAACTGGCCGTGCGGGATGCATGTGAGAAGATTACAGAGGAGCAGCTGAAAGAGCTGCGCAGGGCAAATGCAGTGTTCAAAAGAGCGCTGTCTGGCGATGATATTCTGGCCAGCGGACAGGCAGATATGGATTTTCATGAGATTATTTACAAGGCCACAGATAACCGCAGATTGATGCAGATATTGAATAACCTCCGTGAGCAGATGTATCGTTACCGGATGGAATATTTAAAAGACCGGGAGATGCATCTGGTACTTTTGGGGGAGCATGAAGCTATCTGCAGCGCACTGGCCAGCCGAGATGCGGAGCAGGCAGGGAAGGCTATACGCAGCCATATCGAAAACCAGAAGGAGTCAATCATTAACAGCCTGAAAGAAAAAGAATAGAATCGGAAAAATTGCACATGTTAGAAAGAGAAGGATAAGAGAAATCTTATCCTTTTTTGTATTGACCCCCGCAGCGGCCATGAAAGTCAGGAGTTACCGTGAATGGCAGCAGTCCAGGTGTTGGCTATCTGCGGGAATAAAGGCAAAGGCGGTAAAACATGGGCGACATATCGGCGGATTTAAAGCAGAATGAAGAGAGAGTACGGGAAATGATTGAAGGATGCGACGACATCCTTTTTCGTCCCATGAAACTGGGGAAGAATAAGGAGATAAGTTGTTTCCTGATTTACATTGAAGTAGCAGCCAGCAATATGATGCTGGAAGATTCCGTTATCGGGAAAATGCTGAACCATATGTGGGGGATGGATGAGAGTGGGATACAGAAGGCAATCGAAGAAAACAGCCTGGGGGTATCAGATACAAAAGAGCTGGCTTCTATGGAGGAAGCCATGGCTGCGATGCTGGCAGGCAATGTGGTACTGTTTGTAGATTATTTTGACAAAGCGATTAAGATAGGAAGTAAAGGCTATCCTGGAACCGGTGTGATGAAGGCGGATTCAGAGAAAGTACTGCGGGGCAGCAAAGAAGCGTTTTCTGAGTCGGTGAAGGTTAATACAGCGCTGATTCGAAAGCGTGTGAGGGATACAGCACTAAAAGTTAAGGAGACGCCTCTTGGAAAGTATTCCAATACCATGTGTGCCATGGTGTATGTGGATGGGCTGGCCTATCCGCCTATTTTGGAAAATTTGGAAAAGCGGTTGGAGTCCTTCGAAATTGACGGTGTCCTGGATGGAGGGGTGATAGAGCATCTGACAGCAGATTTAAAGTATTCTCCATTTCCACAGTATCAGGCTACGGAGCGGCCGGACAGGGCGGCGATGGCAGTGCTGGAAGGACGTGTTGTGCTGGTCTGTGATAATTCTCCGGAGGCATTGATTCTGCCCGCTACCTGCAATTCCTTGTTTCAGACAAGTGATGACTATTATCGGCATTTTGCGATTGTGTCATTTCTCAGGATTATCCGGTACATGGGGGCGTTTCTGGCAGTGTCTCTGCCGGGGCTTTATCTGGCTGCAGTGAATTTCCATACACAGCTTCTGCCTACAAATCTGATTTTTTCACTGGCGGAGGCCAGGGAGGGTGTGCCCTTTCCGGCATTGGTGGAAGTGCTGCTTCTGGAGTTGTCTTTTGAGCTGCTGCGGGAGGCGGGGCTCCGGATGCCGGGACCCATCGGAAATACGATTGGTATTGTAGGCGGCTTAATTATCGGGCAGGCAGCGGTAAGCGCGAATATTGTAAGTCCGGTGGTGGTCGTTGTTGTGGCGCTAACGGCGCTGGGGTCTTTTGCAGTTCCGAATGAAGAATTATCTGAAGCGCTGCGTCTGCTGAAATATCTGATGCTTGTATTGTGCGCGGGCTTTGGGATTTTGGGAATCCTGTTTGGATGGCTTCTGGTGCTGATACATCTGGCGGGACTGAAAAGCTTTGGAGTTTCGTATCTGATGCCATTTGCAGGAAGGGACGCCAACCCGGAAGGGGAGGCACGCGACAGCATCCTGCGGGCACCGCTTTCCAGGATGTGGAAGCGTCCGTTGTTTGCGCGCAGGCAGAATCGGCGAAGAATGCGGATGAAAGGAGAATAGCGGAATGATTTCTGAAAATCAGAAAATTTCCCAGCGCCAGTTCGGACGTATGGTGGTGATGGACTGGCTGGCGAAGGCGGCGCTCCTCCTGCCCGGCTTTGCTGAAAATGAAAGCGGAAGAAGCTTTATTCTGAGCCTGATAGCAGGTGTGAGCCTGGCTGTGGTTTATGCCTGGGTGGTGGGCTGGACGGCACGCCATATGGAGCAGGGGATGTATGCATATACGGCAGAGCGGCTGGGAGGCGGGTGTGCAAAAGTGCTTATGCTTTTCTATTTCTGCTATGCGCTGATGAACAGTGTTCTTTTGGTGCGTCTGTTTGGCGTGGTTGCGCAGGTGTTTGTTCTGCCGGAGATGTCTCAAGGCGTACTGATGGCGGCGGTAGTTTTAGGAGGGATATATATTATTTCCGGTGGCCTGGAGGTACGGGCGAGAGTCAGCGAGGTGCTCTTTTCTGTGCTGCTGTATCCCTTGCTTTTCCTGCTGGTATGTGCGGCATTTTCTACGGAATCCGGGTATCTGGGGACTGGGAGAGCAGAGTTTTCCATGCAGACAGCAAAGCATGGATTGCAGACATTTATTGCTTTCGGAGGGACAGGGATTTTTTTATTTCTGACCCCTTCCTTAAATAAGAGGGAAAATACAGGCAGGACTCTTGTGAGGGCGGCAATCGTGACAGGCGTGTCGGTGTTGGCGCTGTGTCTGGCATCTATCGGTTCCTTTGGGGAGTCGGGTATGCGGGCGCTGCCCTGGCCGGCTATTACTCTAATGAGCAGCGCCGTGATTCCAGGAAGTTTTTTTCAGCGATGGGATGTGGTTTTTACTGGCCTGATGCTGGCCACGCTTTTTCCGGCTGTAGGTGCGGGGATGTATTATCTCAAATTTTTGTCAGAAGGATTGCTGGGAAAAGGGAAGGGCAGGGGGAATGGGAGAAATCTCAGGATAGGGCTTCTGGTGTACTTGTTTGCTTTGTGGTGCGGCACTTATGATACGGCTTTCCAGGTGTTTACCGTAGTAAACGGATATGTATGCGTGCCCATTCTGGTGGTATTTACCCTGACTTTGGCGGTAGTGGAATATGCAGGAAGGAGGAGGGCATGAAGAGAGTGGTGATCGTCCTGGCGGTGTGTGTGCTTCTGGGCGGGTGCGGCAGGCGTGAACTGGAGGATAGACGTTTTCCTACCGTGCTGACGGCAGAGACGGGAAATATAAAAGTGCAGGAGGAGGAACGGCAGGCACAGGACAGTAAATATATTGACTATGGGCATGTAAAAGCCGTGATTCTTTCACAGGAAGCGGCAGAAAATGGGCAGATGCTCCGTGAAATCCTGAGCTACCTAGAAAATAACCCTGTTTTTGCCCGGAATATCCTGATGTATGTAGGAGATGGGGAAACGCTGGAGCTGGCAAGGAAGAAAGAAGAGGACACAGGGCTTTATCTGGAAGACTTAGCAAAAAACCAGCCTGGGGACGGAGCGCCAGAGCTGCCGTTAAAGGATTTGCTGAATTATCTGCATAATGGGGAAGCATCTATTCAGATACCTATGCTCTATACAGAAAACGGGAAGATTTTGCCGGGAGGCAGTATAGAGCTTACGCAGGAAGCGGCATCTGCAGCAAATGTGCCGATTCCTAGGAGAACGGTATTCGAGGAATAGAGGAAGTTTTTGGAAAAAAATCAGAACAAGCATGAATAGGTATTTATTTCCTGGAAACACTCTGGTTATCAAAGAAAAGCGAGGAAAGGACCTATGAAAGAGAAAAAAGAAATGCTGGGAGAGTTTTTATGGTTATACAGAAAACCGGTAGTATTCCTGTGCGGCATAGTGACGCTTGTAGGAATCCTAGGGGCATGTACCGTTCTTAAAGGAAGGGCATCTGATATTCAACAGGGGATTGCCGGAGAAATCCTACGCTTCCACGTCATTGCGAACAGCGACAGTGAAGAGGACCAGGCGAGGAAACTGGTGGTCAGGGATGAAGTAGTAGAATACATGAAAACGCTGCTGGACGGCGCGGAGGATATCGAAGAGACAAAGCGCAGGATAGAGGAACATGTGGCGGATATAGAACGCAACGCAGAACAAGCGTTAAAAAAAGCAGGAGGCAGGGACTCTATCCATGCGGAACTTACGGAATGCTATTTCCCAAGAAAGTCCTACGGGGACTGCACCTTCCCGGCAGGGCGTTATCAGGCGCTGCGGGTGTGCATCGGAAAGGCTGAAGGGAAGAACTGGTGGTGTGTACTTTTTCCAAATCTCTGCTTCATTGATTCCATTCACGCGGTAGTTCCGGATGAGCAGAAACAACAGCTGGAAAATGTGCTTACAGAAGAAGAATATGAGAGCCTGTTCGACTGGAAGCACAGTGACTTTAAAATAGGCTGGGGGATATTTAAATAAGTTCCGGTTTGCCATTTCCCGGCGCAATAGGATACAGGTTTTTCAGTGCGGATAAAAAAATTGAAAAAAGTGCTTGACATATCCGGAAAGATTTGGTAGACTAAGGAAGCTGTCAGGGACGAGACAGCATAGAACATTGATAATTGAACAGTGAAACAACCTTGAAAGTTCATGAAGACAAGATTCCGAGAGGAATCATC
>JBCLQO010000043.1:0-16570 GCA_041223665.1 Lachnospiraceae bacterium 46-15
GATAACAGCCGTGTCTATTCACAGGCTACCATGAACTCCTGCCGGGCTGCATTCAAAAACTGCGCCCCGCTGCATGACAAGGCGTTCGCCAGCCTCCGCTACCCCGACCTGCAGAAAACCGTGGATGACTGCCCCCTTAAGCACGCCAGCCTGGAACTGATTGTCTCCCTGTTCCACCAGATGTACGAATACGCCATGATTTACGAGCTGGTGGACAAAGACTACTCTGCCGCCGTCAAAATTAAAATACGGGACGATGACGAGCACGGGGAGCCATTCAGTGAGGACGAATTAAAAATCCTCTGGGCGCACAGGCATGACCCTGTGGTTGGAATGCTGCTGATTATGTGCTATTCCGGCTACCGCATTGCTGCATACAAAACCCTGCAAGTCAATTTCGAAGAGCAGTATTTTCAGGGCGGCATCAAAACCGCCGCAGGAAAGAATCGGATTGTCCCAATTCACTCCGGCATCCTTCCATTGGTAACGCATCAGATGCGGAACAAAGGCTTCCTGATGCGTGATGCTGGAGCTTTCAGAAGCAAGATGTACGCCACCCTGAAATTAGTCGGAATCAAAAAACACACGCCCCATGACTGCCGCCATACTTTCTCTGCTCTGTGCGAGAAATACGGTGTAAATGAAAACGACAGAAAGCGGATGCTCGGCCACTCCTTCGGCAGTGATATCACAAACGGCGTTTATGGCCACCGTTCCGTTGACGATTTGCGGGCTGAGATTGAGAAGATACCTGTGCCACCAGATTGTTGCTAACTTGTTGCTAATCGTTCACATTTATAGGTCATTTTAGCTTCCTATACAGAACCATCCGAAACCCTGAAAAACCCAGCATTTATGCGGGTTAAGTCCCCTTTTTCGTTTATTTCCTAGATTCTTTCGAATCTTTCTGGTTTAAAATTTCATTAAGATTTTACAAACGTGCACCCGTCCAATGCCATTAAAAAATCTGCCCTCTCAGAAAGGGCAGATTTTTTAATATAATTTAAATCAATGGATACTTTGCCGTCAGCCCTGCAACCAGCTCTTTTGCTTTCTCCTGGTTTGCCTCCGGGTCTTTTATCATCAGGGCGATAGCCTCTGCGATGACATCCATATCCTCTTCCTTCATCCCTCTTGCAGTAACTGCGGGGGTTCCCAGACGGACGCCGCTGGTCACGAACGCTGATTTCGGGTCATTCGGAATCGTGTTCTTATTACATGTGATATTCACACTGTCCAGAAGGTTCTCTACTTCTTTTCCTGTCCTTCCGGTATCTACCAAGTCTACCAGCATCAGATGATTGTCCGTTCCGCCGGAAACAATCTTAATTCCGCGGCTCATCAGTCCTTTGCAGAGCGCCTGCGCATTCTTCACGATGTTCTGCTGGTATACTTTATACTCATCAGAAAGCACTTCCTTGAAACATACGGCTTTTGCTGCGATAACATGCATCAACGGGCCGCCCTGTACGCCTGGGAATACTGCTTTATTAAAGTTAAATTTCTTTGCTGTCTCTTCACTGGAAAGAATCATTCCTCCCCTTGGACCGCGCAGCGTCTTATGCGTGGTCGTTGTTGTCACATCCGCATAAGGGATGGGGCTCGGATGCAGCCCGGCAGCCACTAGACCTGCGATATGAGCCATGTCTACCATCAGGTAAGCGCCCACTTCGTCTGCAATTTCTCTAAACCTCTTGAAATCAATGGTACGTGCATACGCACTGGCACCTGCTACAATCAGCTTCGGTTTGCATTCCAGGGCAATCTCTCTTACTTTGTCATAATCAATCACTCCATCATCATTTACCCCATACGGCACGATGTTGAAATACATACCCGAGAAGTTTGCAGGACTTCCATGCGTCAGATGTCCGCCATGAGCCAGATTCATGCCCATAACCGTGTCTCCTGCTTCCAGCATTGCCAAAAATACTGCCATATTTGCCTGCGCGCCTGAATGGGGCTGGACATTCGCATAAGTACAGCCAAAAATCTTCTTTGCCCTCTCCATAGCCAGATTCTCTACTTCGTCTACGCACTGGCATCCCCCGTAATAACGTTTTCCCGGATACCCCTCTGCGTATTTATTCGTCAACGGACTTCCCATAGCTGCCATGACAGCTTTTGTCACCCAGTTTTCTGAAGCAATCAGTTCAATGTGGCTGTTCTGGCGTTCTTCCTCCCGGACAATTGAATCAGCGATTTCCGGATCGACTGCCCGCACTTCCTCCAGTGAATACATAGAAATTTCCTCCTTACACTTTTATACATGCGGTGTCTCACCGCTGTGATATACCTTACTTATCTTATCCGTTTTACTTTGTATTGTCAATTTATTTCTTATATTTTACGCTGCTCTTAACCCCTGCCTTCTTAAGTCTCGCCTGCAGAAGCTTCACCTGTTTCTTCGGCATTTTCTTCGTAACATATACTTTACAGTTTTTCGCTATTCCTTTAAATGCTTTTGAAGAAATTTTCGGCGCTTTTTTACCTTTAAAAATAATCTTCTTAAGCTTGCTGCACTTAAAGAACGCCTGCGCGCCAATTTTCGTGACATTCGTCCCTATATTGACGGAAGTAATTTTTTTATTATTCCGGAAAGCCTTTGCCGCTACTTCCGTTACCATGAGTGTGTACCCTTCCCATTTAATGGTATCTGGTATATTGAGTGATTTTATTGTTTTCCCTTTTGCAACTTTGGAAACCGTTACCGTTCCCCCTTTTTCACCAGACTTTGTAACCTTATAATCTGCCGCTCCAGAAGAAATGGAAGTTCCCTTTTCCGGAACAGATGGCTTCGGGTTATCGGGTACTGGCGGTTTCGGATTATCTGGTGTCGGATTATCTGGCTTCGGATTATCCGGCTTCGGATTATCTGGTGTCGGATTATCCGGCTCTGGGACTATTGGCGCCGTCTTTTTCTTAAATTTTGCCATCAGTTCCACAGCTTCCGTAACAATGAACGTATAAACCGCATCTTCAGATACCTTCGTCTCTCCTTTATACCATCCGGCAAACTCATAGTCTTTCTCCGGCTCTGCCGTGACTGTCACTTCGCTTCCGATTTCTGCCTTGCTTATGCTTCCGCTGACACTTCCTCCCTCCGAAGGAAGCGCTGTGACAGCCACTTTTTCCCGTGGAATCTTAAAGCCGGTAACCGAATGTGCCGGAAGTGTATAGTCTAATGCTGTTCCGTTTCCCATCACGCTGGTTTTTCTCACCGTCACCTTATCCGGCTCAGCCAGCGTATTCATGTCATCTACATTTTCAGAGCTCAAATCCCATACCGTGATTTCTTCACCCGTCAAATCCCTGTCATCTACAGATATCCTCACAGACGAAGCATCTGATTTCTTATTGTTGATGCACAGTACATAGGTATTTCCCTTTTCATCCCTGGTAGAATAAACATTAACATTTTTCACTATACTATTGCCGCTGCCGCAGTAATCTCCATTTCCGCTGATTTCCTGGTTCACCTGTACATTCCCTGTCATATTGTTGAAAATAGAAAATAAATGCAGAGATGGGGTCGCTACATATTTATATTCATCCGCTGAATTATGGCACTGGATGACGCACTGCTGCCATGCCCCCAGGTTATCTCCCACTGTGAAGTCCACCAGACAATGCTTATTCTGGTACGCTGCCCCGGCATTTACACCGTCAACCATATGGTTTGCGATATAGATAGCCGTTCCCAGGGAAGTAACATAATTACTTGACGTATTAATACCAAATTCCGAAATCGCCACCTTTTTACTATCATCGCCTGTAGCATTCATCATGGCATCTTTATGGGACGCTACATAATCCGTCTTTTGCTTCGCAGTTGCCAGAGAGTCTTCATATTGAGCCGCACTTGAAAAGCTGGTGTATGGATGAATAATCACGCCGTCATATTTATCGTTATACCCCTTCTGATTCATTTTTGTTATAAACTCTTTCTGAAGCCTGTCTACAATGCCAGAGTAAATCTCGATATCCGTTCCAATTTCATCCGCCACCGCTTTCATAGCGTCATAGTAATCCACAAATCCCGCCTGCCGCGACTGGTATGTACATGTAATCTTTGCACCTGCCGCCGGGATATTTCCGTTCGTGCCGTCTCCAAATGTAATCTTTCCTGTTTCATAATCAAAGGTACACACATTCTCCGCTCCCTGCCCTTCCAGAGAGTCCACGATTCTCCAGGCTGTTCCCGCCACAGACACAGCAGCGCTGTCCTCCACAACCGGAACCCAGTACACATAGCGTTCCTCATTCGGATTTCCGTCACTGTTTGACGCGGCAGCCCTCCAGTCCGCTTTCTTTGCTACGTTCGTCGTATTTTGGTAATAGCTCGTCTGCCCTGCAGTATAAGTCATAACCCCGCCATCTATGTAAGCATCCACTGCACTCAGGCTGCCTTTCCCTGCCATCCAGTAATCCTGTCCGACATCACTGAACTCATTTCCCATCTCAAAGCGGACGACACCATAGGGCTCTTCATGCCCGTTCTGCGCACGTATCGCCGCCCAGTCCACGCCGCCGCCTGGATTGCTGCCGTCATTCGGTGCATTCAGATACTCTACCAGATCCGCTGCATCCTGAGGATTCCCCCGCCCCAGGCCATAGACAAAGATTGCCTCCGAACCTAAATCGTCATAAATCCACTTCATTGCTTCATCCACACCGAAAGCCGGAGCTACCGGCACTTCCCCTGGCGTAGAGTAAAAATTATTCCCTGCAATCGTAGGCATCCTCTCCTCCAGAGGCCCGATGGTATCTTTCCATGTAAAAAGATTGGATACCGTGCCTCCCGGATAACGTACGGAGCCGAAATTTGCTTCCTTGGAAAGCACATTAAATGCGTCCACAATGGAATGTGTGCTTGTGTCCCAACTCCCATATCCGTCTTTATGATAACGGTGGTTAATTCCAAACATAGCAGACGGAATCTCACGCACTACATCCGTTGTGTCCACTGCTATAGTAACCACGGCCGCCCTCTGATACACCTCTATGGCTGCCTGAAGCTGCAGCATCTTCTCCTCAAGCTGCTCCTTTGATGCCGTCCCGCCGCTTAAAAGTTCCTTTGCTGCATTTATCGCTGTCTGCATATTTGCCGCCGCTTCTGCCGAAGCGCTCCCGCTCTCATTCAGGCTCTCTGCTTCCTCAATCAATGCCCGCAGTCCCTCTGCCAGCCCAAATTCATCATATATCGCTTTCACTGTGTCAGCATTCACTACTTTATTATAGTAGCGCAGCTCATCCACATACCCTTTGACTGCTCCCACAGCATTCATGTTTTTGTGAATACCCACCAGAATATCTGTGTCCGTATTCACAGCTGTCCCACTAAGTGTACTCTCCCCCGCAAGGCTTCCATTTACATAGAACTGCATCTTCTTTTGCGTATGCTCATAAGTAACCGCTACATGATGCCAATTGTTCACCTCAATCGTACTGCCGTCGCATACTGCATCTGCCCCTGTCAGATAAGTTCCATACTTTCTTCCTGTGTTCAGATAAAGAACCGTCCGCCCGTCTGCCCCCGTATTGGATACATCTGCTGTCTGCTGGAAAAGGTTAATCTTATCACCGTTTAAAACATCACTGTCATATTTCACCCAGGCAGAAAATGTAAAATCATCCGTGGAGGCGTTCAACCCTCTGTCTGCCGCCTTCAGATTCAGCTTGATATAAGAATTCGCCGTTTTACTGAAATAAACGCTTCCCCCAGATATACCGTCCCCGCTTTTCAGCGTCACACCGCTTCCCGACTTTTCTGCCGCAATATTCGAACCAGACGCCCTATTCTGCAGCCGCTCCTCATCCGTATCTCCATCAAAATTCCAATATCCTGCCAGCCCATCCTCCAAACTAGCCGCCGCTTTCGCCTGTATCTCTCCCGCATGAGGCATCACGCCGCTAATTCCCAGACATACCGCCAAAATCCACGGAACCGCCCGTTTAAACTTTCTCCTCATAATTTCCCTCCTGTGTTTTTCTTTCAGTATATCATATAAATCTTCACTTTAAAAGCACTATCTCCGACGTACTCTTGTCATAATATAGCAGTTCAGCCTTCGGCTGAACTGCTATACGGTTCCCTCTATTTCCCACCCAGGCTATCCACAAAACGTTCCATATCCTCCCTGGTGTGCATCTGGCGGCTCTGTTCCACGGTTCTATATTTTTCCTCATCTGTCATGCCCGCGAAAGCTTCCATTGATTTCTGATTTGCAGCCAATGACAGCCCGAAACCAATCGGCATATCCCCGCCTTCTCCAATATTCCATTTACTTTCCATAAATCTCCTCTCTGCACATCCCCTGTGTACTATCCAAAAACTTCATTGATTTTTAAAAAATCCCAACCGTTTTTCCGATCCAATACCCAAGCCCCAGCACCCAGCTTGAAAAAATCCCATATAGGATAACCGGTCCTGCTATGGTAAAAATCTTACAGCCAATTCCAAATACCTGCCCCTCTTTCTGAAACTCAATTGCCGGCGCTGCCACAGAGTTCGCAAACCCGGTAATCGGAACCAATGTCCCTGCACCGCCAAACTTAGCTAACTTTGGATAAATTCCGAAGCCTGTCAATACGACGCTCAGCAAAATCAAGATCAGGGAACACCAGCTTCCCGCAGCATCTTTATCCAAGCCCAGATTTCCGCATACATTCAGGATAAACTGCCCGATGATGCAGATCATCCCTCCCATCAAAAATGCTTTCGCCATATTTGCCGGCAGGCTGTGGGTAGGCGTTACCTGTTTGACATATTCATTATATTTCTGGTTTTTTTGTTCTTTCAATACATCTGCCATATTTTTACCCTTCCTTTCTTTTCTATGGCTGCTCCTGCTACCAGCGCATATAGAAATGCAGCAAGCTCCCGGTCACCTTTCCTACCGCCACAGCCAGCACCAGGATGCTCATTCCTTTCGTTATCCCCAGGCGCCTGGAAAACACCGGAAAAATATTCACAATCTCTGCCAGCGCCAGAATCCAGCTTCCCACGAAAATACCACAGCACAGTCCCATAACACCCAGCCCTACATTCCCCAGCCCCACGTTGACCTGGTAAACCGTCAGAATGTTCCCGGCCAGTCCGCCCAGCAGCACTGCGTCCTCATACAGCCACACTCTCTGTCCCGTGTGGCTGATTCCCGCATACCGGGTAATGATGCCTAAGCCAACAATAAGCGCAATCACTCCGCCCGCCACAATAAATCCGCTGCTTAGCCCGATAATCCCCAGTAAAACCTGCATCGCCATACTCTATGCCTCCCATGTTTATGATTTTGCACCAGCCTTTCCTTTCTTCTTCGGACTCCGGCTGCTTGACTCAATCAGCGTATTGTTGATGTCATCCTCGTACAGACGCATTTCCACTTCCATAGGCGTAGGGTCTGCCGTAATCTTTCTCCCGGCAAAATGATTGAAAAACAGCAGGATACCAATTCCCACACCAATAGAGTAAGTAAGCTCCAGAATCGTAAATCCATCCGACTGCTGCCCGGTAAACTGCATATAAAGCTGCCCGAACAATTTAGGGATATCCACATCATTATTAAAAGTCATGATGGTAAACGCCGCACCGAAAAACGCCAGGAAACATACGCACACTGTCTTTAACCAGCTAACCGCTTCTCCCGGCTGCTTCGGATTCTCATATGTTATGATAAAATCGGCTTCCCCGATATTGTTGATTTCCAAGCTTGGAAATTCTTTCTGTACCGCCTCTATCAGCTCCATGACTGACATCGCATGGCGCCCTGGCTTCCCGTTGGCGGCTTCTTTCACTTTCACAGTTTTAACCCTGTTCTCTATCTCTTTATTGCTGCAGGTGAGCTGTGCGATATCCCCCAGCGTCACATGTGTATCGTGTACCTGCACGTTCTGGTCAATTTTTAAATATAAAGTATCATTTGTCATATACAGCACTCATCCACTTTCTGCGTGAATGCACGCACCAGAGTTCCCCGTTTCTCAGAAGAACTGTTATTTACATAGGAAATATAGCAGAAAATCCCTGCCAGAACCGCCACCAGCGCCAGCACAGTCAGGCAGGTAACCATCTTCCTTTTTCTCATGATACATTCCTCCATCTTTCTTTTTATCATCATCTGCTGTTCACTCCGTTCACAATAACCATTATTCCCTATTTTCCCCAAAAAATGCGGGGAAGTCATGAAATCCTTCCCCGCATTTTTTTTAATATCTTCTTTTCATACCGCGATACCTGCACCTGGGACATTCCAAGCACCTTCGCTACTTCCATCTGCGTCTTGTCCTCAAAGTAACGCAGCCTGATAAGCGTCCGCTCCTCCTCATGAAGCGTCTCCATAACTTCATTTAACACCATATGATTCAATAATTCTTCATTAGGGTTTCCCTGCTCTTCCAGCTTGTCCATCAGGGAAATCGCATTTCCGTCTCCCTGGTATATCGTTTTATGGAGAGATTCTACCTCTGCCGCTGATTCCATAGCCAGCACAATATCTTCCCTGGCCGCCCCAATTTCCTCCGAAATCTCTTCCAGGGTCGGCTCACGCCCATGTTTTTTCTCCAGAGCCTCTCTTACCATATACGCTTTCCCCGCCGTCTCCTTCAGGCTCCGGCTCACCTTTATCATCCCGTCATCCCGCAGGAAGCGCTTGATTTCCCCGGCTATCATGGGAACTGCATAAGTGGAAAACTTTACATCAAACGCAGGATTGAATTTATCAATCGCTTTAATCAGCCCGATGCTGCCTATCTGGATTAAATCCTCCATCTCATGCCCCCGCCCCGCAAAGCGCCGCACAATCGTATATACCAGACCCATGTTTTCTTCTACCAGTGTTTCTCTCGCCTCTTTATCCCCTCCGTGTGCTTTTTCGATTAACGCAAGGGTATGTTCCATTGGCCCGTCCTTTCACTGGTTAAATTCATCTGCCGGCTGCTCGACTTTTTTTCTCATAAACACACACGTCCCCTTTCCCGGCACAGATTCTACCCGCACCTCATCCATGAACGCTTCCATAAACACAAAGCCCATACCAGAACGCTCCGCATCCGGCTTTGTCGTAAACATCGGCTCCATGGCCTGCGCCACATCTTCAATACCGCAGCCCTTATCAATCACCGTAACCCAGAGCTCCTTCCCTTCAATCCGGCATTCTACAATAATCTTTTGTACTTCCCCCTCATAACCATGAACGATAGAGTTCGTCACTGCTTCAGACAGCGCAGTTTTTACATCCGCCACTTCCTCCAGCGTTGGGTTCATTTGTGTCATAAATGCCGCAACCGCCACACGTGCAAAGCCCTCATTGCAGGAACGGCTGTCAAATTCCAGCTTCATTTCATTCGTACTGCTCATCTTCCTCGCCCCCTCTCCAGTATTTCCGGCTCTCCCTCATAAATTTCTATGACTTTGTGCATTCCCGATAGAGTCAATATCCTGCGTATCTGTTCATTTGCCCGGACAGCAGTCACCTTCCCCCCAGTAAACCGGATGTTTTTATATCTCCCCATAATCAGCCCGATTCCTGAGCTGTCCATGAAGCTTGTCCTCTCAAAGTCAAAGACAATACTGCGGATGCTCTTTTCCCCAAGAATCCTGTCCGCCTCTCCACGAAGATACTCCGCACTATGATGATCCAATTCTCTGGGAACTTTAATCACCAGTGTAGTGCCTGATACTTCCACACATTTCTCCATACAAATCTCCCCTCATGCCGCTATTTAGGCTGCTGCCAGCCTTCATTAAAATCCGTCTGCAAAATACCTTATATACCCGCCCCGAAAGGTTTTTGCCTTACAGAAAACAACCGGATGACTTCCTGATAAGGCAAAAAGAGACGTATGCCCCGCACACGCCCCTTCCCAGAGGTTTCTCTGCTGTATATTACTGTACAAATCCCAGACGCCCGCCGCCTGTACGGTCTATATCGCCGCCGTTTCCTGGCTCCTGGCTTTCTTCATCTTCTAAGCCATTTCCGCTGCCTGTGCCCTGAGTGCCTTCATCTCCTAAACCATTTCCGCTGCCTGCTCCCTGGCCTTCTTCATCTCCTGCGCCGTTTCCGCCGCCCGTTCCCTGGCCTTCTTCATCTCCTGCGCCGTTTCCGCCGCCTGTATCTTGGCCGCCATTTCCGCTCCGTCTCGTGCCTCCCGACGACGTTCCGCTGATATATGGACGCACTTCTGCTTCCCTTGCCGGATATTTCTGAATCAGCTCATTGAACACATCATCTGCATTTGCCGTATCCTGCACCGCATAATAAGCATGGCCCAGATACAGAAGCGCCCATTCATCTCCCGGCTTTGCTTCCAGCGCTTTCTCATACTG
This sequence comes from Lachnospiraceae bacterium 46-15, assembly GCA_041223665.1. Classification (GTDB taxonomy): domain Bacteria; phylum Bacillota; class Clostridia; order Lachnospirales; family Lachnospiraceae; genus Hominisplanchenecus_A. Next base: position 10,325 of record JBCLQO010000043.1, read on the forward strand.
TTCGATCGCTTCCTGATAATTCCTGTTGGTATATGCCGTATTTGCAGCATTTATCGCATCATTATAAACATAATCACTGATCGCTTCCATCATATGCTCATACAAATCCTGCGCTGCCCCGCTCAGGCTGTCGGCTTTAATCTCACCCAGCGCTTCGGCCGCCTGTGCCTGGTTATTCGGATTCGATATATACAAATCTGCCGCTGCTAACAATTCCTCATAAGACTCTGCTTTCGCATTGGCTTCCTCCATCGTCTGGTTCGCAGCGTCTATCTTCGCCTGGTAATCTGAAATTTCATCCTCTAACCCCTGTACTTTGGAAGCCTCGGACGCCATCTTCGAGTTCGCATCCGTCACCTGCTTATTCGCGGACGCATTGATACTCTGCCTGGTTCCCGGCACCACCAGAAACCATACCACTGCCCCTCCCAGAAGAACGCCCAGAAAAATATTGATAAACGTAGCCACTGCCGAACTGTCCCGGAAGGTCGTGGGCTGGATAATCATCTCATTCCCGCTCATATAGGTGGTCGTGCCCGTCAGCTTATTCACCTTTTCCTTAGCATACTTTTTCTTCCGTTTCATATCTAAGCTGGTGCTGATTCCGGTAGCCGCCTCCACTTCCTGCAGATAACGCAGCGTCGTGGTATTCGTAGCGTCAATGTATGCCGCCCGCCTTAACAGCTTCCTCGCCTTCTCATACTCCTGTCTTTTCAGATGCAAGAGCGCCAGCAGGTTATACGCTTTGATAAGCTGAGGATTCTGGTTGAGTACCTTCTTAAGCTGGATAACCGCCATATCCTCATTGTCCTGACGGCAGTACAGCAGCGCCTGGTTGTATTTCCGTATTGTCTGGTTAATCAAATCCAGTTTATTCTTATTAGACTGAAGCTTATCTATGTAAACGTCCGCCAAATTATTCTGTACGCTCTTATTTTTGCTGATGACCCATTCACTCAGTGCAGAAACCACTTCTCCCGTTTCATAGTAAACCAGCCCCAGCAGGTTCCTTGCATCCACATTGTCCTTATTAAATTTCAGGCTCCGTTTCAGACATACAATAGCCCCAGATAAATCCCGTACCATCGCTTTCTCCAGCCCCTGGTTATACAGCAGGTTGGAAATCCTGACAATCCGTTTCAGCAGTGTGATATCTGCCCCGCAGCCCTTACAGTAATCATGCTCCGAAAGCGGAGTCCCGCAGAAAATACAATTCATATTTACCCCTTATTTGAAATTCTTGCCCTTTTTCTTTTCGTCCATTATCAATTCCCGCAAAATGTCCGTCACATCTGTCAAATCCCTGTTATAAATGGCATCCTCTGCCTCATTTACATCCAGGCTCGGATGGAATTTCTTTAATTCCTCTTCGTAATTAATCATCTGTCCCCTCCTAAAATCAACTGCCGCAGCTCCGGCTTCACAGCCCTTTTGCCAGCAGCCCCTTCAGCTCCCCTACCAGATACAGGGAGCCGACACAGAACAGCATACTGTCCCGCTTCTCCTCCAGTGCTCTTCTAAACGCATCGGCAGCCCGCGGAACAGCCTCCACCGGTGCCTCTACATACCTGCGGAATACCTCTGCCAGTCTCTCTGCCGGAACATTCCGCTCCCCGGCGATTTCCGTCACTACTACATGGGCAAATTCCGTCTGCCTGCAGATGGTTTCTATCATTTTTTCATAATCCTTTTCCATCACTGCCGAAAACAGCAGCGTCACAGGCCTGTCTTTCTGTACACGGCATACCGTCCGCACAAATTCCCGTACCCCGTCCGCATTGTGCGCACCGTCAAACACCACACCTGGCATCACCGTTTCCATACGCCCCTGCCATGTCGTTTCCTTTACTGCCTGGACGCGGGTTTCCATGGGAATCCCGCTGTCGATAACTTCCATCGCCAAGAGCGCTAACGCACTGTTGATAACCTGATAATGCGCCAGATACGGAACCGTCACCCGTGTATGTACACTATACCCATTATCCAGCGAAAAATCAATGCTTTTCTCCGTGTTCCCTAAAATTTCATACATTCCCTCATGGAGCGCATATGCCGGTGAATCCAGCGCTTTTGCCCTGGCCAGGATTACCTTTTCCGCCCCCTTACAGCGCCCGTCATAAATGACAGGTACATGAGGTTTTATAATTCCCGCTTTCTCAAACGCGATTTCTTCTATGGTTTCCCCCAGGATTTCCGTATGGTCAAGGCTAATGGACGTAATCACCGTAACAATGGGGCTCTCCACCATATTCGTGGCATCCAGACGTCCGCCAAGCCCTGTTTCCAGCACTACATATTCCACCTGCTTTTCCTCAAAGAGCACCATCGCCAGCGCAAACAGCAGCTCAAAATAAGTAGGATGGGCGAAGCCCTCCTTCTGCATATCCTCTACTGCTTTCTGCACCTTGAGATATGCCTTTAAGAAATCCTCATCCTCCACAGGCACGTTGTTAATCTGGAAACGCTCATTGATTTTCACCAGATGCGGCGATGTAAACAGTCCCGTCCTCCGTCCTGCCTTTACCAGCATCGCAGACAGGAACGCGCACACAGAACCCTTGCCGTTTGTCCCCGCCACATGGATCACCTTCATGCCCCGCTCCGGCCGCCCCAGGCGCTCCATTAGTTCTATGGTGTTCTCCATTTTATTTTTCTTTGTAAACTTCGGAACATTTAAAATATATTCCACTGCTTCTGTATAGTTCATGTTTTTCACCATCGTATTTAAATCCCTATCCATTATAATATAGCAAAAATAATATGCAAGTAAATTCTTTCGCAAAATTCGGTAGGATTCGCACATCCACAGCACCTTACAATTTCATTGTCAGCGCTATCCTCTTTTTCTGCAAATCCACGCTCAGCACTTTCACGTCCACAATATCCCCGACGCTCACGACCTCCAGCGGGTGTTTCACGAATTTCTTTGCAGAAAGCTCAGAAATGTGAACCAGCCCATCCTGATGGACGCCGATATCCACAAACGCCCCAAAGTCAATGACGTTGCGCACCGTCCCCTTCAAAACCATGCCTGGAGCCAAATCTTTCATATCCAGCACATCGCTGCGCAAAATAGGCTTCGGCATATCCTCCCTTGGGTCACGCCCTGGTTTCTCCAGCTCCTTCACAATGTCACGCAGAGTCATTTCGCCGATGCCGAGCGTCTCTGCCATTTCTTTATAATCCTTTACCTTTTTCGAAATCCCGGCAAGCTTCCCGCCTGTAATATCCTCTGTCCGGCAGCCCAGTTTTTCCAGAAGCAGCATTGCCGCCCCGTAGCTCTCTGGATGGACACTGGTAGAGTCCAGCGGATTCCTGCCGCCCTGGATGCGCATAAATCCGGCGCACTGTTCGTATGCCTTCGCCCCCAGCTTTGCCACTTTCAAAAGCTGTTTCCTCTCTGTAAACCGGCCGTTCTCCTCCCGGTATGCCACGATATTTTTCGCAACTGCTTTCGATATGCCTGACACATACTCCATTAAGGGCGCAGACGCCGTATTCAAATCCACGCCTACTTTATTTACACAGTCCTCTACCACGCCGCCCAGAGTATCGCCCAGCCTCTTCTGGTTCATATCATGCTGATACTGTCCTACACCGATAGATTTGGGGTCAATCTTCACCAGCTCTGCCAGAGGATCCTGAATACGCCGCGCGATAGATACTGCGCTCCGCTGCGCCACATCAAAATCCGGAAATTCTTCTGTTGCCAGTTTGCTTGCAGAGTAAACCGAAGCCCCGGCTTCATTAACAATTACATACTGCACCGGCTCCTGAATCTCCCCGAGCATCTCTACAATGACCTGCTCCGATTCCCTGGACGCCGTTCCGTTCCCAACAGAAATCAGGCTGACTCCATGTTTTTGGATAAGCTGTTTCACCGTCTCTTTTGCAGCGCGGATTTTTTTCTCATTCGTTGGCGCCGTCGGGTAAACCACCTTTGTGTCCAGCACCTTTCCTGTAGGGTCAACCACCGCCAGCTTACACCCTGTACGGAACGCCGGGTCCCATCCAAGCACCGTCTGTCCTGCAATCGGCGGCTGCATCAGAAGCTGCTCCAGGTTCTTTCCAAATACTGCAATAGCCCCTTCCTCTGCTTTTTCCGTCAGCTCATTCCGTATTTCCCGCTCAATCGCCGGGGCTATCAGACGCTTATAACTATCCTCAACGACCTCCTGCAAAACCGGAGACGTATAAGGATTGTCCCTCGTAATCACCTGACGGCTAAGATACTGTAAAATATCATCCTGGGGAGCTTCCACCTTCACCGTCAAAAACTTTTCCTTCTCTCCACGGTTCAGCGCCAGTGTCCGATGCCCTGCCGCTTTCTGTATCGCTTCATCATAATCATAATACATCTCATATACGGACTGTGCTTCGGCATCCTTTGCCGTTGAAACGATCCTGCCGCCCTGCATCGTCATTTTACGGATTTTCATCCTGTAAGAAGGCTCATCCGAAATAGCTTCCGCCAGAATATCCTTCGCTCCTGCTACTGCCTCTTCCGGGGTATGCACTTCCTTTTCTTCCGATAAAAAAGCCTCCGCCTCTTCCTCCACCGGACGGTTTATCATCTGGAGCCGGATAAGGTTTGCCAGCGGCTCCAGCCCTTTCTCCCTGGCAATCATCGCCCGTGTCCTGCGCTTCGGGCGGAACGGGCGGTACAAATCTTCCACCACCACCAGAGTCTCCGCTGACAGAATCTGCCGCCGCAGTTCCTCCGTCATCTTCCCCTGCTCCTCAATAGATGCAATCACCTGCGCCTTTTTCTCTTCCAAATTCCTCAGATAATTCAGACGTTCAAACAGCTTGCGCAGCTCCTCATCGTTCAAAGCTCCCGTCGCCTCCTTGCGGTACCGGGAAATAAACGGGATCGTATTGCCCTCATCAATCAGCTTCACTGCTGCTTCCACCTGCCAGAACTGGACGGAAAGCTCCTTTGCAAGTACTTTATTAATATCCATAATTTCTCCTTATAACCTAAAAATTTCTATCTTGATCATGCGCTGCCATATAGCTTTCAACTAAAATAATTTAAATGTCTTCCGGCAAACCGCACTTATCCCAAGCTTCCCCAGTATATCACTTGAGTTTCTTCTTTGTCTATGCTATTATGGAAAATATACATAGCAAACCTCAGCCCTGCTTCTGGAAATGATAGATTTCACCGCGCAGCTGAATGGTTTGCAAGAAGGAGATACTATGGACGACAAATACAGATGTCATTATGACGATAATGATACCTCTACAAATAATTACCGCGGAACTTACCATTATGAGCCGAATTTTGAAGATCAAAAACCAGAGCCGCCGAATGCTTTTGCCACGGCGTCTCTGGTTCTTGGCATCCTTTCGCTGGTATTGTGCTGCTGTTGTTATGTCAGCATCCCTCTTGGCGGCCTGGGCATTCTCTTTGCCATTCTTTCAAAAACAGGAAATCCCATGCAGGGGCGGGCGAAGACAGGTCTCAGCCTTTCCATCGTCGGCTTATGCCTCACCCTTTTCCTGACAATCGCCATGGTTGCATCCACCATAGCAGACGGAGAGTTCCAACAGCAGTATCAATATTATCAAGAGTATTTCGAAAACAACCTGTAAGCTGTCGTAACAGCTCCGCCTGTCTGAACTGTTACAAACTGCCTACTCTATCATGGGGTAATGCCAGATGAGCATTGCCCCATTTTTTACCAAAAAATTCAAAATTAACAGAATCACCCCGGCTGTTACATACCATTTGCGATAGCGCATCCCGATTTTATATTTCCCCCTGCTCAAATATTCTACGCTGTTGGAAATCATAAACCACCCATAAAGCACCGCCCCGTAAAGCACCAGCGGATGATAATACAAGGATTGCAGGATATCTCCCTGCAAGAGCAGCCACGCTGCCCTGGTTCCGCCGCATCCGGGACAGTATAACCCTGTAACGCTGTGAAAAATACAGGGCAGCATCAGACGGCTCAAATCCATTCCAAACACTTTTGAGAGCAGCAGATATGCCGCCGCAATCCCAGGCAGCAGCCACCCTATAATGTAGAGACTTCGCCTTTCTTTTTCTGCATACTTCATAAAAATTCTCCCTTATGTATTAACAGTTCCATCTTCAAATTGCGGTTTGGCGGGGAGTTTATCTCTTACCCCGGTAAGTCGCATCACCGATAGTCCCCACGTTTACGCCGGACGCCGGGAAGCCTGCCGCATATCCCACACGGACGGAGACAACGCGCCGGTGAACTAACAGCTAAC
>JBCLQO010000044.1:0-15523 GCA_041223665.1 Lachnospiraceae bacterium 46-15
ATGGCTATGATTAGAAATAGCATTAAGACCTTGGAGAGGGTCTATAAACACTACTACTTTATAATACGAGTGAGGTGGTTAAATGAAAAAAACAGAATGGGTACACTGCCCTGTTTGCGGAAATAAAACCCGTAATCAAATCAGAGAAGATACCGTCCTGCTGAATTTTCCGCTTTATTGTCCAAAATGTAAGCAGGAAATGCTGATTGAAGCGAAACATCTGAAAGTAACAGTTATAGATAAATAAATGATTGCATGAAACGGAGATAAGAATATGGACTATAAAGAAACAGATTTCAGTGTTCTATACGATGATTTAATAGAGGAATATGGAAATGAACAAGGTAAACAGCTTTATATTTTAATGTGTGAAAAATATACGAATCTATGCGAGAGGGAAGCAAAATCCGAGAATGATGAAATAAATCAGCATATTTTCAAAAGATTGCTGCCAATCATGGGTATATATTTAACCTTTGTTGAACAAGGTTTTACCAGAGAACAAGCATTTATGATTGCCCATAAGGAAATACAGCACAATGCACACAACTTAGCGGAAGAAAATGCTAAATTTACAAAAATGCCATTTACATATGGTTTATTTAAAATGTTTGCTAAATCGCATATGAGCAAAAAGTACCCAAGAGAGGGGTTTACGGTAGAATGGAAAAGGCATGATAATAGAGAAATCCATTTTAATATAGTCCGTTGCCTTTACAAAGATATGTGTGAGAAATATTGCTGTCCAGAACTTTGTACGGTTTTTTGCCAAAGTGATATAACTGCTTTTTCGGGATATGAGCCTAAGATTAGATTTGAACGCATGGGAACAATAGGGGGAGGTGCTAATTGTTGTGACTTTCATTTTATTCATGGAAATTAGATATTCAAGTAAAGCCATTAGAGAGCCAGACACAAAGCCGATGAACTTGTGGGATACCTCACAGATCATCGGCTCTGTTTGTCAGAAAGAATAAATATTTAGTCGATGTCTTTCGTGCTTATTGCGGAAGTTTGTTTCTGCATTTCATTCAGTTTTTTGTGGAGCGGTATTGCCATGAATACCGTTATGACTGCGGAAAGCACATCAGCAATCGGCTGGGCATACATAATTCCATTTAGCCCCCAGACAATCGGAAGAAGCAGGATAACGGGGATAAAGCAAATCCCCTGCCTGCAAGCTCCGAGGATAAAGCCCTCTCTGCCTTTTCCCAAAGCAAGGAACAGGGAAGAATACACCGTATAAAATCCAAAGAGCATAATGGAAATGCCGTTTGCCCTCAAAGACGCTGCCCCGATGCGAATCATCTCGGCATCGCCCTTTGTAAACCTCGAAACGATAGCCGTAGGGAACAGAGCCAGTATCACACCGAAAATCACACAGAAAGCCGTAGACCATAGGATGGAAGTCTTGATTGCTTCACGCAGGCGGTCAAACTTCTTCGCCCCGTAACTGTACCCTGCAATGGGCTGAAAACCTTTGATGAACCCGAATACGGACAAGCTGCCCATTGAGATAAGGCGGGTGACAACGCCCATGCCTGCAATGGCAGAGTCCCCGTAATCGCCAGCGGCATTATTGATTAAGGAAATGGACACACTCGTTAAAATCTGGAATACCAATGTCGGAATGCCGATTTTGAAAATCTCAGACATGTTTTCTTTTGTATATGTGCAGTCCTTAACCCGAAAATGGAATACGCTTTTTTTCCGAAAAATATAGGTCAGATATACGCAGGTTGAAACGACTTGTGAGATTGCAGTCGCTATCGCCGCTCCCGCCACGCCTAAATCAAATACATAGATAAACAGCGGGTCTAGGGCGATATTGAGTACCGCACCTGTCAGTAAAGCACACATGGTTGTTTTAGCTGCCCCTTCGCTTGTCACAATGTTATTCATGGTGACATTGAATACATTGAAGATGCAGGAAACAATGTAGAGCCTTGCGTATGTGGCGGCAAAGGGAAGGATGCTGTCAGTTGCCCCTAAGAGCTTCAGTATGGGATGCAGGAACACCATAGAAATGAGAATGATGACCGCCCCTACGGATACGCTGCTGTATAAAGCGGTACTTGCCACTTTATCCGCATTTTCCTTATCCCCACGACCTAACAATCGGGAAATGTAAGAAGCTGCACCGTTTCCGAACAGCAGACCAAGACCGACAACGACCTGTCCGAGCGGATAGACCACGGAGATTGCCCCCATCTGGCTCTCCCCTAACCCGCCGACAAAATAAGCGTCAACGAGGTTGTAGAAAGCATTTACCAACATGCCAATCATTGTTGGGATGCCCATTGCTAAAAGTGCTTTTGGTATGGATGTGCTGCCGAGCAGCTCCATCTTTTTACTTTGACTGTTCATTTTGAACTCCTTTCTCTTGGCAAATGGTATTGTTTATACTACTATAAAATATAGTAATTGCGTTGCAGGGATTATAGTACTATAATTTATAGTAGTTGTCAATAGAAGAAGGAGGGATTTTAAATGGCGACCATTGACTTGATTGTATTGGGAATGTTGAAACGGGAATCCTTGAGTGCATACGATATTCAGAAACTGGTGGAATACCGTAACATTTCAAAATGGGTAAAAATCAGCACACCATCCATCTATAAAAAGGTTATCCAGTTGGAAGAAAAGGGGCTTATCACAAGCCGCACGGAGAAAGAGGGAAAAATGCCCGAAAAGGCGGTATATTCCTTGACGGATGCAGGAAATGAGGAATTTGAGAAACTGATGTTCGAAATATCCTGCAAGCCGATTAACATATTTTTAGATTTTAATGCGGTTATTGTTAATTTAGAAAGTATGGAAAAAGAACAACAGAGGGAATGTCTGGATAACATTGAGGGCAATATCAATGTGTTGAAATCCTATCTTGAGGAGAACATGGACTTAAAAGAAAACGCTCCCGATATTCCTGCGACGGGCATGGCGGTTCTGCATCAGCAATTTCGATTAGTGCAGGCAATCGAAGAATGGATAAGGGTATTGAAAGAAGAACTGCTGTAAATGTAGATGATTTAAAACATAGCAAGAATGATGAAAAGGCAGAAAGCTCCTTGTGCTACAATATTTTATTGGAATACCGCACAGGCATATCATAATGCTTAAAAAGTGCGGGAAAAAACGAGGAAACACCACAAGGGTGTACCTCTATGCCCATAAAGCGTGGGCGGAATGAAGAAAGGAGGGAGCAAAATGCAAGGTCAGACAGTACACATTGTTTCGCAGGCTATCCGCTATATCGAAGAACATCTGCATGAAAAGATGGATTTAGAGATGGTGGCATCGGCACTGCACTATTCCAAATACCATCTGCATCGGATTTTTACAAAGACCGTCGGCTTGACTATCCACGACTACGCAAAACGGCGGCAGCTTACAGAAGCGGCAAAACTTCTGGTGTTTTCTGCAAAACCGATTATCGAGATTGCCCTTATGAGTGGGTATGAAAGCCAGCAGGCATTTACGGATATTTTTAAGGCGATGTATAAGACTTCCCCTGCGGAATTTCGGGAAACGGAAAATTTCTACCCGTTGCAGCTTGAAATCTATCTGAAGGAGGAGCTTGTAAAAATGGATTTGACAAAAGACAATATTAAATTTGCCACGCCCGAAGATGTGGATGACTGGATGGAACTGGTAAGCCTTACGATTGACGGCTATCCATGTCTGGATAAAAAAAATTACACCGCAAACCTGCATCAGTATATTGCGGATAAAAAGGCTTTGATTTTGCGGGATGACGATATGGCTATTGGCGTGATGGGATTTTCGCAAGGCACAGGCAGCATAGACTTTCTGGCTGTCCATCCGCAGTATCGGCATCTCGGCATTACAAAGCTGTTCCTTGATAAGCTGGCAGACGAGCTGCTCTATGGGAAAGAGATTACGTTGACGACATACCGTGCAGGCGATAAGGCAGATACGGGCTGGCGGGAAGAATACCGCCGTCTTGGATTTGCAGAACGGGAACTGCTTGTGGAATATGGCTATCCGACGCAGCGTTTCGTGCTTCCACCGAAAAACAAGGAGGAAATACCGCAAGGGTATACCTCTATGCCCGAAAATACGGGCAGGAAAGGGGAAACAAGGAATGACCGAAACACAGAAAAACCCATTAGCAGAGAGCTTTGACGCCATATCCCTTATCCGATTTGCTTTCCCAAGTATGGTGATGATGCTGTTTATGGGATTATATACTATTGTGGACACGATTTTCGTCGCACGGTTTGTAGACACGAACGCTTTGTCGTCCATCAATATCGTCTGCCCCGTTATTAATCTGATTGTCGGTCTGGGGACGATGCTTGCGACGGGCGGCAGTGCGGTTGTTGCGAAGAAAATGGGGAATGGAAACATGGGGGAAGCCCGAAGCAATTTCACATTGATTGTCGTGGCAGGGGCGGTTATCGGTCTGCTGATTACAGCGGCAGGGCTTCTCTTTTTGGATGAAATCATCTGGGGATTGGGGGCGAGTGAAATATTGTTCCCATATTGCAGGGATTATCTGACGATACAGCTCATTTTCGCCGCCTTTAACATGATGCAGGTGCTGTATCAGAATCTGTTTGTGACAGCGGGGAGACCGACATTAGGCTTAGTGCTTGCTGTTCTGGCGGGGATTGCCAATATTGTTTTTGATTATGTCTTTATCGTCTTACTGCAGATGGGAATCAAGGGAGCTGCTATTGGGACAGGCATCGGATATATGATACCGACAATTATCGGTACAATATTTTTTCTGATGAAAAGAAGCGAATTGCACTTTTGCAAGCCTGACATGGACGCATCTGTTTTGCTGAAAAGCTGTTCCAATGGTGCGTCGGAACTGGTAAGCCAGTGTTCGACTGCCGTAACTACATTTCTGTTTAATGTAACGATGATGAAGCTATTAGGAGAGGACGGTGTGGCGGCGATTACGGTACTCATATATTCGCAGTTCCTCTTAACAACGCTTTATATTGGCTTTTCTATGGGAACAGCCCCCATCGTAAGCTATAACTATGGGAGTGGGAATGTAAAGCAGCTAAAAAAGACCGTCCGTATTTGTTTCTGCTTTATAGCGGGGATTTCCATATTTGTATTTTTATTTTCCCTGCTTGGAGGAGAAAGCATTGCAAAGGTATTTGCGGAGAACAACAGGAATGTTTTTGAAATTACAAAGAATGGATTTAGCATTTTTTCATTCAGCTTTCTGTTCTCTGGGTGCAATATTTTTTCATCCGCTTTATTTACGGCATTATCCAATGGGAAAGCGTCTGCAGCCATATCTTTCCTGCGGACATTTGGATTTATTACGGTGTTCCTTTTGGCATTGCCGAAATTTTTAGAGGTAACGGGCGTATGGCTTGCAGTCCTGCTTGCGGAGCTTTTCACGCTTATGCTGACGGTATCTCTGCTATGCAGGTATCGGAAACAGTACCATTATTTTTGAAAGAAAGGCAGGCAAGAAATTGAAACAGACAGAATGGATATTATGCCCTGTCTGCGGGAGCAAAACCCGTAGCAGAATAAGGGAGGATACTATTCTGATAAATTATCCTCTCTACTGCCCGAAACGCAGGCAGGAAAGATTGATAGAAGTGAGAAATCTGCGTGTGACAGTGGTTGGGAATGAATGGAAAAACGATATTTAGGAGAAAGAAATGATACGACCATTAGAAGAAAAGGACATTGATACGGTATGCGGCATTGTAAATGAGAACTGGAAAAATGTTTATTTTGGATATGTCAATCCGCTGCTGCTAAATTCAGATGGATGTGTGGAAAGGACACGCGATTAAAGACAGATTTTGCCGTCCGTAAACTGTTAGAGTATGTGTGGGAGGAAGAAAACCGAGTGTCGGCAATGTTGTCTTTTGGAGATACGGCAGATGCGGATATGGCAGGGGCATTTGAAATCTGGCGTATTTATGTCACTTCCCAATTTCAAGGGAAAGGAATCGGGAAAATGCTGATGGACTTTGCCGAACAAAAGGCAGAGGAACAAGGATATAAAGAAATTGTGATATGGGCGTTTAAAAATAATCATCATGCTGTTTCCTTTTATCAAAAAAGAGGATACAGCATTGACAAAGAAGAATATCTGAGTGAGCCGTATTTTTCAATGGGAATACGGTTAAAGAAGAATATAGGATAGAGCCAGACACATAGATGCAGAGCCGATGAACGTATGGGAAACCATAGTTTGTTGGCTCTGTTTTTATACAAGCGTAACATCTAATTAAATTATGCAATACCTCTTATATAAGGTATAAAATTTCCTATTATTAGAGATAAAAACTGAAAATTTCATGGTAAATTGTATAATTAGAAGCAAATAGAGGAGAAGAAATCCTTTATTTGCTTCTTTTTTTATTGGTTCGGCTTGAAAAAGGAAGCGGAAAACGATTTAAAACTGTACAAATTTTGTGCCGGATTTCGGCACCAGGGAAAGAGGTAAGCATATGGGGAAAGAAAAAAATTTTGAAATCAAACTGAATGTCCAGAAAGAAAGCTGGAAGAGCCTTTGGTTAATGGCAAAAAGATATGGGATATCTCTAGAAGAGCTGTTGGAACAGTTTGTAGCAGATTTGACATGCAAAGCAGGCTCAGGTGGATCAGATGAGCGAGAACTGGCAGAAAGGTGGTATTACAGGTCGTTTGAAATGATGGAGGAAGATGCGTTCGTCAGCTACCTGTGCAGCAACGAAGATCTGATTGAGGAAGTGATGGAGCTTAAAGAACGTATCGCGAAGTCGGAGCAGTACGTCTATGAATTAAGGGACCGTATAAAAGAAGAAGAAAGAACATTTGTCCACAAGGACAAAAATGGTAAAGAGTCTTTAATAGCGCATAGCTGGAAGGAACTGGGATATGCGAGCAGGGAAGCATGGGAGGAAGAATGTGAAGAAGAAATTTGTGAGGAAAAAGAAATCCTGAGCGAGAACGAGGAACGTCTAAAGGAAATCTGGGAGGATTTTCAGAGAGCGAAGGCATCGCAGTCAGCAATATATGAGGAAGAAATGAAAAAACTGGATGAATTCCTCGCGGAGTACAGAAAGCGCTTCTGTTAGGGGAGCAGCTTCACAAACTATATGCTGAGTTTCTTTTACAGAAAATTTTGATGGTCTATGAATATGCGTGCCGAAATCCGGCACGCAGGGAGAACATAGATGTGCCGGATTTCGGCATAGGGTAAATGAAAAGGGAGAACAGGTTATTTAAACAAAAGGAGGCGGAAAAACGAATGAGTGATAAGAAAAAAGTGACTGTTCTGGCATCTGGAGATTGTCCAGTGTTGGAAATTGGCTCCGAAAGAATTTCGATTTCAAGTTATAAGATACAGGGTTCTGCCGGCGGAACAACGGAGCTTTGTGTGACGATAGTAGGAACGGTTAGTGAAATTGGGCTAGATTCCTGTTTTAAATGTTTGAATATGCAGGAAAAGGAAATGACAATTAGGCTGCATGGAAGCTGCCGCGTATTACAAACTGACTTTGAAACAATTCAGCTTTCGGGATACAAAATACAAAGCTCCGCTAATGGAATAACAGAGCTTTGCCTGACAATAACAAGTTCTGCTAATGAAATTGAGCTAAAAGCCAGTCCAGAATGATTGAGGTTATGGGATGTGTAATCCGTGCTGGATTTCGGCACATAGGCCAGTAAAGGAGAAAATGACTTAGGGAGGGGGTGGAAAACGAATGAGCAATAAAAAGAAAGTGAGAATTCTGGTAGCTGACGAATATTATGCATTAGAAGTTGGTCCTGAAACGATTCCAATTTCAGGTTACAAAGTACAAAGCTTCATAGGGGGAGCAACAGAACTTTGCGTGACATTGATAGGGACTGCTAATGACCTTGAATTGGAGAACTGTTTGGGATGCAAAGAGGGCAGAAAATCTTATAAGGCTGCTGACCTTGATACATTTTGGAGAGGGCAGAAGAACATAGTCCTGCTTGACCCCAATATAACCGCTTGTAAGGATTGGAAGGAACTGTTCCAACAGCTCATTGACAGCGGTGCATGGGTAGATTTTTCACAGGGCGTTGACATCCGGCTGATGACGGAAGAAAAAGCCGAAATGATAAAGCGCATCCGGACGAAGAATATCCATTTTGCGTGGGACAGGTATGGGGACAGGGAGGAAGTTATAGCCAAGTTCAGGATGTTCCAGGAACTGACAGGGTGGGGGCACAGGAAGATGACGGTATACGTCCTCACCAATTTTGACACAACACATGAGCAGGATCTGGAACGGGTTTACACCCTGAGGGATCTGGGGTTCACCCCGTATGTGATGGTTTACAATAAGGGCGATTTTGTGCTCCATGATAAGAAAGGGAAGCCGATGAAGCGGAAGCCAATGGGGGAGTTACTGGAAAAATATACAGAAGGGCAGATACGGCATTTTGCCAAATGCTGGGATCTCCAGAGATGGGTAAACAACCGGGTTATTTTCCGGAGCTGTGACAGGTTCGGGGATTATAAAGGGAGGGTGAAAGGGTGCAGCTAACAGATGCAAAAGAGCAGACGGACAGGGCTGTACCATTGGGGGCATGGAAGGGGCTGTAAAAGGGAACGGCCAGGGAAGCCGGGAAATTAAGGGGGAATATGAATACAGGCATAATGTTTAGCAGTGCAAAGGACGACTGGGAGACGCCGCAGGAATTTTTTGATGAACTGGATAAAGAATTTGGTTTTAACCTGGACCCGTGTGCGGATGAAAGCAACCATAAATGCCAGGTGTATTTTACAAAGGAAGAGGACGGGCTTTCCAGGGACTGGGGCGGATGTGTAGTTTTCTGTAATCCTCCATATGGAAGGAATGTTACGGGGAAATGGGTCAAAAAGGCGCATGATACGCTGGAGGCTGCCGGCAAGTATAAGCACAAGACGGCTGTTGTCATGCTGATCCCTGCAAGGACGGACACAAAATGGTTCCATGAATACATATACAATAAATCGGGCGTGGAAGTGAGATTCCTGAAAGGCAGGCTGAAATTTGTCGGGGCGGAGCATTCTGCACCGTTCCCAAGCATGGTCGTGGTTTTCAGGTGAATATAAGGCAGGGAATGGAAAACGGGTATTACCGGAGGAGGTGATGTGGATGCGGCTGATAAGCGCCGAAGAATTAAAAAACTGGATAACAAAGGTGTACCCCAGGGCAGCCAGGGGTTTCTGTGAGCTTGTGGATGAGATGGATACTGCATATGACGTGGACAGGGTTATAGGGAAGCTGAAGACAGAAGGGTTCATCAGTGACGATGCTGCTGGGGGCAGGATGGTAAAGATAGAAACGGTCAATGACCTGCATGATGAGGTGGTTAATTATTTCAGGGTACTGCGAGACAGCCCGGAGGAATTGGAAAGGCTGGTAGGGCTGACGCCGTATTCCAGGATAGAGTATGAAAAAGCTTATGAAAAAGCAGATGATGATATAGAACGTGCAAGACGGTTCTGTATCCGGTGCTGGATGGGGTTTGGCTGTTCAAATTTGTATAAAAACGGTTTTAAAAGCGGCCAGCAGAGGAATTCCCCCAATCCGGCGAGGGCGAGGGGAAGGCTGCCGGAGGTTATGGTAGCGGCTTCTGAGCGGTTAAAGAATGTACAGATTGAGAACCTGCCGGCGCTGGAATTGATTAGGAGGTATGATACGCCAGATGTATTCGTGTACATAGATCCGCCATATCTGCACGGCACACGGAAGAATTATCTGTACAAATATGAGATGGATGATGATGGGCATGAGGCACTTTTAGAGACGGCTGTAAACCATCCGGGGAAGATCCTCATATCAGGATATGACAATGAAATGTACAATGACTACCTGTCTGGGTGGAGGAAAGCTTATAAAAATACAAGAGCCGAAAAGGGACTGGCGAGAACAGAAGTATTGTGGATGAATTACAGTGCAGGGAATGAGCAGATGACGCTGCCAGGGATAGGGAAATAAGGGAACAGAGGGAACAGCAGAAATTTTCAGAAAAACAGGAGGTAAGAATATGAACAAGGTAGAATTGATGGGACGTTTGACGAGGGACCCTGAAATCAGGTATTCCCAGAACGAGAAAAGCACATGCGTAGCAAGGTACACACTGGCAGTAGACCGGAGGTTTAAAAAGGATGGTGAGGAGACTGCCGATTTCATAAGGTGTGTTGCATTTGGTAAGCAGGGGGAAGTGGCTGAAAGATACCTGTACCAGGGGTGTAAGATTGTGGTGGTTGGGCGTATCCAGACCGGAAGCTACACCGATAAGGACGGCAGGAAGGCCTACACAACAGATGTCGTGGTGGAAGAGCAGCATTTCTGTGAATCAAAGAATGGAAATAGTGGAGATGCCCAATAAAGGAATGAGCTGGAAGAGGATGGCCAGGGGTTTATGAACATTCCGGGCGGCATTGATGACGGGCTGCCGTTCCGATAGGGGGCCCAGGCATGGATAAGTTTACAGAAGCAGGAGGCAGGGAATGGGAAATTACTCTTATTATTATGGGGAAGAAGCCGAGCAGTTCAATTTCTTCCGCCTTCCTAAAAAGCTCATCCGTGACAGACGGTTTAAAAGCATCTCAAGTGACGCGAAAATACTATACGGGGTGCTGCTTGACCGGATGTCATTATCCATACGCTGCGGCTGGGTGGATGAGGAAAACAGGGTATACATAATTTATACCATAAAGGATATCATGGAAGAATTTGAGTGCGGCGAAAAAACGGCAATAAAATTCCTGGGTGAGCTGGGGAAGGCAGGGCTGGTTGAAAAGAAGCGCCAGGGGCAGGGGAAGCCGAACCTGCTTTATGTCAAGAACTTTAATGCTGCCATTGACGTGGAAGAAAGCCTTGGGAATGCGGCAGGGGATTCCATGGAAAAAGCCGGGGAAAAGCAGGACATGCTTCCCGGCACAGGGCAGGAAGAAAAGGAAATCCCGGAATATAGCTCTGAAGTTGGGGTTTTTGAAAAAACCAGCCAGGATCAGGCAGGGGGACTGCACCCATTCCAGAACTGTACAAACGTACAGGTCAAGAACTGTACAAAACGACAGGTCAAGAACTGTACGAACGTACAGCCAAGTAAGACTGAAGATATTAAGACTGAATATAAAGATATATATACCCCTCCATCTATCCATCCATCTACAGGGCATAGTGTGCCAGAACACGGAAGGAAGAGGGATGATAGAGGGGACAGACTTCGTGCAGCCATTGATTTCTTCCGGGAAAACCTGTCTTTTGATGCCCTTCTCGCTGATTACCCTGAAAGAAGGCCTGAGCTGGACGGGATTCTGCAGATACTGGCGGAAACCTACTGCACAAGCCGCAGGACAGTCCGGATAGGCCCGGAGGAGATTCCTGCGGATATATCCGGGGGAGGCGGGCACAAGGATAACCTGGACGTTCTGGAACGCTACTACAGGCGGAGAAGTGAACGGGGGACAGAAATCAGGGAGCAGATGTGGAGGCTGTCCGAGCAGGAAGAGGACATCCGGCGGCTGTGGGGCTGTTTCCTTGCCATCCAGGAGCCGTATTATGGGATCTTGGAAGGGCTTTATGTGGAGAAAAGGCTTTATGCGGATGTGGAGAAGTCATGGGGGTATAGCCACAGCGTGTTTGAAAAAACACGGAAAGAAGGGCTGTGCCTTCTGGCAGACATGTTCAACAGCAGCTATACCAGTGTGGAGTTAATCAGGATGGGAGGGCTGCAGGGGACAGGGAAGAAAAATACCGGGCATGGGAAAGCAAAGAAAACAGAAAGCTGTAAGGGGCAGATGGAGCTTCCTTTGGGACAGATACAGGTAAATGATAAAGAGGGTTAAGAAATTATTGAAGAGAAATGGGTAGAAATATTGAAGGATAAAAAAATATGTGGTATTATAAAATAAAGAGTGTGATAATTATGTCTGGGTTTGGTGAAAAGATTAGAGAATGTACAATTACTATTTCTTACCAAGAAAGAAGAAAGAAAAATTTAGACCTGCATAGATTGACGCAGATATATCAGGTGGATTAAGTTTTTTATAAATGTTATAGGGGAAATTGCAAAACAATCTGCTAGGCTATTCACACGATATGAAAACGTCATAGCAGAAGATGAAAAAGTACTTGATGATACAAAATCGCAAGCCAGAAGTGTTTGACGGGTGTATAATAATCTTAAAAAATTTCCTTTATCAAGCACATCTTATACAAAAGAACAGGCTGGATTATCATTTAATACTGTATCAAAAGTATTTACAATATAAAGCTATGAACATTGTTGAACAGCAAGTAACCAATACGGGAAATCGAATGTGGAAGTGCCTCAAATTGGAACTAGCTTTAGACGAATCTTAAGTTTAAACGATGATATCTTGACTGGAATGAACATATTTAAAATATATAATATCCACGAAAAGCGAGAGAGGAGGTTATAAAATGTCTAATCACCAAGCTTCCAAACAGATGCTGGGTTATTTATATCAGGTGCGATACGCTTTAGCATTATTGTTGGAAAATGATAACTCTGATTTCCAAATAAGTATTGAAAAATTTGATGATGTTGCGTTTAGTAAAGACGGTATGCCAGAGCAACTTATCCAGTTGAAGCATCATGTACAGCGACAAGGTAGCCTCACAGACGGAAGTACAGATTTATGGAGAACATTAAAAGTATGGATAGATATAATTTCTGAATCTCCGGATATATTAAGCGGAACAGAATTTCTTATTGTTACAACAGCAATTGCCCCAGATGGCACAGCTGCTTCTTGCTTAAAAAAGGGTAAAAATCGAAACGTGGAAGGTGCGTATGAGAAATTAAAGGATGTTTGCATTAGATCCCAAAATAAAGAACATAAAAAATATTACGAGGCTTTTTTAAAGACGGATGAAACCATTGTTAAGTGTTTAATCAGCCAAATATGTGTTATTGATGGTGCAAGTAATATAATTGATGTTGAAAAGGATTTCAGAAAACAGATTCGGTATAGCTGTATTCCTAAATATGAGAGTCAAATTTGTGAACGATTAGAGGGCTGGTGGTACAAAAAGGCAATTGAAGCCCTTTGCTCAGACATACCAATATTTGTTACCCAAAGTCAAGTTAGATCATTTATTGTATCTGTAAGCCAAGAGTATTCGGATGACAATTTGCCAATAGATATTTTTGATATTGGCACTCCACAAGAAAATGATTTAAGCGCTAGTGAAAAAATATTTTACGAGCAACTTAAACTGATTTGTCTTGGAAGTCGTCGTATGCAAACTGCTCTAAGGGATTATTATCGTGCATTTAAGCAGAGAGCCAATTGGGTAAGGAATGATTTATTATACGTCAACGAATTGGAAGAATATGAGCAGCGATTGATTGATGAATGGGAACATGTTTTCGCGGCTATGGAAGATGATTTGACCAGAGATAGTGGAGTTACAGAAGAAGAAAAAATTGCGGGAGGGCGTAGACTTTTTTCTGAAATAGAAAAGAAAGATATACGCATTCGTTCCAAATGTCAAGAGGCTTTTGTGATGCGGGGAAGTTACCATATGCTGGCTAATCAACTTAAAGTGGGTTGGCATATAGATTTTTATGAACGACTCAAAAAATTATTAGATACAGAAGAGGGAGGCGATGGAGATGAAAAGCTGGAATATGCGCACACATGAAGTCGCATTTCTCCTTAATCCCGCTTTTTGTGGGCGAGTGTTATATTCAACAATTAGAATTTATAATGAAAAAACGAGTAGGGCGTTTCCGTTTCCGCTGATTTACTTAGTCTTGCCTCTTGTTTTACATAAAGAAACGAGAATCAATATAAATAGCAGGACGCAGTTACAATTATGGGTTCAGCGATACCCGCAGCTTTTAATCGATTTTCCCCAAAGGGCAAGAGAACTGGTTCCAATTACAAATGAATCGGTTGAATTTCTTCTCCAAACGGGGAAAGTTCTGCTAACGCCAAATGGTGAATTAGAAATATCACCAACTTCTAAAACATTGAGCAAAACAAAATTTGTTGATGATGAAATTTCGGAATGTCTCAAAAAAGGTGAACACATTGCCAAGTGGTTTGTAACAGCAGGAAAAGTTGAGACAATATATATTGAGTTGGGGGTGAGACCATGATGCAAATACGTGAACTTGTACTTTATGGATATAATGGGAAAGTGCGTCACCTACCTTTTGAATTAGGCCGAGTAAATATTATTACTGGTAGAACAAAATCAGGAAAATCTGTGGTAGGTGATATTATTGATTATTGCTTGGGCGGTGATTCATGTAATATTGCAGACGGAGTAGTTCGTGATAATGTAGCATGGTATGGCTTACTCCTGCAGTTTGAACGTGAACGTGTATTTGTAGCACGCAAAAATCCGGATAATGGCCAGCAAACAACAGGGGTTTGTTATATTGAAGTTGGGGAGAAAATTAAAGCTCCTGAAAAGTGTAATTTCTTATCCAATACAAATGTATCTGGGATTGAAGAAATGTTGACTCGTCGAATTGGAATTTCAGAAAATTTAAACGCACCACCTGAGGGCCAGAGCAGACTACCTCTTGCGGCGAATATAAGACACGCATTATATTATTGTTTTCAAGGGCAAGATGAAATTGCAGCAAAAAACTTTTTGTTTCATCGTCAATCGGATGATTTCATTACGCAAGCCATTAAAGATACTATTCCTTATTTTTTAGGGGTCATTAGCGAAGAGGCTTTGGCACTAGAAAATGAAAGAAGTATACTCAAACGCAAATTGACACTTGAGAAGCGTAAACTTGAAGAAAACCGGTATTTAATGGGAGGCGGTTCTGAGAGGGCAATTGCGTTAATTGGAGAGGCTCGACAAGCTGGCCTTATTGATGTATCGACACAGATAGATTATCAGAACTATCAGGAGATGTATTCTGTCCTTCAAACTGCTATGAATTGGTCACCTAGTATGATAGGCTCTAACAATGGAATGGATCGGCTAACTTTCTTACAAAGTAAACTTCAGGAGATTCGGGATGAGTTTGACGAGATTGGAATTAGCCTTGACAATGCACGAAAGTTTGTCGGGGAGACCACAGGATATTCTGGAGAAGCTCAACACCAGAAAATGCGCCTTGAATCTATAGGACTTTTTGAACAACTCAATTTCAATCCCGAAAAATGTCCGTTGTGTTCTGGAACGCTTGAACAGCCGCTTCCTAGTGTGGAGATGATAAAAGCTTCTATTATCAATTTGGACAAGTCAATAGCAAATGTGACGCGCGAACAACCGAAACTTAGAGCCTTTATTTCTGATTTGGAACAAGAACGGGAAAAGAAACAAGAAGAGATTACAGCGTTAGAAGCAGAAATTGATGGGTTATATCAGCAGGAAGATGAAAGAGCACGACTGAGAGATATAAATGCACGGAGAGGGAAAGTTGTTGGACGAATCAGCCTTTGGATTGAGAGCGTGAAAAACGATACAGAGTCAGAAAAGCAGGAATGCTCCTATGTCAAGATTTAGTACAAACTAAAATGAGATATTCAATGAGTTAGCTTGCAACCTTTTCATACAGTTGT
>JBCLQO010000045.1:0-15284 GCA_041223665.1 Lachnospiraceae bacterium 46-15
GAAATATTGCGGAACATATGTTTAGTGCCTAACGATAAATTTATTAAAAAACTGTCTTGACAAAATGGGGCACTTTAGTATGCGAGTGCTTGGAGGATTACTTCTCCCGAATGAGAAATAAACTACCAATTGATCCACTACCGCAAAATACTCGGGATTATTTTTTTAATAGAAAAGGTGCAAAAGTATTTTTGGATGCACATCGACAGCCGTTACTAAAGTTCAATAACGGAACTTGTGAATGTAAAGTTCTTTCAGTTGGAATCAGTAAAGAAGGTATTCCGTTGGCTACCATTGAAGTATCCGAAAAAGCGTACTGTTATAGATTACCAGATGATTTAAGTGAATGGGCAATGACAGTAGTGGGAATGGCGAATATGGGAACAAATCTCTTCCCGTCAGAAGTTGTTTTTACAGAATACGAGGGTAAATTTTATGCTGATATTTTATAAATATTTTGTCTGATGAGTAAATCAAATAAGGATCTATGAAAAAGTGTCTGAAACCCAGGCACTTTTTTCATGCCATTTTTTAAGGAGGGATCGCTAATGGATACACTGAAAGGCAGACAGATTATGGTATGGACGTTCATGGGCAATACGAGGATGTACCAGGCGCTCCGGGACTACGGCGATCGCATCAGCCAGATTGGATTGTTCTCCTTCAAGGTCAGGGCGACCGGGGAAATCTACGAGAGCGGCGTTTCCATCGCGGCGGGTTCCACCATGCGGACGTATATCAGCAGGTGGCCGCATATCAAGTGGCTGCTGACCGTGGCGAATGACGGCACGAACAGCATCTTCAAGGCGCTGCGGGAGAATACAGACGGGGCGCAGGATATGTTCCTTTCGGAACTTGTGCGGATCATGGAAAAATACCCGTGGTGTGACGGCGTGGACATCGACCTGGAAAAAGGGGATGACTACTCTACGGCGGCAAAATCCACAGCTATGTTCCGCAATATCTACAACACTGTGAAGTCCTATGATTCCACAAAATTGATGAACATCTGCCTGCCGGGGATGGACAGCATTAACGGTTCTGTCGGTGGGGAGAACTGGTGCGTTTACGGCGACCTCAATAATTACTGCGATACCGCCTCCATCATGAGCTATGGCATGGCATGGGCGGGCAGCGCACCGGGGCCGGTGTCCCCGCGTTCATGGCTAGAGGGCATCTATAATTACGCCGCAAAAGTGATGAACCCGGATAAAGTGTTCCTGGGGATGCCCGCCTACGGATGGAACTGGCGGATACACGACACGCCGGAGAACATGGGCGTAACCTACCGGGGGACTTCCAACACCTACTACGCCGCGCAGCTATGGATGACGGGCGGCTACAATTTCACGGATGACAAACCGCCGCAGCCCTTCATCCCCATCGTGGCCTATTGGGACGACTACGACAAGGTGCCGTGGGCGCTTCCCCATGTGTACGACTACATGGAGGGGCGGGACGCGGTTTCTTTTGATTACCCGCTGCTTTCCGGCACATATAACCGCAGGCATTACCTTACCGCCTACGGCAAAGAGCAGAAGACAGAATTTGACGGCATCCTGGTCGACCGTGACGGCGGGAACCCGGACAGCTATTCCGGCATCGTGTCCGTTTCGGAGGGCATGGTGACCATGGGGGATAACGGCTCCGCTGTTTATAAATTTTCTATATCCGTGGCGGGGACTTATGATATCGCCGTGCGCCTGTGCTTCCCCTTCTGGGATAAGAACGGGATATACATTTCCATTGACGGGAGCAGGAAGCATTTCACGGAAAGCCGCCTGTGGTGGCCGTACTGGAGAACCACCTTCTGGTCGGCGCTGGCAGAAGGCATCTCCCTCTCTGCAGGGGCTCACACCATCACGGTCTCGGTGGATGTGAAAGGGGTACAGTTTTACGGCTTCCGTGTCTGCTCGGCTTTTTCAGAATGGCCGAGCGCCGGCTCCGCAACTTATGTGCTTGCGCCGCGGAAATTCAAGGACGTGGACGGGAACATGGCGCAGCCGGACAAAGGCTTCAAGTTGACGCTGGAAATGCTCCGAAGGAAGCCGGACTCGGCGCTCATCTGGTACGAGGACTTCCGGGATGAGAACCCCCTGCCGGAAAGCTACTGGACGACGCTCTCCGGCAAATGGGATGTGTGGCGGGAGGGATACGAGAACCGGCCATACTCCCAGCTTGAGGGGAGCGGGCAGCTTGCATGGAAGTACAGCGGCTTTCAGGAACTGCACCTGCGGGCAAGGCTGGCGTTCCCGGCAAACGGCAGCGGGAAGGCAGGGGTGTTCTGTGGGGATGTTTTCTGCTGTCTGAACTATGACACACAGAGGGTGGAGCTTTACAAAGGTTCCACCCTCCTTGGCAGTTACAGCCAGACCATCAGCCGGACGGCGAATGCAGACCTGCGTGGGAATCCCACCATGTACACTATTGAAATGCGCATCCGTGGGAACAGGGTGCGCGTCTATTCCGGTGCGTCCTATACGTTGCGTTTCACAGCTTCCATATCCGGATTCAGCGGAGGTTATGCAGGATACCGCTCAGACAACAGGACGGTCTGCGAACTGATGAGGCTTGGGGATGCATGGACCTATGAGCCATACGAGCGGTTTGACGTGCGGATGCCGGACGGTAGTTTTAAGTCTTTCGGCCGGATCAGCCGGAGCAGTGCGGCATGGGATGAGGAATTCCAGGTGTTCACGTTGACTGCCGATGTGGAGGAAAGCGCCACCCGCAGCGAGGACATTTCAATGGATTATGATTTTTTCCATTCGGATTTGATGAAGATATCCTGTGGGAACAACTACACGGCGGAGGTAACTCCGAGGGACATCAATATCTGGATTTCCCGGCTGTTTTTAGGGGACGCGGACGGCTTCTCCATCCTCTATTACCAGGACGTGGACTCCCTCGTCTATTGGGCGAACCAGGCGGCGTACCGCTGGAAGCTACGGGGGATGTGTATGTGGTCGCTCGGACAGGAGGACATGAGGCTTTGGGAGTGGCTCCCAAAGCAGATATAAAAACTTAATATTTCCATGGATACAGGGCTGTCCGCCGATTGGCGGGCGGCCTTTTATCATACAAAAAATCTTTTTAAGGAGGGTTTCACTATGAAGGAATTCTGGAACACGATCCAACTCATCTTTACGGCCATTGGAGGGTGGCTCGGCTATTTCCTCGGCGGCTGTGACGGCCTGCTGTATGCGCTGATCGCTTTTGTCGTGGTAGATTATATCACGGGCGTGATGTGCGCCGTGGCGGATAAGAAGCTGTCCAGCGAGGTTGGCTTTAAGGGCATCGCAAAGAAGGTGCTGATTTTCCTGCTTGTAGGGATTGCCAACATTCTGGATGTGCAGGTCATTGGCACGGGCAGTGTCCTGCGGACGGCAATCATCTTTTTCTATATCTCCAATGAGGGCGTGAGCCTCCTGGAGAACGCCGGACACCTGGGGCTGCCCATCCCGGAAAAACTGCGTGAGATTTTAGAACAGCTCCACGACAGGGCGGAAAACGGGAAGGAGGACGAGTAAGCATGAAACTTGTGGAATCAATCATGACAAAGAACCCCTGCTACACGGCAGGGAGGAAAATCACAGTAAAGGGGCTGATGCTCCATTCCGTGGGCTGTCCGCAGCCGAAGGCGTCCGTATTCATCAACTCATGGAACAGTCCGTCGCATGACACTTCCTGCGTCCATGGGTTTATTGACGGGAATGACGGCACAGCCTACCAGACGCTCCCATGGAACCACAGGGGATGGCACTGCGGAAGTGGCAGCAAGGGAAGCGGCAACAATACCCATATCGGGGTGGAGATGTGCGAACCGACGTGTATCAAATACACATCGGGCAGCAATTTCACCTGCTCCGACACGGCTGCGGCAAAGGCGGTGGCGAAAAGGACTTATGAGACGGCTGTGGAGCTGTTCGCCATGCTCTGTGAAAAGTACAGCCTTGACCCGCTTGCGGATGGAGTCATCATCAGCCACAAGGAAGGCTGTGCGAGGGGCATTGCCAGCAACCACGGCGACCCGGAGCATTTATGGACGCAGCTTGGCATGGGGTACACCATGGACGGATTCCGTAAAGCGGTCAAGGCGGCAATGGGAGGCGCATCTTCTAACACAGACGGATACACGAAGATCACGGGAACTGCCGTGGCAACAGCGGAGCAGATGAAGGCATACCTGAAAGCGAGGAACCCGTCCGTGGCGCAGTCCGTCCTCGACATGGTTCCGCTGTACCTTTCGGAAGGAAAAGCGGAAGGGGTGCGAGGCGACATTGCTTTTGCGCAGTCCTGCCTTGAGACCGGAAACTTCACCTTTTCCGGCTCTGCGGTCACGCTTTCGCAGAACAATTTCTGTGGCATGGGCGTGACTTCCAATGGGGTGAGGGGGAATTCCTTTGACACGCCACAGCTCAGCATCCGGGCGCAGGTGCAGCACTTAAAAGCCTACGCTTCCACGGAGGCTCTGAAGAACGCCTGCATTGACCCGCGTTTCAAGTATGTCACGAGGGGCTGTGCGGAATATGTAGAGTGGCTTGGGCAGAAAGAGAACCCGGACGGGAAAGGATGGGCGACAGGCGCCGGCTATGGGGAGAAAATTCTCACGATCCTGAATGGCATTCTCGGCACGGCTGGAGGGGCATCTGCCTCCGCTCCTGCAGAAACGGAATCTTGGTACCGCGTCCGGAAGACCTGGGCAGACGCATCCTCGCAGAAAGGGGCGTTTAAAGCGCTGGAGAACGCAAAGAAATGTGCGGATGAGAACCCCGGCTATTCCGTGTTTGATGAATCGGGGAAGGCGGTGTATACCAAGGCGACAGCGTTCAAGCCGTATCTGGTGCGGGTATCCATCCCCGACCTGAACATCCGGAAAGACCCTGGCACAAACTACGGCAGGACCGGGAAATATACGGGAATCGGCACTTTCACGATTGTGGAAGAGGCAGACGGCGCAGGCGCATCCAAGTGGGGATTGCTGAAATCTTACCAGGAAAAGAGGAACGGCTGGATATCGCTGGATTATACGGCAAAGGTGTAAAATTGGTTCTGATATAACGGAAATGCCCGCAGAAAGCCTTATGGTGAAATTTTCTGCGGGCATTATTTTAGTTGTGGTGGAAAGCCAAGCACGGTTCTCTTACTGATTTTTAAGGCCATGCTCTATTTTTTGTTAAATAGGCATATAATCTAATTCATACTTAGATGAATAATTTTTAACATACATCTGATACCTTGGGATACCTTTTTCATCTGCGATATGCATTAGCATTTTCCGGTAAAAATCAGGAATCTGGCTGCCAAAATAAATTGCTATGGGTTTTTTCTTGATTGGATAACGGTCTTTTTGTTCTATAGTCAGATTGGGAGTGGAACATGTCATTCTCCATTCGTTTTCATAAGACCAGTCATTCGATTTATATAAAGCAGCTTTCGTAAACAAAAAACCATCATCATAGAGTTCTTCCGTTGGGATTCCTATTATGCGGTTTATTTGCTGCTGCACAATCCATTGCCCATATCTTGTTGCATCGTAACGTTTGTCTGAATAAATCACAGGATATATCATCCCAAGTTTAATATCAGTACATGAACGATTCGGACAATTAGAACATTGCGTTATTTTGTTATTTCTAAAGTCATACCCTATAGCAAATCCTTTGTGATTGTCTGCATAATGCGCCCACATCAGCGGGGATTTTATGCTTTCTGATAAGCATACCATTTTTGTGCGTTCCCGTATTCCGTCTTTTGCAAAAGTAAAGCACTGATCCAGCCATTGGCTAAATCCGGGAACCGATTGCCAGACAATATCCGTGAGCTGTTTGGTATCTAATGAAGAAAACATTTCCGTTATCCAGTTTTGCAAGTCAGCATTAGGAAACTGTATTTGTTTTATTTTTTCGATTACAGAAGGAACTGCGCCAGAGGAAAACATTTTTTCTATGGAATCAAGTATAGCGCTCTTATCAAAAAACAAAAGGCTATCGTGGAGATCGTTAAACAGGGCAGCTTTGGAAAGCCAGAGTTCGTCTTTTTCAAAGGCGTCTATGCTGTATTCTGCACACCCTCTGAATTTATAAAGCTGTTCTGGAACATTTTTTCCTATAAATTGTATCAATGGAAGAAATTGGAGGTCAACTTCCTCTTTAGGTGCATTGGGGCTTATCTTGATGCCCTCGATTATCTTCTCAAATTCGTCTCTATAGTTCATTCCTCGTTCCTTTCCAAGCGGGTCACACTGTCTATTAAACCATATACTTTAACCCTGACTTCATTTATTTCACAAACACGTTCGTTTAACATCATGATATAAGTGATGATAGAGAATAGCTGTCCGCTTGTGTAATTACCCATATTAACTGTAAGGATTATTGCAAAAATCAAAAAGGCAGATTGCAATACATCAGTACATAAATATGCTTTTGCATCCAAATCGGAGTTTGATATTCTCAAATTCAGGATTGTCCTTGTGAATCCTCTAAACTGATGTTCATTTCTGCTTGAAATAACTTCTTCCCTTGTTTCATCATGATCCTGGAGCTTTACATTATTACCTACAATCTTTGTATGGTGTCTCTTGGTAAAAATATAAACCAGAATAGAAACTGCAATGGCTGAGAAAAACAGTAACAGACCAGAAGCGGTAAATATGTATACAAGCGAAAATACAATCCCGCCAAGCATATCTATTATCTGAACTAAATCAACTTCAAAGAAGCTAATAATTTCGTCAACTAAATTCAGTCTGGAACTTATTTGTGAATCGCTGGCACCGGTTTTTATTTTTTCCACATAATAATCATTGCTTTCAGCTTCAATAATCCGCTCATACACTCTGGTGTCAAGAATTTTATTAATTGCGCGAACGGCAACAAGTAAAAATTGCAGGGCTATCAGCGTATAAAACCAGAAGTAGCTGTGTTCAAAGAAACCGTCAATACATGATCCAATAACAAAGGGATTCAGTGATAACAAAACAATCTCTGCGATATCCATAGCTAAAACTGCCATAATACCTAAAGGTGATTTCTTAAATATATTCTGAAGCTTTAATATTAAATCTTTCATTAAACCGTTCTTTCGTTTTTTACTATTATAGCATTTCATTTGTGTTCAAACAATCAAAATTAAATGGTCAGACAGCCGATTAAACGCTGTCGGCACAAATTTTCCTGATTCATGGGTATCCAAAACCGCCCGCAAATCTCCGTATGGTGAGGAGGCATAACGGTTTCGGTACGGCAGGCGGATATTTTTTACGCCTGTGGGTGTATAAAGCCGCTCCCAAATCTCCGTATAGTGAGGAGGTGCCAGACATGAAAGATGGAGATATGGAAAGGATCAGTAGCCTGAAACAGCAGGGGAAGAGCGCTGCTGCGATTGCGGAGGCGCTGCACCTGCCGCTAAATACAGTGAAGTCCTACCTGCGGAGGCATCCGGGGACGGAGGATGCCCACACCTGCCCGCAGTGTGGGAAAGCGGTCACGCAGAACAAAGGCAGAAAGGAAAAAAGGTTCTGTTCAGATAAATGTCGGATGGGGTGGTGGAACGCGCACCAGTCGGAGATGAACAAAAAAGCATATTACACGCTGGTATGCCAGCAGTGCGGGAAGGAGTTTGTGAGCTATGGGAACCGGGGAAGGAAATTCTGTAGCCGGGAATGCTACGGGAAGCACAGGCGGAAACCTGCCGGAACAGTATTCGGCGGATAACCTCATCACATACCAGATATCGATTTCCCTGGTTGACAGGATGGCGTCAGAGGGCGCGCTCACGGCTGCGGAACGGAGGAAGGCTTACACAATCATAGCCAGAAGGCACGGGCTTTCTTTGGACAGTATTTTTGCGGAAAATGCTTGATATAACAGCGGTTCAGAGTGATTAATAGGGTACGCCCGAAGTGGCAGGAATTGATACAAGGAGGGATGACAACATGGGCAGGAAAGTGACGCAGGTGGCCTTCGGCGCACCGGAGCTTCCACGGGATAAAAACGTGGCCGCATACTGCCGTGTATCGTCTGGCAAAGATGCCATGCTGCACTCGCTGGAGGCGCAGGTCAGCTATTACAGCGGCATGATCCAGAACCACAGCGGATGGGAGTACGCCGGAGTATATGCGGACGAGGCACGGACCGGGACGAAGGACACCAGGGAGAATTTTGTGCGCCTGCTGGCGGACTGCAGGGCAGGGAAAATTGATATGGTGCTGACCAAATCAATCTCACGCTTTGCCAGGAACACGGTGACGCTGCTGGAAACCGTGCGGGAACTGAAGCAGATAGGTGTGGATGTCTATTTCGAGGAACAGAATATCCATTCACTGAGTACGGACGGGGAGCTGATGCTGACGGTGCTTGCTTCCTATGCACAGGAGGAGAGCCGGTCGGCAAGCGAGAACCAGAAGTGGCGCATCAAAAAGAATTTCGAGGAAGGGAAGCCGTGGAGCAGCACACTGCTCGGCTACCGCAATGTAGACGGGCGGTTTGAGATCGTGCCGGAAGAGGCGGAGACCGTGCGGATGATATTCGACTGGTACCTGGAGGGGATGGGGGCGACGGCTATCTGGAACCGACTGAACGCTATGGGAATAAAGACGAGGCTTGGGAACAAGTGGAGCAGAAGCCCGATCCTGAAGCTGCTCCGCAATTACGCATACACCGGGAACCTTCTTCTGCAGAGGACCTACCGCGAGAACCACATCACGAAGAAATGCATCATCAACCACGGGGAGAAGCCGATGTACCACGCCACCGGCACCCACGAGGCGATCATAGACATGGACACCTTCAACAAGGTGCAGGAAGAGATGAAACGCAGGGCGGAGCGTTTCAAACATAAGGAAGGGGAGAAAACGCCGGTATACCCTTTTTCCGGGCTTGTGCGGTGCAGCCGCTGCGGGAAGAATTACATCCGGTCGGGTGCGCCTGCATACCGGACATGGACCTGCAGGACGCGGAGGAGGGAGGGGCTGAAAAACTGCGGCGCGGACATCATACCGGAGGATGAGCTTTTTCGGCTGACTGCCGAGGTGCTTGGCGGCGAAGTGACGGAGGACGCCGTCAGGGATAAGATAACGGCTATCCGGGCAGAGGAAAACCGCACCTTGGTATTCCGCTTGAAGAACGGAAAAGAAACCGTTAAACAGTGGCAGGAGCATGAGGTGGCGCATATCTGCACGGAGGAGCAGAAGCGGCAGATCAGCCTGAAAAACTCCGGACGGAAACGGACGGAGGAGGAACGGAAGAAACAGAGCGAAAGGATGAAGGAATACTGGAAGGGGCGCAAGTTCCCGGAGGAGCAGCGCAGGATACAGAGCGAAAAGATGAAAGCGTACTGGAACGACAGGGAGGCTTCGGATGCCCACAGGCAGACGGTGAGCCGCATGATGAAGGAAATGCGCGCTGGGAATACCAGCGCCGGGAAGGAGGGGGACGGCAATGCCTAATGTGACAGTGATACCGGCGACAAGGAACCTGCACACCGGGGTAAGGAATGACGCAGTGGCAAAGCGGAAGACCGCCGGATACGCCCGCGTCAGCACGGACAGCGAGGAGCAGCTCACCAGCTACGAGGCGCAGGTGGATTATTATACCAATTACATCAAATCCCGGCCGGAATGGGAATTCGTAAACGTGTATACGGACGAAGGAATCAGTGCGACCGACACGAGGCACCGCGACGGATTCAACAAAATGGTGCAGGATGCCCTGGACGGGAAGATTGATCTTATCGTGACCAAGTCCGTGAGCCGATTCGCAAGGAACACGGTGGACAGCCTCACCACGGTCCGGAAGCTGAAGGAGAAAGGCGTGGAGGTCTATTTCCAGAAGGAGAACATCTACACGCTGGATTCCAAGGGCGAGCTACTCATCACCATCATGTCCTCTCTGGCGCAGGAAGAGTCCCGCTCCATTTCGGAAAACGTGACATGGGGGAAGCGGAAACGGTTTGCAGACGGCAAGGTCAGCCTGGCCTACAGTTCCTTCCTCGGCTACCGGAAAGGGGAGGACGGGCAGATGAAGGTTGTGCCGGAAGAGGCGGAGACGGTGCGGCTCATCTACCGACTGTTCATGCAGGGGCAGACGCCCTACGCCATTGCAAAATATCTGACGGACAAGAACATACCGACTCCCACGGGGAAGGAGACCTGGCGGCATAGGACGGTTGAGAACATCCTTTCCAACGAAAAGTACAAAGGCGACGCCCGCCTGCAGAAGTGCTACACGGTGGATTTCCTTTCCAAGAAACGCAAGGCGAACGAAGGGGAGGTGCCGCAGTATTATGTGGAGGGCAGCCATGACGCCATCATCGAGCCTGCGGAGTGGCAGCTCGTGCAGATGGAGATACAGCGGAGGAAGAACCTGGGGCGGAGCCATAACTGCTGCAGCCCGTTCTCGGCAAAGCTGAAATGCGGCGACTGCGGGGAATACTTCGGCTCCAAGGTCTGGCATTCCAATAGCAAGTACAAAAGGACAATATGGCAGT
Source organism: Lachnospiraceae bacterium 46-15 (assembly GCA_041223665.1). Classification (GTDB taxonomy): domain Bacteria; phylum Bacillota; class Clostridia; order Lachnospirales; family Lachnospiraceae; genus Hominisplanchenecus_A. The sequence continues at coordinate 10,492 of JBCLQO010000045.1, forward strand.
GCAACGCCAAGTTCAAGGGCGAGAGCAGGTGTGCCACGCCCCATCTGTACGAGCAGCGGATAAAGGAGCTGTTCCTTGAGGCGCTCGGCATCCTGATGGAAAACCGTGAGACAATCATCGGAGACTGCAGGGCGGTCATGGAAGCCCTGGCGGACTGCGGCTTCATCGACGCAGAAATGGAGGCGGTCAGTGATGAGATGGAGGTGACTGCCGGGCTGATCCAAAAGCTGGTCGATGAGAACGCCACCCGGAAACTTGACCAGCACGACTACCGCAAAAAGTATGACGGGTATGCCAGCCGGTACGCCGCTTTGGAGAGCCGGCTGGACAGCCTGGAAAAAGAGCGGGAGAGGAAGGAGATTCAGTATGACCTTTTCAGCGGCTTCCTTGCGGGGCTTAGCGAGACGAGGGAGCTGCCGGTGGATTTCAACGAGAAGCTGTTCCACAGGCTTGTGGATTGTGCAACGGTCTATCCGGACGGCAGGGTGGTTTTCACTTTCCGCAACGGGGCGGAAGTCAGTACGGAGATTTAAAGCCGGAAGCGGCCAGGGTATCGGGTTTGTGCCAGATGCCCCGGCTGCTTTTTACTGTGTAAAAAAACTATTAAAATAAATAAAGTATTGTTCTGTATGGAAATCTGCAAAGAATTGAGGTATAATTTAAATGCTGGAAGATAATAACAAATTGGGACTTATTGAAAAGCTTATCTGTAGTGGATGTATGTTTTTTAGATGAACTTTTTGCGAGAATATAATAAAAGTAAAGATAGAAAGGAAAGAAGGAATGTTTCTATGAGTAAAATCAATACAGAGGGGATTAGTTATTATGTAGTAATAGATGATATTAATTGTAAGGGAATAAATGTAGTTGATTTGGTGAAACATGTTTTGAATAAGAAATGTGAGACTATTCAGACCTATAAGAAAGATAATGGACATTTTATTGTGACAGCAGATTTTTTAGATAATATGCGTAACGGTCAAGCTAAAATGAATTTAGTATTAGAATATGATGAAATGACTATTTATCAGGTAAAACTAGGTATATATCAGTGTGAGGACAATTTAATTGATTATACAATGGACATGAAATTATATTATTATGAGAATCTTGATATATATAGGTCTATTCAAGAAATACGGTCTGAAAATGATACTCCCAAGACAGTACGAATTTACAAACTAATGTATAATTCTTACCCTATAAAAGGTACTTATTCATTTAATTTAACAAATTGTAAATTGATTTTTCATTCGATTGGATTTGAAGAAAGAGCAGAACCTCTTACAGAACAAATTGTAGCATTTGATGTAAAAATAAAGACCGCAAATATTCAAGAGGCAAGAGCAAGAGCATATAATATAGTAGCTGATTTTACCAGTTATCTGTCAGTTTTATTAGATGTTAGCTTTTATGAGCCACAATCCATATATCGCAATTTTGTAAAGTTGTCTTATAATGAACATTATCAGAGAGGTTTATCACATGAACGATTCCGAACTTCGTTTATAGATACAGAATTAGGTTTAGTTATTAAAAATAATATGAATGGATTAACCACGCTGAATGATGCGAAAAAAGGAGAAAATTTTGATAGTGGAGTTATTTCAATAAAATTTCCAAATAACAATGATACAAGTTTGATTGAAACTTACGGAAATACTAAACATATAGAGGAAGTGTTCGAAAGGCATAGATTAGAAAAGGTTCCTAAATGCCAACCAGAATATGCAGAAGAGATAATGGAAGATTTGTTCATCTTTGGACAGAAAATACTAATTCCAAAATGTGTAAGAGAGTATTTTAGAGGGATAGATAACTTAGAAGATAAAAAGAAGAAATATTTTAGAAACAGTTCCAGGCTATACAATATAAGTACATTAATTGGAGTGAATATATCATCTTTGCAAATTGCACTTTTAGTAGCAAGCGTTGAAAGCTTGGCAAAGGCAGAAGGATTAAATTATTCAGATTTTGTGAAAGAATATTGTCAATCTGCAGATAAAAGTGATGTTGATGAAATGTATGAAATACGTTCAAAATTATTTCATTCTGGAGAATTTTCTTTTTTTGAATTTGACATTAGCATGAATCCATATTTGAATCCGATATTTGAACATCTCTCAGAAAAATACACGGAATATCGAAAGATAATAAGGAAAACAATTATTACTTGGATTTTAAGAAATGTAATGAACCAAAGGGATGATTCTTAAACAGTAGTTTAAGATGATGTAAAATCATGTAGAGACAAATTTCGGTTGACTGAGATTGCTGTATTAAACTTGTAATAATTATTTGGGTGCAAAAAATAACGATAGCCTTGCTCAAAAACAGGCTATCGTTAAATTTTACACTATGGAATATCGAAAGTGCGGCAATTTCAATTCAAAAAACGATAGCCGCCTATGCGTGGGTGCATCTGCCTTTCTAAAAAGTGTTGATTTCAGGGCATTTGAGATAAATGTAAAAACGATAGCACCCATTCAAGAATTGTATCAATCTGGACACGCAATATGGTTTAGGGACTATCCCGATATACCCATACAAGACTTGTGGCATATTCCCAAACCACGCTATATGAGGTATGAGAAGTACGAAAGGCTGTTAAAGGAGTTCCGGCAGCTCCAAAAGGATTATGAGCGTGCATTCTGGGTTGGCATGGCTAAATGCTCCATGCTGTCCGGCAGGGAACTGGCAAGCGTTTTGAGCCATCTTAACAGCCTGTGATAGTGGCATTAAAATGATGCCGCAGCTAAATAAAACTGCATATTGTAATTGCCTGACGAGGAAACGTGTGCTATACTTTGAGCATGGGAAACCATAGAGCCAAAGGCGGCTTTACCCCTCTTGTCTTTTCGGAGGGTTCAAGTAGCCCTCCAGACGAAAGAAAGGAGGGCGATACAATGTATGTTACATATCAGGACTTAATCCAGATTGGAATACTCATTGTTGCCCTTGCTAATTTGATTTATCAGATTTACAAGGGAAAAAAGAAATAGCCGCCACTACTCGCAATAGTGACGGCTGGTGGATTGTAAAATCCGTTTAGTTTGTTCATCGTGAGGGGTAGAGCCGCTTCTATGGCTTTCCCTTTTTATGTCTATAATATAGCATATTCGTCAGCAGAGCGCAAGAACAAAACACACGTTTCTTTTATTATCCCATTTTTCTATCAGGTGATTCCATGAACCATTACCCAATACACGCACCACAAGCCCCTATTTTGGATTGTAACGGCATAGACGGTGATTTTTTTATCGAGTTATGCAGTAAAAGCCCAATATGGGGCAGATAGAGGGGCTATAGGGGATATAGTAGTTATTTCTGTACTTCCGGCTTTTGGTTATTGAACGAACTTTTTTTAATAAATTCCTTTATTGCCTGATTTATTACATAATTCACAGAACGGTCATTCTCTTTTGCTATGTCCTCCAAAATTGCTTTATCGTTTTTTTCTATCACTAATGACATTCTTTGCTTTGAATCAGAGATTGCCATAAAATCACCGCCTTATCTTTTTGAATTTATACTACCATAACATAACGGAAAAATCAAGGTGATTCATACTTGACATAACCGTTATGGCATGATATAGTTATGCAAAGGTTATATAACCTATATACAACTAGAGCATATCTATCACTATTCTTGTGATAATACAAATTCATGTATGGCTATCTGACAGCAAAAAATAGGGAGGTGAGATATGTTATCACTGGAAGATATGGCGGCATTGACAGCCGCAGAGGAAAAGCGTCTTGGAGTGAATAGCCCGGAATTTATCAGGCGGCACAACGAGATTATGAAAATGGCTGATGAAATACAGAGCCGTTACAAGAAAAATGCTCCTATCAATATTTGCGGTACTGGTAGGAGCGAGTAACCCGGAAACTTGGTAAATCGGGCATGGGCAAATTATAACATTCCCTCTGCCCGGAGTAAAGAGAGGAAAAAGAAAATGATATTGAAAAAATGTACGTTTGACGAATTGCCGTCTGCTATGCAAAGGCACATTCTGTATATCCGCAATATTCCGGTGGGGGAGTACAGACTTGCAATATGGAGTAACAAAAACACGCTTTCTTATAACAATCTGCTGGAAAAAGAGGTTGAGCGGTTCATATCACTAATTGAAAGTGACAAGAAATTCATCAATAACAGGACTATGGATAGCATTTACAAAAAATACGGTTTTGCAGTTTACAATGAAATCCATGAAGCACACGCCGCATACTTGAAAAAAGGACATGAAAAGGTTGCTGAACAGATAGCGCAGGAATATTTGCCTATTATTGAAAAAACCATGAATAAACCGTCAATACCTTATTGTGATGAACTCTTGAAAGCTATGTCACATTTAGCAGATAAAGGGCATTTCAAGTTTAAAGAATGGAGTACAGACCAGGCATACATCTATTTTATGGGGTATCTGTTAGGAAGTGGAAAGCTGAAATGGGAGGAGCAGTTATCATGAACGATGCAGAATTAAAAACAGAAGAAGCTATGGCGGCGTATAGGGAGAAAATCATTCAGAGAATAAATGGTATTGATAACATGAACTTCTTGAAATTTATCAATAATATGTTAGATGCTTTTAAGAGAAAGTGGGGGATATGATATGAATTACAAAGAACTGATTATCAGTCTTTTGGACAAAATCGACAACAAAAGGTTTCTGAAAGCTATTTACATTTCAGTTCGTGATTATGTTAAAGAAAGTCTAACTATTAAAAGTCAATACCCAAAATGAAAATTTTTGCATGAATTGCAGAAACGTATTTCAGATTAAT
>JBCLQO010000046.1:0-15276 GCA_041223665.1 Lachnospiraceae bacterium 46-15
TCTCCGTCCGTGTGGGATATGCGGCAGGCTTCCCGGCGTCCGGCGTAAACATGGGGACTATCGGTTCCGTGACTGTCTGGAGTAAGCACAGAAACTATCGGTTCCATAACTGTATGGTGTAAGCGGCAACCTCCCCGACAAACCGCAAGTATTGTATTATTAGGTGTAAAAGCGCCCTATACATTTTTGGGGATTAGTTGTATAATAGCGGAAAAACTTGGATGAGGCAAGGCAAGGGAAAGAAGATTATGTTTAAACTGAGAAGATATTTGAGGAAGTATAAAAAAGAGAGCATTATCGCCCCGCTGTTTAAGATGTTGGAGGCGTGTTTTGAGCTGTTGACACCGCTGGTGATGGCGAGGATTGTGGATGTGGGAATCCGGGACAGGGATATGGGATATATTATGATGATGTGTGCCGTGATGGTAGCTTTTGGAGTATTCGGGCTGTTGTGCTCGGCTACCGCGCAGTATTTTGCGGCAAAGGCAGCGACGGGCTTCGGGACAGCGCTTCGGGAGGAGCTGTTTCGGCATATGAATAGCTTTTCTTACACGGAGCTGGACACGATAGGGACTTCTACGCTGGTGACACGCCTTACCAGCGATATTAATCAGGTACAGGCGGGAGTGAACCTGCTGCTGCGCCTGTTTCTGCGCTCACCGTTTATCGTTGTGGGAGCAGTGGTGATGGCGTTTGTGGTGAATGTCCGGCTGGCATGGATTTTTGTGGTGCTGGTTCCGGTGCTTTCCATTGTGATTTACGGGATTATGCTGGCGACGATTCCATTGTATAAAAAAGTACAGAACCGTCTGGATGTGGTGCTGCGCCTCACGCGGGAAAGCCTGGCGGGGGCTAGGGTTGTGCGGGCATTTTCCAGGCAGGAGGATGAGATTCAGGAATTCCGGGAGGAGAGCGAAGGTCTGATGCATATGCAGCTTTTGGTGGGGAAGATTTCTGCACTGCTTAATCCGGCGACTTATGTGATTATCAACGTGGCAATTCTTATAGTGCTGTGGCTTGGGGGCGGGACGGTTTATTCTGGGGAACTGACCCAGGGAGGGCTGATAGCTTTGATTAACTATATGACCCAGGTGCTGCTGGCGCTGCTGGCGTTGTCGATGCTGATTGTGTCCGTGACGAAGGCTTCTGCGTCGGCGGTGCGCATTAATGATGTGTTTGCCCAGGCTCCGGGGATGGAAGAAGGCGGGCGTGAGACGGACATCCCGGAAGGGGAAGCGAAAGTGAGCTTCCGGCATGTGGACTTTGCTTATAAAGGCGGGAAAAATGCGCTTACCGATATTCATATGGAAGTGAAGCGGGGACAGACCATCGGCATTATTGGTGGTACAGGATCGGGAAAAAGTACGGTGGTGAACCTGATTCCCAGATTTTATGACGCATCGGCGGGGCATGTGCTGGTAGACGGTGTGGATGTGCGGGAATATTCGTTTTCCAGGCTTCGCGGAAAAATCGGGATTGTGCCGCAAAGTGCGGTACTGTTTGCGGGAACTATCCGTGAAAATATGCAGTGGGGGAAGAAGGAGGCATCGGATGAAGAGATTTATCGTGCGCTGGAAATCGCCCAAGCGAAGGAGTTTGTGGAGGCGAAGCCAGAGGGACTGGATACGATGGTTCTCCAGGGCGGGAAGAATTTTTCCGGGGGGCAGCGGCAGCGTCTTACCATTGCCCGCGCGCTGGTGGGTGAGCCGGAGATTTTGATTCTTGATGACAGTGCGTCGGCGCTGGATTTTGCCACGGATGCGAAACTGCGCCGGGCGATAGCTTCCCGGACACAGGGAATGACAGTGTTTATCGTGTCGCAGCGCGCCGCGTCTATCAAGGATGCGGACCAGATTCTGGTGCTGGATGACGGCCATCAGGTGGGGCTGGGAACCCACAGGGAACTGTTGGAGTCCTGTGGGGTATATCACGAAATCTGTGTGTCGCAGTTTTCGGAAAAGGAGCTTGAAAAGTCATGAGAGAGAAGAAAGAACGTGCCATAAAGAATAGAGAAATATACCGGAGAATCCTGTTTCTGATTCAACCGTACAGGCATCTGCTGATACTTTCCCTGGTATTTGCGGTGGTGAGCGTTGTGCTCACGCTGTATGCCCCGGTGCTGACCGGGCGCGGGATTGATTTGGTGATAGGAAAGGGGAATGTGGATTTTGACGGGCTGCTGCCCATTTTGGTGCGCTTTGGGCTGGTTGTGGCGGCGACTGCCCTGGCACAGTGGCTGATGAACTTGTGCAACAACAAAATTACGTATCATGTGGTGAAGGATATCCGTACCCAGGCGTTTGAACATCTTGAGGAATTGCCGCTGCGCTATATCGACAGCCGCCAATACGGTGAGATTATCAGCCGGGTAGTGGCGGATGTGGATCAGTTTTCTGACGGCCTTCTGATGGGATTTTCACAGCTTTTTACGGGAATTATTACGATTTTCGGGACACTGGGATTTATGCTGGGAATCAATGTGGCGATTACGGTGTTTGTGGTGGTGATGACGCCGATGTCCCTGTTTGTGGCCAGCTTTATTGCCAGACGTACATTTTCCATGTTTCGTGCCCAGTCTGAGGCGCGTGCGGCCATGACCGGTCTGGTGGATGAAATGGTTGGGAACCAGAAAATTGTCAAAGCATTTTCTTATGAGAAGGAGGCAGAGCAGCGTTTCCAGGCTATCAATGAAAAGCTGCGAACCAGCAGCCTGAAGGCGATTTTCTTCTCATCGCTGACAAATCCCTCGACCCGGTTTGTGAATAACCTGGTGTCTACGGGAGTAGCGATTATCGGAGCGGTTATGGCAATCCGGGGAAGGATTACCGTGGGGCAGCTTTCCTGTTTTGTGAGCTATGCAAATCAGTACACGAAGCCCTTTAATGAGATTTCCGGTGTAGCTACAGAGTTTCAGAATGCGGTGGTGTGTGCAGGACGGGTTTTTGATTTGATTGATGAAACGCCGCAGGCGCCGGATGTCCCGGATGCGCTGACGCTGACGGCAGAGCAAGTGGATGGGAGTGTTGAACTTGAAAATATAGCATTTTCTTATAAAAAGGAAGTGCCTTTGATACAGAATTTGAATCTGAAGGTGAAACCAGGACAGCGGATTGCCATTGTAGGACCTACCGGGTGCGGGAAAACCACGATGATTAATCTTCTGATGCGTTTTTATGATGTGGATGCGGGGGAAATCCGTGTGAGCGGATATCCGATAAAAAGCCTGACTAGGGACAGCCTGCGGAGGAACTACGGCATGGTACTGCAGGAGACATGGCTGAAAGCGGGCACGGTGGCAGAAAATATTGCGTATGGAAAACCGGACGCATCCAGGGAAGAAATTATTCAGGCGGCGAAGGAAGCGCATGCCCACGGGTTTATTTCCCGGATGCCGCACGGATATGATACACAGATTTCCGAGTCTGGGGGCAATCTGTCCCAGGGACAGAAGCAGCTTCTGTGCATTGCCCGGGTGATGCTGTGCCTGCCGCCGATGCTGATTCTTGATGAGGCGACTTCCTCTATCGACACACGGACGGAAATCAGGATACAGAAAGCTTTTGCGCGGATGATGCAGGGGCGCACCAGCTTTATTGTGGCGCACCGCTTGTCCACGATTAAGGAGGCAGATGTAATTCTGGTGATGAAGGACGGGCATATCATTGAGCAGGGGAACCATGAAACGCTGCTGGCGGAAGGAGGTTTCTATGCCGAGCTGTATAACAGCCAGTTTGCCCGGAGTGTGTAGGGAGAACACTTGGAAGTAAACTTCTAAATTTACTAGGATGACGCGGCAAGTGCGTCGGAAAGAAGAAAGCATGAAAATTTTATTGATAGCAATCAATGCAAAATACATTCATTCGAATCTGGCAGTCTACTGCCTGCGGGCGTGTGCCGGAGAGTATAAAGAGCAGGTGGAGATTGCAGAGTATACGATTAATCATCAGAAAGAAGAGATTTTGGCGGATATCTACCGCAGGAAGCCGGATGTCGCGGCATTTTCCTGTTATATCTGGAACCGGGAATATGTGACCGGGCTGATTCGGGACTTTCACCTGCTCTGTCCGGAGGTGCCTGTCTGGGTGGGAGGCCCGGAAGTGTCCTATGATGCCGTCAGTTTTCTACGGGAATATCCCCAGGCGGCGGGCGTAATGGCAGGAGAGGGAGAAAGAAGCTTCCGGGCGCTGGCCAGGATTTATGCGCGGGGGCTGGAGGCGGAAACAGAGCTTGCGGGGATACCCGGGTTAATCTGGCGCAGGGCGTCCGGGGAAATCTGTGAGAATCCCCCGGCAAGCTTGATGGATTTGGATGAAATTCCTTTTGTGTATGAAAGTCTTGAGGACTTTGTGCATAAGATTATCTACTATGAGAGCAGCAGGGGCTGTCCATTTTCATGCAGCTACTGTCTTTCTTCTATAGAAAAGCGGGTGCGCTTCCGCAGCCTGGAGCTGGTGCTTCGGGAACTGCAGTTTTTCCTGGATGCCAAAGTGCCGCAGGTGAAGTTTGTGGACAGGACGTTCAACTGCAGCCACGGCCATGCGAAAGCTATCTGGCGTTACCTGGCAGAGCATGACAATGGAATCACCAACTTCCACTTTGAAATCGCGGCGGATTTGCTGGATGAGGAAGAGCTGGATATTCTTGCCGGGATGCGTCCGGGGCTGATGCAGCTTGAGATAGGCGTGCAGTCGGTAAATCCAAAGACTCTGCAGGAGATTGAACGGGTGACAGAGATTTCACGGCTTGCACAGAGGACAGCATATGTCCGAGGGAAAAGGAACATCCATCAGCATCTAGATTTGATTGCGGGACTCCCCTATGAGGACTATGAAAGCTTTATACATTCTTTCAATGAGGTTTATTCCATGGCTCCCCAGCAGCTTCAGCTCGGCTTTCTGAAGGTACTCAAAGGCTCTAAGATGTACCGGATGGCAGAGGAATACGGCTTGGTGTACCGTCAGGAACCGCCATATGAAGTGCTGTATACCCGCTGGATCTCTTATGAGGAAATCCTCAGATTAAAAGGGGTGGAAGAGATGGTGGAGGTCTACTACAACAGCAGCCAGTTTGCGAACACCCTAGAAGCACTGGAGCAGTGCTTTTCCCATCCATATGGGATGTTTGAAGCGCTTGCCCGGTATTATGAAGAAAATGGGCTGCGGGGAAGAAACCATTCCCGGATGGGACGGCTGGAAATCCTGCGTTCCTTTGCGCATGAGGTGGATGCAGAGAGGGGCGCACTGTATGATGAACTTCTGCTTTTGGATTTATATCTGAGGGAGAACAGCAAGAGCCGTCCGGCGTGGGCGAAGGATTTATCGGCTTACAGGGAAGGGTTTCGGGAATTTTACCAGAGTGAGGCGGAAAATCCCCGGTATTTGAAGGGATATCAGGGATACACTTCCCGCCAGATGATGAATATGACGCATGGCGAGGTGTTTTTCCAGGATGTGCTGAAAACAGGAGGCGCTTTGCCATGCCGGGTGGTGTTTGACTACCGCAGCCGCAGTCCGCTGACAGGAAATGCGGCGGTGTGGGTGCTGACGGAGGAAAGCGTATAGTTTTGGGATTGCGGCGCAGCAAGTGCGTCAGAAAAGAGGAAAGCATGAGCATAGAATACATAGCCCTGGATTTGGAAACCACGGGCGTAGACCCGAAACGGGATAAGATACTGGAAATCGGCGCGGCGCGGATAAAGGACGGGGAAGTCCTGGAGACATACCAGAGCTTTGTGGACCATAGAATACAGATTCCCGAATTTATCACGGGGCTGACGGGAATCACGGATGAGATGGTGGCGGGTGCGCCATCGGTGGAGCAGGCTGTGGCTGGGCTTCTGGAGTTTGTCGGGGAACTGCCGCTTTTGGGGCATAATATTCTCTTTGACTACAGCTTTATCAAAAGGGCTGCGGTGAATATGGGGGCGGAATTTGAGCGCATGGGAATTGATACACTGAAAATAGCCAGGAAGTTTATGGAGGAGCCAAAGAAAAAGAGCCTGGAGTCCCTGTGCGGATATTATGGAATTGGAAGAGAGCATTGCCACCGGGCATATGATGATGCGGTGGCGGCAAGCCGGCTTTATGACTGCCTGAAAAAAGATTTCTATCTGGTGTCCCCGGCGGCATTTGAGCCTGCACCGCTGTACTTCCAGGTAAAAAAGGACAGTCCGATGACAAAATCACAAAAAGTTTACTTGAATGATTTGATAAAATATCATAGAATAGAACCGGACGTTTCTATAGATAATTTAACAAAGAGCGAAGCGTCCAGAATGATAGATACAATCATACGAGATTATGGAAGAATAAAGAGGTGAGATGAAATGATTAACTTTAATGACAGCAAGACAAAGCGCATCATTGCGTCGGTAATCGTCATTCTGGTGGTAATTGCAATGGTAGTGCCGATGGTACTGGCGTATTTGGTATAAAGTACGGGGCGCTGTTTTAAAATTGGTTTTAGAAAAGAGGGGTAAATAATGAAAAAAAGATGGTTGCGGCCGGGAATTTTGGCAGTTGGGGTGCTGTCGCTTTCACTGGCGTTCTCTGGGGGAGCGGCGAGCGCGGCAGAGTCACAGGACACGATTAATAAAGGTGTGTTTATCGGAAGCACGGATGTGTCGGGCATGACGGCGGAAGAGGCGAAGGCTGCCGTACAGAAAGAAGCGGAGAAAGAACTGAAAAACAAGGTAAAGCTTACGGTTGGGAGCAGTAAAATCGAGGCCAGCGCCGCAGAGCTGGGCATGGACTGGTCGAATAAGGAAATTGTGGACGACGCACTGGGGCTTGGGAAATCCGGAAATATCGTGAAACGCTATAAAGACAATAAGGACTTAGAGCATCAGAACAAAAAATATGCGCTTGAGTTTAAGCCGAATAAGAAAGAGATTAAATCGTATCTCCAGAAACAGAAGGAGGAGCTGGACTGCGAGGCGGTGGACGGAAGCCTTACCAGGGAAAACGGCGAATTTGTCATTGAGCCGGGTGTGACGGGGATTGTCCTGAATGTAGAGAAATCCACAAAGAAAGTCTATGATTACATGGAGAAATCCTGGGATGGCAAGGGCGGTGAAATCGCGCTGGAAGCCGATGAGGAGAAACCTAAAGGAACTCAGGAAGAGCTGTCCCAGGTGAAGGATGTGCTGGGAACGGCGACGACTTATTATGGCTCCACATATCAGAGGAATACAAACGTAGAAGTGGGAGCGTCAAAAATAAACGGGGCGCTGCTTTATCCAGGAGATTCTTTTTCGGTGACAGCGGCAGTGGAGCCGTTCAATGCGGAAAATGGATATGAACTGGCGCCTTCTTATGAGAGCGGGAAAGTGGTAGACAGTTACGGCGGCGGTATCTGCCAGGTTTCTACGACACTGTATAATGCGGTTCTCAAATCAGAGCTTGAGGTGCTGGAGAGGCATAATCATACGATGATCGTTACCTATGTAGACCCGTCAAAGGACGCCGCCATAGCGGAAGGGTTGATGGATTTACAGTTTTCAAATAATACAGAGCATCCTATTTATATAGAAGGATATGGATACGGCGGAGAACTGACATTTACGATTTACGGGAAGGAATACCGCCCGGAGGGACGTACGGTGGAATATGTGAGCAGAACCACCAATACTTCCGAGCCAAGCGGTGTGAAGCTTTATCCCAAGGCAGATGCGGATGTAGGATATCTCAGCCAGATACAGAGTTCCCATACGGGCGTGGAAGCACAGCTCTGGAAAGTTGTCACGGAAAACGGTGAGACTACCGAGACACAAGTCAACAGCAGTTCCTATCAGGCAGTTCCGGTGTCCTATGAAGTGGGAATCAATTCTTCCGACCCGAACGTGGTGGCTCTGATTCAGAATGCTATCGCGAACAATGATTTGGCGGCGGTACAAAATATCATCGCGGGCGGAACTGGAAGCAGCCAGGGCGGTTCTGGCGACGGAACGCAGCAGTCCGAGAGCCAGCAGCAGTCGGAAAGCCAGGCACAGCAGGAAACGCCTGAGCAGCAGGAAACCCCGGCGCAGATGGAAACTCCTGCGCAGCAGGATACTCCGGCATCAGATCCGGTAGTTGACCCGCCGGTTCCGGATGATTTGATAGATATCCCGTCGGTGGATTTATAGGATAACCGTCAGATAAGAAATGTTTTCAGGGCGGTGTCAAGCGGTGCGGCTTTTAGGCGCACCGTTTTGGTTATAGTTCGGCTTTCAGATGTATTATACATAAGAGAAGCGGTGGGCAATTTGATACTGAATAGCTGGCTCTTTGCAGCAGTTATGTATCGTAAACGAAGTGAGCGGTAAGGCAGCTTTTGGTGGTTTTTTGATAGAGTAATTGTTATGAAAAAGGATGAAAAAATGGATTTAATTGTAACAAAATGGATTGGCATGGAAGCCACGGCGATGCTGGCGCATGACAGGAAAGAGGAATTGCTGCAGCGTTTTCCGGCAGCGTTTGTGTATTCGGCAACCAGAATGCAGAAAAGCATTTCCATTCCGGAGGATGCACGAGCGGTCAGCCACTTTCAGCCGGACGGCGTCTGCCCGCTGGGAGAAGGAGGAATTTTCACTGCCCTCTGGAATCTTGCAGAGCAGATGGAGTCGGGATTGGAAGTGGATTTGAGGAAAATACCCGTGCGGCAGGAAACGATAGAAATCTGTGAATATTTCGATATAAACCCCTACAATGTACTTTCAGGGGGGAGCTTTCTGATAGCTTCTCAGGAAGGAGCGGCGTTGGCAGAGGCTCTTGGGCGTCAGGATATTCCGGCGGCAGTTATCGGAAGGCTGGCAAAGGGAAATGACAGGATTTTATGGAATGACGGGAATAAAAGATTCCTTGATAGGCCGCAGAGGGATGAAATATATAAGATTAACAGAAGGGATGGAATAGTATGAGAGATCAGATATTAACGTTTATTGAGAAAAACAGCCGTATCAACCTGAAAGAACTGGCGGTAATGCTTGGCTCCGATGAGGTGACAGTGGCAAATGAAATCAGTAAGATGGAGCAGGAACAGGTGATCTGCGGTTATCATACGATGATTGACTGGGACAAAACCGGGGCAGAGAAGGTGACTGCGTTGATTGAGGTGCGGGTGACGCCCCAGAGGGGACAGGGATTTGACTCGATTGCAGAGCGCATTTATAATTATCCCGAAGTAAAGTCTGTATACCTGATTTCCGGAGGCTATGATTTGATGGTGATTCTGGAAGGGAAAACGCTGCGGGAGGTGTCAAGTTTTGTGTCGGATAAGCTGTCTACACTGGATACCGTGCTGTCTACTGCTACGCATTTTATATTGAAAAAATATAAAGACCACGGGACGATTTTTGCAAAGAAAAATAAAGATGAAAGGATGCTGGTGACACCATGAGAAACCCGATTGCAGATAAAGTAATGGGCATACAGCCCTCCGGTATCCGGAAATTCTTTGACCTCGCCAGTGAGATGGATGATGTAGTGTCTCTTGGTGTAGGCGAGCCGGACTTTGATACCCCGTGGCATATTCGTGACGAGGGAATTTACAGTCTGGAAAAAGGGCGTACTTTTTATACATCAAATGCCGGTCTGAAGGAGCTCCGTATAGAAATCTGTAACTATTTAAAAAGACGCTGCAATATTGAGTATGATCCGAACAGGGAAACCTTGGTTACGGTGGGCGGAAGCGAAGCAATCGATTTGGCGATGCGGGTCATGCTGAACCCTGGTGACGAAGTGCTGATTCCTCAGCCTTCTTTCGTGTCCTACCTGCCATGCACAGTGCTGGCAGGGGGCGTGCCGAAGGTGATTGAACTGAAAAATGAAAATCAGTTCCGGCTGACGAAGGAGGAGCTGCTGGAGGCAATTACCGATAAGACGAAACTGCTGGTGCTGCCTTTCCCCAACAACCCTACAGGGGCGGTGATGCGCCGGGAAGATTTGGAGGCAATTGCAGAGGTAGTTATTGAAAAAGATATTTTTGTACTGTCTGATGAGATTTATGCGGAGCTGACGTATGATGCCGACCATGTTTCGATTGCAAGCCTGCCGGGGATGCGCGAGCGTACCGTGACGATGAACGGATTTTCCAAGGCTTATGCAATGACCGGCTGGAGGCTGGGCTATGCGTGCGCCCCTGCTGAAATCATTGCCCAGATGACGAAGGTACATCAGTTTGCTATTATGAGCGCGCCTACGACCAGCCAGTATGCGGCAGTGGAGGCGCTGAGAAACGGGGACGGCGATGTGCAGGAGATGAGGATGGCGTACAACGGCCGCCGCCGCTTCCTGATGCATGCGTTCAAGGAGATGGGGCTGCCGTGCTTTGAGCCGTTTGGTGCGTTTTATGTATTTCCGTGTATTAAGGAATTTGGCATGACTTCTGAAGAATTTGCCGAAAAGCTTCTTGTGGAAGAACGAGTGGCCGTAGTGCCGGGAAGTGCGTTTGGCGACTGCGGAGAAGGCTATCTGAGGATTTCTTATGCATATTCCCTGGAGGACTTGAAAATAGCGCTTGGCAGGCTGGAGAAATTTGTAAAACGTCTGAAAGGAAACAAGTAAAATGGCAGTCAATATCGTGCTTTATGAGCCGGAGATTCCGGCAAATACCGGGAACATTGGCCGTACCTGCGCAGCTACAGGCAGCAGACTTCACCTGATAGAACCGCTGGGGTTCCGCCTGGACGAAAAGTCCCTGAAGCGCGCAGGGATGGACTATTGGAAAGACCTGGATGTGACCATATACATAAACTTCGAAGAATTCCTTGAGAAAAATCCGGGGGCGAAAATCTATATGGCGACCACCAAAGGCCCGCAGCTCTATACGGATGTATCCTATGAACCCGACTGCTACATCATGTTTGGCAAAGAGAGTGCAGGTATTCCGGAAGAAATACTGGTAGAGAACCAGGAAACGGCAATCCGCATTCCCATGATCGGGGAGATACGTTCCCTGAACCTCTCAAACTCCGTGGCGGTGGTGCTGTATGAGGCGCTGCGGCAGAACCAGTTTGCGGATATGAGGCTGGAGGGGCAGCTGACGAGGTATGAATGGAGGTAGGGAAGTGTTTCATATTTTTAAGTATTGTAGATGATTGGACTTTCGGGAGCATAGAGCTGTTACGCATGGGATTGAAAAATCTCTTGTGTGACAGCTCTTTTCTGTTTTCTAATCATTCAGTTTCTGGTTGTTATCTTGCAGATTTGCATTATGAATTTATCATTATAAAAGATTTAATGGATAAATAAATATTTATGGAATAATAGATATATAAAATCAATCATTAACCATATATTATTGACAAAAAACATAATAAATAGTATTATATATTTGTGATAAGTAAATGGGGAGGATTAAATAAGAGGTGTACTTTAGTAAGAGGAAATTAATGAAAGTAAGAAGCAAAAAGCAAAAAGCTAAAACGATAGAAGGAAGTTCATATGTCAAAAGCAGTAAAAATATGCGCTTATGCATTGGGGATATCAATGCTGTTGAGTAATGTTAGTTATTGAGCAGAGGTAATATTACCAGAAAAAGCAGGAATTGAAGAAGTCGAAGTTGAAAAATATATGGTAAAAGATATGGTTGCAGGAGATATAGCACTTTTGGAAGAAATGTTGCCGACGAAAAAAGAGGACCTTTCAAAAGATGTACAATACAGGATTGAACATGCAGTCGTTCTGGCAAAAAGCAATCCCATTTTAGCAGCAGAGCATTTGAACGAAATAGTGGACGAAAATATTTATGAAACAACATTAAATGAAATATTGGATAGTTATTATGGAGAAGATAATACTGATAACGTAGAGCAGATTAAAGAATTTACAGAGGCAGTTGATAACAGAGCAGATGAGACATTAGCAAATTATGCAGAAGCAAAAGCAGAGAGATAAACAGTCAGAGTTAGAATATGAAACGGGAGAGGTGATAGCAGTTTTTAAGGCTGGTGTTACGGACGAACAAATTGCCGAGATAGCAGGTTATGTAGGAAAAGATTATGATATGATTAGTACTTTTGAGATTGATGAAACTCTGCCAGAGAATAAACTAGAACGTCTAAAGTCTGTAGGAAACCAGGAATTTCCTAAGGTGGTTTCTATACATATTGATTTGGATAAAACAGTAAGTAGGGCAGAAGAGATACTGGATACTTTATTCTCTGTAAAAGCAACGTCAGAAAATAACACGAATATAAAAACTGCGGATATTTTCACAGATCTTGGAGTAGATGATGAGGATGTTGATTATCAGGAGGAATTTTTGAGGCAAATAAAGGTTCCGACAGCATGGAAGTCGTGGAATGAATCAGGGTATGATATAACTTATTCGCAAGTTTATGTGGCAGTTATTGATACCGGACTTGATATTACCCATCCTGATTTGAAAAATATGTATTCAAAGGAGAAAAGTGCTACAATAGGTCATAATGGAGTGAGTTCAATAGAAAAGATGGATGCAACATATCCTCAAAATATTCACGTTGGAAGAGCCAGTTATCAATCCATACGTATAAAATGGGATCCAGTTGAGTGGGCAGAACGGTATGTGATTTTTCGCTCTACCAGTGCAAATGGTACTTATACAAAGATACAGTCTATACGTTCCAGAGATGGTGATCAATTGACAGACACAAATGGAAGATATCAGTATGTAGATGCAGGATTAGATACGGGAAGCGCTTATTATTATAAGATTAGGGCAGCATGTACTTATAAAGATGGTTTCCGATTTAGTGAGTATTGTCCTGTGGCAAATGCGAAATGTACCTTAGATACCCCAACGGGACTTACATTGATACCCACAGTGGGAAAGATGACGTTTTCGTGGAAAAAAGTCAATGGTGCGAATGGTTATCTTATTTCAAAAGCTACCAGCAAAAATGGTACTTTTACACGAATTAAAGAAATTACTAATGGTTCTACGCTTTCTTTTGTAGATACTGCAGTTACTGCTGGAAAAACATATTATTATAGAATGCGAGCCTATCGTACAGTTAATGGCAAGAAAGTGATATCCAATCTTACAGAAATCGTATCTAAACAGGCAAAATAGAAAAAGATATATTTAGAAAGGCGGGAAATTATGAAGAAAACAAAAAAAGCAGGGATTTTATTCAGCGCGTTGTGCCTTTTTTGTGTACTATCAGTGCTTTCTGTATCTGCAAAGTCAAAGGGAATACCCAGGAGACTGATACTTGGACGGAAGGAAATCACGCTTTATGTGGGAGAATCCAGGAAGCTGATGGTTGAGAAGGTAAAACCGGCAGGGGCGTCTGAGAAGGTGAGTTGGAAGTCCAAAAAGCGGAACGTGGCTTCTGTGTCAAGAAATGGAAAGGTAAATGCAAAAAGACCGGGAAAAGCAACGATTGTGGCGGTTTCAAAAAAGAACCCTTCTGTTCAGGCGGCCGTGCAGGTGTTTGTGAAAAAGCTTCCTGTAAAGAAGGAGAAAACGTGTATTGCTTCCGGGAAATTTCACAAAAGCGGCGATGCCGGAATGCTCTGCTTTTATTATCGGAGGACTTTTTCGGATAAACATCTGCGGGATAAAATCGTTATCAGAAGCAGTGAAGATTTTCAGGAAATGAAGAAGATATGGAAGAAAAATGCGCACACAGATTTCAGGAAAACCTGCCTGGCAGAGTATGAGAATATGGACTTTAAAAGGGAAAGCCTGGTGCTACTGCATTATACGATGTCACCTCGCACATACGATATTCAGATGGATTCTCTCACGACTAAGTTTGATGCTTCGGGGAAATTGTGCGGTATTTTAGATATAAGTTCTAAATTGAAGGAGATTCCGCCAGGAACTTATGTACCGGCTGTGATGGATAATTACACGCTTGCCCTTCAGTTAGATAAAAAGGATGAGGCAATGATTGATTATTACAGCAGGTAAGAAGATGCTTTTTGGAAGCGGGGGATGCTGTATCAGGGACAAGAAGTCCTGGCTGCAGCATCCCATGTTTGGTTATCCGGTTAGCTTCGATAGTGAAGCTGCACGTTAATCGTTGGGAGAATGTTTGCTCTCTAAGTAATAGCGGAATGCCTTTACAATATAATCGCAGGAACCTGCGCCATGTTTCGTGTCAAATATGGTTTTCAGGTACTCGTTGGAGTAGGCGCTGAGGATGGTGCGGCAATAATCCTTGTGATTGCCAAACAGTTCGGAAGGAACATTCCCCTGTGCAAATGCAATGATTTCCCGTACAATATGCTGCACCTCATCTGTAGAAAAATCTTTTTCCCTGTTGGAAGCTAATTTCAGGAATAAATCATTTTCTTTCATTTTTTCAGGAATTTGGGACTGCCAATTTTTCATAATTTCAGAAAAGTGTTGAAGATTGTATTTCATAGTCTCGGTATATTTTTCAATGCTTCCAAATTGTTTAATGGCAAGCTTGGCTACTTCGGATTCGTCATCTTTGATTTTCTGGATAAATCTATCAAAATTTTCAATATTTCCCCAGTGTTTGATAACATCATCAGCGTTGTTGTTTTTGAAATTTTCCAGCGCCTGAATATAATCAGACAGGTCAAATTCTTTAAAACTCATACAGTGTTCTCCTTTCTCTAAGCGGTTAAGAAGCTGTATCAGCCTGTCTGTCCGATTACGTTTTAACAAGAGAAGTTCCTTCTGCTTTTTGAAGGCAGCAATTCTGTCAAAATCAGGTTTTTCCAGGATTTCCTTAATATCTTTTAATTTGAAATCTAATTCTTTAAAGAATAATATTTGCTGCAGAGTTTGTAAGGCTTCTTCATTATACAGGCGATAACCGGATTGTGTTAATTCACTTGGTTTCAATAATCCGATTTCGTCATAATACTGCAAGGTGCGTGTACTTATTCCTGTTAATGCTGCAACCTGGCTTATTGTTCTCATTTTTATCAGCTCCTTAACATAGTGAAAAGCAGAATGATAATAGCCGGCTTATATCTATGCTGCTTTTATGAAAAAAGAATACAGTATCACGTTACGTTGAAGTCAATACCTTTGTGGAACAATTGCCAATTAGATGTAACTATTCAGGCTTCAAATGCATAGCACGCGGGAGGATTGCGGTTCGATTGCCAAATTGTGGTTTGTCGGGGAGGTTGTCGCTTACACCGGACAGTTATGGAACCGATAGTTTCTGTGCTTACTTCGGACAGTCACGGAACCGATAGTCCCCATGTTTACGCCGTACGCCGGGAAGCCTGCCGCATATCCCACACGAACGGAGACAACGCGCCGGTGAACTAACAGCTAACTCCAACTAAATACGCTCAGGAGAGCCTTCGCGCATTAAGTTTC
>JBCLQO010000047.1:0-13249 GCA_041223665.1 Lachnospiraceae bacterium 46-15
TCCTGAGCGCATTAGTTGGAGTTAATCGTTAGCTCACCGGCGCGTTGTCCCCGTCCGTGTGGGATATATGGCAGGTGCCCCAGCGTCCGGGGTAAACATGGATACTATCGGTTCCGTGACTATCCGGGGTAAGAGATAAACTCCCCGACAAACCGCAATTTGTTATGTAACAGCTGCGTTTGTTTATTAAAGCATTCCTCTCCCCCCGTTGACTTTTCTATAAAGTGTGGTACACTTAAGCTATCTTATGTAAACAGGAAAGGAACCACAATTTATGAAAAAAGGCTCGACAATCCCTTTACTCCTGGCATCTTTTGCAATTGTATGTCTCGTAGTGCTGGCCGGGTTTGTAACTTTTTTAAATATGTATGATGTTTCCTCGGCCTCCGAAACCCCTCCCGCTGCCACAGCAGCTCCGGAATCAGAGTCGGACATGCCTACCCAGATCTTAAAACCGAGTGCGGCTGTCACCACAGATCCCTTTGATGAAGCCATCGAAGAACCTGAACATTCTTATATATTTGTCGGCGATTCGCGCACGGTAGGAATGCAGAACGCCCTGGCAGATGACAGTGACGCCACTTCCTGCCGTTTTATCGCAAAATCCGGCGAGGGCTTTTACTGGCTGTACCACGATGGTATCGTGGAACTGGAAGAAGCGCTCAAATCCACACCATATGCCACGGTTATCTTTAACCTGGGTGTAAATGACCTGGAGGAAACAGACCGCTATATCAGCTTTTACAAAACTCTGTTTTCTGAGTACCATGACCCTTCCTTTTATATCATGTCTGTAAACCCGGTAGACGATGAGCGGTGCTCCGGTGCCAGCAATGCAGAAATCCAGGCATTTAATGAAAAAATGAAAGCCGAATTTCCGGACAAGTACCTGGATTGCTACAATTACCTGCTTTCCCAGGACTTCGCCACCTCGGACGGGCTTCACTATCCGAACAGGGTATACCGCATGGTTCACCATTTTGCCGTAATGTCCTTAAACGGCAGCGATAACGCTTCTTAAACTACTCAGACAACAGAAACTCAGACAACACATAGTTACTAATGTCAATTCCCCGCTCCGTCAGGAAAATTCTTCCGTTTTCCCGGCGGAGCAGTTTTTTTTCCTCCAGTTCCCGGCTGATTTTCCCATAGATACTCGCATATGAAATATGAAATTTTTCCTCAAAACCTTTGACCGAAATCCCCCGCATCAGCCGTAGTCCCAGAAACATAAACTCTTCCATCTGCGCCTCTATGCCCAGGCATTCCTCATCCTCCCGGTCAAATACACGGTTTCGATATTTTTCCATGTTTTTCGTATTATGAAAGCGCACCTCGTCTACCAGGGAGGAAGCACCCAGGCCAAAGCCCCGGTAGTTCTCACGCTCCCAGTACCCGCAGTTATGGCGGCATTCGAACCCTTCTCTGGCATAATTAGAAATTTCGTACCGCCGATAACCGCCTGCTTCCAGGATGTTCCCTGTGTCATAGTACATCTGGCGTTCCTCATCTTCGGACGGAAGAAATTCGCATGGGAGCCCTTTATCTCTGCGTCTGACATCCCCGGCATATTTTTCGTAAAAAGGCGTCCCTTCCTCCACAATCAGGCTGTAGGCAGAAATATGTTCTGGCTCCAGCGCCGTAACCTTCTGCAGCGTCTCCCGCCAGGTATATGCGGTCTGTCCCGGAAGCGCCGACATCAGATCAATATTGATATTTTGAAATCCCGCTTCCCTCGCCATCTGATAACTTTCCAAAAATGTCTCCCATGTATGGATTCTCCCCAGCGCTTTCAGTTCCGCGTTCTCTGCCGACTGCAGTCCGATACTCAGACGGTTAATGCCCGCTCTTTTCCAGGCTTCCAGCTTTTCTCTATCCAACGTGCCGGGGTTAGCCTCCAGCGTGATTTCCGCATCCTCCGGCACATTGTATTCCGCCCGCACTGCATCCATGATGCGGACAATCTCTTTTCCGGGCAGAATCGAAGGGGTGCCGCCCCCAAAAAATATGGTGGCAGCATCCCCCTTCTCCTTCGCCCCATAAATCTCATCCAGAAGTGCATCCACATAGGACTGCCTGTCCTTCTCCCCGGCGGGAAAAGACAGAAAATCACAGTAGGCACATTTTCTGACACAAAATGGGATATGAATATAAAGTTCCAATTTATTTATCATCTAATTTCAGAACGCTCATAAACGCCTTCTGCGGAATCTCTACGCTTCCGACCTGGCGCATCCGTTTCTTTCCTTCCTTCTGCTTCTCCAAAAGCTTTTTCTTACGGGTGATATCACCGCCATAGCACTTCGCCAGCACGTCTTTTCGCATAGCCTTGACCGTCTCTCTGGCGATAATCTTGCTTCCTATGGCTGCCTGGATAGGAATCTCAAAGAGCTGTCTTGGTATTTCCTCTTTCAGCTTCTCGCACATCTTCCTTCCGCGCTCATACGCCGTATCCCCATGGACAATAAAGGACAGCGCATCCACTTCCTCCCGGTTGACCAAAATGTCAAGCTTCACCAGCTCGGAACGCTCATACCCTTTCATCTCATAGTCAAAAGATGCATAGCCCCTGGAACGCGATTTCAGAGCGTCAAAAAAGTCATAGATAATCTCGTTCAGCGGCAAATCATATTTTAACAGCGCCCTAGTCTCTTCCATGTATTCCATGCCCAGGTAGGTTCCCCGGCGCTCCTCGCAGAGCTGCATGATAGAGCCGATAAACTCTGTCGTCACCATGATTTCGGCACTTACAATCGGCTCCTCCATATAGTCAATTTCCGACGGGTCCGGCAGATTCGATGGATTCGTCAGCTCGATAACCTCACCGTTCGTCTTGTACACCTTATAGATAACACTGGGCGCGGTAGTCACCAAATCCAGGGCATATTCTCTCTCCAGGCGCTCCTGAATAATCTCCAGATGAAGCAGTCCCAAAAAACCACATCGGAACCCAAAGCCCAGGGCAATGGAAGTCTCCGGCTCGAACTGCAGGGATGCATCGTTTAGCTGAAGCTTCTCAAGGGCATCCCGCAAATCCGGGTATTTTGCTCCATCTGCCGGGTACATCCCGCAGAATACCATAGAATTTACTTTCTTATATCCGGGCAGAGGTTCATCGCAAGGATTCTCCGCATTCGTAATCGTATCGCCTACCCGCGTATCCTTCACATTTTTCAGGCTGGCCGTAATATAGCCTACCATGCCCGCGCTCAGCTCATCGCAAGGAATAAACTGCCCCGCTCCAAAGTATCCTACCTCTACGACATCTGCCGTGGCGCCTGTCGCCATCATGCGGATTGGCGTTCCTTTCTTCACCGTGCCTTCTTTCAGACGGCAGAATACGATAACCCCTTTATAAGAATCATACAGGGAATCAAAAATTAAAGCTTTCAGCGGAGCATTCGAATCTCCCGTCGGCGCCGGAATCCTCTCCACGATTTTCTCCAGTACCTGGTCAACATTCATTCCTGTCTTGGCTGAAATCCTGGGTGCATCCTGTGCTTCAATTCCAATAACATCCTCAATCTCATTGATAACCCGATCCGGGTCCGCACTGGGCAGGTCTATCTTATTTATGACTGGCACTACATCCAGGTCATGGTCAAGAGCCAGGTACACATTCGCCAGTGTCTGCGCCTCTATCCCCTGGGCGGCATCCACCACCAGGATGGCTCCGTCACAGGCCGCCAGGCTCCTGGACACCTCATAATTGAAATCCACATGTCCTGGTGTGTCAATCAAATTAAAAATATACTCCTCCCCGTCCTTCGCCTTATAGACGATACGGACAGTCTGCGCCTTAATCGTAATCCCCCTCTCTCGCTCCAGCTCCATATTGTCAAGCACCTGTGCCTGCATCTCCCGGCTGGTAAGCAGCCCGGTCATTTCAATAATCCGGTCAGCCAACGTAGATTTTCCGTGATCTATATGTGCAATAATACAAAAATTTCTAATTTTGCTCTGTTCTACCGCTGCCACTTTTCTTCCTCCTTTAAGTCATGCCTCCCGCCTCACATATCTGTGCCGCACGGTCACATATGCATAAGAACCCATGACACCGTCTAGACACCATCATGGCAGCTTCCCACACATACTTCTGCATAGCTTAAATTAGTGTATCACATCTCTCACCCGCCACGCAATACCTGATTCAGAATATCTGCCAGCACCTCCATTGCATTCAGCTCTTCCTCCACAGTATTAAGCTGGGTTCCAGACTCAATCAGCAGAGACTTCGGACGCATGTGGAGATTATAGCGCAGGCTCTGCAAATAGATATTTCTCGTCCAGCCTGGATAGTACTGAGCCGCTTTTAACTGCAGCTGAAAAGAAAACGCCAGGTTATCTTCAATATAAGGATTAGGCAGGTAATCAATTTCCCCGTTCCTAGCCGTCCGGCTCAGGCCGTTAAAAAACATAATCTGCGCCGTAGGCTTTCCATCAATTTCCTTCACAAATTTATGTCCATCCACGCCGTCCCTGTGCAAATCAATCACCACCTCGATAGAGGGGTTTTCATCCAAAATCTGCTGGATATCCGGCGCGGCCAGCGTATATGCCCGGTTTCTGTCCAGTTCCCCGTCAATCATGTCATATACCTGCGTATGGTGAATCACATTGTATCCATACGTATCTGTTAAAATCTCCGTAAGCCGGTTTCCCACACCCACAATCGTATCATTTACATCTCCCTCCACAGAATCAATAAATGCCTCCTGGGAATGGGTATGGTAAATCAAAATCTGCGGCTTGGAATTATCTGTGGTAAGACTCAGATTCCTCGACATCAGGGAATCATAATTTATCTGGCTTTCCAGCGGAGTCGTCGATGGGTCAACTGCAAAAAAATTATTCAAAAGGTAATTATAGTCCCGCAACGATGCTTCATCAAGAACCACTGCCGGCTCCCTCGCAGGGTCTTTGGGCAGAATCTGCGGCTGGCCGCTGCTGCCCTGCGTTTCGGGCTGGCCGCCGTTCTCCACTTCGCTTCCGTCCTGTGCTCCTGGCTGACCACCGCTCTGCGCCCCGTTTCCGTCCTGTGTTCCCGGCTGGCTCCCTTCCCGCGTTTCTGACTGGCTGTTCCCCTGCGCTCCCGGCTGATTGCTTCCCTGTGCCCCTGACTGGCTTCCATCCTGTATTTCTGTCTGACTATTTCCTTGCACTCCCGGCTGCTTCCCACTCTGCGCCTCCGCCCGGTTTTCTCCCGCCGTTTCTGTCTGGACATCTGGCTGTGCACCGCTTTTTGCCTGCCCCTGCGCCTTGTCTGCGCTTTCTTCCGCCTGGAACGCCCATTCTTCCGTCTTCCCTTCCAGTTCCATCATCAAATCATATTCCAGGCGGCTTTCAATATCCGGCAGCTCCTTTGCTGCTTCTTCCGCATAAGAATACAACGGAAAAATTTCCTGTAGTACCATATCCATCCAGCTGTCAGGGTATTCATCTCCCTGCCATGCAAACGCAAACCCTGGCATATGTGTTTTCAACGCCATAGACTCCAATGCCCGCTCTATCCCTGCGATGCCCGGAATTTTTTGCAGAACCCCGCTCTCTTTCGCAATAATAAGACCTCTATATAAAATATAGAGGCCCAGCAAAACAATCAAAACCCACGCTGCATTCTGTAATTTTTTTTGCATCCAACCGCCCCCGTCCTGCTGCTGTCAGTGTCCCGCCGGACACCCTTCCCCATTTCAATAGGATGGGTATTCCAGTTATAGATATTGCAGCAGTTCAGCCTTGCCGACCTGCTGCTGGATATTACAGTATATGCGGCATATTTCCAGACTATGACAGTTTCAGGGCAAGGTTTATTCCTTCAGAAATCGTATAACTGATTCTCTTCATCGTCTCGTCAATATCTTTCGGGGTTACAAACATCGTATTTAAATGAGGCGAAATTAATTCCCGTATCATCTGTTGCTTTTCACTCTTGCTGAGCGTGCCCAGCGCGCCTCCCAGATTACGGATATTTTCATCCTTATCCATCGTTTCCACCAGGCTTTCCATCGTATCATTTACAATCGTTGCCGCATCCACCACCGTAGGCACTCCTATGGCAATTACCGGAACACCCAGCACCTCTTTATTAATGCCATTCCTGTGGTTCCCTACGCCGGAGCCGGGATTGATTCCCGTATCTGTAATCTGAATCGTCCGATTCAGCCTTCTGGTGCTTCTGGCCGCCAGCGCGTCCACGGCTATAATCACTGCCGGATGCGTTTCCTCTACCACGCCGCGGATGATTTCCAGTGTTTCCATCCCCGTCTGTGCCATAACCCCAGGCACCAATGCACTGATTTGATTTACCTTTCCCCCTCCCACAGATGCCTTTCCATATTCCTTAATCATATGGCGGGTAATATTCACGTTGTTCACTACATACGGTCCCAGGGCATCCGGCGTTACTTCCCGGTTTCCCAGCCCCACTACCAGTACAGACTGCTCCTCCCCACCCAGAAGCGCCTTCAAATGTCCTGACAGCGCCCTGGAAATTTCCCGGTGGTAATCCTCGTCTGGCACAGACATATGAGGCGCTTCCATAGTAATGTAATTTCCCACAGGTTTTCCCATCGCTTTTGCCCCGTTTTCCGTCTCTATCACAACCCTGGTAGTACGTATCTCGTTTTCCTCATCCTCTGTCTCGTGAATACGCACCCCCCGGATTTCTACATTATCTTCCTCAAAGCTTTCCTTCGCCTCCAGTGCAAGGTCGGTGCGGATGTTAAATTTTCCCAGCATAATTCTTCTCCTCTTTACTTTCTTATACGTTACACTCAGCTGGCAATCCCAATTTGCAGCCTGAACTGTTACTATTTTTCGCATTTTTTTGCAAAATATGTATTGACATCCCTTAAAGGTTGGGCTAAACTATATAAGCATGTTCACATCGGATCGTCCGTGTCCGGCTCCGATGTGTGAGATAACGTTTAATGATTTAAGATGATAAAAATATTTTGGAGGTGTACAGGTTGGCTAATATCAAATCTGCAAAGAAAAGAATCTTAGTGAACAGGACAAAAGCTGAGCGCAACAAAGCAATCAAGTCAAGTGTTAAGACTGCTATCAAAAAAGTGAATGCTGCCGTTGCTGCAAAGGATAAAGAGGCTGCTGCTGCCGCTTTATTAAACGCTACTTCTGTTATTGATAAGGCTACGAAGAAGGGTGTTTATCACAAAAACACTTCTGCGAGAAAAGTTTCCCGCCTGGCAAAAGCTGTAAACAGCATTGCGTAGTCCATACACAAGCATAAGTTAAAAAAGACATTGGGTTCCGTCAGCCCGATGTCTTTCTTCATTTTTATAGGTGAGTTTTTATTCTATATAAAAGCACCACTATTTTATCACTTTCAATTCGGCAAGGGCTCCATAATGTGAAATATCAAATTCTGCAGAAGCGATTTCCGTAAGCTGCTTCTTTTGCATAGTCTAACGAAGTTTTCCCCCAATCAAACGATTTTCCGCCATCTATATTTTCATTTGTTATGTTCATAGACTTATCCCTCTCAATCTGCATCTTTTCATCTGTTTCACAGGTATAATTATACAAAGAAACAGTGGAAAACACAATTCTTTCCCCGATTAGCAGATAACACTTTATTACTGGCCATGGAAGGAAGCGTAACACACTTTTTCAAAATGCTGTATGGAATCCTCTTATCTCTTGTCCCCATAAGTTTTTGTATGTTATAATAGATCCGATTACAAAGAAAGCGGATTAGGAGCAGAGTATGGAGGATGCCTAACCATGCAGACGGAATATCATATCCTTGTCGTAGACGACGACAGGGCTATCGTAAACATTTTAGAAACCTCTCTGCGGGAGGCGGGTTACCGGGTATCTACAGCGGATAACGGCGATACGGCCTGCCGCATTGCGGAACAGACACATCCTCACCTTATTATCATGGATGTGATGATGCCCCAGTGCAACGGCATCCTGGCTACTATCCGTATCCGGGAGCTGAGCAATGTACCGATTCTCATGCTCTCTGCCAAAGCTGAGGGCAGCGACCGGGTGCTTGGGCTGGAAGCAGGCGCGGACGATTATCTGGTGAAGCCCTTTTTCCAGCAGGAGCTCCTGGCACGGGTAAAGGCACTGCTGCGCCGCTATGACCATCTCGGCTCCATTCGGGAAGAAAATAAGAAAGAAGAACAGCTCTCCGTGGGAGATATCATCCTTAACCTCTCCCAAAAGAAACTGTACGTGCGGGGTGAACCGGTGCGGCTGACTGCCACGGAATTCAAAATTTTGCAGTTAATGATGGCTCATCCCGGACGGATTTTCCCAGCAGAGGAAATTTACGAGCGCGTCTGGGACACAGAAGCTTATGCCGTAGAAAATACCGTTATGATACACATCAGCCGCATCCGTGAAAAGCTAGAAATAAATCCACGGAAACCTGAGTATCTGAAAGTCGTATGGGGGATTGGATATGTTTTTGAAAAAGCGTAGGGCGCTGCCCTGGATTTGCTGCGTTCTTGCAGCGCTTTTACTTGCCTGCGGGCTGGTTATTTTAGATGCAAGTAGACAGAACGCCGAAAATAGAGAAATCCTTTCTTCCGAAGTTTCCCAGTATCTCCCGGACGAAAGCGAGGATTCCTTCTGGGATGAAGCTATCCCGCAGTCAGAGTCTCCTATGTTTCCCTATGATGAATTCGAAACAGGATTTATCGCTGGAGAAACCTCTGCCACGCCGCTTCCCCCCTTTGTGGGCTTCGGTCTGCTGGCTGCCGGAACTGTCCTTGCTGTCCTGTTCCTCTTTGTCATGATCCAAAAACGCCCATATCTCGGCCCTGAAACCGAAATATTCCTGCTCTTTTTATGCATCCTGCTCATTTGGAAATACCTGGATTCCCCGGTATTTTTTATCGGCTCCGTGTGGATTCTCTTTCCTGACGTTATCCGCGCTGCTTTTTTGTGGATTCTCTTTTCCGTGCTTCTCATCAGCGCCAGAGGCATCTGGTCATGGATGCGCACCGGCTTTGTGCCGGAATGGAGCGCCGGGCATCGGCTTGGGATGCTGGTGTCCGGTTCTTCCGGGCATCAGAGTCGTTACCTAATCTTTCAGCTTATCTGGATTATTCTTTCTCTCCTTGGATGTATCCTTCTGTTCATGTCCGCACAGCAGCATCTTTTCCGGCTGCTCCCTGGAACTGGGTTTTTGTCTGCAGCAGCACTCTCGCTATACTGCTTCAAAAAGCGGACACAGGACATCGAACACCTCACGGAACAAATCCGGCATCTGCACCAAGGCAGCTCTATTGACGTCTGTGATGGGGCATGGAAAGCCGAGGAAGAAATGCTTATTGATTTGAACCGCCAGAAGGATGAAGCTGTCCGCACGGCTGTAACCAGCGAACGCTTTAAAGTGGATTTGATTTCCAATGTGTCCCATGACCTTCGCACCCCCCTCACAGCCATTCTCGGCTATGGGGAACTGCTGCTGAAAGAACACCTGTCGGCAGACGGAAAAATGCAATTGGCAGAGCTGAACCGCAAGGCGGGCTATATGCGCGATTTGGTGGAATCACTGTTTGAGCTGACCAAAGTATCCAGCGGTGTCCTGGAAAGTAAAAAGGAAACGATTGACCTCCTCAAGCTTCTGGAGCAAACCATCGGTTTATTTGACGACGCCCTAAAGGAAAAAAAGCTTTCTGTGCGGCGCCACTATCCGGCTGACAGCCTGCCCATCCTCACAGACGGCGCCCGGATGCACCAGGTATTCGCCAATCTGATTGGAAATGCCATCAAATACACATTGCCCGGCACCCGGATTCACCTGGAAGTCAAAAAGACATCCCTCGGATGCACCGTCCGCATGGTAAACATCTCTTCATATGAAATGGATTTTGATTCTACAGAAATCCTCCAGCGATTCGTCCGCGGCGATAAATCCAGAACCTCCCGTGGAAGCGGCCTGGGGCTGGCAATCGCACAGACCTATACAGAATCCGTAGGCGGAACATTTGAAGTAAAGATTGACGGCGAACAGTTTTCCGCCATCGTCACCCTGCCTAAAAATTGAAAGTTTTTCGAAAGAAAGACACAGGATTTTTGAAAGATACTCTCTGTATCCTGAAAAGGAACAGGGGGTATTTTTATGAAAAAAACAAGACAGAACTCACTGCCGGACATCATCCGGCGCATATTTTTATCATGGCTCTCCGCCGCAGCCCTTTCCTATTGGCGGCTTCCCAGAAACCTCAAATCTCTGGAAGGACTGGACGGCATACGGGAAATGTCCTTCCTGCAATTCGTTCTCACAGCCGCACTGGTATTTTGCGGACTCTTCCTGCTGTCCCGCCGCCTTGATACAAAAAAGGCAGAGCGTTATGGAATACCTGCAGCCTTCGGGCTTTTATCTCTTCCGGCGCTCCATGCAAATTTCTCTGTACCTTTTTTATGCGCAGCGCTTCTGGTTTTTGTGCTTCTCGGCATTTATGCTGTTTATGGAATCAAACAGGCAGATACTTGTAAATCCACGCAGCTCCCACCATATCACTATATCGGAGAAATGGCAAAAAACAGACAGCCGCAGTATACCGCCGCTGCTGTATTTGTGGGCGTATTTGCACTTTTATTCTTCGGGTTCGTAAGCATTTGGACGATTTTCCGCGTTCTGACTTACTCCTCGCCCTCCTTTGACTTCGGCATCTTTTCCCAAATGTTCTATCAAATGCAAAAGACAGGACTACCCTATACCACTCTGGAGCGTGATGGACGGTTATCACATTTCAAAGTACATGTTTCTCCTATCTATTACCTGATGCTTCCTGTTTACTGCATTTTTCCTTTTCCTGCTACCCTCCAGATTCTACAGGCCGCCATCCTAGCATCCGCTGCTGTTCCTGCCTGGAAACTGTGCAGAAAACACGGATGTAGCCCTTTTTCCTCAGCTCTTCTCTGTCTGATGCTCCTGCTTTATCCCGCCTATTCCGGGGGCGCCTCATACGATTTGCATGAAAATGCATTCCTCACGCCGCTGCTGCTTTGGCTCTTCTATGCCATCGACTGCCGGACCAAAAAGGGAACGGCACTTTCTGCCTTTCTTACGCTTCTCGTAAAGGAAGATGCCGCCGTCTATGTAGCAGTGATTGGGCTCTGGCTTTTGCTGCGCTCTGCATTAAAGAAAGAGAAAAAACAGCGGCAGGAAGTCCTGATGGGAAGCCTGCTCTTCCTCTGTGCAGCTGCCTGGTTTCTTCTTGTCACCGGATATCTGTCCAGCTTCGGCGACGGTGTCATGACAAACCGTTATCAGAACTTCATGTATGACGGCTCTGCATCCCTGGCCACCGTGGTAAAAGCTTCTATCCTCTCGCCCATGAAAGTACTTTACGAATGCATGGACTCCGCCAAGCTGCTCTTTCTCGTCCTGACCATGCTTCCGCTATGCGGAATGCCGCTTGCAACCAGGAAATATGAACGCCTCCTGCTGCTGATTCCCTATATACTGGTAAACCTGATGTCCGATTACAAATATCAGCATGACATCTTTTTTCAGTATACCTTCGGTTCGGCAGCCTGCCTATTCTACCTGACCACTGCCAACTATGCAGACTTCCCCTCAAAGATACGGCGTATATTTCCGAAATGCACGCTGTTGTTTCTGGCTGTAATCATTTCCACCGCATGCCTCGGTATGACAGTCGTGCCCAAAGCCCTCCGGTACCCGGAACGTTATCAAGAGCAGAGGGAACATCTGCAAAATATCGGCGCGGCACTGGCAATGGTTCCGCAAGATGCCTCTGTCACCGCTACCTCTTTCTACTGTGTCCCTCTGGCAAACCGCGATGTACTGTATGATCTGCGCTACTCCTCCAGAAAGCACCTGCTCGCCACAGAATACATCGTTCTCGGCATCAAGGACAAAAACAGTTACCTCCCTTATGACACAGAAAAGAACGATGGCAGCGGTTTTGGAAATCTCGTGAAGCTTCTGGAAACAAATGGTTATCAGCCAATTATTGAAATAGAAGGAACGCTGGTTATTTACCGCAAAGCTATTCTTCCATATGGTACAAGCCGCATCACTTTGTCATAATCAATCGGCGGGGCAAAATACATTCTGTCTCCGCCGTACTTCTCTATGCTTTTTTCATCCGTAACCGCCTGAAACTTAGGCATATCCTTACTATCATTTAGCATCGCATTACCATCCCAATCATATATTTCTTATCAGTCAAAGTAAAATAGTTCTTCAAACTTTTTGTCAAGGGCGATGCACAAAACAAGTGCCAGTTTCGCAGTTGGACTAAACTGCCCTGTTTCAATAGAACTAATAGTATTTCGAGATACACCGACTATTTGAGCAAGTTGGCTTTGTGACAATTTCAGCTCTGCTCTTGCTTCTTTTAGATGATTTTTCAGTATAAGTTTATCTTCCAAATTGCCACCACCTTATAAAATAGTTGAAGTAATAACCAAATTATAAATATGAGCTGCTGAAAAAGCGATAACAATTATAGTATATAAGAATCCCATTATTAATTCATGTTTTTTTTGAAGTTTAAACCACTTTACCCAAAATGTAGCCATAGGCCCAGAAAACACTATTGCATAAATGCCGTAATTAATACCGCCGCCAGTAAAAATCTGTACAACAAAAAGTACTGTTGCAAGAACTATCATTACAAAGTTTGCGGCACCATTTCCCTGCCTTAAAATTTCTTGTTCATAAATATTCTTATTTTCTGCTTTTCTATACATATTAACTGCATAATTCGCTTTCTGTACGGATAGAGATGTCTGCTTATATCCTTTTAACACCTCGCATCTTTCAATTCAATAAACGGGAAGTTACTATTTCATTTTTTCCTGGCACTCACTACATTCTGTATCATGAATGGAAATCAAATTGTTAATATCTATTCCTATACAGAAACCTTGCTTTTTCTGTGTACTTTTGAATAAATTCGGTTTTAGCGCTTGTATATCCATCTCTGTTATGCTCATATTCTTTCCATAACTTTAATTTCATTTTCTCGTATTCGCTTGCAACATCGGGATGCTCAATAAGATAATCTCTAAAATACAATTCATTGTTATCTCCGATGTATCTTAAATGCAAATGAAATACCTTTTCGGCAAATCCATTTTCTGTATATCCCTTGTTAAAAGAAATACCATTTACATTTTGAGCCATACAAATATAGCCACTATTGACAACCAAGTCCGTTACTGTCAAGTAATCGTTGGCAACTTTTTTCATACAGATTCTTTTATGCTACCGTATCTCAGACTGCTTGGGCTT
>JBCLQO010000048.1:0-12682 GCA_041223665.1 Lachnospiraceae bacterium 46-15
CGATTTTGTCCTGAGAATACATAGTGTTCCAGCTCCTTTCGGAGTCCGTGAAAGTCCAGTTTTTTGTCCGCCCCCCCCCACTCAAAATGACGCACAGAATGTGTAACAAAAATTTGGCAAACCCTCAAAAACAGGGAGAAGGCAGTGATTGTTGATGTCTTGAAAGGGAAATATTCGCTGCCATTGCTGCTAAAACGGCTTAAACTGCCAAAAAGCAGTTATTATTATCAGGAAACCGCCCTCAAAAAACAGGACAAGTATTCCGGCATCCGTAAAAGGATTTCCGCCCTTTTCCATGAAAACAGCGGGCGTTATGGGTACCGCAGGATACACGCCCTGCTCAGCCGCAAGGGAATCGTCATCTCCGAGAAAGTGGTGCGCAGGATCATGGCGGAAGGGGGGCTTGTGGTCAATGTTAAGAGCAGGCGGAAATATAACTCTTATCAAGGGGAAATCTCGCCTTCTGTGCCGAATGCGATAAACAGGGAATTTCATGCGGAAAAACCGAATGAGAAATGGCTTACCGACATCACGGAATTCGCCATCCCGGCCGGTCAGCACGGCGCTGGATGCTGGCCTGGTGAATGACATGCTGGATGGCGCAATCTCACAGTTAGGGGAGGCGGAGCATCCCATAGTCCATTCTGATAGAGGATGCCATTACCGCTGGCCCGGCTGGATAAGCCGCATGGAGAAGGCCGGATTGGAGCATTCCATGTCCAAAAAGGGATGCTCCCCTGACAATTCCGCCTGCGAAGGGCTGTTTGGCCGTCTGAAAAACGAGATGTTTTACAACCGGGACTGGACAGGAGTAAGCATCCAGGAATTCATTGACATACTGAATGAATATCTGGTATGGTATAACGAAAAGCGGATAAAGATATCCCTCGGAAACATGAGCCCGTTGGAGTACAGAAGGAGTCTTGGCCTGGCGACTTAGTCAGTTCAAGAAAAT
This sequence comes from Lachnospiraceae bacterium 46-15, assembly GCA_041223665.1. Taxonomy (GTDB): domain Bacteria; phylum Bacillota; class Clostridia; order Lachnospirales; family Lachnospiraceae; genus Hominisplanchenecus_A. The sequence goes on from JBCLQO010000048.1 coordinate 956, forward strand.
ATCCGCCCCCCCACTCGCTTAGCCAGTTCTTAAACACAATAAGAGCATCCTTATTTTATCCTTTGCCGACTGTGTTATCCTGTTCAAGTTCCCTTAATCTTTTATTGATTCTTTTTGCTTCATTTCGATTAAATAGATAGAAACATGACCAGATTACCATGAAAATACCACACGAGAATAAAAACTGTAATACTGTATGGATTATCCTATCTGGATAAAAAGGAATCCAGCCTAAGTAAATAGCGGCAGGATAAAAAACGCCCATCCCAACGAAAAAATGTATGGTTATTTTCAAAGATGCAGAAGGACGGTCGAATTGATAGACAACGGATGTGCCGCCGCAGGCAATGCCGATAACCATGGCTCCTATGGACTGCCTTGTAAAATCTTTGAATATTATTATCAATAAATCTTCTCCACCCCAGAGAGAATAGGATAAACACATAATCACAAAGAAAGTACAGCCCAAAGAAATACCATATAAAATATACTTTATCACTAATTTAACAGTATGTTTCATTTTAATCCCAACCTTTCTTTGAAGCTTTTGCGAAAACTTCTGGAAATATAATCGGTGATGCCGTTCTTCATTACCAGTTCCATTGTGCCATTGAAACCTGCTTCTACATGATTGATTTGGCGGATATTGACAATCGCTGATTTTGAAATACGCACAAAACAAATATCAAGCATGTTTTCTAATTCGTATAGGGGCTTATCTAATATATATCTGTTTTTGAGTTCATCGTAACAAACAATTTCCCTGCCTTCGGTACGTACTAATGATATGTCTTCTGGTTTGATAAAATAAGTTTTCCTATCTTTTGATGCAATCAATGTTAAAGAATTTGTATGTTCTTTTTCCAACATAGAAATGATTTCCACAATCGTCTCGGTCATTTTGTTTATGTGGAGGACTGCATATGGCTCTTTATAATCTGCGCTGATTTTGCATTCAACTTTCATAGATGTACCTCCTGCTTCTTCAATTATTATAACATAACGGAACGGCAAATGCGTGTATTTCAATCATGAAATTCTACCGCTTATACATCACAGACTGCCACTTCCCTTAAGCCTATTGTTTACTTTCAAATCCCATTATAAAATAACAGTACAATAAAAACGAGGAGGAATCATTATGTCACAGGCAATTGTACATGTGGAAAATCTGAATCTGGCATATAAAAGTTTACATGCGGTTCAGAATGTTTCGTTCTCCGTGAAATCGGGAGAAATTATTGCTGTTATTGGGCAAAACGGCTCTGGAAAGACTTCTACTGTGGAATGCATAGAGGGCTTACGAAAGCCAGACAGCGGTTTGATCCGTGTTTTGGGAAAAGACCCCTGGCTGCACCGCAGCCAAGTATATAAGGAAATGGGCGTCCAACTGCAAGAAGCGGAATATCCCTCGAAAATCAGAGTAGAGGAACTGTGCAGATTGTTTGCTTCTTTTTACGAAAGGCCAGCCGATTGGGATTTATTGTTGACACAGATGGGGCTTGATGAAAAAAGAAAACGCCCGATTCACAAACTATCTGGCGGAGAAAAACAACGGTTATCCATTCTGCTTTCCCTTATGGGCCGTCCGAAGCTTTTAGTGTTGGATGAATTAACGACAGGGCTTGATCCAGAGGTAAGACAGAATATGTGGATTAGTTTTGAGAATATAAGGAAAAGCGGCGTAGCTATTATTATGGTTTCCCACTATCTGGATGAGGTAGAAGCCCTTGCAGACAAAATCCTCTATTTAGAAAAGGGGAGACAACAATTCTTTGGAACGCAGCAGGAATTTCGGGAATATGTAAAGATGCGGCTTCCCCAAGATGAATGGGAAGATAATTTCTCATTAGAAAAACTTTACTTGATGATTGCGCCAAAAACAACAGGGCTTACAATGGAGGGGATTTTATGAAAGTGTTTGCTGTTATATGTAAAATGGAATTACAGTTGTTTATGCGAGATTTTTTCAGTTTTTTCTTTGTGCTTGTGTTTCCTGTGTTAATGCTCTTTTTATTTGGAGGTATCTATGGGAATACACCGATTTATGATGGAGCGGATGTTAAAATGATGGATATTTCTGTGCCAGCATATTCTGTCATGGTAACAGGAGTTACTGGTCTAATGTCTTTACCTTTGACATTATCAGGTTATAAAGAGAAAAAAATTTATAAGAGATTTGACGCTACACCGGTTGGAAAGAAGAGTATCATATTAGCACAAGTATTCACCAATCTTATCATGACGTTGATAGGGATTGTAATTTTGTTAGTTGTCGGAACACTTCTTTATCAAATACAGATTAAAGGTGCTTTTTTCTCCATTTTCGTAAGCGTGTTGCTTTCCATCGGCGCCATGTTTTCCATGGGATTTCTTTTCACGGCTATGGGGAGGGACTTAAAAAGTACCTCTTTGCTTTGTTATCTTTTTTATTTTATTATGCTGTTTCTGTCTGGTGCGACAATGCCAGATATGCTGTTCCCCGATACGATAAAAAAAATCTCTGACTTTTTGCCAATGACTTATGCGGTTGATTTAATGCAAGGAGTTTTCGCTGGGGGCAGCCTTAGAATGCATGGAACGGAATTGCTTATTCTGGGGTCAGTGACGGTGATATGTTCTGGTGTCGGAGCTGTTTTATACAGAAGAAAGGACTGGACGTAAAAAAATAAAGAAATGGAGAAGATGAATGGAAAATAAAAGGGTATTATGTCCTATTTGCGGAAATAAACACCGTAACAGAATTAGAGAAGATACTATCTTGAAGAACTACCCTCTTTCCTGCCCGAAATGCAGGCAGGAAACATTGATTGAAGTAAAGAATAAATATTTAGTTGTTCGTGCTTAGTGCGGCGGTTTGTTTCTGCATTTCATTCAGTTTTTTGTGAAGTGGTATTGCCATTAAAACTGTTATGATTGCGGAAAGCACATCGGCAATCGGTTGGGAATACAAAATTCCATTAAGCCCCCAGACCATCGGAAGAAGCAAGATAACAGGAATAAAGCAAATCCCGTGCCTGCAAGCTCCGAGGATAAATCCCTCTCTGCCTTTTCCCAAAGCGAGGAACAGAAAGGAATATACGGTATAAAATCCAAAGAGCATAAAGGAGATGCCGTTTGCCCTTAAAGATGCTGCTCCGATGTAAATCATCTCGGTATCGCCTTTTGTGAATTGGGAGACGATAGCCGTAGGGAACAGAGCCAGGATTACACCGAAAATTACGCAGAAAACCGTAGACCAAAGGATGGAAGTCCTGGTTGCTTCACGCAGGCGGTTAAACTTTTTCGCTCCATAGCTATATCCTGCAATGGGTTGAAAGCCTTTGATAAATCCAAATACGGACAGACTGCCCATCGAAATAAGGCGAGTAACAACGCCTATGCCTGCAATAGCAGAATTTCCGTAATCTCCAGCGGCATTGTTGATTAAAGAAATGGAAACACTCGTTAAAATCTGGAATATCAATGTAGGGATGCCGATTTTGAAAATCTCAGACATAATTTCCTTTGTGTATGTGCAGTCTTTAACCCGAAAATGGAATACACTTTTTTTCCGTAAGATATAGGTCAGATATACGCAGGTTGAAACTACTTGTGAGATTGCTGTTGCCGCTCCTGCTACGCCTAAGTCAAATACATAAATAAACAGCGGGTCTAAGGTGATATTGAGTACTGCACCCATCAGCAAGGCACACATCGTTGTTTTTGCCGCACCTTCACTTGTTACAATGTTATTCATAGTGACGTTGAAAACATTAAAAATGCAGGAAACAATGTAGATGCTTGCATATGTGACAGCATAAGGCAGAATACTGTCGGTTGCGCCTAAGAGCTTCAGTATCGGGTGGAGGAACACCATAGAAATAATAATGATAACCGCCCCTACGGATACGCTGCTATATAAAGCGGTACTTGCCACCTTATCCGCATTCTCCTTATCTCCACGACCTAATGCTCATGTACGGTAAAGAAGCAAGCAACCGAAAACAAGAGATAGACCGCCAGCACCACGCTATTCCGAACCAAAGAAACCAAAGACCAAAAGACAAGCATTATGGAAATGTGTATAACAGGCTATTCCGTCATGGATAACTCTATTCACAGCACATGGAAAAGCTAAAGCGCAGCTTTCCCACGTCCTGCAAACAGAGTTACCCACAACTCCATAAGATAGCCAGTTATACACATTCCCACAATGCCGACTACTACGGAATCCCTCTCATACCCATATCATTAGTTGCGCTCGTAGGTTGCGAAAAAGAACGTGAAAGTTGATAGTCTTAATTTTTTATATTTGTTATAATTTACAGGAAAGCAAGGAGGTATTTCTATGAAACTATCTGAAAAAATACAGATACTAAGAAAAGAAAACAATTACTCACAAGAAGATTTAGCTGCTTTCTGTAATGTGAGCAGACAATCTATTTCTAAATGGGAAGCTGATATTGCACTTCCTGAAACAGAAAAGTTGATTGTATTGAGTAATTTATTTCAAGTTACTGTTGATGTCTTGTTAAAAGATGAACTTTCAATCAATGGAATAAGAGAAGTCAATACTTGTGGAAATAATGCTATTAGAAAAGAACGAGCGAAAATATATGAGGGAGCATTGATTAAAGAAAGCATAGAAGATGAAAAGCTTTTGGATTATATTCGTGTTCATAAAGTTGAATTGTGGAATACTGGTGGAGTACCAAAATACTGGACGGTTATTTTTTTTACATCAGATGTTGCAAATTTTCCGGAATTAGCTTCAAGAGCTTTAATAGCAGACCATCAAAAAGGTGGAAATTGGTTTATTGACTTCAAATGTAATAATACCAAATATATCGTTTTTAAAAACAAAATATTGAAATACACCATTGGAAATGAAGAGGAAAAAGCTATTGTTTGCCACGAATGTAGAATGCAGGGAATTTCAGATAACGAAATGAATTGGAGCGAATAAAGCAGCTTAAAGGAGAAAACAATGTCATGCTATCATGGAGAAGTAATAAATCTAAGTCTTAGAGATGTTACTATGCTTAACAAATTTAAAATAATTGATATAAAAAAGCGTTTCTTAGGGTTGGTTAAAATTTATACTGTTGAATTACCAAGTGAGAAAATTGAAGAAATAGCAAAACATTTCCAATCCAATATGAGTACAAATCTAAAAAAAGAATGGTATATTACCTTTCACAATAGAGAGAGAATTATCATCATTTTTCGCACACGAATATTTAATTTATCCGGAAAAGGCATTACACCTGTTCATGGAAAAATGCTTGACGTATCTTATGCGGAAGATAAAGAAAATTGGAATGAACTGATTAACTATGCCCAAAAATTAGGTGTTCCAAATAACCAATGTGATTTTTTACCAGAAGATTTTTCCAAGCGAATATATTAAGTTGGGAAAATAGCAAAATTTTTCAAACCTGCTCATTGTGGAGAAAGGGGGAATCACCTATGCCTTACACAGAAGCATACAGAGAACACATCATGTATACGTTCAACGGCTTTTGCAAGACCGTCATACGCTTTGCGGCTATCAACGCATGGCGTGACAGGAGCAGACGGCGGCAAAAAGAAATATCCCTTGAATACCTCACAGAAGAAAAGTTTTACCCTTTAGGCACAACAGATGAATATTTTGAAGCACCCTATGAAGAACACCCTATAACGATATGCGGTCAGACAGTTATCCTCACCAATGGGGAGCTTGCCGCCGCCCTGTTATCTCTGCCGGAGAGAAACCGGGAAATCATTTTCCTTTACTTTTTCGGGGATTACACACAGCAGGAAATCGGAAAAATGTACGGACGCTGCCGGAGTACGACCGGGTATCTAATCCGCAGGACTTTGCGGCTCCTGCAAAGGAAAATGGAGGTGCTTTCGCATGGGGAATCAGAACCTTTTGCCCTATGAAACGATTGTCCGGGCGACCAGCGGAGAGCCGGAAGCCGTGGACGAGGTTTTACGGCATTACAGCAAGCGCATCCGAATTGCCGCCATTGAAAACGGACATATCGACAGGGATACCGAGGACAGCATAAAACAGCGTCTTGTCGCTGCCCTGTTCAAGTTCCGCTTTGATGAACAGGAAGTATAAGAAATCGCTTTCATTTTTGGGAAAATGTGTATATAATAAAGCAATGGTAAATCGTGAGTTATGGAGGCATGGTGGATGAATAGGAAATTAAAAAGCATAGGATATATTTTGCTGTCAGCAGGAATTACCCTTTTTTTATATATTCTTTTGCATGAATTTGGTCATATGATAGTTATGCTATCAGTGGGGGCAACAATAACAGATTTCAGTATATTTACAGCTCATGTGAGTGCAGATGGTGGTAATCACACAGATTTATCGGATATGTTTATGAATGTAAATGGTGCTTTGTTTCCGTTAATTATTTCTTACTTATACACTTTATTGTACAAAAAGGGCAGCACAAAATCGTTCTATCGAATTTTTTCTTATATGGTTACGCTCATCCCTATATGCTCAATGCTTGCATGGATATTCATTCCGTTTGCTTATTTACAGGCGAACGCACCAATAAATGATGATGTAACAAAATTTTTGACTATTTTTTGTGAAAGTTATCACCCATTGATTGTGAGTGTAATGGCAGTAATTCTTATTGGTATGGGTGTTTTTCTGATGATTAAGAAACGAGTAATTCATAATTTTATTGAGGAGATAAAGCAGAAATAGATAACTTCCAGTTTGTAGAATTGTAGCCAGCTAAAAACCGAATAACCGCCGCTACATAGGAACGGCACACCAAGACAGGAAATCCAGAAAAGGTTTCCTGTTTTTTTGCGCCCATTTTTGGCATTTTCAAAAATCGCCAGTATTATGCCGTGCAAAGGGGGATAGAAAGAAATTCCCTCTCCCGTTTGGCAAATCTGCAGGCTGTCCGTGGAGAGCGGGCGAAAAGAAATTTTCATAAATTCCCGCCTATTCCGGCTTGTGTGGTTTTGTAAGGAATATAGAGAAATTTCCGCAAATCACCGTCATTTTTGCCTTTTTCGGTTTTGTAGGTATTAGAGGGAGAAATACCGCCGCGGCTTTGGCAAAATCCCCGCTTGCGGCACTAAAGGTATTGAGGGAAGCCCACACAGGGGAAGCCGCCACTTCTTAAGAGCAAGATTCTACCACAGTACCAAAATTCGCTTATCGCTCATTTTGTCCTATGGGAATCTTGTTGAGGTTGCCACCCCAAGCCCGCCTTTTTGCGGCTTGCGCCGCTTGAAAAAATCCACCCACGAAAGGAGGTTCACAGCCATGAAAAGATACAACACGCCCCACCGCCACCGGGTAATCAAGACACGCTTGACCGAGGAAGAATACGCCGAGTTTTCCGAGCGTGTTTCCCTCTGCAAAATGAGCCAAGCCGAGTTTATCCGGCAAGCTCTCACCAAGTCAAGGATATGCCCGGTAATCACCGTTTCCCCGGTCAATGATGAATTACTCTCTGCCGTTGGGAAACTTACAGCCGAGTACGGGAAAATTGGCGGGAATCTGAATCAGATTGCCCGCTGTCTGAACGAGTACGGCGCACCTTATAACGCCCTCTCCCAAGAGGTACGAGCCGCCACAGCGGAGCTTGCCGCCTTGAAGTTTGAAGTCTTGCAGAAAGTAGGTGAAGCCGTTGGCAACGTTCAAACATATCAGCTCTAAAAATGCCGACTATGGAGCTGCCGAGCAGTACCTAACCTTTGAGCATAATGACAGCATTGAGGAGTTTGACGGAATTTCTCTTATTGAATGGACGGAAGAAAATAAAATAAAGTTCTTAAAAGAATTTGGTTGCAATCTTAATAATTATAATCCATATCAAAACAGCGATATACCAAAATTTAAAAATGAACAAGCAAATTGGTTTTAGAGATGGAAAATTGAGGTTTCGAAATAAGCTATGCGATATACAGCAGGAAGCAATCTATTTCAAAGGCTGCTATGATAGCGTTGGGTATCTGAAAAAGCAGGGATTTTATAGTGGACTGAACGAGCAAAGGCGGTGTCGGCGTGAGTGTTGATGCCGTCTTTTATATAAGCGCAATTTCAAAATTGACGATATCTTACAAGACCTTTTGGAAATCATGCTGTAAAATAATAGCCGAGATTGGAGGAATCGTTTATGAAGAAAGAAAAAAGAACCGTGGTCTATGACGATGAACTGCGGATAGAAGCATACCGTTTTGAGGGTATCGTGCAGCCTTTTCCTAATCACTTCCACGAGTATTATGTGATAGGATTTGTGGAAGGAGGTCAGAGAGTCCTTACTTGCAGGAACAAAGAATATTTGCTTGACAAAGGAAGTATTCTATTGTTCAATCCAAAAGATAATCACGCCTGCGTACAAAACAGTGAGGGAGCATTTGATTATCGCGGCTTTAATATCAGTCAGAGCGTTATGCTTGATTTGGCGGAAGAAGTGACAGGCAGGCGAGAGCTGCCTGGATTTTCAAGAAATGTGATATATGATGAGGAAATCACCTGTTATCTGCAACCGTTGCACGAAATGATTATGAATGGCAGCTCTGACTTTGGAAAGGAAGAAACCTTGTTGTTTTTACTATCATCCCTTATTCAGAACTACGGACAGCCCTTTGAAAACTGTATACCAGAGTGCAGACAGGAAATCGAAAAAGCCTGCGAGTTTATGGAATGCAACTTTACTGAGCGTATCCATTTAGACCAGATTTGCCATTATGCGGGATTAAGCAAGTCTACTTTGCTTAGAGCCTTTACAAAATCAAAAGGTGTTACGCCTTACTGTTATCTGGAGAATATACGAATCAGTGAAGCTAAAAAACTTTTGGGCGAAGGTGTTACACCTCTTGATGCCGCCCTGCGGACAGGCTTTTCTGACCAGAGCCATTTTACCAATTATTTCAGCCGGTTTATAGGGCTTGCACCTGCGGTTTATCGGGAGATTTTCTTTGGTGGGGAGGACAAGACTAATGGAAAATAGGAAATCATTTGGGCATTTGTCAGCAATCCTTACCATTGTCATCTGGGGAACAACATTTATATCCACAAAGATTTTACTGATAGATTTTCAGCCCGTGGAGATTTTATTTTTCCGCTTTGTGATGGGGTTTTTAGCACTGCTCATTGTTTGTCCACGCAGATTAAGAGGTGTGCCCCGAAAACAGGAAGCCACTTTTATTGCGGCAGGTCTTTGTGGGATATGCTTGTATTATTTGCTTGAGAATATTGCCCTGACTTATACGATGGCTTCAAATGTGGGGGTGATTATATCCGTTGCACCATTCTTCACGGCAATATTGGCACATTTTTTTACGAAATCAGAAGAAAAGCTGCGGGTAAATTTTTTTGTGGGATTTGCGGTTGCAATGGCAGGGATTGTGCTGATTAGTTTTAATGGAGCAAAGTTAGAGTTGAACCTCGCGGGTGATATACTGGCGGTTGCCGCTGCTTTTGTATGGGCGTGCTATTCTATACTGACGAGAAAAATCAGCAGCTATGGATATTCAGTGTTTCTTACGACACGCAGGACATTCTTTTACGGTATTCTTTTTATGATACCGATACTCTTTTTCTTTGATTTTGAAATAGGCTTATCAAGGTTTGCCAACACAACTTATCTGCTCAATATGCTCTATCTGGGGCTTGGTGCATCTGCACTCTGTTTTGTGACATGGAATTTTGCAGTAAAGATTTTAGGTGCGGTTAAGACGAGTATTTATATTTATATGGTTCCTGTTATTACGACTGTTACATCGGTACTTATTTTAAAAGAACCTGTTACATGGATTTCTGCATTGGGGACGTTACTTACAGTCATTGGTCTGTTTCTGTCAGAATATAACAGAAAAGCAAAAAACAATTAAGGAAAAGATAAAAACGGATTATTAGGCACAATAAAGAAAGGCTGATAAACTGGGGATTTCGTGCTTTATCCACAGTCTATCAGTCTATGTATGACAACTATTGAAACTGCCGTATATCGAATGGTACGTGCAGTGGTGTGAGAGGATAGGATTTCATCACCCCTCTTGCTTAATTCTTAAGCCTTTTTCTTTTTTGTGTGGGATTGTAGTTTTTGTGTTTTTCGCAGACGTCCGTCAGTGCCATAATAATATCTGCGATTTCCGATACGTATCCATTTCTTTATGACCATGCGTCCCTGCTTGTCTACATAATGTTTTCCAATCTGGGCGTTCCGGGCCATAAGTCCGCTGGAATAGAAATAATACCAGTGACCTTTGATACATTGCCAAGTTTGAGTGACGTAACTTCCATCAGAATTTCTATATTTTTTCCCTTGTCTTGTATTGACAAACTTTGCTTTCATCCGTTTCTTGTAACCAGGAATCACACGTCCGTCAGAGCCAACATAGCGTTTCTTAATCCATCGGTTTCTGGCCATCTTGCCATCAGCCAGGAAATAATATTGGTTCATCCACTGTTTCTTTATCATAGAACCGTCTGCGTTAAAGAAATAGTAATCCTGTCCAAGTTTTAGCCATCCTGTGTGGGCAAAACCGTTTGCATCAAAATAGTAAGTATATCCTTTGTAGGTAATAAATTGAGACGTAATGGCAGCGCCTGTTTGAGCATCGATACAGGACATTTTTGTATCATGGCGTATCAGCTGATAATCTGCAGCTTTTGCTTTCACGGGAAGCACCAGGATAAGTGATAAGGAGGCAAGAGCTGCCAATTTATGTATTTTTTTTAGAAACATGAAAAATCCCCCCTTTGAATACGAAACAAGACTATTATTAAATTTATTATGTCATAGTTTGCGGTATCTGACAAGAAGTGAAATTCTTATAATCTCCTTAAATCTGTAGAACTTTGAGAATTGTAGAAAATAAGCGGAAAAATGGGATTAGCCCGCATAAATACAGGGTTTTCAGGGGTTTGGATGGTGCAACATGGACGGCTAAAACGTCCGATAAATGAGAACGGTTAGTAACAAGTTAGCAACAACCCGGAAGCGGTGCGGGTATTTTCTCAATCTCAGCCCGCAGGTCGTCAACGGAACGGTGGCCATAAACCCCATTTGTGATGTCGCTGCCGAAGGAGTGGCCGAGCATCCGTTTTCTGTCGTTCTCATTCACGCCGTATTTCTCACACAGGGCAGAGAAGGTATGGCGGCATCCATGGGGCGTATGGCGCGGGATTCCCAGTTCTTCCAGGAGTGCATACATGTCTTTGCGGAATGACGAAGAATGGCATGGCAGCAGGCATCCGTAGGCGCTGATTCGGCGCTCAACCATCGGCTGGATGCATGGGTGCATGGGGACGATGCGGTTCTTCCCGGATGCTGTCTTGACGCCTCCGCGGAAAAACTGTTCCTCGAAGTTGACTTCCAGGGTTTTGTATGCGGTGATGCGGTAGCCGCTGTAGCACATGACCAGCAGCATTTCCGCAGTCGGGTTTTCGCGGTGCTCCCAGAGGGTGGCAAGTTCTTCTAAGGTGAATGGCGTCCCATGCTCACAGTCATTCATTTTTTTGATTTTAACGGCGGCAGAATAGTCTTTGTCCACCAGCTCGTAAATCATGGCGTATTCGTACATCTGGTGGAACAGGGAGACAATCAGCTCCAGACTGGCGTGGCTGAGGGGGCAGTCATCTACAGTTTTCTGCAGGTCGGGGTAGCGGAGGCTGGCGAACGCCTTATCATGCAGCGGGGCGCAGTTTTTGAATGCAGCCCGGCAGGAGTTCATGGTAGCCTGTGAATAGACACGGCTGTTATC
>JBCLQO010000049.1:0-12063 GCA_041223665.1 Lachnospiraceae bacterium 46-15
ATAAGCGAAATCTGTATGATTGGGAAGAGGGAATTCCTTCTTCCCTTTATTTTTGCCAATGATAATTATACTCTAAGATTTGAGCCTAATGTTATAATAATATTTTAATATTCCCATAAAACCATCCCCCCACCTCATAATCAGTTTTGAAACATCACCCTCCTTCAGCACAAGCAAAATCAATCGTTATCAATTGGCCCAAACAACTCATCAAATTTTTCAGCTAATTCTTCAGCTAGAGAAAAAGCTTCTTCATCTGGAAAATCAGTATTCTCATCAATTCTATTTTTTACTGCCTCATTTGTTTTACCCGCTTCCGTTCCACGCATTATATTTCTCAGCGATTGAGTAAACCTTTGGTGCTTATTAACCATTGTTACCTCCGTTTTATATTCATCCCTTTTCAGATTCATTGCCTTTACAAGACTTGACTGATATTTTCCGGCGCTGTGTGAATCCCGGCATTTAAACTCGGCTTAAAAACGCCGGATAATACTTAACGTCATCTGGTGAAAGGAACTCCTCCACCGATACAAGATAAATCCTCTCATTATTTATTGTCTTAATCGCCATATAGTCAAATGACCTTCCAAAAAGATTTTGCGGCTTATACAAATCTTCAGCCCTCACTTTTAACCTCTCCTCTGTAGAAATCTGCCAATGGATATCCCTTTTCAATGTAAACAATACAGCGGGCGGACGTCCCGCCACACAAACCGGATAATGATACAAATAAGTCCCAAAAATCTCCTGGGACAATTCTTCTGTTGCACCTGGATTTGTATGCCGGAACAGGCACACATTCCCAAAATCCAGCGTTGCTCCCGGCATCATCTCTTTTACATTTTCCGAAACAGCAATCATTTCAATCTTTCCCTGTCTTTTCATCTGCAGAAGATATGTCATCAACTCATCCGTTTCATTTAAAAAAACGGCTTCATCCAAGATTACTCTGAGTTTCGATACCCTTTTCAAGACAGAGTAAAACTCCTCTTTCAGATAAGTGTTCAGCAAACTCTGACTGCTGCTAATCTGATAGAATGCCATAACGGAAACATTCCCCTGCGCGCCGCTTTGAAAATTGTATTTTGTATCGTTGCCCGGTTTCGATACCCCCTCGAATGTTTCTTCCAGCCGCTCTACAATTCTCCGCAGCATAATGCCTGCTTCATGGCTGCCCAGAATATTATCTGCTATTATATTTGACATTCCCATCCGATTCGCAAAAGACGCAATAAAATCATCATCCTCCTTTAAAAGCGCTGAAATTGCAGGTAAACTGGCTGGATATTTTGCAGAAACAATATTGATGACTGCAGCCGCATACAACATAACTCGCTCCGTCATTGTTCCGCATCCCATCTCTTCACCCGCCATGCGAAACAGACGCAAAATTTGCTGTTCTGACATACCATACATTGGATGGTAATTTAACTCACCCGGATAAGAAACTATCATTCTATCTATGTCCTTTCTCTCCTCTAAATGTTCCAAAAATTCCCTGCGGCTGCTTAATACAACCATCGGCATATCCCCTCTTTCCGAAATCCCATAAACCATATCTGCTAACAGTTCAGTGTTGACGGCTTCACATCCCGACATAAGCAGATGCCCGCGAACACGGTAAAAGAATTCTTTGTGCCCTATCCTTTCCGTGCATACTTTTCTAACTCCGTTCACTTTGTTACATTCCTTTATGACTGTCATTTTATTTCCCATAAGCTTTCCCCCTCTGAAATCCTAATCTTTATTTATGTCTCCACAAATTTTTTCTCAATATTTCGGCAATCGGAAGAGAAACGGCTTTTCATCAGCCAGGGAAACTACCGCCTGCCCCAGCTTTAAATCCAGCAAATCCCATTCCTCCAGTGAATGCCCCACCCTCTGTACATTCACATTGTCAATCTGCGCCGAAAACGAGATATTCTGATAGTTCTCTCCCAGACGCTTTACAAGAAACTGCCTGGTATCATAATCAGTGAGCTTAAATGCAAAAATATTCTGGAAACCTGCTAAAATATTTTTAGCCCCGGCCTCCCCATAAAGCTCTTCAATGGCGCTTATATTCTGTACCCCGGCCATTACCTTTACCCCTTGGGAACGCCCAAAAGACAAGCTATTTGCCGCATGTCGCAGCTTTGGCAGCAATGCCCACTCATCCAACAGCATGTACACATTTTTCCTTACATCCTGCCTCCCTCCCAGCGCATGTTTTAATGCCTGATCAATCAAAATTCCATACATTGGGGCAAGCGCGTTCCCCCTCTTCAAATCATACTCAATAAACACTACCTTTTTCTGATTTCCGTTCACCATATGCATCATCGAAAATTCTCTGTCCGAATCCGCTTCCGCAAATGGCCCGACAAATATTTTCCGCAAAACAGAACCGATGTAGGAATTTACTCCCTGGGTCTGATTTCCGTTTCCGCTGATATAACTCGCGCAGCTTCTCTGATCTTCCATAAACTCCTCCTGGAATACGGCCTTTAACTCTTCCGTAGTTTTGCTCTGAAAGAAGTAAATCAGTTCTTTATTGTTTAACCGTTCCTGGTTACCGTCCCAATAACGGCGCATAAAATAGATGATAATGCCCGCTACAATCTGTTCTGCCATTGCCGGAAAAATTGGCTGTGTCTCACTCTGCATCTGCTGAAATAACTGTTCTGTAATTTCCAATGCGTCTATCTCCGAATCCGGAGTGTAAACAAGCCTCCCATCCAATCCCCTGGGCATAATCTCCGCAAAAATATTATGGTATTTTGTAATATCCCTATACTCCTCACCATTTCCAATTACCACACGGTTCTCCTCAGGAATCTTATCTCCAAAAGCTTTCAAATAGTCACCCTTCGTATCAAAGATAACGATAATATCCTGATCTCCTATCGTCGCCAACAACCGAGATAATATCATATTGAATAAATTTGTTTTTCCTCCCCCAGGCGCTGCCAGCGCCAGACAGCCCAGTGCAAGCATATCTTTACTCATTCCTATGATCTGCCCCGTATCCGGATCCTGAAATGCCACAAATGGATTTTTTCCTTTTTGAGCTGTGCTCGAAGACACTGGATTCTCCCGAATACTCTGTCCATAAATTGTCCTTATGTAGACCTCGCCGTTTTTATTTGCCTTGTTGCTTTCAATATCCCTTCCATCACCGTACTCGTATGACATAGGCTTTCCCTCCTAACTTAAAAATCTACTCCTCCGTCACAGCCTTCCCCGCCATCCAGATCGTTTCCTGCGTCAGGACTGTCCCCTGATGCCGACACTTCACCTGCTTCCTCTGTATCATGGGCTGTACCATCATTCTGCATTTGCGCTTCCTGGAATCCTTCTACTGCATTATGATAATTTTCTGCCACCTCCCCTGCAGACTGGATTGCCTCCTCACGGCTCATTGTTGGATCATTCATTGTATGCGTATAGTACGCATTTACCGTATCTCTCAGCGTTTGATTGTATTCCTCTAGGCTTACTGGCTTTGGATTAAACCCCATATTCTCTTCCCCCTTTAAATCTAAATGATCATGTTGCGCTGTCTCCTGCAGCCAGCTTTCATACGTTGCCGTCATTTCATTTTTGACTGCATGTTCTGTATTTTCATGAACCGGAATATTGGTGCCAAAATACTGGTTTTGTAAAACCTGATTTACATCATGTTCAAAGTTTGGATTATGAAACAACTGTATCGCCCTTTGCTCCATTGCCTGATATCCATTGGCCTCCACCCCCTTTGCGTATGCCTGAAAAGACGGCTCTGTTCCATGCTGTGATTCCAGCTTCTGCAATATATTATTTGTTTTTACCTCCGCCATCCGAAATGCATCTCTCTCCGTAGCCTGGAAATAATACATATAGTATCCTCCGGGAGTTACCCCCTCCAGGTATTGGCTGCCCAACCGATAGCTTCCGTCCTGTAGCACCGCAGATGTAGTAAATCCATTCCCCTGATACTGCGCCGCCAGCTGACTGTCAGATATTTCAATCGTCCCATCTGCCACCTGTTCCTGAAAGCAATGCGCATTCTCATGCAATACTGTATTAAGAGCCTGAATATTGTAATCATCCACGCAATGTGCCACAGTCCTGTCATGATATACAATAGACTGCCGTCCATTTACAGCCATATCATAATCGACCTTTATCACACCATTTGCTGCTTCTCCGCTTACATTCACCGCCAATTCAGCAAACTCCACTCTCGGAGTGCCTATTTCCCCATACTCCAGGGCATCTCTGTTCACAGTTTCCTGTAACAAATCAAGCTTCTCATCTTCATTCAGATTTTTGTAGACAGATTCACGGTACATAGAATACAGCGCGTCATTTGACAATCCTTCATACCTGGTCAGATACGTACCATAATCACCCATCGCAATTACCTCCGCATATTCCAAATCTGCCGAATTGCCTTATCCGGATCCTCCTCCAGCGAACTTATAACCCGGACTGCGGAAATGAAATCATTACTATGCCATAACGCTAAAATCATCGGAACAGAATATTCCTGAATATATAAATCAGATAATTTTTTTCCTTCAATCCATTCATCAATATTTGGCAACAGACACTCTGGCAACTCACTTAAAATTATTTTTGCAGTCTCTGACGCGCTGGGTGAATCTACTTTGTAAAGCTCTTCTATTCTGTTTGCAAATAAAACCTGTCGGTTCTGTTTCATTTTCCTTTCCCTCCTTGTGCCGTTGTAATTCCCTTTATTTACAGTTTGAAGTATACTCTAACTCAAAATTATTTTTTTTTACACAAAAAGACTGTGAAATACAGAGTAAATAAACTCTGCTTTCCACAGCCCTTTTTCTTTTAAAAACCTTCCGTCTTCTATTTGTTTTGTTTAATTGTTTATATTTTTCCAGTCCTTTTTACCATCAAAAATATTTTGAATGTATTTTATCAAATTCCCTTTCTTCATATTATCCCCCAGCATTTCAAGATCAATATAGAATACCCTCATCTTTTGGCTTCTTGTTGAGATTAGTCCTGCACACTCATTTGTTGTGTTCTTACTGTTCGTTCTCCAATTCGTGGTAACCAGAATGGCTATTCCATCTATACCAAAATAGTCTGCGAAATACTTTATTTCCTGCAAATGTTTCGTCTCAGGCATTGCCTGTTTGCACGAAATAAAGTAAGTTTGCATATTGCGTGTACAAACCAAATCTATCTCGTTCGTAATAGCTCCCCGCTGTAACGCATCACCCGAATTTTCCGAATCCCAGGTAAATGCCACATTAAGCTTGACATCATCCACAAAAGCTTTTTTCCATATGGAATGATATACATAGGCTTCCAGTATATTTCCTTCCTTCATAAAGCATTCCTTAGTTGCCTCATTGCAGTATTGGAATCTCAACTTAAACTTATTTTTTCCGTCTGGAACATTTTCTATTAATGCTGAAGTACCATCGTATCTATCAATGATAAGCGGTTCTTCCTTCTTTTTCTCTTGCAATAATGCTTTTAATGCACCTTCCATTTCTTCTCTGCATTCTGTCCTTTTCTGCTCAATGACAATTTGATCTTCCACAAACTCATCTACAACTAATGTGTCATCATAAATATAGCACATCTTTTCAGCAGATGGTTTCCCTGTAAATGGATTTCTTTGCGTTTTTATATATACGAATTTATGCATATAAGGATGTCTCTCCAGACTGTCAAACATCTTTTCGAGACAATGTTTAACATCTTCTGATATGTTTTTAACGGAGAAGCAGCCGCTCCGTTCCACTCTTGGCCATTCGCCCTCATCTCCAATCCATTTGTCCCTAAATAAATCTTCTAAAACCTTATCTATACCTGCATCTTGTATCATTGCCTTCTGGACTCTTTTTCTTTCAAAACTATAACTACGCTGCATTTTTTTTCTTAAATCAAGTTTCCAGTAATGCCCTGACTCAATCTTCCTCAAAACATTTACCAGAATTCTATATCTAAAAGGGCTCATCGAACTATATGCATTCCATATGTTTTCATAATTAGAAGCGAGTCCTAACATAAGATTTTGTTTATCTTCTGAATAAATGTTTGCATGATGCAGACCGAAGGTCTCGGACACCGTAAGATGACGCCTTAAAGCGCCATAATAGTCCACCTCTGATTCGCCCTTCAGTCTATGAATTTTCCCTTCTTTAAAAGCAATAACAGGGAGATTCTGCAGGTTATTCATCTGTGTAATTTCATATGTTTCCTCTGCAGGTAATCCGGTAATATCCAAAACACTTTTTTTGGAGGCGCTTGTGACAGATAAAGTCCTTAGTTCTTCCATTGTTTTAATCTGTATCTTGAGATTTATTCCCCGTTTTCCCTTAAGGAATTTTTCTATAAACTCTAAATCAACCGTATCTTTATCATTGGTGTAAAGATACAATTCCTCCGGCTCAATAATCATTGAACTTGCAATATTTTGCCACGCTTTCCCTGCAACCGGCTTATGAATGCGCCTTATTAAACCATCTGAAATCATCAATAATGGGAGCATTTCCAGAATTGTACGGTCGCTGCTCTTATAATCATGATATGAATTACGTTCGATAACCACGCGCATCAAACGTTTCAGTTCTTTAAGTTCAGTTAACACACTTTCTATGTAGATTCTTGGATTGTTAGTTTCCCTCTTAATAGTTTTCTCAAAAATATCACAAGTTTCTTTCCATAAGCTATTTATGTTTGATTCGTTATCGAGCATTCTTTCTGAGACTGTTTGCAGAATACCAAGAATTTCAAAAGACGCTGCCGGAAATCTCCCTGCCTTCATTTCTTTTTCTAATTTACTAAAAGCTTTGTCAAACGCCCCATCCTCGCGCAAAGCCTTAATGATACGGTTACACAATTGATGAAACTGCACTGACATTGTATCCAATCCATCTAATACAATGCCTTTCTGTTTTGCGAGGTCTCTAAAATTAGGCCGTTCCCAGAAATCATGTGGAAATTGCTCCAGACAAATCCCATTATTTAAATCACAGTCACAAATACACGGATGCAGTTTATCTATTTTATTTCTTTGATCATTATCTCCTTTAAATGCATATTGCTTAAGGGCTTCTTTACTTGGCGCATCATATCCTTCTGTCAACATAAAACACATCCAACGGCGATGCTCCAGATATATTAACTGATTTAATCTTTTTTTCGCTGATGGATTATCTTCATCTAAAACCAGATTCCTGTATTCATCAGCAGCCTGGCTACCAGAAGTCTCAATCCCAATGGACCGCAGTTTATAAGGAATAGATAAAACACTGCACAGAGAGGAATTCATATTATATGTATTGCGTGTAAAATCTTCTTTTACCTCAGTGGGGCCGGCGCTTTCGTTCCATTCTCTCATATAACATTTATGAAGCAAAAACGCCCTTTTGCCTATTTCCTTTTGAAAGTTTTCTTCATCATAAGAGTGCTTCTTGTTATTGCTGAAAGGATACAAGACCCCATTGGAATATTCCTTGTTTGATACTCTGAGCTCAGATCCATCGCCGCGTCCATCCAGATATGCAATAAAAAATTTACTGCCGCAAGAAGAAATCCCTTCTGCAGTCTTCTCCGCTCTCTTTAAATTATTCTCAATATCTGAATGGCTTACCACAATCCATGAAATATCACTATGATTTGCCAATGTATCATAGAATTTCCCTAAATCCATCTGCGTATCCCAATCATAAAATCGTATCTCCGCAAATGGTTTCTGCGTGATGCTTTTATCTATTGCAAAATTGCCATCTATCCGCTCATCATTCAAAAAAATCTCCGTGGTCTTTGTTAACAGCGGCCACTCATCTATGTACTCCCTGAGCTTTCTCTCCGCCTTTGGAAGCGCCATACGGATTACATGTTTCGTATCAAGCATCTGCGAACAGGCTAAAATATTGGAAAAAAAATCTCCTCCAATGAAGTCATCCCCGAGAATCAATGAATCCATTACCCACTTATCTTCAGAATTCTTTTTCCTAAAATCAGATAACGGATATTTATCCATTACATACGCTGCCCCATAGCGCCCCGTTTCTTTTTTATAAACTTTTTTTCTTCGTGAATCAGGCCTCAGCACTAAATCTCTAAGTCTCTCCAAATCCCTAACCAACGCCTTCGTAGAACAATATCTCCCGTTTGGCCCAATGTTTTTCTGGATACACTTCCATATAATATCATTTAGCAGCCTCTGTTCATCCTCTGTTAATTCCCCTCTAAATCTTCCCACCCTGAAAAGTCCGGCTATTTCTTCTTTGAAAGCTGATTTTTCACAAATATCGTCCTCGTTTGGATATCGCTGCAGGAAAAACGCCAACATAAGAGCCCCAAACGAATAAATATCAATCCTTTCATTAAGTATCGCACATTTATCCTGTTCAAACTCGCAAAAGTTTTCTATTTCAGGTGCACACAAATTGCTACACCTGAGATCATTGATTTTAATACTTTTTATATTGTCCATAGTTTGGGACGCGTCAAAGTCAATAAGCTTAATCCGCCCACTGCCTGAAACTAAAATATTCTCAGGTTTTAAATCCATATAGATAGTTTTTTGATTGTGCAGCTTCTGTAAAGCAAATGCCAAATCACACATTTTTTTCAAAAAATCATCCAGAGATTTCATCTTTTTTAAATCCAAATTTGTCCCATAATCTGCTTCATATAGAACATATTTTGTCACCCCATTAAAATAACACAACTCTGGCCGGACTAAAAAATCACTTAATTCTTCATTATTTGCTAATTGAACCTGCTTTTCGTATGCCTCTTCAAACTTTTGCCCCAACTCAGTAAGTTCGGTATTCTGAGATTGACAGCTATCATCAGAATAGCCTTTAATATCCATCTGCAGCCCAATCATCTGCGTATCTATTTCATAAATTTCAGGATCTGGATAGAACTGTTTCAAAACCCGTTTCTGACCTATATCTTTTTCATTTTTCCTGACAGTTACTTCATAACAAATGCAGGAGCTTCCCTCCCCCAGATATTTATCAACAGAAACATCATAAACATACTCATTCCCTTCTACATCTGAAAATCTCATTTTTATGCTTTGCCCTGTCAAACGAACGCGTTCTGAATTTTTTATTCCTACAGCCATTCCCTGCTCCCCCCTTCTTTAAACTTCTGTTTTTGTTTTATTTTCCAAATACCAGCTCCATAGATTTCTATACGCATTAATCGCCTCGCCGCTTGTTAATAAACAAACCAAAAGCGCATCATATGGATTAGGTGCGTAAAGTTCATAATATCCGCACTTTCGCAAAATTTCATTTGTCTCCTGCATAAATCCTGCATACCGCAACAAATAATCATCCGAAGCTTTATTGTCAGCGTCCAAACGGCTTAATTCAATTTCACTCATATATTTAAGAAAGCTCAATGTCAACAAATCGTTTCTTGTAATATTCTTTTCCTTTTTCTTTTTTATCTGGTTGATCTTAGTGGAAGATAATTGCGTTCCCTCCAATACGCATGCCAGCTTCCCTAAATAATCTCTATCCAATACCTTTTCTATATAATGGTCTTTCCTGTTGGGCTGATACAAATAATTATACAATACCCCGCCCTCAACAGCCTGTCCTGCCTGGCGCTGCTTGAACCCAATTTTACTATTTCCCAAGCTTATAAACTTATCACGCCATCTTTCCATGCTGCAGTCTATAATTTCATCTTTTGTCGCGCCTTCCCCGCGTATGAGACCATGCACCCAGATTTCTGCCTGAACTGAAGCATCAATCTCTTTTAGAGACCTGAATTCTATCCTGCGTCCCTCATAATCGGCATAAAATCTTGTACCGGCAGGAATCTTTTTACCACCCCTACACTTTGCCGTTATTTTACCCATAATATATTCGCGTGTTGTCTCTCCTTCTTTAACTTTCATTAACGTTTTGAAATAACTTTTATTCGACATCTCTGTCAGATACACATTATCCGACATAAAAGTGGTCTTTCCCGGCACATATCCTTTTTGCTCTTTAGGAGATTTCTTTTTCTTTTCTTCTTCTGTACAGCGCAACTCTATTTGAACTTCCACAAAGGAACTTTGTACAGGAGGAATCATGACTTCTTTATCTGAAACAAATTGTATTTCCCTTCCTGTTTTCTTTTCTATTTTTGTGAATACTGTCCCAACGGGAACATGCAAGCCAACTTCCGGCTGATAGCCAATAATAACTTTCCCCTGGGCATACCTTTCATTTTCTGTTTGCTGCAAATCTTCCCCATCTGCTCTCCTACCATCCTCAATATCCTCGCTCATATTCTTCTCAAAGCTTCCCAATAACTTTGCACTTTCAGAAGAAATTGTTCTCGTATAATCTTTTGATGTATGAATCAAATATTTATACTCACGTATGTATTCTATCATCCTAAGCGGAAGTTCCCCATTTTCGTCCAATGCCACCGCATAATTGTCTTCTTCGATTATTCCCATAATTACACTGGTTTGATCCCTTATAACCTTTGTAGAAAATCCTTCAGATTCTATCCAGCGATATTCTTTCGGCGTGTTCCGCTCGTCTTCATATGCCTCCTTTAATTTTATGTAAAATTTAAACAAATCTCCTTTTGCATACCTGTATGTTACATACAATAAGAATTCTTTCCAATTCCACAAATTAAAATCCGAACGTCTTAATGCCTTTCTCAGAAAAAAAGAAATGTCATTATAATCCATATTTAAGCCAAAGGCAAAAGCAAATAATTCATCTTCATTAATATACTCTGGGCTATTTGAAAAATCCTTTGCCAACTTCTGCGCCTTCAATTTCCTTAACAGAGCATCCTTATCCCATAAAATTGGCCTGAGTTCATTTTTCCCTTTCGACGGGATTCCACGGTTTACTGAGCCACGGACTTTATCCGGAACCGTATCCTTTGCGGCAATATAAAATTGATTAGAAACAAAATCATCAAATACTAAGTCCGTAAGTTTTTTAATACTATCCGGCGAATTTTGATAATCTTTCTCTTCACTTTTTTCCATCATCCTTAAAATCTTTTCCGCACTTCTCTTTAACCATTTTTCACCGTCTAAATCTGGAAAAAAGGATGGATGCAATTCTTCTTCATGCACAGACAGAAGATATCTAACCATAAAACATCGAAAAGGAATTTCTTTTCTCGCGTCTAACACATTTTGGATCGCTTTTTTATTAAACCCCCATATCCACTCCTTGTCGGCATTAACACTTGCTTTGCTATACCATTTCTCTAACTGTCCCACTACACTTTTTGTACGACCCGATTGTATCATTTCTATAACCCCCCTAACAAAATTGTATATAAATTTACATAATATTATATCCCTATTCCTGACTGAGCGCAATAAAAGAAACATCATCTATATATGTACTTTCACCTGCTTTCGTAAATAATTCTTCCTGGACAAATTGATTCCTATCCATAGTTTTCTCGTTCCACCCATCTGATACTAATATAAATTCCTTAATATCTTTAATATCGCCTTTAATAATTTTAATCTTTTTTCCTACTTTATGCTCAGAAGTTAAATAGGTTTGAAACTTGTTGGCTCCATTTTCCGGATATGACATAGTCATTATTTTTTTATTCTTTCGTACGCCAATACTCCCATCTCCAAGATGGGCTGCTATAAATAAGTTTCTTTTATGATCAATTACGACGCCCATCAACGTGGAATGAAGGTCCTTAAGCCCTACGCCATACTGCTCACACAAACGATACAACTCTGTCTGTACATTCGTTATGATATGAAACTGTATCAAAGAGTTCTCCATGTTATATAAATCCTCAAAATACTCAACCATCAGCTGTGCAAGGATTTTACAGGAATGCTCTGCACCCATCCTTGCGAAATTATCCCCGCCCGTTCCATCTGCCAGTGTAATTGCCTGAACTAAATCATTTTCCATATAATGAATATAATCCTGGCAAAGCAGCCCGTTTTCTCTGTTTCTCTCTCCTGTTTTTGAATATTTTAAGACATTCCACATCACTAATCACCTCGCTCGTATTATAAAGTAGTAGTGTTTATAGACCCTCTCCAAGGTCTTAATGCTATTTCTAATCATAGCCATT
>JBCLQO010000050.1:0-11759 GCA_041223665.1 Lachnospiraceae bacterium 46-15
CTCTCCTTTGAAATAAGTATGCGTGACCTAACGAAAAACTATTTAAAATTTTGTCTTAAATCATAGGACCATTATACATTGTATAGCCTGTAGAAGCATGCATTCGAGTAAAACACATAAGTCTTTGCAGGATTTTGTGTATTTTTCTTAAATAGTACGATACCGTTTTTTGTAGAAAATGCCCTTTGATTTTTAAAGGTGAAAAAAGTATAATATTATTTGGAAATTGAATTAGGCAAAAACAACGACACATGTGGCGCACCGCGCGTAAATCTGATTACGGTATAGGTGCTGCAGGTGTCCTTTTTTTGCGCAAAATAAAGGAGGACTTATGGAAAACAGTAATTATCTTGGCACAGAAAAAGTTGGGAAGCTGCTGCTGCGGTTTGCAATCCCCTGCATCTGTTCCCTCATCATTTCATGTCTCTACAATATTGTAGACCAGATTTTTGTGGGCAACGGCGTAGGTTATCTGGGCAACGCCGCCACTGGCGTGGTAGTGATTGCCTTGCCTATGGAGATGTATGGGGATAGCCCAGAAGCCGCTAAAAAGAGCATTGCCCGGTCAGACGCGGCCAGGGCTGCTTATTATAAAAACGTTTCCGGCCAGGAATGGGGCAACCCGCATGGCTATGGACTGTGCATTGACGCATCGGTGGGAGAGGATGTTGCCGCAAATTTGATTTGCGATTATGTCAGACGGATTGCAGGAGAAAGAAGCGGCATGAAATAATCGTTCGGGTATCTGTTTATGCAGTATTCAAAAGGTTCAAATGCATATGTTGCAAAATCACGATATTTATTTTGATAGGATAATAGAGTATAATACTGATAAAAATACCATCAGGCACTTCAAAGGATAAAGGATATTTTTGTATCGGAAATAGTAGATAAAATGTTGAAAATTACGGCGTAATCTGAAATACAGAAATGAGGAGGTGTGCAGGATGAAAGCTACAATTTTAATCGTGGATGATGAGGCGGACATCGTTTCCACCCTTGCAGATTATTTTTTGTATAACGACTATAACGTAATGACAGCAGCAAATGGCATGGAAGCCATTGAAAAGGCTGGAAAGCAGCCTGATATCATTTTGCTCGACATCAATATGCCTGATGTGGATGGGCTGGAGGTTTGCGCCAGGATACGGGATTTTGTCAGTTGCCCCATTCTGTTCCTGACCGCTAGAGTGGAGGACAGCGATAAGGTCAAAGGATTCGGTCTGGGTGGGGACGATTACATTGTAAAACCGTTTTCCCTAGATGAGCTTGGTGCAAGGGTTGCCGCACACCTCCGGCGGGAACGCCGCAGAGGAGAAACGCCAAAGGTTCGGTTTGACGATAAGCTGTCGGTTGATTATACCGAAAGGCGTATATATTATGACGACGAAGAAATCTCCCTTGCCAAAAAGGAGTTTGATATTATAGAACTATTGTCCAGTCATCCAGGGCAGATTTTCAGCAAAGAGCGGATCTATGAGCTTGTTTGGGGCTATGACAGCGAGGGAGAAGCCTCCGTGGTGGCGGAGCATATCCGCCGTATCCGCGCGAAGCTGGCAGCCGCAGGTACAAAGCCTTATGTGGAAACGGTTTGGGGAGTGGGATACAAATGGGTAAAATAAGAGATTTTTTTCGAAGAAAATCTATAAAGACAGCTTTTATTACAGCCATGCTCCTTTGTATCGTCTCAGCTCTGCTGCTTTCGCTGGCTCTTTCAGGTGCGTGCCAATGGGGGCAGTCAAAATTGTATGAAAAATATAAGATTCAATTTGGAGTATCCGATTCCGAAGTGGTGATTGGATTTGGTCAGACAGAAGAGAATGAATATAAAGGAAGCATATCCTATCAGGTGCCGATGAATCTTTTGGAACGCTTTACACCGATCGACCAGGCAGTATACAATATTTTTGGATTTTTAAGTGTCGGCGTTTATCCGATTTGTTTTATTTTTTGCATCGCAGTCACTAGTGTTTTGTTTTACAAACGGCAGTTACAGAAGCCACTTGCCATACTGGATTACGCTGCCGGTCAGATTGCTGACAACAACTTGGATTTCAAAGTCGTTTATGATAAAGAAGATGAGATGGGAAAGCTGTGCGTTTCTTTTGAGAAGATGCGTCAGGCACTGCAGGAGAGTAATGAAGAAATGTGGCGGCAGATGGAGGAGCGCAAACGGCTGAACGCGGCGTTTGCCCATGACCTGAGAACGCCGCTGACAGTTCTGAAGGGGCAAAGTGAGCTTCTGCGGCAATATGCGCCGAAAATGACCGCAGAAAAAGTGAGCAGTACCTCAGAGATGATGTATCGGCATATCATAAGGCTGGAAGAGTATGTGCAGACTATGGGGGAGCTGCAGCGGCTGGAGGATATTGAGATCGTCCGGCAGTCTGTGACAATGGATGCGCTTTGCGTGCAGTTCCGGGAAACAGGAGAAGCCGTGTGCAGCGGGAAAGGGTTTTCTTACGAGGTTATGGGTGAAGGACACGCTGATTTGTATGTTGATGTCTCCATTGTTTTGCGGGTGTTTGAGAATCTGCTTGCCAATGCAGTGCGGTTTGCAAAGGAAAAGATTATGGTATCGGCAGAGTCACAGGACGGGTATCTGCATCTGAACGTTTCCGATGATGGGAGCGGATTTGCAGAAAAGGATTTGGAGAATGCCACGAAGCCATTTTACAAAACGATGCGGGAAACAGACAACGAACATTTCGGTATGGGGCTGAATATCTGTAAGATCCTTTGCGAGAAACACGGAGGATATATCCGGTTGAGCAATCGAGATGGCGCAGTGATTACCGCGGCATTCAGGCAGTGATATTAGCGTAAAGTAGTTTCAACTTGCTGTCTGCCTTTCACAAATATTTGTAATGTTTACGATGCCTGAATATCAGATAGATCGTCAGCATAAGTGTGAGCAGTTCCGCGATGGGAATGGCTAACCATACTCCTGTTACCTGCAAAAATCTTGGCAGAACCAAAAGGAAAACCATAATAAATCCAAATGTCCGTAAGAAAGATATTGTTGCAGATGCTTTTCCATTGGATAGTGCCGTAAATAAAGCAGAAGCAAAAATATTACATCCAGAGAATAGGAAACTAAATGAAAAGGTAGTAAATCCCATTTTTGTAATCTCAAAAACATTTTTATTGTTCTCCGTGAATATTTTAACAATGTTTTCTCCTGCAAAAAAGGAAAATAGGAATACAAAAACGGAAATGGCCATTATAAAACAAAAACAGATACGAACTGCTTTCTTTAGCCGTTTTACATAAAAGGCTGCATAAAATAGTATTTCAATTTCAGGGTACACTATCCTATATAAAAGCGAGGTATGTCGCAATGGCGGACGATAATGAAAAAGGAAAAATCAGGATAAGACGCCAGAAAAATGTGTATGGAGGGATAAATGATGGCAAATAGACTTGTAAATGAGAAGTCGCCCTATCTGTTACAGCATAAGGATAATCCAGTAAAATGGTATCCATGGTGCAGGGAGGCTTTTGAAAAGGCGGAAGCAGAGGATAAGCCGGTTTTTTTAAGCATCGGTTATTCTACCTGCCACTGGTGCCATGTTATGGCGCACGAATCTTTCGAGGATGCTGAAATTGCTAGGCTGCTTGATGCTTATGTCTGTATTAAGGTTGACCGTGAAGAACGCCCTGACATTGATTCTGTCTATATGTCAGTCTGCCAGACACTAACCGGATCAGGCGGCTGGCCGCTGACAATTTTTATGACGCCGGAGCAGAAGCCGTTTTTTGCCGGAACTTATTTTCCGAAGAGAACCCGATATGGCCAGCAAGGGCTTACCGATTTGCTTCGCCAAATATCGTATCTTTGGGAGGAAGAGCGTGAAAAGATTTTGGAGTCAAGTGAGCAGATTACATCAGTGCTGCGAAGGGATGATTTGACAGAATTCGGTGAGATTGATAAAGCACTTTTCCATAGAGGCTATCGTCTGCTTTTACAAACTTTTGATTCTGATTGGGGAGGGTTCGGTGCGGCGCCGAAATTCCCGACTCCGCACAATCTTCTTTTTCTGATGCGGATGTATGAGGCCGAGAAGATACCGGAAGCGCTGCACATGACAGAGGTTACATTGAAAGCAATGGCTGGCGGCGGGATATTTGATCATGTAGGCGGTGGGTTTTCCCGTTATTCTACCGATCAAAAATGGCTTGTGCCGCATTTTGAAAAAATGTTGTACGACAATGCTTTGTTGGTTTTCGCGTATCTGGAAGCTTTTCAGCTTACAAAAAGGGCGCTTTATGCGAACATTGCAAAGCGGACTGCCGGATACATTTTAAAAGAGCTGGCGGCGCCGGAAGGCGGATTTTATTGTGGACAAGATGCGGACAGTGACGGTGTTGAGGGAAAATATTACGTGTTCACTCCGAATGAAGTCATGCAGGTGCTAGGGAAACGGGACGGCAAAGAATTCTGTCAGGTGTATGATATTACGAAGCATGGGAATTTTGAAGGACAAAGCATCCCAAACCGAATCGGGAAAAGGGGTAAGGCGTGGGCTGCGGACGATTCTCGTTTGCAGCGCCTTTACGCGTACCGAAGAGCGAGAGCACACCTTCATCTTGACAATAAAATCCTGTTGTCATGGAACGCATGGACAATTATTTCGCTGGCAAGAGCCGCACGGGTTCTTGATAATCCACGCTATATGGAGGCTGCGGTAAAAGCGCGAAACTTCATTCGTGAAAAAATGACGGACGGAGAGAATCGGCTTTTTATCCGCTATTGCGGCGGGGAAGCCGCCCACGCCGGCCAGCTCGATGATTACGCAGTGTATGCGCTTGCGCTGCTTGAGTTGTACCGTTCTGCATTTGAAATCGGATATTTGGAAGAAGCAGTATTTCGGGCAAAGCAGATGATAGATTTATTTGAAGATAAGGAAAATGGTGGATATTACCTGACTGCCCATGATGCCGAGGCATTAATCACACGCCCTAAAGAAACCTATGACGGGGCGGTTCCGTCTGGCAATGCCGTTGCTGAAACAGTATTAGAGGAGCTGGCGGCTCTCACAGGTGAAACACTGTTTCGGGAAGCGGCAGACCGGCAGCATGGATTTATGGCTGGATGTGTCAAAGACTATCCTGCAGCACACTGTTTTTCCTTAATGGCTATGGCGAAATCACTCTATCCGCATAAGGAGCTGGTCTGTACTGGAACCGAATTGCCAGATGAACTGTTATCCTACCTTCGAGAGAATCCGGCACACGATTTAAGCATTCTTTTTCAATCAGCAGAAAATAAAAAGGAGCTGTCAGAGCTTGCACCGTTTACTGCATCCTATCCGGTATCTAAACATACGAAATGGTATCTTTGCAAAAACGGAACCTGTCATGCGCCGCAAACAGATTTTAATAAATTGAATTTATCTCAGAAAGAAGAGGGCTGAAAAAGATAGGGAAATGCCGTTTCTGCGGGAAATCAAGAACATTAAGAGCCTGGAAAAAATATCTGGAATCATGACATACAGATGTCACGGTTGCTTTGGTAGAATAGAACCATCAAAAGAAAGGATGGTTTTAATTATGGAATATGAGATTGTAACACTGGAAGAAAGAATTGCTGTGGGCGTGTCGGCAAGGACGAATAATGCTTCTCCCGATATGGGAGCTGTGATTGGCGGGCTGTGGAACTGCTTTTATAATGAAGGCGTTTACGCTTCCATCCCTCGCAAGGCAAATGAAAAGGCGCTGGGGATTTATACAGATTATGCAGGAGACGAAAAAGCGGATTATACGGCGATGGCTGCCTGCGAAACATCTGTGGAGCCGCAGGGAGAAGACTATGCTGTCTGCCGGATTCCTGCTGGAAAGTATGCGAAATTTGTTGTTCACGGAGATATGGTGCAGGCGGTTGCAGCGGCATGGCAGGAAATCTGGCAGATGAACCTGCCCAGGGCTTTCCAATGTGATTTTGAGGAATACCAGGACGATTGTATGGACAATGCGGAAATCCATATTTATGTGGGGCTGAAAGAGGACAAGAAAAATATGATGGAAGTTTCCCTGTAATCTGCTGAACGGGTTTGCTTATGATGAAAAACAGGGCGATAACAGGAAACGGATTGAACAATGTAAATATTGGAGGAACAAGTGATTTATGGCGTCAAAAATTGAATTTGTGGAATTTATGGCAGACCAACTAAGGGAAGCCGGAGCCATTACTTATAAGAAGATGTTTGGTGAATATGGGCTTTACTGCAATGGAAAGATTTTTGCGGTAATCTGTGACGATCAGTTTTATATCAAGATTACTGAGGCAGGCCAAAAGCTTTGCCCTCATCTGCCGGAAGCACCGCCGTATAAGGGCGCGAAAAATTATCTTCTTGTTGAAGATGTGGAGAATCGGGATATGCTGACGAAATTAGTGGCGGCGACATATGCGGAGCTTCCAGAGCCAAAGCCGAAAAAGCGCAAGAAAGAGTAAGACGGCGCATATAAACAGTCCCAGACGGCATAGCTGTCTTGACAAACATACCGACGGTATGATAATATCGATTCATACGAACAGAGAGGGGAAAAATAGTGGCGAGAAACAAGCATCCGGAAGAAACCGTTAATTTAATATTGGATGTTGCCTTTCGTCTGTTTATGGAGAAAGGATATGAACATACGTCGATTCAGGACATCATTCATCATTTAGGCGGGCTTAGCAAAGGCGCTATCTATCATCATTTTAAGTCAAAGGGGGATATTTTAGCTGCCGTTACAAACAGGATGACGGAAGAATCTAACCGAATGCTTGCAGCCATCCGTGATTGCCCCGACCTTAGCGGAAAAGAAAAGCTGAAAACTATTTTTAAAGCATCCATTAACAGGCCTGTGCAGGATGATATATTTGCAGTGGCTCCTAATTTTCACAACAACCCAAAGCTTCTTGTCAGTCTTTTGCAGGATACCATAGAAGAAGCAGCGCCAAATTATATTTTGCCGATTATCAAACAGGGTATTTCAGACGGTTCTATTAAGACCGATTACCCGGAACAATTAGCGGAATTGATTATCCTTGTGGCAAATGTCTGGATGAATCCTATGATAGCTGGCGACTCTGAGGAAGAATCTTCCCGCAAGTTTATGGTGTTTAGCCAGATGATGCAAGGTTTTGGGTTAGATATTGTAGACGGTGAAATGTTGGAAAGACTCCAGGAACTGGCATCTATATATCAAAAGAACAGGTGAAATTCTGCCCTGCAAAATGGGCAGAAAAATTTTAAAGAAATACATACCGACATGCGGTATTAAAAAGAAAGAAGGGTTAAAAAATGAATGAAAAGTTATTTTCAAAAAATTTTATGCTGGTTGTTATTGGGCAGATTATCTCATTGTTTGGGAACGCCGCATTAAGGTTTGCATTACCGCTGTATTTATTAAATTTGACAGGTTCATCGGCGCTTTACGGAACAGTTACGGCGTGTGCTTTTCTTCCTGCTATCTTGTTGTCGCCTGTAGGCGGTATCGTGGCGGACAGGGTAAATAAGAGAAATGTTATGGTAGTATTGGATTTCTTTACAGCGGCAGTTATCCTGGCATTTTTAATGTTTATGAATAGCGCGAACCTTATTGTTCTGCTGACGGTTACGTTGATGCTCCTATATGGGATTGCGAGTGCATATCAGCCGTCTGTGCAGGCAAGCATACCTGCGCTGGTAAATCAGGAACATTTTATGGCGGCAAATTCTGTTATCAATACGATAAGCTCTTTTGCTGCCTTAATAGGCCCGGTGCTTGGAGGTGTTTTGTATAGTGCATATGGATTGGAACCGGTATTGTGGGTCTGCACGGTATGTTTTGTTATATCTGCAGTTATGGAGATTTTTATTAAAATACCGTTCCATAAGCAGGCATCAGACGGAAGCGTATGGGGGATGGTTAAAACTGATTTTACAGAGAGTATCCGGTTTATTTGGAAAGATAAGCCTGTTATCGGAAAATCGCTTCTGGTAATCTGCAGAATCAATTTATTTTTGTCTGCAATGATTATTGTAGCGTTGCCATACCTTATAACAGAGGTGTTAAATTTAGGAGCAGCAGAGGCGAACAGGCTTTATGGTTTTGCGAACGGGGCTTTGGCAGCAGGTGGATTGGCAGGAGGTATTTGCGCAGGTGTTTTTGCAAATAAACTATCTATTCGAAAATCGGGTAATCTGATCATAGCCTGTGCCGTTTGCGTATTTCCTATAGGCGCTGCGTTGGTCTTGTTTTCATCTGGAATGATAAACTATATTGTGATTACTATATGCTGTTTTACCATTATGGTATTTTCAACAATTTTCACTGTGCAGATGATGTCTTTTATCTAGGCGGAAACTCCGCAAAGTTTAATTGGGAAGGTGATTGCTGTCATCCTTACCATTTCCATGTGTGCGCAGCCGTTAGGTAATGCGCTCTATGGCGTCCTGTTTGAAATTTGCAAAGGATTTGAATATGTAGTTGTTTTGTTTTCGGGAGTTGCGTCACTTATGGCTGCCGTCAGCGCCAGAAATATTTACAAAAATTTTTAAAGTGGATTTTGAAACATGACATGTATATGTCACTGTTCTATGGTATACTAATTCCATGAATGGTGAGGAGGAATCTCTTATGAAGCTTGACCGAATGATTGGAATCCTGTCAATTCTGCTGCAGCAGGAGAAGGTGACGGCGCCTTATCTTGCAGAGAAGTTTGAGGTTTCCCGCCGTACGATTAACAGGGATATTGAGGCACTCTGCATGGCGGGAATCCCGCTGGTGACAGAACCGGGGCAAAATGGCGGCGTTTCTATTATGGAGGGGTATAAAATTGACCGTACAGTGCTCAGTACATCGGATATGCAGGCCATTTTAGCGGGACTCCGAAGCCTGGACAGTGTGAGCGGAACGAACCGCTATGCCCAGCTGATGGAGAAACTGTCGGCAGGCGCCTCCAGCCTGCTTGCAGGTGACACACATATTTTCATTGACCTTTCTTCCTGGTACAGAGACTCTTTATCCCCCAAAATTGAATTGCTGCACGATGCAATTCTTTCTGGGCGCAAGGTTTCTTTTGCTTATTTTGCATCAAAGGGAGAGTCCCGACGGACTATCGAACCGTATAATTTGATTTTCCAGTGGTCGAGCTGGTATCTGTGGGGATGGTGCGAATGCAGAAAAGACTTCCGGCTCTTTAAGCTGATGAGGATGACAGATTTGCAAGTGGGCGAAGCCTTTGAAAAGCGTGCGGCTCCGCTTCCGGATCTTTCACCCAGGCGGGTGTTTCCACATCTGTATCAGGTGAAAGCGAAAATCCAGCCGGAATATAAATGGCGGCTTATTGAAGAATACGGTCCGGAAAGCTTTCGCGTCCAGTTGGATGGGACACTGCTTTTTTCTTTTGGATTTGTCGATAAAATTAGTATTGTGCGATGGATAGTCTCTTTTGGGGACGGTGCGGAGCTTCTGGAGCCGGAAGAACTCCGAAAAGATGTAGTGGCATTTGCAGAAGGTATCAGGGGGAAATATATAGAAGTAAAAAGATAGCCTGTTACTTGACTAGATGCTGAGTATTATAGTTCATGTTTTATACGATTGCCAGAGAGCAAAGCGGTTATATGGTTAAAAAATCCTTCGGTGACTTTGTCACTGAATAAAAAAATCTCCTCCTGTATAGTAATGTAAAACAGGAGGAGATTTTTTATGGCGAAACGAAGAGCAGTTATCAGTAAAAAGGAATGCGTTGCGTGCGGATGCTGTATAAAAGTTTGTCCGAAAGCAGCGATTACCGTGCCTTTTGGCATTTGCGCAGAGGTTGATTATGGATTGTGTATCGGATGCGGGAAGTGTGCGAAGGAATGTCCTGCAAGTGTTATCACGTTGGAGGTGAATGATGAAGCAAAGTAAGAAATGGTATGATTATCTTTGGATTTTTTCGCTTACATATCTGGTTTTGGGATTCTTTAATATCCTGTTTGCCTGGCTGGGGCTTCTCTGTTTTTTTATACCGCTGCTTATAGCAATTGTAAAGGGCAATAAAGCGTATTGCAATAAGTATTGCGGCAGAGGGCAGTTGTTTTCTCTTGCGGGGGGCAGATTTGGGGTTTCGCGGAATAGGGATATTCCGAAATGGATGAAATCAAAGTATTTCAGATACGGGTTTTTGATTTTCTTTTTTGTGATGTTTTTTCTTATGTTGTGGAACACCTGGCTGGTATTTGCAGGAACTAGGGATTTGAGTAAAACAGTAACTCTATTATGGACATTTAAAGTTCCATGGCATTGGGCCTATCACGGCACGTTGTTTTCCGCGGGGACGGCACAGTTTGCTTTTGGCTTTTACAGCGTAATGCTGACCTCTACGATTCTTGGCTTTTTAACAATGCTTTTGTTCAAACCCCGCTCTTGGTGTGTATACTGCCCGATGGGGACAATGACGCAGTTGATATGTAAAGCAAGGAATGTGACGTCATCACAGAAATCATAAGAAATGTGGGTTATACTAAAAACACAAACGAACAAACCAATCAAAGAAAGGAAGTAAATGATTATGTCAGCACTTAGTGTAAATAAAAACAATTTCGATTTCGTAAAAAATAGTGAGAGGCCAGTTCTTTTAGATTTTTATGCTGACTGGTGCGGCCCGTGCCGTATGGTATCTCCGGTAGTAGATGAAATCGCAGAGGAGAATCCACAGTATCTTGTGGGAAAAGTCAATGTAGACAATGAAATGGAGCTGGCGCAGGCGTTTGGTGTTGCAAGTATTCCGACTCTGGTTGTGATAAAGGGCGGTAAAATTGTG
Organism: Lachnospiraceae bacterium 46-15; assembly: GCA_041223665.1. Taxonomy (GTDB): domain Bacteria; phylum Bacillota; class Clostridia; order Lachnospirales; family Lachnospiraceae; genus Hominisplanchenecus_A. The sequence continues at coordinate 10,778 of JBCLQO010000050.1, forward strand.
AATCAGTCGGCAGGTGCAAAACGAAAACCGCAGATTCTTGCCATGTTAGAGGGCTAATTTGCGCAGGCGCTTTTTGTCAAGGATTTTAATGCCTCCGCGGGAAACTTCTACAATTCTTTCATTTGTAAAATATTTCAGCATACGGGATACAGCTTCACGGGCAGAGCCGATATATTTGGCAATCTGCCCGTGAGTTAATGTAATGGTATCGGAACCCGTTCGTGCGGATTCATCTGAAAGAAAAATAGCAAGGCGTTTGTCCAGGCTCATAAACAAAATCTGCTGCATTACCCACATGACGTCGGAGAAACGGCTGACGGCAGTCTCAAGGGCAAATATCTTAATATATGGATTGCGTTCGGAAACCGCCGCGAAAGCTGCACCACTAATAACATAGCATTCACTGTCTTCTTCAGCATTGATAAATACGTCGAATGTGATAGTTTGGAGTACGCAGGAAGCAGACAGCATACACATATCGCCCTGGTGCAGACGGTATAGCGTAATATCCTTGCCCTCATCGGACATGATAGAAAGCCGGAGGCTGCCTGAGCGTACAAATATCACGCCGGAGCATTCGTTGCCGTCGTGGATATTTGTTCCTTTGGGATAAGTAATTGTATAAGAATTCTGGCAGATATAGTCTTTGTCGGTTTCTGATATTCCACCCCAGAAGGGGAATATTTTTTTATAAATGGGGTCAAAGATTGTGCGTGTCATGCTTTTGCGGTTCCTTTCAGAGAAAAGGTAAAAGTGTCTTTTTTGTTATGTTCCGTTTACCATATTATAGCGGCGGTACTGTGAAAAATCAAGCTTTGCGGACGAAACGCTTTTGTATGAAATTATGCACATAGAAAAGAAAGTCGCGGCCATTTCAACAGGCGGAAAAGCAGAGGTTTTATACAAAAATGGTTGATTATCTCAAAAAAGCCTTGATTTACGGGCATACAAGCAGGATTTCAAGCTGAATTTACTACCAATT
>JBCLQO010000051.1:0-11594 GCA_041223665.1 Lachnospiraceae bacterium 46-15
CTTTGGTAATGTAACTATTATAACATGGATTAGGGGATATCTCATTTTGATTTGTGCTATTTATATTCTAACACCAGGGTTCAGGAGAAGAAGCATGGGAAAAGAAGAAAGTATTTTTAAAGATATTCCAGAGGTTACTTTACTGGAAAAGGAAGAAAGATGGATGGATGCCTGCAAACTTTTGTATCAGAAATGGAAACAGAATAATAAAAGGTTAGAATATACATTGCGGCTGCTTTGGGAATGCTGGTATTTTGATTTGGAAGATGCATGTTTCATCTTTTTTTCAGAAGAAGAGACTCAGGCAGTTCATCGAATATTTAAAGAAGTTTATAGCCATTCAGAGAGGCATTTCAGGAATGAAAGTAAATATTTATGGCTGACAGCCTATATGCTGGAAGTCTGCGGAACTCTTATGTATGATATAACGATATATGATGAGACGTTGATGACATTGAATCTTCATATCCTGGAAATGGCAGATGAGGAAGCTAAATATAGGTTTCAGAAAGTGAAGGAACCGGCATTGCGGGAACTTATGGCAAGGGGATGGGATAATGTTGGGATGTCAGAGGATGATATCAGAAAAGAAAAGCTTCTGTTTATGAAAAGAAAATTAACGCAGGAGGAGACAGATGAGAAAAAACGCATCGAAGGAAAAATGGAAAAGTTTAAGGAAAAGGTGGAAAAATATTTTCCCGGTAACAGTATGATAGATGAATATTTTCGGGAAATGTATAGTTCTATCATAATATAAGACGTAGGAATAAAGGAAATGGAAAAGTGAAAAGATGATACGTTTGAAATGACATTTGGGGAAAGAGTTTTAGTGGAAAGGGTCATGCCGAGTAACGAACAATGGAAAATGGTCTGGAGAAATTGTATAAAAAGGAGAAGGCTGTCCGGATATTGGATTTCTACGAAAAAGAGCGATATCTTTGTGGTTATAAGAAAGGGCTTATGGAGTTAAAGAACGCGGTGTGTAAAGAACCGAAAGATTCCCATATTTGTGATTGATAGAGTATGGCGCACAGTCAATTGCAAAACATCCGCACGGTATTTAACGAACAGGAAATCAATCAGCTTTTAAGACGAGTGTATGAGCTGATGCGTACGGGCGGGAGGATGGTCAGAGGGTATGCAGTGGAATCATTTTTTGATGTCTGGGTTAACAGATATGGATATACGGAATTCAGTGTAAAGAAATAGCGGACAAGGTATGGCAGGAATGGATTAATTCGGGACGTCCTACAGTCAAAGGGGTGAGGGAAAATAAACGTCGAAAATATAAATGATTTTCTGAAAAATCACAAAATTGATAAACTGGTTACATATGTGCAGCGCCTACCAAAAGCAGAGCGAAAGGAAACAACAGAGTATTTGTTAAGCAAATTAAAGACAAGTTCTGATGGAAGCAGTAGAAATATGCTTGCCATCGTTTTAAGTGATTTAAAATGTCAAGATGCTGTAGAGATATTGATGGAACTTATTTTCAAGCCAGAATTAGAGAATAATAGAGGGTCTCTGGTGTATGCATTGGAAGGCCTGGAGTGTGCAAAGTATTATAAGGAGTTGCTTCCATTGTTGTTTAAGGGGAATTTTGAAGTCAGGATGGAGATTCACTCTGTTATGGAAAACATATTTCCTCAATTATGTGAACAAGAAAAGAAATGGTGTATGGATTATGTGGGAAAACAAATGGAGGAATATAAGTGTATATTGTCGCAAGCTTATGATTTGTATGAGAATGTGATGGGAGGTGAATTGAGTAAGTAAAGTTTAAGTGAGCTGGGCATAGGTGCTCGTAGAACTCAAAATCCGAAGTTAAGGAAAAAACTAAGTGAATTCTCAGAGGGGATGAATAGATATTTGAAAACAAAAGGAGAACAGAATGGATAAATGGGAAGAATATGGGTTTAGAACAACATTTTTAGAAGAATTTTTAGATACAAGACCCATGCCAGATGAAGAACAGTGGGAAATAGTTTATCAATGTGCAATGGACAGTGAGGAGACTATCAGATGTGATGCGGCAGAAGTGCTGGGGATACGATGCAATGAGAAGGATGAGGAAAAGCTGCGTCGAATGACTTATGATAAAGCAGGACTTGTAAATATAGAGGCCATTGAATCTTTAGGAATGGGAAGGCAGGAAAAAACTTTAAAACGGCTGTATGAATTGATGCGTACGGGTGGAAGGATGGCAAGGGGATATGCGGTGGGAGCATTTTTTTATGTCTGGGTTAACAGATATGGATATACGGAATCCAGTGTAAAGAAATGCTGGAGAAAGATGGAGAAATTGTATAAAAAGGAGAAGGCTGTCTGGGTATTGGATTTCTACGAAAAGGTGAGATATCTTTGCGGTTATGAGAAAGGACTGATGGGATTAAAGAACGCGATGTGTAAGGAGCCGGAAGATTCCCATATTTGCGATTCCCAGAGTATGGCGTTCAGTCAGATAGAGGATATCCGTACGGTATTTAATGAAGCAGGAATTAATCAGATTTTAATAAGGGCGCTGGAATCTATGGAGGATTCTTGTAAAATAAATAAGGACATAAAAAAGCTGCTGGAAAAGAAAGAATTACCGAGAGTTTTACTTGTTTCTAAAGAAAATGCAGGTCTTTCGCAGATGATGGAGTATCTGAGCTATAAAATGAAAGATGAAATCTGGGTACGATCCGCAGGAATAAATCCGGCAGAAGAAATTATGGATGAAGTGAGGGAGAAGCTGGGTGAAAAGGAAAAGATGAAACGGTATTATTATCCGAAAAAAATCCGCTCGGTGTGGATTTATGACTTTATTGTTCCTTTGGGAATCAGGCTAAAACCGGAAGATTATCCATTTCAGAGGATTGTTCCTCTGTTTGAAGATGTGGATGAGAAGACGCTGGACGTGGCGCGGGCAGAAAAAATGCTGAAAGGGTTGAGGGAGCATATTTATAAAGAGATGGGCAGATGAGATAAAGCAGAAAATACAACAGGGAATGAGAGATTTTACATTTTGGAGAGAAGGGGCGATGTTTATTGTTATTGGGAAAAAGGGATTTGAAAAATAAATATTTAGCTGCAGTCAGTCGGTTTCACAATATGGTGCTGCTTGGAATATCAAATCAGCCGTTATCTATATGGAGGCCAGAAGATGAGGAAAGATGGCATATGGATTATGAGTTTCATATTTCATGTATATGGCGTATACGGCAGAAAGATACCATAATTGCAGGTTATCAGGATATATATACAATGATTGATGAGTCCGGATTGGCCATTAAAGATATTGGGATTTTATGAGAGTGAAGTGGGGGATATCCGGATAGAGATGGAAAAGGGGTACTGTTTCGAAGCATTTCCGACCTCATCTGTTGAAGAACAGTTGGAAGAATGGCGATTTATTGATGTGCTATGTAAAAGGCATTATGTATGGCCGGAGGAAAAGATAAAGATATTATCCCCCAAAAATCCGCTCAGTGTGGATTTTTGATTTTATTGTCCCGTTGGGAATCAGGCTGAAAACAGAAGATTATCCATTTCAGAGGGGCAAGGTGCAAGCAGGTGAAGGAAAATAGGTTTTTGACAGAAAGGAAAACAAATGGATTTACATAAGACAATGATAAAAGTAATGGAGCAAAAGGAATTTCTTACTATATACGAAAAAGACGATTTAGAAAAAGGACATACGGGGCTGATTTTACAAGTATCTGATAACGAGATTTTAATGAAAAATATAGATTTTTATGGTAACGAGGACGGGTATTGTGTACGGAAAGTGGAAAACATTGTGTGTTGTAATACTGGGGGAATGGACATATACCGTCGGAGACAGTTATGGGAGGAAAAAAAGTATAACCATAATATGGAAAGATTTTTTGCGGAAGAAGAAAATTTGATGACCGGAATGCTTGCATATGCAATAAAAAACAGGGAACCTGTATTTGCTTTCTGCGAAGAGTGCGTGTATTCTGGATGGGTGTGTGGTTATTCGGATGAGATGGTGATTTTAAATGAATTAACGCAGTATGGAGAAGATGAGGGTGAGTTATGGCTGAAAAGAGAGTATATTGATGCTTTGGAGATAGGGTCGCCTGATTTACAGATTAGAAAGAAATTTTGGAAAAAAGAAATGCCAAAGCGTGATGAAAAGCCAGAGAAAAATTTTTATAAAAAGCTAAAGAAATATAAAGGAAGTTTGGAATTGTTTGAAATTTATGCAGACAGTGATTGGGAAAACTGTTATGTAGGGACAATAGAGTACGTTACAAAAAAGGAACTTGCAATAAAACATATAGATGCCGAGGGGCATTATGATGGTTATGTAGTTCTTGCTTTGGAAGCGGTAATGTGTATATGTCAAAAGAGCCGATACCTTTCTAAAATACAAAAAATTAGTACATGTGATACAAATCAAGTACAATTAGATATAGATGGAGAGAGTTTGTCAGATGAGCTGTTAAAGTTTGCACAAAACAAGTCTTTGCCAGTTATCTTGGAGATAGGGTTTCAAAGATATTATGGGGCTATAGAATATTGGACAGAAGAATGGATTCAGCTGCAAGCAGTAGATTTATTGGGGAACGGTCTGGGAGATATGTGGATATTGAGGGAATGGGTTGACAGAACTTGGGTAGATAACCAGATATTACGGGAAATTTGCCAGCTGGAACAGTAATGAGAGGGATGATTCCTGTATCCGGGGAAGTTTGGCGGAAGCATTGGTAAATAGGTATACGCCTGAGAGTGAGGCAATGCTGAGGCGGATGGCTTGTGATAAAGATGGCTTAGTGCGGATAGAGGCGATAGATTCTTTGTGTATTGGCAGAATTACGGGGTGTGAATTGTGAGTAAAGTGAAATTTTGGGAAAATAGGCAAGGTGATAATCCGATGTATGTAGATAGCCCTTATTGGATGATTATGGTACAATCTTAGAAGAAACGAGGTAAAGCAATATGGAAAAGCAGGTTTATATCACAGAGGAAGAACGGGGAAAGTGCCAAAAGGTGGCTGATGCGTTTGCAGAACTGTATGAGATTGAGAATACCGTGGTGATTAATGCTGGCAGATATGGCTTTGTTGAGCTGAAATATTACAAACCGCCACATGGCTTTGAAGATGCCATAACCTTTACTGACAGCGTGGCACTATTTGAGGACCTGTGGGAGGAATGGCTGAATACAAAGCTGTACCTGATGGCAAAAGGCACTCCATTATTGGAGAAAGGTTATAAGGGTGTGCTTGAGAGCCTACCAGAAGAAAAACAGTCGAAACTTATCGTGAGAAAAGCTGATTTTGCGAAAACAGCGGGAATATATCTGTAAGATTGTTCTTGTAGGAGAAAGAACAGTAATTAGCGGTTAATCAAGGATTAGAAAGGCTCTGTATAATGCAGGGCTTTTCCTATTTTGCTTTTTGATAAAAGGATAGAATGAATGAGAGGGATTCTGGAGTAACCAGCATTGTGGGAATGTCATATAACTGGCTGTCTTATGAAGCTGTGGGGAACTCTGTTTGCAGGATGTAGGAAAGCTGTTCTTTGCTTTTCCATATGCTATGAACAGAGTTATCTATGACGGAGTAGCCAGTTATGCATATTTCCATGATGATTGTTTAAAATACTTGCAACTATTCGTTTGGATGCAAGTGGCAGAGTATGGAGAGACAAGGAAAATTGATCTATTATAAAGGTTGTTTTTTTATAGACATTTATGAGCTATACTTTTATGATAACTTCAAGGAGGTAGCTTATGGCTTATAGAATATTAGTTGTTGATGATGATAAAAGTATCATTAAAATGATAAAGGATTTTTTGAAGATGGAAGAATATAGTGTGGAAACCGCATTAGATGGGGAAACAGCATTGCGGAAAGCGGAAACACAGCCGGATTTGATTATACTTGACATTAACCTGCCAACAATAAATGGGATTGAGGTGTGTAAAAAAATCCGCGGTTTCGTAAACTGTCCAATTTTATTTTTAACGGCACGAATTGAAGAACAAGATAAAATTACTGGTCTTAGAGCTGGTGGTGATGATTATATTGTTAAGCCGTTTTCTCTAGGTGAATTACAGGCTCGTATTGAAGCTCATCTATGGAGAGAAAATAGGAAACAGGTAAAAAAAGACTTTCGATATGACAGGGATTTGTGCATTGATTACGGCAGTCGGCAGCTTTTCTGGAACCAGAGGGAAATTGAACTGACGAAATCCGAATTTGATATTGTTGAATTACTGTCTACTTATCCGGGGCAAGTGTTTGACAGAGAAATGATATATGAGCGATTGTGGGGATTTGACCGAGAGGGTGATAACAAGATTGTGACGGAGCTTATCCGTAGAATTCGTAATAAAATAAAGAACTATACAGAAAAAGAGTATATAGAAACAGTCTGGGGGTGCGGATATAAATGGACTTCAAGAAAATAAACTCTTTAAAAACATCATTATTTATACATCTTGTTGTAGCGTTGATTTTTTCTATTGTCATTTCGTTTGCTGCTCAAAATATTGCTGGTCATATGAAAGAAAAAATTTGGCTCGGATATATAGACGTATCTGAATTATATGAGTTTCAAAATCAATATTCCAGTCAGTTTGGTGGAATGTTTTCCGTTCCGCAAGTCATGAATAGTGAAATAGATAAAACGGATAGGTTTTGGGTTGGGGTATGTGAGTTTATTGAAAGTTGGAGTGTTTTTATTTTGACCTTTGCCAGTGTCTATACTGCATTATCCATGTTTTACAACAAAAGGTTAAAAAAACCGCTTGATATACTAAACGAATCTGCTGAAAAAATCAGTAGACAAGAGTTGGACTTTTCTGTTCATTATGAAAAAAATGATGAAATGGGACAATTATGTAAGGCTTTTGAAAAAATGAGAGAGCAATTACAGCTTAATAATACAGAGATGTGGAATATGATTGATGAGCAGAAACAAATGAGGTCTGCTTTTTCACATGATCTGCGGACGCCTCTATCCGTTTTAAAAGGTTATGTAGAATATTTAAAGCGTTATTATCCTAAAGGGAAACTTTCTCAGGAAAAGGTGCTGGAAACATTGGAAGATCTCTCAGAACAGACACGCAGGATTGAGGATTTTTCTAATACAATGAAAAATATCAATCGTATGGACGATTTATGTACCAAAAAGACAATGGTAGATGCTTCAACAGTTGCTAAAAAGGCAACAGATGTTTTTGAATCGCTCGCCAAAACCTATATAAAGGATTATTTTATTACAAATCATTTATCACAGAAAAAGTTCAATATAGATATGAACATCTATCTGGAAATCGTAGAAAATGCGGCTGCAAATGCCATGCGGTATGCAAAGAGCAGTGTAAAACTGGAGATTTGGGATGAACAAGCGTGGCTTAAGTTTATGATATATGATGATGGTCCCGGATTTTCAAATGAAGAATTGAAAAAAGCCACAAGATTATATTTCCATGGGAAAAGCACAGAGGATTGCCATTATGGAATGGGGTTGTATATTTGTGATCTTCTTTGCAAAAAGCATGGAGGGTATCTTAGTTTATTTAATCAGACTGGTGGCGGAGCCTGTGTGGAGGTACAACTGAATATGGAATAAGCAGGTGGGATTCGGAAAATTTTCTCTGAATCCCGTTTTATTGTTTTTTTATAGTCTTTTACCGTTTATGATGCCTCTATAAACGAAAATCAATTGTAAAGGAGATGGCTATATGAGTTGGAAACTTGCTAAAAAGGATATTAGTCTGTTAGTACGCAATCCTGTAGCATACTTAGGGATTATTCTTATGATAGGGATTGTGTTTTATACTGTCAGTCCATTTTGGAATTTATATGGGAATATCCGGGATGAAAATTCTTCTGTCGTATATGATTCAGATGGTGATATAGAGGACGGATATATTCCTACACCGACAGAAGTTGTTTATCAAAATGCCATGCAGGAACTACGGCAGGCATTAATTTCTGACTGCCACTTGAGTGAAGAGGCGGCGGATAGAGAAATTCAAAAAAATCAGGAAAGTGGATGGAGTATAGATCAGACTATCCAATATTTTAAAGACAAGTATTCTTTAAATGGCATAAGGAGTTCATTTGCAAAATATGAGTATATGTGGGCGACCAAAGGAGAAATGGATGAGTATTTAGGGAAAGTATTTCATGACAGAACATATACAGAGAGTTTTGCATACAAATATTCTGAATATTTAGGGATTGGGGCTATTCTGCTTACTGTAGTTATTTTTGCTCTTATTCTGGCACGTGATTTGAAAAAAGATATTTATGCCCTTATTCATGCAAAATCATTATGTGGACGGAATTACATAATTGGAAAAATGATTGCAGGTGTTGGTTTTGTATATGCTGTCATAATCCCACTTACGCTTATTATAAACATGATCACAATGAGAGTGGGAAAAAGCTATGGTTTTCGTGCTGACTTTTGGGATATCTGGAAAAAAGTTATTGTTTTGGATTTTCCGAGTATATTGCTGACAGGATGCTTAATGATGTTTATTGCACTTCTTTTTCGGAGCATTATGCCTGCCATCCCTGCCCTGCTCCTATACTTTTTGTATTCCAATATGGGAACGTATGATTCGTCAAGCGGTTATATCTACAAGGTTAAGCCGTTTGCTCTTTTTGTCAGATTCCCCATGCTGTTTTCGGAATTAACAATGCCTGGAGGAGCATTGTGGAATGTATGTTTCGCTTGTGCTTTATCGGCAGTTCTTCTGGCTGCATCTGTGGTTTTATGGGAAAGGAGGCGCGGCGGATGAGGTATGAATTAAAGATTACCCTGCCAATCTATAAGATTGTGTATTCTATCGCCTTTATGGTGATTATTGTTTTGGTAAGTCCAATCAATTCTTTCAGTGGGATTATTACTGCTGTAGAACCATATGTTGCGTTGCTTGCCGGCGTATTTATGGCAGATAACTATTACAAAGAGTATATGGGAGAACGGGTTGCTGTTTTTTATAGGTATCCAATTAGAAAAAAGTATATTTCCATTCTGCTAAGGACTTTGTTGAGTTGGCTTTACCTACTCCTCTTGGTTGCTGCGTTTTATTGGGGCTTTGTATGGTGGTATCAGCCGTCTAACTTTTCACAGATTCCTATATGGAAGATGTATGCGGATACTCTGGCCGCCTGCGCTGCAAGTATGTTTTTTGCAGGAGTCTTTAGCTTTACCGTAACGAATGTAATTCAAAAAATAGGGATTGGAATAGGCGTAACTTTTTTCTTATGGCTGTTTTTAACCTCGACAATGGCAAATGTTTTACCGCAGCCCTTACAACTGTTCAGGATTATTGGATCAACATCTCAGCTTGGTGTACTGGAGCCTGATTATCAAAGCAGGGCTTTATATATACTGACGGGAGCAGTGTTACTCGTACTGAATTGGCTGATATTGCAGATACAGCCCGACAGCAATACAAAGAAAGGATGGATGAGATATGGGAATAAACATTAAAAATCTGGTGATGGAGTATAAAAAAGGAGTCAAAAGTCTGGACCATATCAACTTGAACATTGAACATGGAATCTACGGATTGTTGGGTGAGAACGGGGCAGGAAAGTCTACTTTGATGAAAATTCTTGTGACATTACTGACCCCAACAGAGGGAACAGTTGAAATTAACGGAATCCATCTGGAAAGAAAGAACTATGAGCTAATTAAGAAAGAGATTGGCTATTTACCGCAGGAACTGGGGCTTTATCCCAATCTATCTGTGAGAGAATCTCTGGAATATGTTGGGATTATGTCCGGACTAAAGAAAAAAGAATATGAGGAGCGAATTGATTATTATCTTCATATGACAGGGCTAACCGCACAGCAAAGAAAAAAGAATAAACAACTATCTGGCGGGATGAAGCGGAGGGTAGGTCTTGTTCAGGCGTTACTGCATAATCCTGGTATTTTAATTGTGGATGAACCTACGACAGGGCTCGATCCGGAAGAACGTATCCGTATTCGGAATTTACTTGTTGATTTTGCGATAGATCGAACAGTTTTGTTTTCAACCCATGTAACAGAAGATCTGGCGGCTACTTGTGATAAACTCTGTATTTTGCGAAAAGGGAAATTGACCTATGATGGAAGCATTACGGAACTTGTTTCTCATGCAGAGAACCATGTGTTCCGGTGTTCTTTTGAAAATGAAAGGGATTTCCAGGAATTTCAGAGAAAGTATAGAGTTACATCAAAAATTTACAAAGCAAATGAGATAGAAGTGCGTTTTGTAAACAGAAAGAAACCAGATTTCGCATGTGCCCTTTGTGTTCCTAATTTGGAAGATGCCTATATCTATAATATGTATGTGAGAGAAAATGCATGAGATAAAGAAAATGGAGATTAGTATTTTGTAGAAAATGTGGCTTTAAACTGTGGATCGTTTTGCTGATAGCGATAATTTTTGTATCAGTTTTTAGATTTTGGGTTAAGGGAATGATTGCGGGCATTGTCCGCTGATGAATGATTTATACAGCGTTAAGGCAGTTATAAACCTATTGGACATAGGTTTGTAGCTGCCTTTTTTGCGTTTTGGAGGATTGTATGAATGTATTTGAAGCAGTGAGGGAGAACGGGATAACCGCAAGGCAGGCGGCAGAGCATTGCGGGATAAAGATAAACCGAAGCGGTATGGCAGTCTGCCCGTTCCACAAGGACAAAAACCCAAGCATGAAGATAGACAGCCGCTATTACTGTTTCGGGTGCGGGGAAAAGGGGGACGCCGTTGATTTTGTGGCAAAGTTTTACGGTCTTGGTAAGAGGGATGCGGCGTTGCAGATTGCGTCAGATTTCGGTATCAGTTTTGATGATAACAAGGGCAGGAAGCCGCCGCCGAAGCGGAAACGGAGGTTATCGTCGGAGCAGAGTTTTGAGAGGGCGGAAAAGAAATGTTTCCGTGTGCTTTCGGATTACCTGTGCTGTTTAAGGCAGTGGAAAGAAAAATATGCGCCGCACAAGCCGGAGGAAGAATGGCGCCCGCTGTTCTGTGAAGCGTTGGGAAAGAAAGATTACATTGAGTACCTGTTAGATATTTTATTATACGCTCCGCTATCGGAGCGTGTGGAGCTGGTAACAGATTATGGAAAGGAAGTGTTGAGGATTTGCATAAGCGACGGTTTGACGAAAAAGTGCGTCTTGCCGCTGCCGGAACCGCCGATTACAAGAATGTTCTTGTTGCGGGCATATTTCGGCTGCTTCGGGCGGCTGTTCATGGTGAGCCGTTCCGTCTGTGTTAAGGGGATATTGTTCTCAAATACCGGGTCTGTGTATGGCTAGAAGCCGTTTTCGTGGGTAGGTAGTATAAAACCCTTACCCTGTGGATTTTCGCGTCTGCAATGCCTTAAAAACCAAGTCTTTTCAATCCCTATTGCGTAACACTCCATTCTGTTCTTTGGAAGAGATCGGGGGCGCGGGGGCAGAGCCACCGCAAAACCTAACGACTGCCGCCGCAGTAGTGTAGACGGTTTTGCCGTTAGAATGAAGCGGACGAAAACGGGGGCAGGGTTGTAAAATCCTGTTCCCCGTTTTCGGCGGCGAAATGGCAACGGCAAAAATCCAGACGGTCAAGGGTTTAAGAGTGGAGATTTT
>JBCLQO010000052.1:0-10848 GCA_041223665.1 Lachnospiraceae bacterium 46-15
GCCCAAGCAGTCTGAGATACGGTAGCATAAAAGAATCTGTATGAAAAAAGTTGCCAACGATTACTTGACAGTAACGGCTCAAATAGAAATATCAAAGCTGGATTGAATATAAAGCCTGATCGTGATATACTTAACGCAGTATATAGACTTATAGGTTTTGTAAGTGTTTTTTATCGGTGAATGGAGACTCAAAGAATAAAGGCAAGTTAAAAAAAGCTTTGGAAACTGATTATTAATAAAGATATGATGAAAAAAATTGCGTGAACAAGCAGGAGTAACGATGGATGTTATCGCGAAAACAAGGAAAAAGAATAGTGGCAAACAATAAATTAATATTTTGGAGAAATTATGAAAAAAAGTAAAGCTACAATCATTGGGCCTGCGATTGTAGATATTATGGCAGGACCTATTGGTGAAAATATTTTTAGAATTGGTAGTATGCCAATGAATGCTATAAACATGACATATGGGGGAAACGGATATAATGAATCCTATGTTTTGAACCGTTTTGGTGTCAATGTTGGTTTATTTACAAAATTAGGTGATGATGAGACCGGCAATAGAATCCTCGAAAAACTTAATAGCCTTGGAATTAATACTGACCATGTGATGCTTGAAGAGAATTTATCTACTAGCATAAATGTAGTCTTATTTGATGAGAAAGGAGAGCGGCGTTTTTTGACGAATCCTCAGGGTAGCCAACGTTGTATGTCTGAGGACGATATTACCAGCGCAATATTAGATTGTGGAGATATTGTTTGTTTTTCCGGTATGTTTATTTCCCCTTTATTTGATATACAGTCTATGGGACGTGTATTTAGAAAAATAAAAGAGAAACAAGACAGAATTCTTGTTGTTGATATGACAAAAGCGAAGAATGGGGAAACCATTAAAGATCTAAAGCCATTACTATCTTACATAGATTATATTTTGCCAAATGAAGAAGAACTGCGTTTGTTAGGAGGCGATGATATCGCTTATGGAGCTAGTGAATTTTTGAAAGATGGGGTTGGCTGTGTTGTGGTAAAAACAGGATGCAGAGGCTGTACAGTTTTTACCAGACAAAATTCATTTAACGTTGAAGCTTTCAAAACTGAAAAGTTGGTGGATACAACTGGTGCCGGAGATAGTTTTGCGGCGGGTTTTATTTATGGTCTAATGAATAATATGTCCCTGTTAGAATGTGCTATGTTTGCTAATGCAGCGGCTTCTTGCTGTGTGGAGTGTGTTGGGGCAACGGAAGGGATTACATCCATTGAGGAGCCGATGAGAAGATATAAGATGTTATGTGGTTCGATAACGGAGGACTAAACATGGAATCCAATAAAAAGAAAGTATTTCTAAGCCATCATTCAAGTAAAGTAGAACTTGTTGAGCATTTATCAAGATATTTAGAGAAAAATGATATTGGAGCATGGTATGCTCCTAGAAATATTCCAACAGGGGGGGATTGGCCAAATGAAATTGAGAATGCCATTGCCAGTTGTTCAGCGTTTATCCTTCTTTTCTGTGCGAAAGCTGATTCAAGCCAACAAGTAAAAAGAGAACTTGCTTTAGCTGACAAATATAAAAAACCAGTGTTTTGGGTAAAGATTGAGAACGTTGAACCTAATAACCTTGGATATTTTCTCACCGCAACGCAATGGTTGAATTGGTTAGATAATAGAGATGACACATTAGAACGATTAGTAAAAGATATTTGTTCTATGGAAGAAACATATATCGAAAATAGTAAATCTAATGTAGAGGGAAGTTCTTTTCAGAGGGAGAAAACTTGGGTAAAAGGTTTGCTCGCCTTTTCATCTGATAGAGAATCAGCTGAGTGTGCAGCAAGAGTGTACTTTAATATGGCCAAGGATCACCCAGATTCCACCATGGTTTTGCCTACGGGAAGAAGTGCTACTATGATTTTTAGGGCAATGAATAAAATTGCAGATGAATATGAGGGGTGTCCTTTTGGAGAGGCACATATTATTTCGGATACAGAAACATTTGGAGTGTGGAGCGAGCATGAGACAAGCAGAACTAAGCACATAAAAGATATGCTGCTTTTACCACTCAAACGAAAACATAAAGAACCGTCTGAAGAGCAGCTTCATTTATTGTCTGGCGTTTACACGGATAAGGATCCGATTAAGAGTGCTCAAAAAGTTATTAGAATATATCCCCCGGCTGTTCATGCAGTATCCTTATCTCCTTTGGGCGAAATCCTGGCCTATGAAGTGGGTACGTATAATGATATGGAAGAAATAATAGATGATGCTCCAAGAATTGTTGAAGTAGGAGAACATAGCAAGAGATACATTGACCCAAATCAACCATCTAAATCAATACTAACGATTGGTTTAGGGACTGCTCTTCAGTCTGAAGTGTTGCTGATAGTAGCATTTGAACTCCAAAAGGCAAGTATTATAAATCGTTTGTTTAATGGACCGATGACTGCCGGTATTCCTGCAACATTATTAAGAAATCATCCAAATGCATACGTTCTTACAACAGAAAAAGTCGCAAACGAAGCGAAAGTGATGGATTTATCATGTGATATAAAAAATGCAAAAGAGGCTGCAAAATGGATTACGGAAAACTAACAAAGAAAGCGGTTGTTTTAGACTTTGATGGTACGATATGTCATCTGTTTGGGCATTACGATTTGAAAGCTGTTAATTTGGAACTTCAAAGGAGCCTATTGATGTGTGGGGTAAACTTTGAAGGATATGAAGATTGTTTTGATGCTTTTAAATGTATAAATAATCAACAATTAGATGCCAATGTAATGGAAAAAGCTTTAATTACAGCGAACAGGATTATTGAAAAAGCGGAATGTGAGGCCGTAAATACTTCTACAGAAATACTGGGATTAACAGAGTTTATGGAATATTGTATGGAACAAGGAGTGCGCTTAGGGATTGCCAGCAATAATTCGCCAGGGTGTATACATCTCTATTTAAAAAAGAAAAGCTTAGATAAGCGTATCCCTGTTTGGGGACGAGATATCCACAATTTGAGTCATTTAAAACCGGATCCATGGTCATTAAATAAGGTTGTAGAAGAAATTAATATTAGTAAAGAACAAGTGCTCTTTGTTGGAGATAATCCAACGGATTATGAGTGTTCTTTAGCAGCAGAAGTTGATTTCATAGCTATCGCGTCGACAGAAAAAAAGAAGAAAAGGTTTGAGAAATTGGAAAGCGGTTGTTTGCTTATAAATAATTATTTTGAACTGTTGGATCTAAACATAGTCGGATAATTCCTTCAATAGGAATCTATTCGCGACAGAGTTGAAGAAAAAGGATGAGTAAATTCCATTCCTAATACAAAAAAGGGTGGAATTCAGTTTTGCAATTGAGATTTTGTTCATTTATCAAGATTTTCATATTTTATCTGTTGACAAATAGATGGTTTTTTGCATATACTTATATCAAGAAAACAAAGAGTTTTCTTCATGCCTAGATTTATTAGAATCTATGATGCGGATAAGGAGCGTCCGTCATCAGATGTGCAGCTGATGTAAAAAAATCACGAGTATTATCATACAGACGAAGGGGCTGGAACCATCTGAAAGGAACAGATGTAAAAAAAATCTTCTTGTTTGGCAAGATAGCTGGCTGACAGCGAAATAACTGCACTACAAAAGAAATAAAAAGGCTATCTTTTATAGATAGCCTTTTTTCATGAAAAAAATTAAAGGACAAAGGATTATATGGTTTGAATATATATAACAATAGGATATTATCGGATGCTGATTTGGTTCGTAAAGTGAGGGTAGCTGCGAAAATTTATCGGCAATATGCAGAGAAAGATGTTTTAATTGTATATGCGAAATCGAAAAAAGGGCCGTTTTTTACATATGAGTTTCATGCAGGTAATGAGAACTTTCAGCATTTAGCAGGTGTAAAATCACCTAAAGGAGCAGAAGTATTTTTTAATCGATGTTTGGATGATGTAATTAAATTAACCCGTGATGAAATTATTCCGAAAGACAATATAAAAATTACGTCAGCAAAAATAGATGTGCTTCCTATGGCGATTGACTTGACGAAAGCAAAAGCATATCGTTTTGGGGAAAAGAATTTAATTACATTAGTTAATTCTTTTGAGATGGTAATCGGAAATAAGCAATGCGTTATGGGTTTTGATAAACGTTCTTATCAATTGCCTATTCCTATAACAGTTATGGACAGAAGTATTTATGAGTTTTGTACAGAGGTCTGTTCGATATCTTTGATTATGTTGAAGTCAACTTCTGATGAGAAATATTCAGAGATATTGTATGAGGTTACAGAGGATATTATTCAAAAAGCTGATTTTGATGAGGATATTCGCAAAAAAATAGACGATGCATTCTTAGTTGAATCATAAAGAAAAGTTGTGATTAAAAACGAGAGGGAGGCTGTAAAAAATCTTGTGTCTATGAACTTTAGACTTTCCTGATAAGAATTAGATATGTAAGAGTATTTTGTCGGTTTTCTGTTTTTAGGGCTGTCGAATTATTTCTTCTATCTATAGTATAATCAGTCTGATGGAGCCTATACTTTTTTTGTATGGCAAACAGGCATTGTATTTTATTACCATTCCCATGGGCGCTGCCCACACCCGGCCTCTGGAATAAGGCTGGGATGGCAGGTGTTTTTGGTTGCTGTCATCCCAGTTTTTTACAGGTGTTCTGTGAGCCGTTCACCGTACAGGACAGTCAACTGGTTCAGCACCTGGTCCCAGTTGCGGCATCTCTGCGTCCATTTCTTTGTTACACTCCTGCTTGCCAGGAACAGCATCTTTTCTAACGATGTATCGCTGGGGAACACGCTCTTTGTCTTGGTTACTTTTCGGTATTGGCGGTTCAGCCTTTCTATGATGTTCGTGGTGTACATGATCTGGCGGATGTCGTCCGGGAACTGGATTACATTACCATGAGAGGAAAATGTATTTTCGGCATTTGATTACATATTCCAGAACCCTGAAAGGCTCTGTACTTTTTAACCGTGAGGAATGAAATACGGAGCCTTTAGGTCTCTTGTTATCTTATTTTACTTTTTCATCAGGGTCATAAATTTTATCTGGATTCCATTTCGTTTCCAAAATATCTGCGGTTTGCTCAATGTTTTTGTTATCGATGCGTTGAAATTTTGAGTAGTCATCATCAGGAGAGAAAAACTCTTTGAATTTTTTGTTAAGATACGGTTTTATCTTATCTTCAAATTCTTTGGGACTTTCGCTCCTTATACTACGAAAATTTTTGTAATCCTCATCGGATATCCCATGAGTTGCAGCATCGTTTAACATCTTATGTAAAGAACGGAGATGTTTCCATGAGCAAATGCAAGGATGGAGTTTGGCGATTTGTAATGAATGACGCGTTACTCCAGCCTTCATATATTGAATAACCTGTTGTTCGTCGCTGACAGGTAACCAGCCTCTGGTTAATTGATAACAACACCATCTCATATGCTCATACTGGGCAAGGCGTTCTATTAATAATTTATCAGGATGTTGTCCTGTGACAGGGTATAGTTTTTGACGATAGTTTTTTGCAAGCTCTTCGCGTATACTTTTATTCCACCATGCATCTGGATTTTGAATAAACCATGCTTGTGGAACCACTCCGGATTCAAATAAACGATAAGGCAGGCTGACTGCAGCAGCAAAGGAAGAATCATGGTTGTATAAACGTCGGAAATAGGAAGCTAAATGTTTTTTGCAATCTTCTTTCTCAAAAGAAGAATTGCAGTATTGCAGATGAATACATTGAGCAAGAGTTTCAATAATTCCGCCATTTAATTGATCCCATGAATACAGGTATTCTATAGAACCCCAGGTTATGAAATTATAATCATTAAACCACTGATTTGCGCGTTCTTTTTCCTTTGGAATGATTAATTCTTGAGTTAATGCTGCATAATCCGGGTTTTGGCAGCGTATAGCAATAATATAATCTTTCTTAGAATAGCTGTTGACCCGGCCGGAGGTTACAGCTTTTCTTATTGATAATTCACGTATAGCTGTTCCTAATTGAATTCCATTTAAATCTGAATCGGCATCGATAACATAGTATAAATAGTCTTCTGAACAAAAAGTTTTCTTTAATTCGTTATGTAATGAGCGATTTGTGAAAGCTGTCTGTTTGTATTCAATCAACGGGAAATTGATGTCATCAATTTCTATGGGTTCTCCAGCTCTTTTTTTATCAATAATAGAGAAACCTTCGAGACCCTGGCATTTAGAAATAATAGAATAACCAATTTCTGATGCGTAAGGGGAGATGACTGTAATTTTAGTACTTATATTTTTGTCAAAACGTGGTAACGTCCAAAAGCCTTCCTTGATTAACCATTTTGCATAACTATGCTCTGGATTGTTTGATACAATAACGAGATGGATGGTTTTCTTTTCATCTGCTTCACTTCTTGCGAAGGTAAGCGGATAAAAATGAGGATGTTTTGCAAAAAGATAATCTGCGCTGCGTTTGGCTTCATCAATTAAATAAATCTTTATTATGGGCAGAACATCCACAAATCCTTGTGCAGTGTTTTCTGTAAAATAACTAAGTGCAGTATCTAATAGTGGTGTAGTTTCGTCTTCGTTGCATCGAATATATAATTCGACATTACTCCAATCTGAAATAGCAGTTTTTTTGCTGTTGATACTTTTCTGGATGCAATCAAGTATGTCTAATGCGTCCTGTATATTTATATTATAATTATCGTTTATCAGAATAATACGCTGGCTCCTGCCAGGGGTGATAGTTGTCGCAGGGATGGAAGAGATAGTGGCGTCCCAGCCTTTGGGAGCAGTTTCAATGATTTGTGTACTAATAAGGCTTTCGCAATTCAATGTAAATAAGCCAGTTGAAGCAATCTCAGATCGCTTTGGCGAAGATTTGATATTGTGCCTCTTTTTTGATATATATATGCACTGGTAGTTTATAGCTTCTTTTTTTATGTCATCAATTGAGGTAAATTTAGATGGTTTTTTGTATCCATTTTCACAACATTCAACCAGATGTGCCAAAGCCGTGCCTATTGCATAATCAGATGCATGTTTATATGTTTCAAATATATTCTCACAGAGAACGCCAGCCTCTTGATATTGTTTTGAAGCTATGTAAGCCTTGGCCTGTACCAAATCACGTTCTGCGTTTCGTGTATCTTCATTTTCGGAATACTGAGCAGTGTGTTTGATAGTGTTGGTATCAGCATCCTCTGGCACAAGCTGCTGAATTAGTTTGCTTGGGAAAATCATCTTAGCAAGGCTCACAATTTGCTTTGCATATATAGGATTATCCTTTGCTTCTTCCCAGATATACCAAACGCAAGCGATTACTGATATTGTAGATAATCTTTCATAGAACAGATTATCTTTATCTGAAAGAGAACTAACGGAAGAATCATCGCTGTATGGCGAAGTAGAATAATCATATGCAGGAATAGAATTTAATAAATCTTCTAATTTTATTTCTTGACCTTTGTATTTAAAAGTGACGCATACATCATCAACTTGTCGGGAAATTTTGGAATATTTCCATTCTGATATGCATGAATTAAAGTCTTCCGGTGTGCTGTTTTTTTCCCAGAATAATTGAATATATTTCTTAAATGAGAGAACTTCATCACCGGATAATAGTCTGCGGTTATCGCTTGTATAATAAGTACCAGATTTGTCCGCAGTGAGAGTATTTTTCTGCTCTTCAGATACAGGAGAAAGGATTAACTGCCATTGCTTCTTGAATGCATGTCTTGCAGGAAATGTAGACATTGTATACGGAATGTTTTCGTGTTTTGTCTTTAATAATAATAACGCCATCATCCTCTCAGTAATACTCCTGGATTCGGGCCGGTATGAAAACAAGCGTGTCCTTGAAGACTTGTTGGCTTTTATATCCGTTGGAAAATCTATTTTTTCATCCTTACCCTTCTTTTCCCTCCAGTAAAATGGTGAACTATTAATTTTACTTTCCAAATCTGGATTATGAAAAATCGCTGGAGTCAATAAAAAATCAATGATGTCTTGTTGGGCATATCCCGGGGGTATAAGGTTATTCCAAACGATGCGAATCATAATAGACCTTCTTTCTAAATGCCTGATGTTGATTATCAGATGATTTTTAGTTTCAGGGTATAATCCCACAAACTGATATTATCATTAATGGGTAAAAATATCAATTGATGAGTTTCATAAAAATGAGTAGTTGCTTTCATAGATGATACCAGGCTTTCCGTTTTTGAAACTCAGGTGATGTGGTTCAATATAGATACAACAAACAAGGGAGGGAAAACGCTATGAAGAAAATGAGAGCAGCAGTAAATCAGAATGATCGTATTGTTGTTGATATCATTGACCGTAAGAGTATCCAGTATATTCTCGTAGAAGCAAAGACAGGGAAGGAAACCCTTCTTGGAGAACCGATTGATTTTTCTCTTTCTGTGAAGAAGTACTTCGGAACAAAGGGAAGAATAATCAAGGAACTTTATGGTTTTAAATCCTGGCACAACCATAAACTTCAGACGGAAATGAAACGAATCCGGAGAGCTATTGATAATCAGCATCGGGTGAAAGATGAGAACATCAAGGAGCAGCTAACAGTAAGTGTAGTTAATGCCTATGATGATGAACGCGCTGCCTGATTCAAGGCAGCGGACTTTCTGGACAATGTATTTGTTACTTTCATCTTATTGGTTTCAGGGAAGCAAAGAGGAGAAAAGCAGATGGGGATTTCTATGAAATATGATTATGCAGTCGCTATTGAAAAAGAATTGAATGATATGCCTTTTATATTTAAGAGCAGGAAAGTTGAAAATAAGACACAATCATAGTGAAGGAGGCGCGGTGTGATTGAATGTACTGATTAGAACAAGTAACGGTATTACTCAGGTTCCTATGGAATCTAAGCATCTTAGTAAGCGTTTGGTTGCAATTCGGGGAGAAGTGACAGAGGATGCAGCGATTGATTTTACAGATAAACTGTTGGAACTGAATATGGAATCGAAGGAACCAATCACAATTTTGATCAACAGCCCTGGTGGTGAAATTAACAGCGGACTTATGATGTACGATGCAATTGTCGGCTCTAAAGCGCCGGTTCGCATGGTGTGCAGGGGAAAGGCTTACAGTATGGGGGCCATTCTGTTTGCCTGCGCGAATGAGCGGCTGATGTTGCCTAATAGCGAGCTGATGCTTCACCAGCCTTTTCTGGGTGGAAATGTTTCAGGGAATACATCCAGTATTAAGAGCATCAGCGATAGTCTTTTGGAAATAAAGGAAAAATTAAATAAACTGATTGCATCTCATACAGGAAGGACTGTTGAGGAAATAGAGCAGGCGACCAGTTTTGACCACTACTTTTCGCCTTACGAGGCTATTGAGTTTCGACTTTGCGACAGGATAATCAGCTTTGCAGACATTATCGATTTCGCAGGCGGTGTGGAGGGTTAAGGAATGGCAAGAAAAAAAGTAACAGTACAAAATGCAAATCCGCCGATGATCAGACTGGATGAATTAGCACAGACTCATGAGGCGGATCGAGTAATTCTGGGAGATGGTTTCGGTTGTGTGTTCAGTACCGATTGCAGGGAGACAGGGCTTAATAATAATGTGCTGGTAGTTGGTGGTTCCGGATCAGGTAAGACGATGTCTGTGGCAGAAGCTTTTCTCTTGGAATCTTTCAGACGGAGTATTATCACTACGGTGACGAAGCGAAGAATCGTCAATAAATACACTCCTCTTCTACGAAGTCGAAAGTATGATGTATGGGATCTTGATTTTGTACATCCAGAGAGAGGAAATATTGCTTATGATCCTTTGGATTATATTGGCAGCTATTCCGATATTACCTTTGTTGCCAGAAGCGTTGTTATGGCTAATCCTAAAAAAGAGCGTTCCAATGCAGACCCTTACTGGGATGAGGCGGCAACTTCGTTATTTGCAGCGATTATCGCTTATGTATTGATGACAAAGGACAACCCCAATTTTGCTGATGTACTCGAAATGTTGGATAATTTGACATTTGAGGAGTCTTCCGGGCAGATTAGAACCAATTATGATGGGAAGTTTGAATTTCTGGAAGAGAAGGATGCGTCTAATTTTGCAGTTTCCAACTGGAAAAGCTTTAAGAAGCTTCCAATTAAAACAGCAAGCTGTGTATTTGGAACACTGAATACAACTGTTGATTCTGTATTCAGCCCCGAACTGCGCTCCATGTTTCGTATGAAGAAAAAGGTGGATTTTGAACGTCTGGCAAAGAAGAGAACAGCGCTGTTCGTTACATCCAGTCCGGTAAATCCGGCTCTTAACTGTTTTATCAATATGTTTTATGGCCATGCATTTAAACAGTTATTTGAGTTTGGAGAAGAGCAGCCCGATGGTGTGCTTCCGCTTCCTGTTCATCTACTCGCTGATGACTTCGCAACTGGCTGTCCGGTTCCGCTGTTTGACCAGTATATCTCGATTTTCAGGGAAAAGCAGATTTCAGTTACACTTCTGATTCAGGCCGAATCTCAGTTGTCATCTCTTTATGGCACTGAAGCGGCAACAACGATTATTAATAACTGTGACACGTATGTGTTTATGGGATCCAATGATCTGGCAACTGCCCAAAATATCAGTCTCCGTGTAAACAGGCCACTGGAGGATGTACTTCATATGAAAATAGGGAATCAGATTTTGTTCAGACGAGGCGCCAGGCCGAAAATGGGTAAGAGATATAATATCCTTGAAAATGAAACATATAGAAAAGTCACAACAGCATATGAACAACATATCGCGGAAAAAAGAAAAATGGAGAAAGACTAACTATTAAAAGTCAAGTCTAAAATGAAAAATTTTTGAATGAATTGCAGAAATGCACTTCAGGTATAT
>JBCLQO010000053.1:0-10734 GCA_041223665.1 Lachnospiraceae bacterium 46-15
ACTGATTAATCTGAAATACGTTTCTGCAATTCATGCAAAAATTTTCATTTTGGGTATTGACTTTTAATAGTTAGACTATCTTAGGACAGCAGATTATGGACAGCCTTATAAACAAGAGGAATATACATACAAAGCAAAGACAGCCGTTCCCACAATCCCTCATATTTCAACACGGTATTTTGAAACTGCTCTTTATCTCCCATAATAAAACAGACAAAGAAAATTAATGCCAAAACAAAAGAAATAACACATATAATGCCGAAAATGACATTGTTCTGCTTAAATGCTAAAATCCCGTTCAGCAGTGGGAAAAACAATAATGCCATAAATCCGATTGCCGCACTTATTCCGTGTACTTTTGAAGCTGCAGTAATAATATCTTTGTTTTCATTCACATGGAATATTCCCGAAACCAATCCTGCTCCGACAGCAAATGTTCCCAGTGAAATCAACAGTAAAACCGATAGGATTGGAAAGTCTTTTTTCATAGTAAAAAAGTATGCAACCGCTGCAAATGCCAGAAAACATCCAAGCCATATTAACCATGTATTATAAATAGCACGAACAGGGCTTTGCAGACTTCCCAACGCACTCATTGCCATTGTTTTACTGTTGTACCCATCATAATACCGACACAATATCCACGGAAGAAAAAACTCGCCAATGACTGTAAAGAGTAAAATTGAATGAAATAACTTACTGGTTATTATATTTCCCATTTCCCAATCTCTCCTAATATCTGTCAATTTCTCCATGAAAATTATGTGCTTTTTCAAGCAACGGTCCTTTTGCTCCCATTGTAAAGGCAATATCACTGCTGCGGATTGACAACAGTTCCATTCCAGACTGTAATTCTAAAACGTCCAATGTATTTTGCGGCAACTTAACAGTTCCATCCTTATCAATGTTAATCCACGCATATTTACGCCCTTTATATCGAGTAAACTCACCCTCGGAAAGCTGGCAGTCCCTTAACGCAGGGCATTCTTCCAATATATGGCTGAGTTTTGAATTTGACAGCAGCGGATATGTCGTCACGCAGAAGCCGCCTGTTATTTTGCTTCCCGTAAAAATTATCACTTTTCCATCCTGCAGTGCATCATATTCCAACAATGCCTGTGGCGGGATGTGTATTGTTAAATCGGGGTTTATAACGGAAAGACCAAATACAAATTTACCCCCTTTATTAAGCTGCGGCATAAAAAACCTCCTTTTCCAGTATTCCTTTTTCTACATTGATATGTTATAATAGTAGTGTCAATAAAAACTACTTTATATATAAAGTACTACAAATACAACACAATGTCAAGGAGGAAAAAATATGCTGTCCAAACCTGCCACAATGCTTTTAGGTTTAATATACGAAAAACCACTTAACGCATACGAGATAATAAAACTCTTAAACTACATGAATATGAAATGGTGGTTTAATATCGCTGATTCAACGGTATATTCGACCTTAAAAACCCTTGAGAAAAAGGAATTTATATCTGGCACTACCGAGAAAGTCGGAAATATGCCAGACCGCACCGTTTACAAACTTTCTGATAAGGGGAAAAGCGAATTTGTAAACACTTTAAAAGCATCAATCCTGCAATTCAATTACGATACAAACATCTTTTCTATTGCCGCTTTTTTTCTAAGTACATTTACACCTGATGAACAGCAGGAGCTTTTGCAGGAGCGGCTTAATATTCTGCAAAAGTACCGTGCAGGGATTGAAAAACAAATCAACCCATTATGGGAAAATGAAGTTTCTTCCGCCCATTCTGCAAATGTAAAAAGAATGATTGACCTTGTAGATGCTGAAATAACAGGGACAAACCGTTTACTTGAAAGCTGCAATGCTAACATATAACACAAATCTGTGAAATGGATAACAGACTGTGAGGAAAACCTATGACTACAAACAATATCCGCTATTTATATAATGTAGAAACAGGCATTGAGCTGATTTTCTGCAAAAATTCAACTATATCCTACCCGCTGCATAATCACGTTTCCGTACTGACAATCGGTATCATACTGGACGGCTCCATAATCCTTAAAACGAATAAGGAAACAAGGGCTTATAAACAAAATGAAACATTTGCAATATTTCCGTATGAACCGCACAGCATTCTGGCACATGAGGGCTATTCCCTGCTTACCCTGTGCATTGATAAGAATGCTGTAAACGACGTAGATATTACCACCATACAAAAACATATTGGATTTCTTCTGATGCAGGCTCTGAATATGGGAAAAATTAGCCACTATCAGATATTACAGCTATTAAACTGTCTGGATGAAACCTCGGATTCTTCCAACTGGCGGCTTAAAAACCATACCCCATATATCCACGACTTAAAAAGACAGTTGGAATTATACCCAGAATGTAAACTTACTGTCGAGGAAATGGCACAAAACGTTTTTCTAAGCAAATACCACTTTATCAGAAGCTTCAAGGCAGAGGTAGGACTTACGCCGCACCAGTTCCAAATCCAGAACCGCATCCGCAAGGCACAACGCCTAATCCACGAAGCCGATACAATAACCGAAGTAGCTTTGACCACGGGTTTCTGTGACCAAAGCCACTTCATAAAGCAGTTTGAAAAATATGTAGGATTACCGCCTTTAACTTATAAATCTTCTTCTGGAATTATCCACCAAAATACCTCTATACCCTCTGGGGCACTCGTGCCATTCGGCGATGCGAAAGAGATACAACCAGATAGACCGATTAGCAGAGGGCGGGCATAAACTTTGCGAACAGGCAAAGCCCGTCATCCCCTGCAATCACTTCATGCGGTACGCTTATGGGAAATATAGATATTACACCCGCTTCATAGGGCAATTCCACACCGCCATTTACACACACACCTGTGCCAGAGATTACTTCATGGGTTTCCAGTTGTTTCTTGTGGATATGATTGCCAATCTTTTTATTAGGGGCTATCCTCACAAGATGGTAACTGAATTGTCCGTCTGTCCTTTCGGATGTGATAATGTGTTTCAGCTCCACCCCTTCAAAAGCAGGATGCTTAGACCACGGAATCGCAGCAAATGAAACCTCTACATCTGGCAAAAGCAGCTTACCCTCTCCATCAAATTTCTCAAACAGATTTCTGTAATCCATTTACAACACTTCCTTTCAAATTTATTTGACAATGTCTTTGCCTGCCTACATCATATCAATAAGCCTAATATTTGAATTGTAAAAAATTGCGGAATACAAAACAGAACCGATGAGTTGTGATTTTAAACTATCTCACAAATTCATCGGCTCTGCATCTGTGTGTCTGGCTCTTTGATGACTGTTATTTTTAAATTTTTCGCTTCAATCAATGTTTCCTGCTTGCATTTCGGGCAGTACAACGGATAATTTATCAAAACCGTATCTTCCCTAATCCTGTCACGAGTCTTATTAGAACAAATCGGGCAGCGCACCCATTCTCTTGCTATCATCAGAACATTACCTCCCTCTGTGCTTTGCTTTTTTCTTTTCCTGCCGCAGAGCGAATTGCCGCTCTTTCTCTGCTTCTTTCTGTTCTTTGGACTTCACTTTCCGTTCCAGTTTCCCTTGTTCATGTTGGAGCTTTAAGGCTTGCTGGGCTTTCGTACCAATTCCCTTGTTTTCCAACTGGCTGTTGATTTCCCTCTGCATACGCTTGGGATTGATTTTTCGTTCTTCGATTTTTTCTGTTTTAACTGGCGGACTGAATTTCAGCTTATGCCAGTTTTTGAGCAGAAAATCATACACTTCATAATCTTTCGGCTCTGCGCCGAACGTAATCTTGCAGACCTCATATTTGTCGCCGTCTATACGCTCAAACAATCCTATCCAAAATGGATTTTCAAACAGAATTGTCAAGCTGCTTTTCATCGCCATGCTATAGGCTTCCCCTAAACTGGCTTTCAAATTTATCAAGCCATTCTAGCAGGGATTGGTATAATAAACGCTGCTGTTCAAAAATCGCTTTCCCACCTAACGGAATATCTGGATAGCTGGCGGCATATTCGTCAATGGAATTTGTCGAAGCCGTAATGTTATCCCGCAGCTTATTTATCAAATCCAGTGCTTTTTCCCTGTCCATTTTGTTTAAGTTTGTAATAACAACATTGAAGTCAAACAGCAATGGGATTTTCTGACCTGCGTAAGTTTCCATAAGCTGCCCAAAATACGCCCGCCCCTTATCCGTAATGGAATACACTGCTTTATCAGCGAATTTATCCCCTTTCACAATACTGCTCTCTAAATAGCCCTGCTCATTCATTTGAAGCACTTTCCGATAAATGGACGGGACGCTAATCTTTGTCCATCTTGAAAGATGGTGGTATTCCACATCTTTCTGGATGTCGTATGCACTTTGCGGTTTCTCCATAACAATTCCGAGTATTACCAAATCTATGGATGACATATTCCCACCTCCGTTTTTACTATTATCAATATTACTATTGTTGATAGTAATAGTCAAGAAGAATTTATCTGACTGCCATCCATTTTTATTACCGCTCTCTGTCGCTAATTCCCTCCATACAACTAGTACTTAGGAGCTTGCCACGCATATCGAATTGAAATTCTTTTACTTCTCCAAATCTATTATCTAACACATAAAAAACCTTATGTGCTTTAACAGAATATACAAAGGAAACCCTCGTTGCCCATATTCCCTCCTGCCGAACAGATTCTAAGATTTTGAAGGCATCCTTGACTGAAAAATTATCATTCTGCTTTTCCAGTTGTTCCTTTGCCCTTTCAAACCTGTCATCTCCAGACACAATATATGGTCTGGTTATATCTGGATTTAGTATGGAATAATTAGTTATCAGAGAATATCTTTTCTGCTCAAAACGGTGTCCAATCCCTGGCTCAATGATTAGCACACGCCCTTTCCTGTCTGAAAACATCGCCTGCATAGTAGCATCTTTGGCATATACAATTTCTTGGTTCTTTACAATGCGGCAGGCATCGTCAAATGACAGTTCTCCTTTGACGTACTGTTCCGTCAAATCAGAAATTGCAACACACCCTGCATCAGCAGAATACCTTCCCTTTTCATTTCCATTTACATAAAGCAGTGTCCCAACGTTCCTGTTTACTCCATGAAAAGAATGGTACTTATTGTCTGGCATTTTTATCCCTATGAAAAATCTATCTTTTTCTGTAATAACTGTATGCGTCCACACGGAAAGGTCAATATCAAAGTTAAATCCAACAACGGTATCATTTCCGTTATATACAAATCTTGTACACATCTTGTTATACTCTTTACGGTATTTATCTAAGCCGTCATCGGCAGCTTTGCCGTCCTTTGCCGCCATCGGGATGAGGATGGTCTGCTCAAAATCCGCCTTGTTGAGCCTGCGGTTGTTGATGGTGATTTTCGTGGTCGCCCCGCTGTCAAGGGCGTTGAGAAGCTCCGAGTATTCAAGGAACATCGCTTCCTTGTCCTCACGGCTCGCCACGGCATAGTTGATGTCCTCAAACTTGAATGTCTTTGCATATTTATTCCTGCCCACAAGGAAAATGCCGTCCTCCCACATGGTCTTTAACGGGATGACCGCCTGCACTGATTTCGGCACGGCAAATTTCTCCTTATCCTGCTTGAACAGATTCCTGAGCGTCTTAATCATAGTCTGCCTCCTTACGCTTTCCTGCTTTTTTAATTTTCTTTCCTGCCTTTTCCGCCTGTTTTCTCCGTTTCCTTGCTTCCTTACGCCTTTTCGCCCTGCGTTTCCGTTTCTTCCGCTTTTTCTGCACGTCGGGCGTCCCCTTTTCATGGGCTTCAATGGCGTTCTTCATTGCTTCGTAATATAAATTCTCTGGCACAAACAGGAGCTTCTTCGGCAGAATGAACTCCGATTTTATCCATGCCCACACGAACTGCTCTGCGGTCATGCCGTTGTATTTGACAAATCCCATCACCGCAAATGGCGAAGCCCCCAGAACACACATCCAGCTCACGGTTTCCGTCCCGAACCTGCCACGGAGCAGGAAAAACAAGCCCACCGCCACGCCGCAGGCAAGGACAGAAAAAAGGAACTGCCGCATAGACAGCCCGAAAAACATGGATTCCGTATAATTGCGGATTTCCTTATTTATTTTGACTTCCAATCCATAAACACCTCCTTTGAAACATAAAAAAACCGCCACTCCTTAAATAAGTGACGATTCCTTTTCTGAGTATTTCATTGTTACCGTATAAGCCATCCATAATCCTGCCTGCAATCCACTACATAATCTGCATAAACAATATCATCCACGATTTGGAAAATTATCATATACCGTTTTTCAAACAGGATAAACCTATAAGCATTTCTGGGAATATATTCCCCTGTGAGCCACGGGCATCTCTGTGGCATGATTTCCAATGAAATTGCAGTTTTTTCAAACTCTGCGGTCAACCGTTCTGCAGCTTCGGGACTGACCTGCGCCAAAAATGCAGCATGGGAAACTAGCATCTGCGTTGCACGCTCTGACACAATAACATGGTATTTATTCTGCTGTTCCATGACTTGCCGCCTCCTTGATTGCATTACGCATCATTGCAGCTACTTCATCAACAGAATATCCTTTGCTGCCGCGCATCCTGTCCTCCTCAACCGCTAAAAGTTCTTCACGAAGCTTAAGCATTTTTTCTCTGCGGTTATAAGTCCCAATATCCATAACCACTAAATCCCCCTCGCCATTCTTGGTAAGGAAAACTGGCTCTGCGGTTTTTCTGCACTGCTCAGCAATCTCATTGTAATTCTGCCTGATTACTGCTGACGGGCGAATATTCATAACTACACCTCCTCAATCAACAATAGTAATATTCTACCCATATTATATCCATTTCATGCAATGAAGTCAACAGGATACAGAATTTTACAAGCCCTTCATTTCCCTTACCACACGGTCTGCCATCTTGACCGCACCGACAAGGACGAGCATATTGAAAACCAGTTCCCCGATATAGCCCCATACCATCGTGACCGCAGCCGCATCGGGATTAACAACGGGCGGGGATGCCGCAAACACCGAAAAGATGATGCAGGCAAGCACAATGATTGCCCCCTCAAGGCACACGGCACAATAACTTTTGATAAAGCTCCTGCCCACGCTCTGGCTCGGCTCTCCCGCAAAAGAGGAAAGAGGGACAGGGGCGATGGCGGTATAAAGGTACAGTTTGAAAAACCTGCCGTACACCGACATTATCATAATGAACGACAGCACCGTGATGAACAGCCCGCCGATAAGTGTAACCGCCCATAGAGGGATGCTCTCAAAAAAGCCGCAGTCCTCAACCGCCGTTACAATCTCCTGCGGGAGTACCGTCTTTTGAGCCGTGCCGAAGCCTGCGGCTTTCATAATCGTAGAAATCACACCCTGCACTATCTGGAACAGAGCCATCATCAGCTCCAAGCCGTAAGTCACCACACCTTTGGCAAGTGCGAAGCGGATAAACAGCTTCAGTGCGTGTTCGGGCTTTTTTACGCTTGCAAAGTCGCCGCAGGTACGCATCACGCCCACGACAAAGAACAGCACGAGCAGGGCAAGCCCTACCGCCTGCAATGGTCTGTAACTTCTCCTTGAGGGTGTCGCTTCGGGCAAGGACACCATCGCATAATCTGACCTCCTTTCGGATTGTTTTAAGCCGCCCCGTGATTTCCGACAATCGAGCCTTGACCGCTTCTTTTTCTTCGCCGACTGATTTGCGGCTCTGGGAGTAAAGCCCCTTACGCTGTTCGGTCAGCTCCTGCATCTCGGATTCCAGAGAGCCTTTATAGGACAAAAGCTGCTCCGCCGTGTCGATGTGGTTGCGGCAGAGCAGCCTTGTTTCATCTGTGATGGCATCCATCTTCATTAAATCGTCTTTCAGAAGATAGTGAAGCCGTGCATAGTTCTGTTGTTTCTTCTTTGGCAAAATACCGAGCTTGTAACAATAATGGAGATACAACCCACGCAAGCCGCCGATTTTCTTGGCATCTTTTAATGTGCCTTTTACCCTTATGACCTTAACAGTTTTTGTCGGCTCGGCAAATCGGGAGAACTTCACCGCATAGGAATTTTCCTTAATGCGTTCCGTTATCCTTTCATTGGTGTAATCATCGCCGAGCTTATAAAGCCGCTTCGGTCTTTGCCACCCTTTCCCGATAATCGTCCAGTATTTTCTGTTAGGGTCAAAATTGATGCGGTATCCCATTTCCGACAACTGACGGTCAAAATCTTTCAGCGTAAATGATTTTGAGATTGCTTCGTCCACCGCCTGCCGTGCCACGGTGTCCCTTGTAGGCAGACCGTTCTTCTCGGCTTGGTATAAAGCATAAGGTTTCTTCCTGCCGCTTGGATGTTCAATAACCGACAAGGAATACTCACGGCACAATTCATCCGAACGCTTACGGAGCAGACGCAGGTTCTTCTTATTGTCGTGATAATGTTTCCCATCAATATAAGAAATAGAATTGACGACAAAATGGTTATGCAGACACTCCGTATTCAGATGAGTTGCCACAACGACTTGGAATCTGTCGCCCCACATCTTCTCCGCCAGCTTCACGCCGACCTCATGTGCCTGCTCTGGCGTGACCTCGCCTGCCTTAAAACTCTGGAAGCCGTGATAGCAGACAATCTCGCTCTCATCGTTCCATTGTGCTTTGGCTATCATCATCTCGTCCCTTGCCGTGGCAGGGTCGCAGTTTACGCCTGTGACGAAAAACTGCTGCTCGGTCTTGTCGCCGTTGGTGGCGTACTTCATCACATCGCCCATCGCCTGCAAGTCCGCATCCGTGTATTTTGGGTTGGCGGTCTTTTCTGGGTTCTCGGCATAGTCGATGGGGTGGTCGAGCCTGCCCTTTACGTCGGCATGTTCCTCCCAGATACGGTACATATTATCCACGCAGACGTTGACTTTGCTGTTCGGGTCGTCTGGCAGCATCGGGTCAATCAGCCTCTGGTCAAGGGCAAGCTGCCGCCCATCGTTTGTCACCTTGAGCATATTATCTGTTTGTGGTTTTACCAGTCTTGCTCGGATTTTCTCTGCCCTCTTTGCAAGCCCCGCCACCATTTCCGTCTGGATTTCGCTCGGCTTTGTCTTGATATTGTGGTAATTGACCTTTGGCACGGGCAGCTTTAACATATCGGCGGTCTGGATGTCCGCAACCTCACGGAACATCTGCATCAATTCTGGCAGATTATAAAATTTCGCAAACCTTGTCTTGGCTCGGTAATTCGTACCCTCTGGGGAAAGTTCCAGAGCCGTGACCGTTTCGCCAAACGTGGACGCCCAACTGTCAAAATGCTGCAATCCGTTCCTCGCAAGCGTGTCATACTGCAAGTACCTCTGCACGGAATACATCTCGACCATCGAGTCACTGATAGGAGTCCCCGTCGCAAATATCACGCCACGGCTGCCTGTGATTTCGTCAAGATAGCGGCACTTCATAAACAAATCGCTTGACTTCTGGGCTTCGGTCTGGGCGATGCCGCCCACATTCCGCATCTTGGTGTAAAGGTAAAGGTTCTTATAAAAATAGCTCTCATCTATGAAAAGCCTGTCTATGCCCAGTTCCTCAAAGTTTATCACGCTGTCTTTCCGCTTGGTGTCGTTGAGCTTGTCGAGCTTCGCCTTGATTGCTTTCCTTGTTTTCATGAGCTGCTTGACCGTGAACTGCTCCCCGTGGGATGCCTGCACGTCGTCAATGCCACGCTCAATATCGTCAAACTGACGCATGAGCTGTTCCCTCTGGCGTTCCTCGCTGATAGAGCAGCGCCATGATGACGGGTCAAGGTAACTCCCGACAGGGAATCCAAGAAACCTCGACAGACAAATCCTTTCAAACTGTGCGTTATATGCCCATTTCATCACGCTTTCATCTTCCAGTGCCGCTAAAATATCTGCAGGGATTTCCCCACCACAGGCAAGGTCAAGCACCTGCACTTCGCCGCCATCAACCGAATATCCGAAAAGCAAAATTTCAAAGGCGGGGGAGGATGTATATTTATAAACTCCGCATTTGGACAGATCCACATCAGAAAATGTCTCTAAGTCAAGTGATAAAGTTCTCAATTCCACCAGCTCCTTTCACTGCCTTAAGGGCGGCAGGCAAAAGCCATAGCATCAAGCGAATAGCAATGGTAGCGTTCTTTTCGTGACAGGTTGTCCTCCCTGCGTCTTGAATCAATGATGACAGCACCGATAGATTCCTCCACCTCGACTTCTGACACCGTTCCGTCTGCAAACTCATATTTAATTTTCATTCTGATTTCCTCCAGTCTTGAAATTTTTGAAAGTTAAAAATTCAAGACCGAAGGGCGGTGCGCGAGAATGATAAGATGTCAGGAACAGACTTTTTACGACAAAGAAAAAGCGCACCCACCATAAGGCAGATGCACTCGTTTTAAGAATATAATTGGATTTTGGGATATAAGCAGGGGATAATAAGAATTGTGTCGAATAGAAAAATACCGCAATCCCCTCAAAGACTGCGGTATGTATGTTAAAAATATATATTGTTATTTGTAGCGGTGGGCAATCTGTTTCTGCTCTGATCCGGTTCATGGCATCCCCTTTCCGGGGATACGCAGCGTTCCGTATAGCTTTCCCCTGACAGCTTGTCAATGGGGAAAGTATATAATATCAAAGAGTAGCGAAAGTGTAAGCATACGGTAGAAACGGTGTAGGAAATCGGAGTAGGGGGGGCGGACAAAAAACTGGACTTTCACGGACTCCGAAAGGAGCTGGAACACTATGTATTCTCAGGACAAAATCG
>JBCLQO010000054.1:0-10274 GCA_041223665.1 Lachnospiraceae bacterium 46-15
AGGAGTGATGAAGCTATGGCAGTTTTCCGAGTGGAGCGCAACAAGGGCTATACCGTTATGAGCAACCACCATTTACGCAACAAGGAACTGACCTTAAAGGCAAAGGGGCTTTTGTCGCAAATGCTGTCACTTCCCGAAGATTGGGACTATACCCTTGCGGGGCTGTCACAGATATTTGAGATATTCAATGATGGCATATGCAGCATCCGGGAAATTGATGAGGACGGGAGTGCAGGCGCGGAAGCCGGGAAGCTACGCTATCAGGAGCGGACGGTCGGCATCAGGCGGTACTACGAGGCAATGACCGCAAAAGTACAGGTTGACCGTTTGGTTCGGGTTCCTTATCAGCCGTGGCTAACTACAGAATATCTGGCGGTTATGGATGGGGCAGTGTATGAGATTACGCAGGTACAGACCATACCGGACTCCCTGCCGAAAACAAATGATGTATCCCTGCGCCTGACAAGGAAGAGGAGAGATGCGCGTGGCGCAATTTGACGTAAGGGGGCTGGATGAATTAGTAGCAACGCTTGAGAGGGTGGGGCGGCTTGATGAAATCGCCCCGAAGATGCTGAAAGAAGCGGTTCCAATTGAGGGAACCGTTTTCTCGGCTGATGACGGAACCTGGAAAGAACAGGCGGAGTTTGCTACAGAAGCAGAAGCGGTTGCATGGGTAGATAAAAAGGCAAACATTGGCACAACTGAAGCTGTTGCGGAGGATAAAGCGAATGAGTAAATTGCAGCCCAAGGGCGAAACGTTAGTGCTTGATGGGGTGGAGCGGCATCTGCTCTTCACCCTGAATGCAGTGGATGAAATACAGGAGAATTATGACTGTGGCCTGGAGGAAGTCATTGACAAGCTGACAGACAAAAAAGAATCCATAAACACACTGCGTTACCTAGTAATGGTTCTGTTAAATGATGAAGCGGAACGCTCCCAGCAGGAAAACTGCAAAGTATACACAGAGAGGGAAGTCGGGTGGCTCATCACACAGGAGAATGTTTTAGAAGTGACGATGGCAGTATTAAAAGCCTATGGGCTGTCACTGCCGGAACCAGATGAATACGTATCCCCAAATGCGGGAGGCGGGCAGAAAAAATAAACACTGCCCGCCTTTTATGTATCGGATGTAAAATCCTGAACTTCCGGCAGGAAGAAGTGCTGGCAATGACGCTCCAGAAATTCTTCCTGCTGTATGATGAACATTTGGAAATGACCGGGCAGAAAGAGAGGGAAGCGACAATAGACCAGGTGTTTTAAAATAGTGCAGGGCGCGGTGAAAGGCTGCGCCCTATGTGAAAAAATCCTTGATTTTTGTGGCTACATAAGTTATAATAAAAACAGTTAAGGAAAAGCTTAACGAATAAGGCAGGCAAGGAGCCGGAGAGGAGAAACAATGGCAGACATGGGAATGACAGATAAACAGTTTAATGGATTCGTTCGCTTTGTGCTTGATGATTTGAAAGAGATTAGAGAGGAAAAAGAGGATGAAAAAAGGGAACAGAAGTTAAATAAGGTGATTGAAAACCTTCAGAAAACACTGGAAGATTGAGAAAGGCTCTGCTTGTAGCAGAGCCAAAGAACAAAAACTGGCGGCACTTGCCACCGTTAGTAACAATGTAACATATATTTGGAGAAATGGCAAGGTCAAAGAGGTGGTTGTAGTAGAAAAGAAAAAAATGGGCAGGCCAACCGACAGCCCTAAAACAATAACAAAGCGCGCAAGAATGTCCGAAGAGGATGTAGATAAATTAAGGCTTTGTTGTCAGAGCTTAGATAAGTCAGAATCTGACATAATCAGAATGGGAATCAGTGAGGTTTACACAAAAATCATAAACAAGGAAAGCTGAAAATTGGGGTGAGGAGCATGTTATTAAAAATATTTGTAGCAGCGGGCGTATGGCTGGCTGTTTTGCAGATAACGGATATTGTGGTGTGGGGGTACAAAAGGGTATCAGGAAGAAAAGAAGCAGACCCCACTGTAAAAAAGATACGCTGGGGACTGGCTGTATTATTGGCCTTAGTGGCAGCATTGGCATTTCATAGGAGTACGCTAGAGATAAAAAACTGGATTCTGTATGGGTTTGGGAAAGCAGATCCGGAGCAGCCCCAGATGTTAAAGATTGCAAGGATGGCTGTGATATATTTGGCGGTGTTCAAATTCGGCGATTTGGCAGCAAAGTTCTATGAATGGCTGTGTAGGAAAACAGACCCCCATATGACACTGGAATACAGGATGCACAATAAAACGGTGCGGTGGGTAATAACCGCGATGCTGTTAATATGCGTATCAATTATTGCAACACTTGGTTTTTTCGGAATATTGTTTGCCCTGATTGGGTTTGCAGTATTAGCATTATTCTTAAAATAAAAGCTAAATCAGCAGGGCTGAGGGAGCTACATATTGGAAGTGTCACAAATATCGTTAAGAGTATTTGCGACACTTCTTTTTTTGTACAGGAGGGATTACATGCCAGGGGAAAATTTTGACATTGGTGCATTTATTAAACTGGATGGTGAGAGCCAGTTTAAGACAGCAGTTTCGAGCGTAAACAACAGCCTTAAAGGGATGAAAGCGGAGATGGCGAAGGTCAACGAAGATTACGCGGGGAACCTGAATTCCGTGGAAGCGCTGAGGAAGAAGCAGGAAATATACAGTAGGATTCTGGATGAACAGCGCAAGAAAATAGAGAGAGTAAATGAAGGGCTGGAAAATTCCAGGAGGAAATACGAGGAATACGGGCAGAAAGTTGAGAGGGTGGGCGCGGAACTGGAAAATACGCCAACGCTAACTACAATGGAATGGTTCGGGCATCGTGTGATTTTACGAATACGCGGATAGGTCTGTTAGTGAGGAGTATGACAGGATGGGCTCTTTCTAATATAAGGATTACCCGTGTAGAGGGAATAGTGAGAGTGTGAGGGAGGGAAGGGGGATGCGAATCAGGGACGGACCGCAAGAATGAAAAAACGTTTATCTGACCTAAAAACGGAACAGAAGCAGGGAAAAATGGAACGAAATCAATAAAAATGTTATTGAAGTTAATAAAAACGTTAAAGCACTCAATCGCGGGAGATGCTTTTCATTCTGGCATGATGCCAGGGAAAGGAGAGAAACGAGTGGAAGCAGTTTTATTACAGACATACACTGTCGCCCTGCCTGCTATACTGGGCTACATCGTCTGGCTCCTGAAACGCCAGAAACGGGACAGGGACGCCAATAGCACAGGCACGATGCTTCTGCTGCGTGTGCAGCTCATCGACTACCACGACAAGTACATAAAGCTGGGGAGTATCCCTTCCTATGCGTATGAGAACTTCGTGGAAATGTATGAGGCGTACCATGAGCTTGGCGGCAATGGGATGATAACAAAGATGTATAAAGAAATCCAGGATTTACACCTGGCGCAGAAAGGAGAACAGAATGGAGATTAATAGTTTTGAAAAATGGGTAAAAGCAGCGGGAGTGAGGGGGGTTAAGACCG
This sequence comes from Lachnospiraceae bacterium 46-15, assembly GCA_041223665.1. GTDB lineage: Bacteria > Bacillota > Clostridia > Lachnospirales > Lachnospiraceae > Hominisplanchenecus_A. Next base: position 3,487 of record JBCLQO010000054.1, read on the forward strand.
TGGCACAGGCAGCAGTAGCAGGAATCGGCACGGCAGCAGTAATGGGGCAGGCTACATTAACCACGACAGCGGATAAAAAGGAAATAACAAACTCTGTCAATGAACACACCCCCTTTCCGTTGCCGGATTGGGTATGACAACGGAAACAGTATAGCATAAATGTATATGATACAACAAGAGTATCTGCAAAACAGCACCGCTCAGAAATGGGCGGTGTTTTTAGTGCTGCAAAAGTGCAGCAGGAAAGGATAGGCGCTGTATGCAAATGAACAGCTTTATTTGCGGGGATTGTATGGAGTATTTGCCCCAGTTCCCGGACAAATATTTTGATATAGCAGTGGTAGACCCTCCGTATTTTGGCGGGCCAGGAAAGAGAAATTATTACGGCCGGACACTAAGCCCTATTGGAGTACAACGGTATTACAAACCATCTGATGAATGGGTTATGCCAGACAGAACATATTTTGATGAACTGGCCAGAGTGTCTAAACATCAGATTATATGGGGATGTAATTATTACGATTACGCTTTTGGCTCTGGCCGCATTGTTTGGGATAAGTGCAATGGAAAGAGTAGTTTTTCGGACTGTGAAATTGCTTATTGCAGTATGCACGATTCTGTGAGGCTGTTCCGGTATATGTGGAATGGCATGATGCAGGGCAAGTCAATTGCAGAAGGGCATATACAGCAAGGCAATAAAAAACTGAATGAAAAACGTATGCACCCTACGCAGAAGCCTGTCAACCTTTACCGCTGGATTGCACAGAAATATATTGAAAAAGGCTGGAAAGTGCTCGACACACATGTCGGTTCGGCCAGCAGCTTAATAGCCTACGGGGAATACGGAATTGATTATATTGGGTTTGAAAAGGACAAATATTATTATGATTTGGCAAACGGACGCCTCCGGGAGCATAAATCGTAGTTTACGGAATGAATGTTGAAAAGAAACTGCAGGATGCAGCAGGAGAGGAGAAACGATATGACACATAAAATTATTAACGCGATCAGCAGCAGAAATGTTCCCTGCTGGGGCAACCAGAAGAAATACATTGCCGTCCTTTACCTGGGGGTAGTGGGACAGGCTCATGACCTGGCAGCGGACGGATGCGGGGCGCACTTCTACATTTACTGGGACGGGACTATTTACCAGCGGTGCAGCCTGGATGCGGTGCCCTGGGCGGTAGGCACGGCAGGATATTATACCCAGAAGCACCCTATAGCCCGGAACAGCAACACCATTAGTATCGAGATGTGCTGCAAGTGCGACGGGAATGCGGCCAGCGCGGAGGACAAAAGATGGTACTTCACGAAAGAGACACAGGAGGCGTGCGCATGGCTGGTGGCGAAGTTCCGTCATGACTTAGGCATCCCATCCGCAAATGTGCTGCGCCATTACGATATCGTAAATAAAACCTGCCCGGCTCCATATGTGCATAATAATAGGTATAAGACAAGCTGGACGTGGACAACGTTCAGGCAGAGGGCAGAAGAATACTTCAATGCTGGACAGAAACTGGAGCTGAAAGCAGGGATGAAAGTGAAGCTGACACAGGATATCGCCATCCGGGACGGTGTTTCTACCAAGTCCCAGCAGGCGGGATATGTAAAGTATACACAGCTCGCCGCATCCGCAAAGAAAAAGTGCCGCCGTTTGTCAGGAAACAAAGCAAAGCTGAAAAAAGGCAGCGTGGTGGAGGTTAAGAAAGCCGCTACTGCTTGGGACGGGAGTAACTGGGTGCAGATTAAAAGCGGCTGGCTGCCTGTTATAGTGAAAGGGAAGTATCGGGTAAAGGCTGTTTTATAACTTCGGACAAGTCATAAAACAACCCGATAAATGTGAAAGGTTAGCAACATGTTAGCAACAAAAACCCCTGAAAAACCGCATAAAACCGTTAACTTCCTTAAATATTCATTAATGTCCTTGTTCCGCTGTTTTATCTATGTTATAACTATAGTGTACTAGGGACAATAGTACACTAGATACACGAAAATGGCGGGAATTGGAGGAATTATGATAGTGATTGATTATCAGAACAGGAAGCCGATATATGAACAGATTGTGGAACGCTTCCAGACCTTAATTATCACAGGGGCGATAGAGCCAGACAGCCAGATGCCGTCCGTCCGCTCCCTTGCCATGGATTTATCAATCAATCCAAATACGATTCAGAAAGCGTATTCTGTACTGGAGCAGGAGGGATATATTTATCCGGTGAAGGGCAGGGGGAATTTTGTTTCGGGAAACAGTGAGCTGAAAGTGAAGAAACAGGAAGCCTTTTTTGTTTCTCTGGAGGGATTGGTAAAGAAGGGGAAGGAGCTGGATGTGAAGAGAGAAATTTTCCTGCAGAAAGCGGAGGAGTATTTTAAGGAGGGCAGTTATGATAGAAATTAACGGCGTGAATAAGTCCTTCGGTAGTCTGAAGGCTCTGGATAATATTATTGCGACGATACAGGAGGGGAGCATCTTCGGGCTGGTAGGGACAAATGGAGCCGGGAAAAGTACCTTGCTGCGGATTCTGAGCGGTGTGCTGAAAGCTGACGCTGGGACGGCTCTGATTGACGGGGAGGATGTGTATGAGAATCCCCATGTCAAGGAAAAGGTGTGCTTTCTCTCAGACACGGCGTATTTTTTCCCAAATGCCACGATTCGGACGATGCAGAATTATTATGAGATTGTGTACCCGAATTTCAACAGCGAGCGTTTTGAGGAATTGGTGGAAAAGTTTGGGCTGGACAGGAACCGGAAAATCAACAGTTTTTCTAAGGGGATGAAAAAGCAGGTATCTGTACTGCTGGGCATCTGTACAGGGACAAAATATCTGCTCTGTGACGAGACGTTTGACGGGCTGGACCCAGTCATGCGCCAGGCGGTAAAAAGTATTTTTGCGATGGAGCTGATGAACCGTCAGTTTACGCCGGTTATCGCATCCCACAGCCTGCGGGAACTGGAGGATATCTGCGACCATGTGGGACTGCTGCATAAGGGAGGCATTCTTCTGTCGAAGGATTTGGAGGATATGAAGTTCCATATCCATAAGGTACAGTGCGTCATCCAGGATCCGGTGAAGGAAGAAGAACTTCTGACGGAGCTTCATGTGCTGCAGCATGATAAGAGAGGTTCTCTGCTGACTGTCGTGGCGCGGGGGACGAAGCAGGAAATCTTGATGAGTATTGAAGATAAGCGTCCGATTTTCTCAGAGGTACTTCCGCTGACTTTGGAAGAAATATTTATCAGTGAAACGGAGGTAGCGGGTTATGACATCAAAAATCTCATTTTATAAACTGTTAAAAGAAGATTTAAAGCGCAGGAGCTGGCTGATTGCGTTGGGAGCGCTGGCATGCTTCATTCTTCTTCCGGTTGTTTTGCTGCTGAGCATTGACGGTATGATGGATGGCGTCCACAGCGGATATACGGAGCTTTCTTATGTACAGGAATATTACATGAATGCTGTCAGGCAAGGGAACGGCATCGGCGGAGTGCTGGCGTTTGGCATTGCCGTGATAGCGGGAATCAGCGGATATAGCCACCTTCATTCTAAAGTGAAACTTGATTTTTTTCATAGCCTTCCGATATCCAGGAAAAAATACTTTTTTGTACAGTATGTATCTGGAGTTATTATTTTTATTGCTCCGTTTGTTGTAAGTATGCTGCTATGCCTGTTGGTTGGCGCTGTAAATGGGCTGCTTACAAGCAGCGTGGCGTTGATGGCCGTGAAGATGACGGGGTTCCGGATTCTGGAATATCTGGCTGCTTATGGGACGGCTATCCTGGCGACAGTCATGACGGGAAAAACGCTGACGGCTATCCTGGGAACAGCAGTATTTACCGTTTATATTCCGGCGGTACTGTTTGTGTGGGCCGGAATGAAAAGCGTATTTTTTGAGACATATGTATCCGGCAGGGCAATAGAGAAATTTTCTATGCTATTCTCACCCTCACTGTCAGGTTATTGTATAGAAAGTTTGATAGAAGTGAAGGAGAAATGGCTGGTGATTGGACTGGGAATCCAGGTTTTCTGGATAGCGCTTGTGACGGGAATTGCCCTGTGGCTTTATTGTGTGAGGAAAACAGAGGCGGCAGATCATTCTATGGCATTTTCAAAGAGCGAAAGCGTGGTAAAGGTTTTGCTTGTGATACCTATGTCGCTGGTGGCGGGGCTGGCTTCGTGGATGATAGGTGTCGACGGGGGAATGCATTGGTTTTTCTTCGGTACTGTGTGCGCGGCAGTGATTTTGTCGGCGGTGATTGAGTTTATCTATCATCTGAATATGAGGGAGCTATTCAAGAATAAAATTTCACTGATACTCTCGGTGGCGCTTTCACTGGGAATAGCTTTGGTTTTTAGATATGATATTATGGGATATGACACGTATCTTCCGGCAAGAGAAGATGTGGCGCAGATGGCTCTCTATGATGAGAGGCTGAATGGAAGCTTTTACTATGAGGTGTCTAAAGGCGGATATGATTTATACTCGGTAAATGCGGCGCTGGACAGCACGCTTCTGGACAATTTTGCTCCTATCTATGAGCTGGCCAGAAAAGGTGCGAGAGAGGAGAATACCGGAAAATGCCACAGCATTTCAGTGGAATATAAGCTGAGAAATGGAAGGCGTGAACGAAGAAATTACATTGTAGCTGAAAAAGATATTCAGGAAACGATAAAAGCGTTGTTTGAAACTCCGGAGTTTGCGGAAAAGATTTATCCGGTTTTCTGGCGGGATGTTAATTTGGAAGGAGATATAAATGTCAGCGGCCTGTTTGGGAATGTTGAGTTAAAGCTTAATGAAAGAGAGTGCCAGGAATTCCTGGACATTTACCGGGAGGAGCTTCGCCATATCAGCTATGATGATTACCAGAGCCATGTTGTTGGGACAATAGGGTTTTCTGTTGTCATCGAAGAGGAAAGAGGAAAATATGGACTTTCAACCACCAGTTTCGGGGAAGAGGGACATCCTATCTGCGACAGTTTCCAGCAGACAATCGCGTTCCTGAAAGACAAAGCAGGTATTGATTTAGAACGCCGGCTGGCAGCAAAAGATGTGGAGAAAATTGTCCTGACGGATTTTAGGGACGAAGGAGAAGGGCTGATTACTACAGTGAGCGATGCGGAGGAAATTCAGAAAGTACTGGACTGTGTGGAATATTGTCCTCTGTACAGCAGCTGGGCAAGCATTGAGGAAGTAAATATTGAGATTGTGCTGAAAAGCGGGGGAATGCCGGCAGGGAGCTTTTATTTCCTGTCAGGAAAACTGCCGGATATCCTGACAAAGTAGTGGTTGTTCGTTGGTTCAATGGCTTGACAGCGGCATTCTTCCTGTGTATACTAGTGTTTAAATGAATAAAGTCTTCAGGGCAGGGTGACTCCTGCGGGGCATTTGCAGTCCCGCAGGCCAGAATTCCCTACCGGTGGTATAGCCCACGAGCCGCAAGGCATGATTCGGTGAAACTCCGAAGCCGACAGTATAGTCTGGATGAAAGAAGATGACAGGCGGATGCAGGATGATGGAAATCCTGTACGTATGCAATTGCTCTGGGATATTTTTGTTCCGGAGCTTTTCTTTTTACAGGAAAGCCGCATAGCTGCCTGCTTTGGCTCTGAACATTTTGTTCAGGGCTTTTTGTTTGTGGAGGTGGGGAATATGAATGATTCAGAGTATATGAGGCTGGCTTTGGAGCTGGCCGAAAGAGGCGCCGGATGGGTGGCGCCGAATCCTATGGTGGGGGCGGTGATTGTAAAGGATGGACGAATTATCGGCCAGGGCTGGCATGAAAAGTATGGGGAGTTCCATGCAGAGCGGAACGCGCTGTATTCCTGTACGGAACCGCCGCAGGGAGGGACGATGTATGTAACCCTGGAGCCATGCTGCCATCATGGAAAGCAGCCCCCCTGTGTGGATGCAGTTCTGGAAGCGGGAATCCGGAAGGTTGTGACAGGTTCCGCCGATCCCAACCCGTTGGCTGCAGGAAAGGGAATCCGGATACTGCGGGAACATGGCGTGTGTGTGACGGAAAATGTACTGCGGGAAGAGTGCGACAGGCTGAACCAGGTGTTTTTCCATTACATACAGACGGGGGAACCGTTTGTAGCCATGAAATATGCCATGACGCTGGACGGGAAAATCGCGGCATATACCGGGGCTTCAAAATGGATTACGGGGGAGGAAGCAAGGGCGCATGTGATGGTACAGCGCCATCGGTACAGCGGCATTATGGCCGGCGTAGGTACCGTGCTGGCGGACGATCCGCTGCTTACCTGCCGCATGAAGGGCGGGAAAAATCCGGTGCGCATTATCTGTGATTCCAGGCTTCGGACGCCGCTTACAGCACAGGTGGTTACGACGGCTAAGGAAGTTACGACGGTTTTGGCTACCTGCAATACGGACAGGGAGCGGCATGCAGCTTATCAGAAAGCAGGCTGTACGGTACTTGTACTTCCAGAGAAGTCAGGCTGTGTCGATTTGAAAGCGCTGATAAAAGAACTGGGACGGCGTGGTATTGACAGTATTCTCCTGGAAGGTGGAGGGACATTAAACTGGGCGGCTCTGGAAAGTGGAATTGTCCAGAAAGTACAGGCATATATTGCCCCAAAGCTGTTCGGCGGCGGGGAGGCGAAAACCCCGGTGGAAGGCAGGGGATTTCCCGCTCCGGACGCTGCTGTATTCCTGAAAGACAGCGTGATAACTCGGCTGGGGGAGGATTTTTTGATTGAAAGTCTAACTATTAAAAGTCAATACCCAAAATGAAAATTTTTGCATGAATTGCAGAAACGTATTTCAGATTAATC
>JBCLQO010000055.1:0-10263 GCA_041223665.1 Lachnospiraceae bacterium 46-15
ATATACCTGAAGTGCATTTCTGCAATTCATTCAAAAATTTTTCATTTTAGACTTGACTTTTAATAGTTAGTCTCTCTTAACTACATTTCCTGCATATCCGCATGCACACAGAACATTTCCGCCGCACAGACACCGCCACTCCCAAGTGCCAGACCGCTGCTTTCGCAGACAATCATATTCTTAGCTTCATAATAGAGATTTGCAGGAAGTACATTCTCAAATAGCTTTTCCAACTCCCGCACCTCCCCAAACAATTCCAGGGATGTGGAAAAACACAGATGGTAATCCTCCGAGTTTCCACTGATCGCGTAACGATCCGCCCCGCATATCAAATCCAATTTTCTAACCAGCACTTTATATGTATACGGTACATAAGCGTTCCACCTTATCAAAACTTTCGACTTCCTTGATTCGAGCGTATCTTCTGTACTTGGCATGATTCCCAGCAATGTTTCATATTTCCTGATTCCGTATTCATCACAGTCTTCTATAAACGCATTGTCCAAAGCCCTTTGAACATTTGCCTCAATCCTGTCTATTTCTTTATCTTCCGCAGACATAATTTCTTTCATCTCTGCAAATCCCTGCATAAGCTGCGGAAGATATTCTATCAGCCTCTTCCGTTCCATTTTCTCATCATCCAATTACATCCCCCCTAACCGGTATAGAATCCGCTTCTAATATCAGATTCCTGTTATCTCCATTGAGCTTTACCGCCGTTATGTTGTCAATCTCTTTTAATCTGAAAATCCTTGATTCAATTTCGCTTATCCGCACTACCAGATGATCTTCTTCTGCCCATGAACGGCATAACTCATGAAAATAAGCATCCAGTACTTCCTTTATGGATTCCTCCAATATAGAAAAAGAATACTCTTCTTTATATGTAATATCCGCCTCCACATTGACGTTCATATTTTTCACTCCCGTTACATGTACCACATGTCCAATAGGCGCTACCCCATCCCCTTCTCCCGCAGTATCCATTGGATCCAGTTCTTCCTGAATTTTATCAACCAACACCGCGGAAGGTGCTTTGAATTCGGAAGAAATCGCCACCACATGAACTGTCCCGCCAACTGTAAGCAGTTTTTCCGTCGCTGCATGATATACTTTACTCAGCCACTGATAAACCTCAGCTCCGAGCGTTGATGACGACTGTTGTTCAAACCATGCAGAAACTGATGCGCCTGGAAACATATCGGCCGGCCGATACCCCTGTTCCCATGCCCGGATAATCTTGCAGTCCCCTACGCCCTCTATGGCATTGACTTTCTCTTTATAATCTGTTTTATTTCCTCCAAAGCCTTCATTGGCAAATGCTGCAAAATACCGTTCACGGAATTCCTCTACATGCTCTTCATCCTCTCCAGGAATCAGGATTTCAACCAGCCGTGCAGATTCCAGATTGTTTAATTCGTCCGTTGTTTCCATTGGAAGCAGTTCGCCCAGCTGCTGATTTCCTATTCGCCCTGCTGTTTCACACTCAACCTGATACTCTCCCGCCTCTGCATTTATAACCGACGTTACTGTATAATTTAAAGAGTCCAGGTTAAATCTGTCTCCGGCAGTAATTTTAGCCGTTGCCGGAATAACTATCATTTTTCCTACCGCACACGTTTCTTCCCGTGGAAATATCCCTTTTTCTGCCGCTCTTTTAATCAAAAAATAGTAAGATGCCGATTCTGCAAACACTTCATTCATTACCATATCAAGTGCAAGATAAAACTCCGCAAGCTCCAGAGCCGCCGGAGCAAGCGCATCGTAAATAACCGAACCCTCTCTCTTATCAAAATCGTCACTGACCTTTTCAAGCATACGGTTCATCAGAGCATCAAAATCATTTTCTTCAAACATTTACACTACAACCTCCGTTTCTTCCTCAATCTCCTCTCCCTCTGAAGTTACTATTTTAAATGTACAATGAATTTCCCTTTTTCCTGTTCGTTCCGCCTTGAAATTTTCTACAGACTCTATGCGGTCATCTGACGTCAAAGCTTCTGTAATCCTTTCTTCCAGCCGGGGCATAACATCATCCATCGGCATTCCTAAAAGATCCTCCAGCACAATCCCATAATCCCATGAATAAATTTCATGTTCATATTTTTCCGTATTGAGAATCTTCAAAACTGCCTGCCGGATAGCGTCTGTATCATCCACTTTCCCGACAAAACGGCTGTCTTTCCTAAAATCCCCGCTTACTTTCATCGCATAAGTAAGCGAAGGTATCTCTTCCTGTATAAAATCTGGCTCAAAATCATCTTCCTCCCAATCTTCTTCATAGCCTTCATTATCTGGCAACACTTTATCTCACCACCCTGTCTATCACCATATATTCATTCCCTCCCTGCTTCCTGAACATCAAAACTTTGTCCCCTCTTTTCAAAGGTTTTTCTGTTACAGCTGCCGTCAAATGCAGAAAGTTCATGTCCAACACTATATTGTTGGAAACTTTCACCCTCAACGGTTTCTCCGATGCCACTGTTCCGATTCGGTAGTCGCAGGGTTTCGAGGCATTCACTGCCTCCATTGCGATTTTCTTAATCAATTGAATTAAATTTGAACTAGCCACTGAAATTACCTCCTGACAAAACAAGCTCCATAGAATGCCTTCTATCCTCAAAAGTATGCGTAACCCGTTCCACCAGCATATAGTTTGACATCTTTATATCATACAGATTCAGGATAACAGGTACTAATGATCCCGCCCTTACTTTCCTGTTTCCGATTACTCCTGAGACTGTCAGTGTCCTCTGCTTTTTATTGTAAAGCTGCAGCAATGCCTGAGACTTTAACTTTCCGATATCAGGATTTTCTATTTTTTCTGTGTATTGCAGCACTCCCCATTTATTAATGTTTTTAGAATGCTTCGTCATATAGTAATCATAGCTCCCCTTATCCTTGTTTTCGTAAATCAGTTTAATCTGGTTATAAACGCCTTCATCAATACTTGCCTTATATGAGAAATCTTCTCCAGTCCGCTTATCTACAATACAGCTGTCCACTTTCATCCTTGCTATATCTGTGATCCTTAGTTTACCTACCTGGTCGTAAAGCACATATACCTTGTTCTTTACCATCAGCGTTTCGTCTAGCGCATTCTGAATAATATCAAACAGCGTTTCATCATCTTCGATTGCAGAATAGCGATACTCCGTATTGTCAAGCTTCCCGCAGGAAAGCCTGAATTTTTCCGCAATCATCTTCACCACCTGGTCTGCCCGCTTCCCGCTGTAAATCATCGTATCCTTATTCTTCAAATACCTCAGCTGATCATATGCCGTGCAGGATACCATCCCGTCCTTTGAAATAGTCCTGCTGAAAATAAATCCATAAAAAAATTTCTTTCCGCCTATCGCTACAAGCACTGAACATCCTTCGGTAATCTTAAACTTCTTGCTATGCTTCGTCTCAAAAGTAAGTTTCCCTGGGGTTCCTTTCCTTTCCCATACAACTTTCATTCCCTCTTTTACCGGAACGTAAAACCGTTTTTTTCCGTTCGCGATAAGAACTGTTACACGCTTAGATGCCTGGTTCCTTGTCCGTTCCACGTCCCGGTCTCTCACACAGGCCACACGCTCTACTTTCTTTTTCTTCTGATTTTTCTCCTGTTCTTTCCTGGCTAAAAGCTGCCGGAGATAAAATAGTTCCTTTTGTGAGGTTTTCTTCTTTTCCTCGGAACCGGAACCTTGAAATGAGCCCGTTCCCCCATAATTTCCTGTCCCATTCAGATTGCTGTAAGCAGGAACTCCGTAACCGGTAATTTTTGCATCATTCAAGGAATAGCTCCTTCGTGCTACCCGATTTGAGCTATTCCCTTCCACGGTATACACCATTCCACTATCTGCCCTCTCCACAATCCCTACGTGAGATCCGTTTCCAAAGTAGATAATATCTCCCCGTTTCGGTGTATATCCTCCTCTCCCCTGAAATTTTCCCCTATTTGTATACCAGCTGATTCCGTAGGCGCAGGAAGCGGTATACGGCACAGCATCAGCCTCTCCCGCCTGTGCCGCACACCAGGAAACAAACATATGACACCATGCATATCCATTCATACACATCCACTGACCGTACTTTGTCAGATTGTTTCCTGTCTCGGCATACCCTACCTCGCCCAGCGCTATATCTACAATATCCCTTGCCATCTATTTCCTCCTATTTTAACGGGATTTTTAACGCCGTACCTGGATAAAGCCTTTTGCCCTTTGATGATGACTTTTTCCCATGTTCGTTCGCTGCCTTTTCAATCGTTTTTTTATTGACTTCATACAGCCTTTCCCATTTAGAACTTTTCCCCAAAGTTTTTTTTGCAATTTTCATCAGCGTATCTCCCTTTTGTACAACGTAGGTAGGGCGTTTAAACTTTTTTGCTCCCCATTCTCGGTTTTCTTTCAAAGTCAGTTTGACCTTTACATCAAATCCCTGGCTCGCATCCTCTATAATTTCATAGCTTTCAATCGTCACCATCATCGCCGTAGATGCCCATCCGTTTGAAGCTGCACTCGCCGGCTTTTTTCGGATAATATTGAACTCAACTACTGCTCTTTTCTTTTTCCAATTTCTCAGTTTTTCCAAATAATAAGACGCTTCACGGATTTCATTATTTTTTACCCCTTCGTACCGAGCAAAGGGATATTTCTGCAAATTCGGCAAAAGGAGCTCATCAATTGTGATATCTGTCAGTCCCGGCGTTTTTACCACATTAACTTCTCCCCCGTCAATCATCTTAACTGTTTCATTGTTATTGTTAATTTTCATGGAAACCTTTCCTGGCATCACTGGAAATAATATATTGCCAATGCGAAGCTCATACATTTTAATGCACCCCCTCTGCTGTCATATTCATTTGATTTTCCAGCGCTGTACGCAAATGCTCCGTAATCCCATCTAAGTCCATTTTGCCTTTAATCGTATTGTTATTTGTCTGATTCACTACGATTTCCGCTGTTGTAAACCTGTTAATATAATCCTGCTCCGCCATATCGCGGATATATTTCAAATCCTCTGAACTGATTTCCATAGCGTTCGCCATATTGGCGGTGTTCTGCGCCGTATTTCCGGTGTTCGCTGCCGTCTGCGCTGCATTTTCAGAATCCAGCAGACTGCTCTGATAGTTTTGGTACTCCTCCACTTTCGGGATATCTCCTTCGCCAAATTTCCCCAAGCTCGAAAGCTTATCTTCAATTCCTTCTCCGAAGTTATAGCCCCTATTATATGCATCACTGTATTTTATCCTGTCCAGGTAGTAGTCACTGGCTTTCACCTTCTTCATGATTTCTTCGCCTTTATCGAATTTATTTTCTACCCATCCGCTGAGTTCATCCCGCCACCCCTGCAGCGTGCCGGAAAGATTTGAACCGAAAATCGTATCCATCGCAGTAGCCAGCGTTTGAAGCAACGAAATAGCTCCGTCAACCAAATCAAAAAACAGACGTGCAACCGCTCCGATCGGATCCTGAAACACATTTGCAAAAAAGTTTGCAAATGCCGCAATAAAGTTCCATATCGCCGTCAAAACATCAACACCCGAATTGTACAGCCCCAAAAACAGATTCCCGATAAAAGCAGCAGCAGCCATAAATGCCCCACAAATAACACCCGTTGCTGAAATCGAAGTACCTGCAAAGTGATTAACAGCCGCTACCACCGCATAGAACACTGCAACCAGTGCAAGCACCATAAGGATAATCCATGTAATTGGACACGCCAGTAAAGCGGCATTAAACCCATGCTGTGCTGCTGTTGCCGCAAAAGTCGCCCCGGATTCCATCATGGCCGATGCAGCATGAACCTTATTTTTAAAACTTGCTATGCCCGTTAATGTGTTGGAAATTTTCTGTACTGCATTGTAGGCTTCCAGCGCAAAGCTGTAAAATCCCAGGGCAGTTATAATTCCCCAAAGAACAGGCTCTATCACCGACCAGTTATTTACGATAATGTCTGCTATACCTGACAATACATCTATGATTCCGCTGGCAGCGCCACCAATAATGGATATCCCATTCACTATGCTGCCCACAACCGTCTGGAATCCTTCGCTGCTGGCAATTTCACTCATTTTCTGAAGCACTGGGCTAAATGCTGTCAGCGCTGCGTTTTTAAAAATTGTCCAAATCCGTGAAAATGTCTGCGGAAGCTTTGCAAATTCTGCATTGGTTTCTTCTGCTGCCGCAAACATCGCTGACTTTACAAGCCCTGCACTGATTTGCCCCGTTTCCGCCATACTTTGAAGCTGCGCTTGCGGAAGAGACATATAATCCGCAATAGTCTGAATGATATTTGGCGCTTCTCCAAGGACTTTCTTGTATTCCTCCCCGGACAAAATCCCATCACTCAAAGCATTTGCCAGGCTTACCATGGACGTATCTGCCTTTTCCACCCCTGCCAGTGCAAACTGCTTCCGAATCTGCTCGGCAAACGCAGACGCTTCCCCGCCATTTGACGTAATGTTCTCTGAACCGAGTTTTGAAACAGCCTCTGCCATCTTCTCATAGGCTCCCCCTGATCTTTGGGCTGACTGGTAAACCATGTCCTGTATGTCTGCCGCCGCATACAGCCCTTCATTGATCCGGCTCAGTTTCTCTGCTGTTAACGCCCACTGATCCGATAAATCCATTACTTTCTCTACATTTTTCACAGTTACATATTTCGATAACTGCATCCTCTCCTGTATCGAACCCACATCTATCACCTCCCTCTCCTTGATTTTGTTCTGGCTTCCGCCTTTTTCCTTTCTCTTTTTTCTGCCTCAATTTTCAACTGGATAGAAGCGATGATAAATGCTTTTTCGTTCATTTCCATTTCACACCACTCTATCGGCCTAATATGTAATTTGTGAAGGGCATAGTAAGCATAGTTAGCCTCACTATCCCCTTCATTGATTAGTTTTTTGCCGCTTTTACCTTCTCATCCAGTGTCTCTGTGAATCCCTGGAAATTCTGAATCCAGATACATAGATCCTGATATTCTCCCGGATCGTCAACCATGGCAAATAAAAGCTCTGCCGGTGTCATCACTCCATACGAGTCCTGCAGCTCCTTGTTATACAAATCTGGGCAGACTGTAGATTCTACAATCATTTCTGCCAGATACTTAGAAACATTCAGCTTAGCCCTGAACATATTTGCTTTTCCCCTGACAGGGACATCTACAGTGCACGACTCCCTCAGCTCCTCATTCTGCCGGGAAGTGATGTGCCGGAACTCAAACTCCATCGGCTTCCCCGACTCATCCGTCAAAGACCTAGTGGGCGCATACTTTGCATTTTGTTTCTGTACCTTATTTGCTTTCATAAATCTGTTAAAATTCGACATATTTTTTATCCTTTCTATTTTTTGTGATTTTAGGTGCTATATTTATCCCCTGCACTTCTGGATGCTTTGTAATCTACGTTGTTTTCTTTCCAGTTTCTAATACAAAACCGTCTAAATGTTCAAACTCATTATCTTCTAATATAGAAAAGTCCTCAAAAGTAAACTCCATTTCTTCATCAAGATATTCCCCGTCTGCATCAAATTTTGCCAGGATACCACTATCAATATTACACCCATACAGCCATACTTCCTGCCTATGAGCCTTGCTATTAACATCCTTATTAATAATCTGCATATCGAAATAAGTATCCTTGCCCTCGTCTTTATATTTCTGCATTAGTTTCCGGAATACTGAGGTATTGTAGTGAAAAGTTGCCGAACCAGTTCCTTTCCAACCACTCGCTTTATTGCCTTTTCCTGCTCTTCCAAGAATCGGAATTTCCGTCTTTACTTTCTCAAACTTCGCTTCCAGATTAATTGCCTGCATAAAATTATACCGGCTGCCTTCAATTTTCAAGTAACATTCTGCTAAAGATGCGGATATAGCATCCTTCGCCATCATAACTATATTCTGTTCTGTTCCTGTTGTTTCTGCCATCTCATTTTCTCCCCTTCTATTATTCGATCGTTGTAGTTATATACAGTTTAGCCATTGTGTTCGTGACTGTAATCGTATTCTCTACAACTACTGCTTTCTTTGTGCTTCCTGCTGAAATCTTTACATCTTTCTCACTAAAATTCTCAATTGCACGGATTCTCTGCAATTCCTGGCGAATTTTCACCATGTCCGTCCGCAATGCACTTCTCCCCGCTGCGTCATTTGGCACAACACCCAGATACTTTCTGCTGAAAATCATAGCGTCTTCATTTGCCAGCTGGTCAATCACACGGATCGTCTGATTATCCTTGAATACATCGCCTGATGTCTCTGTTACTGTCACCATCGTGTTAATATCCTCCAGCACCCTGATTTCAGAATTTACACGATGAAAAACGAATTCTCCAGCAAGGATAGCGTCCGCCAATTCTTTTTGTGTATAGGCTGTATCCAGCGTATATTCCCCATCATACTTTTTATGCAGGCAGGATGCATTCACTGCACAGCCAGACTCTGCTCCAACCGTCCAGTAAACAGCCGCCGCTTCATCTGGATACACCATGCCATTTTCTGTTGTCCTCGCCCCATCCAGGCATTTATTTTTCACACTAATAACCCCCAGATAATCAGCTGTTGGATATTTGTAAAGCACCAGTTGGAACTTAATCCCCAGCTCGTCACGCATCCTTCTATTAAATGCAGCAAACAGCCTCTTTACCGTATCATCCGTTGTCACTACGCCCATTGTGTTATAGGTATATGCCTCTATCCTGTCCAGATAATCTTGGTAAACCGAACCGTCTACCTCTCCGTTCGTTCCACCTATAAGCGGGAGCGCTGCAACCGCATCAAATGAAATTTCCGGCTTAAATTTCACATAAGCATTTGCTTTCAGTTCTGCTGCCGTTTTGACTGTCTGCGAGTCAACTTTGGACGTCCCAAGATAAGTGATTACATCAAAGGCTGAGGCATCATCGAGATTTACCTGAATCCCTATTTTCAAATCATTCCCGCGAATACCGCTATACAGCGCTTCTGCATATTTATTAGATGCTTTTACACCGTTTCCATTTAAACGGTACGCGTAAAGAATCTTTACTCCCCTAAAAAGATCCCTCAGTCCTTTCAGCTTGCTGTCTGTGTAAGCATAGCCAAAAATCTTCTGCGCATTCTTCTGAAACTCTTCACTGCTTACCTCAAATACTTCTCCTTCTTTTCCCCAGTCTAACTCCAGGGGCATTGTCGCAATCCCCCTGTCAGATAACCCGGCAGACGCCGATGCGGATGATACAAAATTGATATACGCACCTGGCAAAGTTTTATTTTGCGTAAGAAATGTTCCTCCACCTAAAGCCATTACTCTGTCACCTTACCTTTCATAAACTCTTCCATTATTTTTTCTGTCTGTTCAACTGTATACTGCTTATCCTCCTCAAGCAGCGCCTCAGCTAAATCTCTCCGCTTCGCAAATCTGGAAGACTGGAGGATTTGCTCCTTTGTAAATAATCCTTCTTCTTTTTTGCTCTTTACTGCTGTCAAAAAATCACCTAACCTTTCACATTTGTTTTTGAACTTACGCTGTCCATTGCCATCTGCTGTTTCTGCTTGCAAATCAGGCAATCATAATTTACAAAATAATTTAACTTTCCATCAACGATTTCACTTTTCCTGTCATCTGCACAAAGCAATATACCGTTTACCTCAATAAATTCCAGAAGCCAGTTCAACTTCCCTGCTGCTTCATAACATTCCGCCGCAGGCTGCGTTTCTGAAACAGGAAGATATTGGATCACAAACTCATTTCTCATTAAATATCTGTCAGCCAGCTGCTTTTTCCACGTTGACCTGACACATGAAATATGAAAATGTGGTCTGGACGAACTCTGCTCTGTACAAATTTCACAGTTAAATTCTTTCATTAGTACATCACGTATGCCCGCAATTATTTCATTTATCATCGAATTTCCACTCTGAGAATATAAAATTCCCTCATCTCCTTCCGCCCGTATTTCGCCACACTCTTCACAGCGGATTTACGCTATTACCGCTTACAGCCTATCAGGCTGCTGTGGATGGATTCAGTTGTCAATGTACAGCTCCACTCTGCATTTCCAAGGACTTGTGACCTTCACATACTGAAGATGTGGTTGCATTACTGTATGTTGTTATGCCACTATTATATGTGGTAATAAAACATTTGTCAAGCCTTTTTTGTTGTTATTCAACATTTTACGTATTGACCTTCTTCTTTTTTACCTATATAATTTGAAACAGAAAGTCTAACTATTAAAAGTCAATACCCAAAATGAAAATTTTTGCATGAATTGCAGAAACGTATTTCAGATTAAT
>JBCLQO010000056.1:0-9451 GCA_041223665.1 Lachnospiraceae bacterium 46-15
GATTTTGTCCTGAGAATACATAGTGTTCCAGCTCCTTTCGGAGTCCGTGAAAGTCCAGTTTTTTGTCCGCCCCCCCCACTCAATGTACATCAAATCTACTATTGACAACCGCACACTCTCCTGTACGAAAATATTTTGCTTCAATATCTTGTTTTTCAAAATCTATCTCAAAACTTGGACATGTTAATCTGCTATAACACTCTGTATAATGCGCATCAAATATAGGCACATGAAATAAATTTCCATCAACAATTCCCAAACCGTCAAAATCATACTCTATTTCAAGTATGTTTGTTATAATACTAGTATTAAAAACATTCTGAGATACAACAGAATACTTTAATATTTTTCTGTTTAATTCAACATTATTTCTAGATTTATCAAGCAACGCTGTCTGTTCTTGTATATACTTAATTCTCTCACGATTCATATTATCTATTCTGATAAAGGAATCTCTATAATTTTTTTCTCCCAACTCGAAAATCTCATTTATTAACGCCTTCTTTACCCGTTTTTTCTCATCAAACAAATAAACTTCACTATTATATTCAAAAACAATATGTCCAATGCTCCATATCCGAATAATTACAACTATAAGTTCTCCTAATTCGTAATAATCTTCAACATGTTTAAAATACGCCATATTATTATTGTAAACATCATAAATTGCTTTTATCTCTTGTTCAATCTCTTTTATCGGCTTTTTAATTCCAACTATTGAACCTTTATTTCCTATACCAAGAACGATAACGCCTTTGCCCCTATTTAATATAGCACATATCGCCTTTGAAATATTTTCTATATTTTTCCCTCTTAAATTCTCAAAAGAAATAGTATCAGGATTTTTTAAAATACTTTTTATGCAGTCAACATCTTCTATTCTTGGTGTGAAACTAATCAATTCCGGATGTTCTGTAATTACATTTTTAATACTATCAAAACTAATATTTTCCATCCTTAAATATGATATTTTCCCATCAATACACTCTCTATTATGAAAATCAGAAAATCTAACAAACGCTAATTCCTTATTTCTTCTATACTCCTTATTTCCCAACAAATTTTTTAAAAAATCTATGGTTTCTGGTTTTACAATTTGAACCCCATTCAAAGTTTCATTTTTAAAAAACTGAACTCTACCTGAGTCTTCTAGCTTATCTAAAGCCCCTTTATCACTATCTATATGTGCTGCTATTGTAATAGCTCCCATCTCATATGCACTATTAATGATTTCTACCGCGCTAACACAAGAAACATCTACAGTTTCCCTTCCCTGATTATCAATACTGTATCCTTTTTCATACAGAAAATCTTCTATCTTTTTAATAATCTCATCTATTTGCGAGTCAAAAATCAAAAGAATATGTATACCTGGAAAAGCTTCAAATTCTATTCCTGGCAAAATCAATATTTCCTGAAATATTTTTAATTTTTCCTGTTCCCTATGTATTTTATCCTTTAATCCATCTATTCCACCTAACTCATTCCAATACTTAATACGATTCTCCGCCTCTGACTTAATATTCATCAATTCCTTATACCCTTTAATGGAATTGTGATCAGTAATGGCAATAACTTTAATGCCCTTTTCTACTATACATCTTAACTAAGCTAATATATTCATCTTCCAAGGAATCACACTTTCTGTTATAACAATCAGAAGCTGGCGTATGTACATGCAAATCAATCGGAACGTACTCTTTCAAATAATTCTGTTCCATTTTTAGTTCCCCCCTCTTATCTTTCTGTTTCTCTGCTTCTCGTTGTTCCTGGCTCACAATCCTGCGTTCAATTTTTAACTGCTCCTGCTGTAATTTCAAAATTTGTTGAGATTTTGTCCCCATCCCATTATTCTATACCTGTTTTCGTGCTTTATGCTGTATTCATTCAGGATTACAACCTGCTTCTCTTACATCAGTTGTCACAACCACTAGTAATTTCCAAAACAAAATCGCATATCTAGTTTCTGGATTCTATACCAAATGTATCTTTACATACAGATAGCTTCTCCTCTGATACCCGTTCAAAAATATTTATACCAAATCGATGCAACTGGACTACCCTCCTGTTCTGCAAAATTATCTCGCATTGTGATTTCATCTTTGCTTTTATATTACCACACAAATACTCATTTTTCCATAATAATATGGTAATTTCTTTATTGCCGTGAACTTTCACATTATCATTTTTTCTTATCTGATTTAACTTACATGGACATCCGGCACACAACTGATCTCGTTTAGTAATTATCCTCTACTACTGAGCATTTTCCGATTATCCCTTTTTCGTTTCTCCCCCTACTACTGTTTTCCCAAACAATTCTATATTAAAAATATCTGCTTTTGTAACATAAGCACAAGCCATATAATACCTATCACCTCCATCGACTTTATCCATTATACAGCGCCACAAATGCTAAATAATAAAATTAACTACTTCGTATATCAAATATCCGAAAACAATAACAGACCCCAAATATCAAAACTTAGCCAGCAAAACGCTATATTATCTACTGTAATACCAAAAGCAAATGTTTCATGCCCCTGTACCTCTCCAATAACATCGAATTTAACACTCATACTACGTCCACCACTACCAACTCCGCCGGATTTCCTATCCGTGGAATCCTCGAATGGGAACCCAATCCCGCACTTACCGTCATATAATGCCCATTTTTCCTGAATACCCCTCTGTCATACCGCGGAAACGGCACACACTGCGGGCTGATGATGCCTCCCAGAAACGGCAGCCGCAGGAAGCCTCCGTGCAGATGCCCTGAAAGCGTCAAATCCGCCCCCCATTCCTCATATGCTGGAAAGCACATGGGATTGTGGGCGAGCAGAATCTGATACCTCTCCTGCGTCCCTTTCCCCAGACACGCCTCAAGCTCTGCCAAAGAAAGCGATTCAAAACAGAACCGTCGGTAAAATCTCCAAGGAAGCTGCAGTCCATAAATCCGCAAAGGCACATTTTTCACCGTCGTATCCACACATTCATTTTCCAATAAAAATACGCCGGCTTCATGGACAGCCTCGGCATAGCGTTTGTAACGCAAACCGAAGCTGTCCGTGTCCAGCTTCATACGATATTCATGATTTCCAGGTCCATAATACACCGGATATTTCTCTGCCAATGCCTGCAGAAGCCGCAGCGCCGTGTGTTCTGCCTCCTGCTCCCCTGAAGTAAGCATATCTCCGGCGGCAGCAATCAAATCCGGATTTTGCCGATGAATTTCCTGTATTAGAAAATCATTATCCCTTCCATAGCTCTCATTGTGCAAATCGCTTAACAAGACAATCCTGATTTTCCCGTCAGGACGGTACTTCTTTTTATCGATTGGTATTTGATATCTGGTTACTTTAAATTTTTTCATGTCCCGAGTATAGCATACTCTCTCCCAAAATACAATTCACCAGTTCAGCACAGGTACGCATACCAGGCTTCTTTCAGATAATCAAAAAATCCGGCTTTTTCCACATCCCGGTCTACCAGAAGCTTTACCGTACCGATTTTCTTTCCATTCAGAAAATACTGTGCCTCCCCTGCGCTGTCGCCATTCAACAGAGGAGCCTCCATTTCCTCCTGCATTACAATTTCTTTCTTTATCGCCGAAAGATCTGCCCCGTCCGTATCCAGATAATTAAATTTCCCCTCATAACGGCATGGAACCGTCTTTTCCACGCCCCGCTTCACCTGGATTTCCGGCAGTACGTCCTTATTTTCGTCTGTATAGAGCACGCATTTTCCAAACCCATAATTCAGCAGCGCCGCCGCGTTTGCAAACCTTGTCTTTGAGTTTGGGGCAGTCATGATAACGCTGATTAGTTCAATTCCATTTCGGACAGCAGTTGCAGAAAGACAGTATTTCGCAATACTGGTACTTCCCGTTTTCAGCCCCTTACACCCTTCATAGCTGCGCAGCAGCTTGTTTGTGTTCGTCAAGCCAAAGACTTTCGTTCCTTGCCTTGTCACATGGGTAATATCCTCCATCCACACAGTCGTATAGTCATAAATCTGCGGAAAACGTGTTACCAATTCCCGCGACATAATAGCGATATCCCTTGCAGTGGTGTAGTGATTCGGGTCTTCTGTCAACCCACAGCAGTCTACAAAATTCGTATTCGACATGCCAAGCTCTTTTGCCCTCCGGTTCATCAGGTTTACAAATTCCTGCTCTGTGCCGCTGATATGCTCTGCCATAGTCACTGCCGCATCATTTCCCGATGCAATCATAATGCACTTAATCAAAGTCTCTACCGTCTGCTTCTCCCCCTCTTCCAGAAAAACCTGGGAGCCTCCCATGGATTTTGCGTGGGCGCTTGTAACTGCCTCATCCGTAAGCTTTATCTTGCCGCTTTCAATCGCTTCAAAAATCAAAAGCGCCGTCATAATTTTCGTCACGCTGGCAGGACTTCTTTTCTCGTCTGCCGCTTTCTCATATAGCACTGTCCCCGTCGAAGCCTCCACCAGAATCGCAGAAGGCGACTCAATCTCAACGCTCTCTCCTTCTGCACATACCGGAAGGACGCCCTGGAAAAACATCAGCGCAGCAAGTAATGTTGCCAAAAATTTTTTCATAAAAAACCGCTCCTATTCCGTCTTCTATGTAAATTATAGTAGACAAAGGAGCGGTTTATACCATCGTTATGAAATGCGGATGCCCTTTTCTACCGGCACCTCTTTCTTCGCTCTATACATATGTACTGCAAAGTCTATAAAATAATATGCAATCAAAATCACAGCCAGGACACATCCAACATCAAACGAATACGTGTCCGCAAACGCCATCACACCTTTATGCAGGAAACCAAACAGACAAATCGTGTACAGCCCCCACGCAAGAGTACTCTCCAGGCAGATGATTCCTTTATAGTTAAATGGCTTCTCTGTGTAATCCCACCAGACTGCTCCCAGAATGCGAATCATCAGCTTTGCAACCAAAAACTCAAAAAACGTAGCGCCTATACTGCCTAATATGTACAACCCTACATAATTCCCCTCCAGCGGCCGAAGCAAAAGATACGCCCCTACCGCCCCGAATCCATAAATCGGACAGATAGGACCGAAGATAAATCCCCGGTTCACCAGCCGTTTTTCACAAAACGACATGTAAATCGACTCCACGCACCACCCAAGGATGCTGTAAATCAAAAACCACTGTATAATGTGGTAAACATCTGTCCCCGTTCCGTAAATTGTCATGTCCCACGGCATATTGTTCACCTCTCCTAAAACAAAGCTTATCTTGTGTTTATATAACCGTAAACATCCTATCACAAATTTGAACGCTTGACTACTTTCCTCAGGAAATATTAAGAAAATTTAAGCTATTTATAGCGGCATAAAGGGATGATGGCCTTTTGAATTTTGGGCATCATCCCTTCCCCTTGAAAACATAATCATTGCCCATGTGACAACCGCAAGCCCCCACCAAAGTCCGTCCAATATCTTCAGCGTCTTTTTCATTATAATTCTCCCGATAATATCACTCATCTAAAATCACAATATTTATCATAATATCATATACATTCAAATCCCATTCCTAAAAGTGCTTGGCCACACTCATTCATTTTGGGAGCCGTT
Source organism: Lachnospiraceae bacterium 46-15 (assembly GCA_041223665.1). GTDB lineage: Bacteria > Bacillota > Clostridia > Lachnospirales > Lachnospiraceae > Hominisplanchenecus_A. Next base: position 5,584 of record JBCLQO010000056.1, read on the forward strand.
CTTCTCTCAAAATTGAAATGGGCGGGAAAGCCATTTTAGGACTTTCCCGCCTTGATTACCCATTAGCAAAGACGGACAAGGCTGTCAATGGCGGCACTGAAAGCGCCGTTCATCTTAACCGTTGACTGGCTCGGCTGGCTTTGCTGCTTTTTCAATAAATGGGATGCTGTTAGACAGTGTGTTTTTTTCTCAACATTTTCTCTTATCATTGAAACAGTTTTATCAATAGAAAGGTTTGTCGTGTCTATAACATGGGTTTCATAATATTCTAAATGATTGAATTGTTCCCACATTGTTTCCACTAATTCAATGTTGGCATTCTTATCCAACTTGGTTCGTCCAACCGCTCGTTTTTTCGTTTCTTCTTTATTTGCCCTCAATATAATGTAATGCACTTCATAACCCTGCTGTGCAATTTTTATCCAAGGCTCTAAAAACCAAGGTCCAACAATTCCATCAACAATCACATCATAGCCACCATGGGCAAACCGCTTTGCGGCTTCCAGAAATGCTTCAATAACAATTAAATTCTGTTCCTCCGATTTTGGTAAATGCGGTTGTATTGCTCCCTTACAAAGATAATGGTAAAAATCATCGGTATGCAAATGCACCGATTTAGTTAGACTGGATTTTTCTGCAACAATAGATGCTGTTGTAGTTTTTCCAGTTCCGGGCGCTCCAGTAATTACAACAATTCTTCCTTGTTCCATTCTGCTCTCCTGCTTTTAATTCGCCCCCTCTGTGGGATTGGATTTTTCAGCAAGTCCGATTTCCCCGCAAGCCGTTTTAGCGCCGCTTTGTCCTCTCCGGTCAACTTGCTATAATTCAGCCGGAGCCGTTTGCAAATGAACACCAAAGACGCTTTCTCCGGGGCGCTGTCCGGGCTGGCGGCTTCATTGGCAGCTTGTAGCAATCCTTTCAGTGGATTATTCCTCTGGGACGCTGAAAAAATCTTCCCTGTGGGCTTCCCGCAGGCCGAGTGCTATTTCATTTATGTCCTGTTGGATTATGTAGCGACAAAAGCTGTCATCATCAATATGGGCGGCGATAAGCTACCGCAACTGCGAGGCGCTTATATCGGGATTATGCTATTTGATGAGCGTTGCGCTCATAGCGTCCACTATCGCATTTGCGCCCTGCACTTATTTAAAGGCATAGTGGCTGATGTCCTTGAAGTCCTCCGCTTCGTAGCGTCCAGCGCAGACATGAAGAGGTTCGTCTGCTCCGCAAACTGTTCCAGCGTCAATCCACGCTCCACACGCAGGTCTTTCAAGCGTTCTTGGATTGTTAAAGTCATGCTATCCCTCCTCATGCTCTAACTGATTTGTTTGTTACCTTTTCCTTTCAATGATGTATGATTGCAAGCCTTTTTGACACCCATTTTTTTTATAAAAAATTTCTACCCCCGGTTGTGCTCCAAAGTACAACATAGTGGGCGTATTATCCTTAGCAAGCTGAAGAAGTTTACTTCCAATGCCTTGTTTTTGATACTCTGGGAGAACAAGCAATTCTGTAATTGTTCCAAAATAATACCCATCTGAAAGAATACGCAGGCAACCGACAAGCAATTTATCATCATATGCAGTTATATTTATTGTTTTCGATAATGCAATTTGTGTTTTTTCTATATCATAGTTTCCCGGCCATATCTTGTTGACAAACGAGATAAACACAGAGGCCTGAAGGTCGTGGTCATCTGTTCTATATTGCATAGCTTCATACCTCCAGAATTTTTGAATTGATTGTCGTTCTTATTTTACCACAATTCTGAGAGCGTGAAAATAGCGAGTTTTCCAGACCGATTTCCTACCTCTTGGATATACGGCACAGGCGGTCAAAAAAGTGTAGACTTGGGATAGTTCATCGATGGACAAGTCACTTGAAAACAGAATGACCGTCTGAAAAGGAATATCTCAGACAGGGAAGTGCGCCGTGCCCCCCGCTTTTGGACACCGTGTACATAAGTGTAGGTTTTATCTCTTTTTATCTTTATTTGTTGTTATCCTCTCTAAGTGTTGATTTTACAAGGATTGTCCAACATTATTCATGCCTATATTGTTTATCATATTTTGTATTTATCCATGTGTTGGTTATTGAAATTAGGGGTAGAAATTGGGGTATTTGTGGGGTAACGAAAAGGGCGGTCACAATGCCGCCCCTGTTGCTATAATACTATTTTCAGATTGTCCATTTCCTTTTGTTTGGTGTTCGGTAAAACGTGGCTGTATAAATCCATTGTCATTGCAAGGCTGCTATGCCCTAAGATTGTCTTTAAGGTCTGCGGACTGCCGCCCTGTTCTATGTACCGTGTTGCAAATGTATCTCTCAAAGCGTGTACTGTAAAATGCTCTATCGGCTTGCCTTTTCCCTCCAACCGGGCAAGTGCGCCTCTGATTGCCTTATTTACGATGCTATTATCTACCATTTTGCCATACACTGATACAAATACCCTGTTCTCTTCTCTGTCTATCGAAATTACAATGCTCTGCTTTTTCTTCTGCCTTGCCAATATCCCTTTTATCGTGTCATTCAAGGGAATATCCCTTTTCCCTGCTTCACTTTTCGGCGTTCCTGTTGTCCGGGAATTGTCCTCGTTAAACGTAGCTGTTTTGGTAACATGAATCACATTCTGCTTATAGTCTATGTCGCTCCATGTCAGGGCAGCGGCTTCGCCAAACCTCATCCCAGTACAGAGAAGAAAAGCCACAAACTCATAATAATAATCGTCTGCCATCTCCTGCATGAAGTCCTTTTGTTCCTGCTCTGTCAATGCCCTGTGATACGTTTCGGCTGCTTTTGCATTGACTTCCTTTAATGCTTTTATACCCTCTGCCGGATTCTTTATAATGATTTCATCCGTTACCGCATCATTCAATACGATTTTAAGAATTTTCATAATATTGTTGCACGTCCGTATAGATAAATCGCCATCTGACAAATCTTTCTGAAACGCCAATACCTGTCTGCGCTCCATCTTCTGAAGCTTCACATTCCCAAGATGTGGGGAGATATGCCCTTTGTAATAAGTTGCATACCACTTAACTGTATTCCCCTTTATGCTCCCCCTCTTTCCTGCCAGCCATTCATCAAAGTATTTATCAAGCGTTATATTCCTGTTGTCCGTGTATATCCCGGCTTCAATCTTTTTCCTGATTTCCTGCTCTTTCTGTGAAATTTCCTTTGCGTTCTTTCCGTAAACGCTGTACCGCTTGCCATCTATGGTAAAACGCTTTTCCAGTGTGCCGTCTGCACGTTTCCTTGTTCCGGCTCCCAGTCTTGCCATAATAAGCACCGCCTTTCTATAATATGATAGGCGGCAAACATACAAGCCGCCGCCCACGCCCTTGTTATCCTTATCCGAAAATCAGCATTGCCGCCAGTAACACATTCCCGGCCAGTGAGATACAGAACGCCAACCGCCAACGGTTTCGCTGTTTCACTGCTTCATTGATAATATCCATTGCAAAAGGCTCTCTTTTCTCTGTCATTATCCGTTTCCTCCTTATCTTCTGCAAATACCTTTATAAATGAGTAAATTTTCAAAAGCCAATCCGCATTACGAATAGAACATACCATTTTAACAATGTTGTCCTTGTAAAATTGTTCGTCACTCATGCTGTACCGCCTTTCTGCGCTCTGCACTCTAAAAATCCGCTGCGAACAAATCCATAAATCAGTTTAATTACTTTTTGCTCAATTTCGCTGTCAGTACCGATACCGTCTATAAGTTCTTTTGATGATAATTTTAACTGTTTAGCATATTCTTTGTTCTGGTTTTTACTCATGCCATACCCTCGCTCGTATTATAAAGTAGTAGTGTTTATAGACCCTCTCCAAGGTCTTAATGCTATTTCTAATCATAGCCATT
>JBCLQO010000057.1:0-8658 GCA_041223665.1 Lachnospiraceae bacterium 46-15
GCACACCAAGGCTGTCCCTGGCATCCCATCAGCCCCCAACTGTTCACATCACGGGCGAACTTGGTGTAATTGTTATACCCGGCATTTCCAGTCTTGCTGTCAAGGTTTGCATTACTGGCTTTCTCAAGGTAACCAACCTGGTCGCTCATCAACTTTTCTGTCTTTTCCCACGCACCCATAGCTTCTTCCTCCTCCATGACTTTTCCTGTCTTAACATAAGTGTCATAAAATTTCTGTCCCCTGGATGCTCTGGATGCACGCATTGCCTCGCCAGTATCAGCAGGACACTCAAATTTTGTCAGGACAATATCTGATGCCTCCCGGATACTCCTGGTGGTTTTCAATACCTTTAAAACGTCAGGGTAGTTGTCTGCCAGCTCCGACAGCAGGTATTCTATCTGCATATCCTCATTCGCGATAGACACGCCTTTCCTCTTTGCAAGATTCCAAAGTCCTGCTTTCCGCCCAGGGCTCGTCCACTGAGCCAGACCATAGCCGTACTGTTTTCCCGGAAGAGGATGCAGGAACTGCTCACAGCTCAGTTTTCCAGTATCGATAGCTTTTGTGTACGACTCATCCGTATAGTTCTCTCCTTTCTCTTTCAAGCGCCGCAGACATAAATATTCCACCCGATTCGGATAAAACCCATCTGATTCTGCTTCCAGATTTGCGATTAGGCCGCACGCTCCATACGGTGTCACACCTACGGCGGTGAATTTTCTGTATGCCCACTTTTCGGCTTTAACATTTATTTCCATATGCTTTTTCCTTTCTGCTGCATTTTGCAACGCAAAAACACCGCCTATTTCTAGACGGTGTAATTATTTTTTCGTTATAGTTATCTAACATTTTCATATATCCTAGAAACAATTCTAAACCAATCACATGTTCATTATTTCTGTTCCGAAATTTATAGTTTTTATCTATTTTTGCTTGATATATACGTACGTATATAGTATAATTAAATCATAGAAAGGAGGTGGAAATGATGAAAGACCTAATACAAAAAGTTAAGGAGCTTAACAAACTGCTGGAACAGTTAGAAAAGCTCCTCATCAGGATAATATCAATCACTGGATGGATATTAATTCTGATAAAACTTTTTTCCTGACAGGAAGGGGCTTAAGCCCCTCCTGAAAAAATTATAACATCATCTTTCATCAGCTTCAACCATGAAAAACCAAATTTTGAAACTTATTATGCATTTAATCATTTGTATAGGGCTTATCGCTTTTCTGATTACCCTTGCAACCCTCATCCTGGAAGGAGGAATCTGACATGGAAAGCAAAAAGAAATACTCTTCTCAGCAAAAACACATCCGTAGTAAATATGTTCGTTTTCCCCTGGACTTGAAGCCGGAGGTTCTGGATGCTTTCAAAGCGAAGTGTGCTGAACTTGGAACCACACCTACCGCAGAAATCAAGAAATTCATTAGTGCTTTTCTTGAACAATAGCCAGTATCTTTTGCAGGGGAGAGAAAACCTCCCCTGTTCTTCATTCTCCTAAAATCTTTAAATTAAAATACCATTTCTCTTCATATCTTGATTCTCTTAAAAACTTACAATTTTTTTCACTTTCCGCTTGTTTTCCACGTTACAACGTGGTATAATTTAAGCATAGAAAGGAGGTGACAGGAAATGGAGAACAAAATAAACGAGCTGAAAAAAGTGATTAGCGCACTCATCCAGCTCGCACTTGAAATTGGAACTCTCTTAGCCGTAATCAAAATGATTATCGAGAGCCTCCAATAAAAGACGGGGAGGGAAACCTCCCCAACCAAAATATAACACATCTCCATTATCCACGCAACATGAAAAAAACTGCAAAAAGCCTGATTACTCTTATAGTTTCCATTATCTGGCTCATTATCATTGTTGTTGGTTTGGTATTGCTATTCACATAAGGAGGCTGGCATGAATCTAAAACAAATACGCAATCAACAAAGTTTATCCATCTGGGCACTGTCCGAACTGTCCGCCGTTCCAGTCCGCACGATTGAGGACATTGAACGGTTCAATCGATGTAAAGTCGATACTGCTATTAAACTAGCCGATGCGCTCAATGTTACACTTGATGAACTTTGCAGGGATAGGGTGGCTGAATAGCCACCTTATCCCTTGCTTTTTACTCTTAAAAACCGCCCCTACTTCTCTAACTCCGGCAACCCTGTCACTGATGTGAGCGCCTGCAAGATTCAAAGAGAGCGACTACTCGTCCTCTTTGTCTTTCTCATCAATATTCCCCGCCTGCTGCTCCCCCATTGATTCCACCTGGGATTTGATGTTCTGGATCAGCGGCGTGAGGAATGCCGGGATGGGCACCCCCATATCTTTAATATTTTCAAGGATGCTGATAATCTCATTGCATATAATCCATAAAGCCACGATACAGGCTACCAAGAAAGTAAAAGGCAGCTCTATCCCTACGGTTGACGAAGCATACAACAGGAGCTGGTCTATGATAGCCCCTACGACTACCAACAGCCACATGCAAACTTTCTTGCGGATTCCCCGTAAGCCTTTGTAGGATGTAATCTCCTGCCCCCGTCGGTCCGATGCCATAAGCCCCGTGATATAGTCAATCACGTTGCAGGACACCATGAGGACGACCGGAATCGCCAGAATCCCAAGGAGGGATGTTAAAAATCCAAACGCTGCCGAAAAGACAGCTTTTATATGATTTGCGTTCATATTTCTTTCCTTTCTCCGGCATCGTGCCGGTGTAAAATATTCAAACTATATATCAGATTTTATTTGCCATAGAAAATTGGTTTCACCTTACGGACGATGATTGACATATCCGGGTTAGATGTACAGCATGTCACCTTTATGTGGTCTGTCCCATCATCAGGTACCGTAAATAAATACGCATTGCCCCCTTCCAGCAACGGGGTATTATAGCCACTCATTACAAAATCCGGGCGGTAATTTATCGGGTCTATGGAATCAAACAGAATCGGTTCCACCGAAAAAGTTGGCGTGCTTATCGCGAAATCCAATTCTGTAATGACCAAATATGTCTCGCCGGCCGATACAGGTATTGGTTCTGCTCGCACATCATATATGTTATACATCTCTCCACCTTGACTGTAAGTCCCATTATCGGCGTTCCAAACGCCCACGACACTTTTGAACTCAACAGAGTCCGTGGTCAATGCACACGTTATCGCCACCATCTCGGCATTAATTACTACACCGCTTACAGCCTCCACCATACTGTTTGCCATCGCTGATGCTGCCGCTGCCGTTTTTGATGCAGCGTCAGCCGCGCTTGATGCCGTTTCGGCCATACTCAGGGCTGCTGCTGCCGCATCCGACGCTTCTCCTGCTATATTCAATGCGCTTCTTGCTGTATTTGCTGCCGTCACCGACGTGTCCACTGCTTCTTTGGAATCTGAGCCGCACAGCTGTATGCTGTCGTGTATCGCCTGCCTTACGTCCTTCCCATAAACCGCCGAAAGGATTTTCTTTAAATCTTCCTTTATGTCTGCCATATGCCCTCCTTGTCCTGATACTGTCTATAATAAAAAAGGCACCCGTTTCTGGATGCTATGATACATTTTTGTCTATCTCGTTCCGTTTTCAGGCCAATAAAATGCTTCTTTCGTTCTTGCGGTCCGTCCCTGATTCCCATGCATCCTCCCCTTCCAGGTACTTGCCAGCTAAGAACTAATCCTTACCTCGCAGCTTACAGTCATCCCGCTTGGTAAAGTCCCGTGGATTACGACCGTTCCCATATCGTAACATGTAACATTAACATATATGCTGCCAGTTATATTATCTTTCGTACGGACTGAATGAAGCCTTTTGCGATGCCGTTGATTTTGCCTTCTACAGAATTTTCATCCGGTGCAGAACCAGGATGCGCGCCGTGCCCTGATTTCCCAATTTCAGAAAACACGCCAGATGCTTCCACAGTCTCCTTTACTTGGTCAAGGATTGCCACCATATCATTGTAGGCTGTCCCGCCCGCTGCTTTCAGGCTTTTCAGCACCGGGAGCAGTTCTTCCTCTTTCTTCCCAATAATGGCATACTGCTTCGCCACTTCCCGGAGCTCGCGTTCCTCCGCATCCTCTCGGAACTTCCGCAAAGCTTCAATCTCCGCTTTCACGGCAGGGTTCAGCCCTTTATAAATGTCGTCCCCGTCTGCCGCCATATTTGCGTCTGCCTGTGGAGCCTGGAGCGCTGCCGGACTCTGCATCCCCAGTGTCTGTAACGCCTTGGCAACTGTATCCTCCATGCCTGCTGCACCAGCGCCTTTCTGAGTTGGTTCTGCTGTCTGACCTTCCCCTGTTGCCGTGCTGCCGTCTACACCGTAGCGCTTTTCGATATCCTCGAAGAAAGCCCTTTCAGCAGGCGTCATCTTGCTTTTATCAATCTTCATTTCTTCACCGTCTCCTTTCGGTTCTTCTTTCTTTTTTGTTTCTAGTTCCTCGCAGTTTCCAGTTTCCTGTCCAGTATCTTTTTTTGCCACAATGCCAGCCGTGTTCCCGGCTGACCATTCACGGATGGAGCCCTCCGCCAGTGCATAGAACTCATCCAGGCTCTCCTTCATGGCCTCAGATGCCGCCGTACTACCCATCTCCGTATCGCTGAGTATAGAACAGAACGACCCGTGCAGGGCATAAAACACATCCCACATCTCACTGGATACTTTTTCTATATCCCTCTGCGCCATGGTTTCCCCAAAGCTGGCGGCTCCGGACTTCTGTATCTGCTCCATGGCCGTGTCCAGCTCCTCCGGTTTCATACCCGCCGTCCTGAATACAGCCCGGACAAAACGTTTCCAGAAGCCCTCATTCCTCCCACTGCTTCCACCCCCTCCCGCTGCATCCCCCTCTGCGCCATTCCTGCTTTTGTACAGCATGATATGGGCATCAGGATTCGCGCCTTCGTCCACAAAGTCAACTTTCTTAACTTTAAGGTTCCTTAATTTCGTAGCCATCTCTGCTCCTCCTTTCGTTGTTTTATAATGCAAAAAGACACCCTTTCGGATGCCTCCATGATTATCAATATTTTGCCTTGCATGGCTCTTTACTCCTCTACCCGTTCGGCCTCTCCCTCAATAGAGAACATGGAATATGTGCCGTCCTTGACTTTCTCCCACACGCAGGCATCCAGTACCTTAAACCCTATCCACCAGCCCACAGGGAGCGTCCCCGGCGGGATTCCGATTGCCTCCATCTTCTCTTCCGTGAAAACGACGCTCTCAATCAGAACAGCCGCGCCGCCCCTCTCATGCATCTCGCCGCCCTCCCGGTACAGCTCCACAAAACAGTATGCCGCCTGCTCCAGCTCCTCCGGCTCCACGATGTCCTGCTGCCAGTCCTCAATGACTTCCCCGTTCGTCCGTATGGAGACGTTCGCCCAGCCAAAGGCAAGCATCTTGTCATCGTCAGACTTGGCAATATGGAACCGACGTCCTTTCCCTTTTGCAACATGTCCCGCTGCCGAAGGGCTCCTGATAAACTCTGAAAATCTTTTCATTCCTTTCCCCTTTCCTGCTGCATTTTTGCAGCATATAAAACACCGCCCATTTCTGAGCGGTGTCGATTTCTAATTAAAATTATTTAACGCTTTTGTATAACCCGCAGACAAATTCTACTCATCCACCTGCCCATTCATCCCTGAGAGCATCGAGAGTACTCTTCCACATTTTTCCTCATCAAACCCCTTCAAGATTCGGAATATCTTCTTCAAATAATATATTTTCACGGACCCTACACCTCCGCTTTACGCCAAATAACGTGATAACGCTTCTTCTGCCCATCACACTGTACATACTCGATATCCCTCGGGTAATCATTATCCACAATCCATTGCCGAATCATATCAATGACCTGCGACACATATTTCCTGACTGTACCCTGCCATTTTCCCTTCGATTCCCATGTTTCTGTATACATGCTATCAGGGATATCTAACCTGCGAATTATTTCATTCACCGCCTTATCAGCTGGTTTACCAGAGCTTTGATAACATAGACCTATCTGCCTTGCGATATGTACGGTGTCATAATATTGTTGGCCTGATTCAATCAGCACCGGAAGTTGGACTCCCGCTTTTTCATAAAGCGTCTTAGCCGTAAGGAGCTGAATTTTGCTGTCACAGCCCGCTGCCTTTAACATAGGGGTAAGAATCTTCACTGCATTGTTGACACTGGCAAGACGTTCACTCTGAGGTTTAGATTTTTTAATATTCTGCACAGCAAAATACGATTTCACTAACTGTTTTTGCACTTTCCATGCCAATTCATCTGTAAAAGATTTAACGAGCATGAGATAACCGGATTCTGTAAGAAGCACTAACCCATTTGGCGCAACTATTCCAAACTCATTCTTTGCTTCGTCCGTTTTTCGGACGAAGAAATCTTCACCCTCAACAAAATATTTCTTATTGTCATTAAACCTTTTCCTCGTTGTTCCATCCGGCCTTTCGTGTACAGAGTCAACATCTTTAAAGGTAACAACTCTCTGTCCCTTATACTCTTTAACTGTTACTTCTTGATTCCTAATTTTTATCATTTCATTTTTCATAATACATCATTTTCCTTTCTTGATTTTCCACAAAAGGCATGATATATTATATTTATCATACCGTTTGCGGTGTGGGTGTTTATAGAAGTTGCAATCTTTGGTAGGGGCGCAACTTCTATTTCTTTTGTTCATAATACAAATCAAGATTTTGGGCAAGTCTATTAAAATCTTTTTCTGTACATTGATTATTCTTTATTAACATCTTACATATTTTGTCGTATTTTTGAAAATCTCCGCTGTTTAAGTTGTAATCGTCAACAGCATCGAAAAAGTAATCCGCCTCAGCAGTAGACATAAAACGCCTTACTTCATCTTCCAAAAAGTAACCATCTGCATATGACATTGGCTCTAAAATATCGCATAACTTTATAAATAATTCTTTGTCCCCACGATTTTTAAGATAGTTAATTACGTTTTCTCTAAAATGTGGATTGTATATCTCTGAATAATCCTCAAATTGTCTTTCCACCCCATGCGTTAACACTTCTGTATCTGAACCACGGTCATACTTTTTAATTGAATTAAACATATTCTCTATTCTATCATTCATTCTGAAACTTTTTACTGTGCCCATTCCATCCACCTCCTTTCTGTAAACACATTGTATTACACTTTGTTTACGCAGTCAAGAGGTATTTTCAAATTTCTTCCACCCTACCTACGGAATTAAAAAGAGACACAGCCTTTCGCCATGCCTCAATGCTCTTTTGGGGAGTCTAGGAGCATACCCTGACAGGAGTCCTCCCCTGTATTCAATTAACTGCATACAGTTCCTTTCTCAAAAAACGGTATAGAAATACCCGCCTACGAAATGTAAGCGGGTAAACATATCAAATTAATTGTCCCGATTCAGTTATTATTTTCTTTTTATGATTATCTTACTGATTCCTTTGCTCCATTGCCGAAATTAACGCAGATGCATTTAGCAAATCACCTGAAATAGAATCCAGCTCATAAGTATCATCTGCCCTCTTTAATACTATTTCCAGCAATTCACTACCATTTTCTTGGGAAAATTTCATTCCTATTCTATCGTAAACAATCTTGTCAAGATATCCTCCCGCTTTCATTAATTTAGACGCTTCTAATGTCTTTTCCCAAATTTCCTGTACGCTTTCACTAGTAAGATTATATTTCTTTTTTGAAATAATTTGCAAATACTCCTTATTGTCGGCAAACACGATACTATCTTCCCCAAAACATGTTGTTGCCCATGCAATCGGTGTCGCCAATTCCAGTTCTTCACTTACCCTCTTTTTCTTTTCATCTTGCAAACTTTTGTTTTCTCTCTCTGCTAGTTCCTTTTCTTCCTTTACCTTTTCATAATCTTCCCTTAAAGCCTTTAGCTCTTTGTCCAACTCATCTCTTTCAGCCACAGCACTTTCATACTGATCCTGCGGAACAGCATTACCCGAACATCCCACAAGCAACAGCATTACCATTACAAAAATAATAAAACTTTTTCTCTTCATAGTAAGTCCTCCAAACATTTTTCATCACAATACCACATATTGGAATGTATTTCAATATAATTCGACATTGTTTTTCGATATTTGTCACAATCTTAAAAAATATTATATTTCTTACCTTTCCCCGTTGCCTGTTCCATTTAGTGGAAATATTAAAAGAATACCAGGACACTTTCTAAGTTACTGCTTTCTACTCCTTTGCGCAGCCTTTAATCTGATACCGTTCCGCTGCGTCCCCGGATGCAGAACCATTCTCCAGAATCCTCCTGGCAAATCGGCATCCTCATCTTTTAATATACGTATATTTTATGCGCAAAACCGTTGACATACGCATAAAAAAGGAGTATAATACATAATATAAGGAGGACGCAATATGACAGTTCGGGAAGTATTAAAGGTGCTTCGTAAAGATGGGTGGTACACCGTCAATCAAGAGGGTTCCCACATAAGCCTAAAGCACCCAACAAAGCCCGGAAAGGTCACAGTACCAAATCACAACGGGGACTTAAAACCGGGAACTCTAAACAGCATTTACAAGCAGGCGGGGCTTAAATAGCCCTACTGCCTGTGTTTTTCATAGAAAGACTAACTATTAAAAGTCAAGTCTAAAATGAAAAATTTTTGAATGAATTGCAGAAATGCACTTCAGGTAT
>JBCLQO010000058.1:0-8268 GCA_041223665.1 Lachnospiraceae bacterium 46-15
ATACCTGAAGTGCATTTCTGCAATTCATTCAAAAATTTTTCATTTTAGACTTGACTTTTAATAGTTAGTCTTTCTATCTATCGCTTGACATCCTCTCTATTCTCTTTCCTTTCAAGCCTGCTCAGACGCATTAGCCTTTTCCTGGCCTTGCTGGCTTTACTCAGATTTGGATACGCTTTAATCAGACGCCTGCTGTTCCAGCCGCCTTTTATGATAAGGTTGGAAAGTTTTTCCACTGCCACTCTTAATTTCTCGATAGCCGCCTCTTTCTGTTCCTGAATTCCCATTTTTTCAATCCTGTCTGCCATCATCTCCTGATACTTCTCCAGACGCTCCCTGATATTTCCGTACCTACGGCTCCTGCGGTAAGAATCCATCATTTCCAAAAGTTCCGAAGCAGAAGCAAAAATCCTGGATTCCTGCAGATGTTCGGCAAATTCCGACATTGCCTGTTCCATCTGCACCACCTTTTCTCCCAACTGCATCGCTGTCGCTACAGAAAATCCAAAATCCACTGCATACAAAACAATAGCCGCTCCAAGAATCATCCGGCCAGAAGCCTCATCCACCAGGCTTATAATCCCCTCCACCAAGGGCTGCAGCATTTCAAACATAACCAATGTGAAAAATCCCCATACAATAGAACTTCCCAGGCAGATTCTCCCCTGGAAATTAAACCGATTGCTGCTATAGTCCCACCAGCTCATATGAAACAGCTTCTCCATAACCACTGCCGTCAGATATTCCAGTGTCGTAGCCAGTGCAATCCCGCAGAAAAAAAGCGTGAGGATTTTTCCGTCCAGAGGCCGCAGAATCAAATATACGCTCACCGCACCAACGCCGTAAATCGTACACACCGGTCCTGTCACAAACCCACGGTTCACCAGCTTCCTCTCTTTTACTGAAACATAACAGCTCTCCCATATCCAGCCCATCACGCTGTAGATAAACAGCCACGCCAGTACATGATAAACATCCACGCCTAAAATTTCCTGTTCCCACATAAACCTATCCTGCCGCCGTCCGGCAGGCCGCTCCTTTCTCCTTTGCGAAAATACTGAAACTACTGTATAATACATTTACTATATTTTAACTGGAGGAATCTATGATTACCATCACCGATACCTGTAAACAACATCCCTGCCCTCTGCCATGGCAGCATCAGATTCCGCCGGAATCTGTCATCTTTGATATTGAAACCACTGGTTTCTCCCCAAAATCCGCTTTTATCTATCTGGTTGGCGCACTCACCCTAAAAAATGGTTCCTGGCAGATCACCCAATGGCTTGCCGAATCTCCAGAAGATGAACCAGAAATCCTGTCTGACTTTCTGGGCTTCCTCTCAGGCTTCCGTCATCTGATTCACTTTAACGGCGAAGCATTTGATTTACCTTTCCTGAAAAAGAGATGTAAAAAACATAAACTTCCCTGCGGCCATCTGGACGGAGGGCAAAGTATCGACCTTTACCGTATGTACCGTCCCCTGAAAAAATTTCTAGGGCTTTCTTCCATGAACCTCAAAGCCCTGGAAAATTTTCTTGAATATTCCAGGGGGGACGAACTGGATGGACAAAAACTAATTGCCGTCTATCATGAATTCTCCAGAGCCAAATCCCCTGCCCTGCGCCGGCTTCTGCTGCTGCATAATCATGACGATCTTCTGGGGACTGCCGCGCTCTTCCCCCTCAGCGCCTACCTGGAACTACTGGAAGGAGCTTTCAGCTTAAATGCATCCCCCTCTGTCCAGATAAATCAGGAGTCCCTAGCCCTAACCTTCAGCATCGGCCTGCACACTCCTGTTCCCAGGCCGATTTCCATAGCGCGGGAACACGGCAATTTCACAGCCTCCGGCTCTGACGCTGCTTTACATGTTCACGGAATTTACGGCACCCTGAAGCATTTCTTCGATGACTACCGCAGCTACTACTATCTTCCCCTGGAAGACACTGCCATCCACAAGAGCGTGGCAGCCTATGTAGACAAAGAACACCGCATCCCCGCAAAAGCATCCAACTGCTACTGCAAAAAAAGAGGACACTTTCTCCCCGGCTTTGCCGGTTTCCAGATGCCAAAATTCTACCAGAGCTATGGTGATCCTCAGTTTTACCACGAATGTACAGAAGCCTTCCTGGAAGATTCCGGAAAACTATACACATATATCACAGATTTCCTACATACCCTGCAACATTAGCAAAAAATACTTGTATGTCTGCACATAGCCGCTTTTGCTAACATTGTAACATAACTTACCTTTAATTGCTACCTTCGAAATACCTATATTTTCAGCCAGAGAAGCTGCCGGGATTCCTCCCGGCAGCTTCTCTGGCTTCATTGATGTACTATTTTTAATAATTAAAGAACTGCTCAAACGGATTTGTCATATATCCGTCGTCTTCCTGTCCATACCCCTCCTGAGGGATGCTTCCCCGATTATCCTGCTGCTGAGACTGCTGTGTATCTGTGGACGCATCTGCCGGACGCTCCCCTAAGGTCACGCTCACAGTCCGCTCCACATATTCGCCGCCTTCAGCCGCAGCTACGATTACATCTATCGTTTCCCCCGCCTCATAGTAGCTCATGCGGTCAAACAAATCATCTTTTGAGGAAATCGTCTGCCCGTCCAGTTTAGTAATGATATCACCTTTCTTGATTCCCGCTGCTTCTGCCGGAGAACCCTCTTCTACTTCATAGACAAACGCACCTGCCGGCATATTGTAGACTTCCTTTGCCTCCTCGGACACATCCCTTGGCGTAACGCCCATATAGCCCATCTTCGATGCATCCACTTCTGTCCTGGTCTGCCTGTTCATCAGCTCATTCAGAATCGGCATTGCTGTATTTGTCGGGATGGCATATCCCATGCCTTCCACGCCTGCCTGAGCTGCTTTCACGGAATTGATGCCAATCAATTCGCCTGCTGTATTCAGAAGGGCGCCGCCGCTGTTTCCGAAATTAATTGCTGCATCTGTCTGAATCATGGAATTCGTCACTTCATCTACCGTCACTTCTCTGTTCAGCGCACTGATATATCCAACGGTCAATGACTGTCCATATCCCAGCGCATTTCCGATAGCCACTACCTGCTGTCCCATTTCCAAAGCTTCGGAATCCCCCTGCGGGATTACTTTAATCTGGCTCTTGACTTCCTCCGGAATGTCCGCCAGGTTTACGGCAATCACCGCGAGATCATGGCTTGGATCAGTTCCCTTTGTCTGCGCTTTTACAACGGCATCCTCCGGTTCTTCTGTCTCTACTGTAAAACATACGCTCAGCTCCTGGGCTCCCTCCACTACATGGTTATTTGTAGCAATCAGAAGCTCCGTTTCATTCTGGGAAACAATCACGCCCGAACCGGCGCTCTCGGTCTGCTGCTGATATGTCCGTCCGAAGAACATGCCCTGTACTTCTTCCACGCCTCTGTTTGTGATTGCCACGATAGAAGGCATTGCATTCTTCGCCACCTGTGTAATATCTGTGGTATTATTCATGGAAACTGTTGTTCCGCTCGCTGTCTTTGTGTTTCCCTTGGCTTCTGTCTGCGCTACCTTATCAGCTGTCCCTACCGTCATCTCTGTTTCCTGACGCGTCATCCTGCTGCCCACATAATCGGTAGCCTGGAACGCTGCGCTGGCTACCACACCAAAAACCACTGCCATTCCGGTACACACCGCAAAGCTTTTCCAGAGCGGCCTCTGTCCTCTCGGCGGTTTGCGGCTCGATGCCTTCTGATTCTGCGGCATCTGCCCAGGTTCACTCTGCCCTTCTCTGTTATAAGAGTAATGATAAAATCCTGATTGCTCCTCCTGACGATGCTGTACTACGCCGGAATGCATAAACTCTGGCTCTTCTGGCTGAACGCCTTCTTCTGCATCAAATATCGGCGGCTCCTGCCGGAATTCCTCAGAATCTGTGAAAAACTGTGTCTCACTGCTTTCCTCTCTGCCTGCCGAATACTGCGGTTCATCACTTTCCCCTACACCGGAAAAAGCATCCTGCGCACGGTCATTTCCTGCTCCTGCAAAGTACTGCGCCCCGCCATTCTCCTGTTCTTCCGCCGCCCCGTAATATGCGGGCTCTGGCTCTGCCCCCGCGCCCTCAGACGCCACACTGTCTGTTCCCTGGAAATTCATCTCGTCTTTATTATCAAATTCATCATACATATTGAATACCTCCTTCGTGATTTGCTTTTCTTAATTTCTGAAAACAGTTTATCAACGAATTGTGTTCAATCTGTGATGATTCCTTTAAAAAAATTTGCTCAAAAAAAGGCTTTCCTGTGTCCTACTTCCAGTAATCCCGGTTCATTGTAAGCTTTAATATCAGCCATTTCGGCAGCTTCCTGTAAACCTTTCCCAGACGATAGCCAATATATTTAAACCCACTGTTCGCCACCAGTTTAAAAATCATCCAGGACTTCCCTGTCTCCAACAAATATTTTGCGCTCTGTTTCACCATGCGGATTCCTTCGCTCTCGGACTTTGCCATGCCGAAAATCTCCGGGTGCTCCGCCTGTGACACAGCCAAATCAAAATTCCTCCTAAGCTGTTCTATATTTCCATAATTATGAGAATGAATGACAGCCGCTTCTGCTACATAGGCGATGCTTCCTCCATTCTGTATAATTTTCCCTGCAAAAATCATATCTTCATTAAAAATTGTATGCTTTTCAAATCCGCCAAGTTTTTCATACACACTCCGACGGTACATCGCGCACACATTCGAGCAGAAAAATGTCTTAATCCCATATGTCTGCAAATCTTCCATAGACTTTACGCTGCTTTTCTCCGGATAATTAAAGCTCCGGGTATAACGCTCCAGAATTCCGCAGTCCCTACACGGAAGCTGCCTGGCATAAGCAGCAGCCACCTGCTCATCCTCAAAAGCCATTACCAGCCGCTCCACCAGATATTCATCTTTCGGAACTGCGTCCTGCGTAAGAAAAAGAATCAGCTCCCCATGTAAAAGAGAGGCGGCACTATCCCTGGTGCCGCCATGGTCGAACTCTTCCTTCCGCAGATGACGTACTTCTACATGCGGCAGTTCTTCATATCCCTGTTTAGGAAAATATTTCTCTTCTGTATTCATAAGAAGAATTTTCCCAATAGGATATGTCTGCCTCTGCAGCATCTGCATTAATTTATCAAACTTTTCATCCGGCTTATACACCGGAACCACAAGATCGACTGTATACTCTCTCATAACTTACTGTATTCCCGTCTCATTAATAATGTTATTGCTGATTTCCTGTACCGTGTTCGAGGGCGTATATCCATCGCTTCCAAACAGCCATTTGTGAAGCTCCAGCACATTCTGCGCCAGGTTCTGCGGAATAACACAGTCACCCGCACTGATATTCGCCGTCTGCAGCTCAAACGGAAAGCCTGTAGTATCTGCCAAATTATATTTTCCCACATCCATCGCCAAGCTCAGGATTTCCGTAGTGCTCAGGCTTGTTAGGATATGGGGCGCCATCTCGTCCACCATAGCATTCAGCTTGAGCAAGTCCAGTGTCTTTGCTTTTTCCAGTATTTTCTCCAGCACAGTGCGCTGCCGTTCTGTTCGTTTGTAGTCGCTTCCCTCCGTATAACGGATTCTGCAGTAAGACATGGCCTGCAGCCCATTCAAGGTCTGAAGCCCCGGCTGAGTCACCGGAACGATTTCCCGTCCCGTCACCTGGGAACCTTCCTCCTGATAACCATTAATCCATTTAATTTCATCTTCCTGTACATCAATCTCAATACCGCCCATCAGCTCAATGACATCTGCCAGTCCATTGAAATCAATCGTAATAAAATCCGTGATATTCAAATCCAGGTTTTTATTAAGCATGTTTATCGAACGCTCCGGACCGCCGAAATAATAGCATTCCGTAGCTTTCCTGTACTCTCCGTTTGTATTGTCCAGATACGTGTCACGGTAGACAGATACAAGCTTAACATCCTTCGTCTTATTGTTGATGCTCGCCACTATGATAGAATCGCTATGTGCCTCGATGTCCATCTTTCCTTCGCGGGAATCCACACCGTAAAGCGCGATATTCCGATACCCGTCCAGCACATCTGCCTCTGCCGCGTCAATTTCTTCATTAATAATAATATCTCCTTTGGAAATATCCTGCTTTTTCAGCCTGCCAAGCTTAAAAGCAGCAAACAACACCACCGCCAATATCAGCAACACCAAGACTTCAATTGCAAAAATAACTTTCCGCCTGTTTCGGCGTTTCTTCCTTCTGTTATTCCCCTGTCCTTCCGGCTGATAGTAACCGTCCCCCCTGCCATAACCATCCTGATAATACCTTCCATCCTCACGTCCATAGCCATCCTGATAGCCTCTGCCGTTTTCCCGTCCATAAGGCTCCTGATAGTATCCTCCCTGGCCGCGCCTTCCATATGGCTCATTTCCATACGGTTCCTGCTGATAAGGCATCTGCCTTCTGTCCTCATAAGGATGTCCGGCATTTCTACGTCCATCCCGTATATCTCTGTTTCTCGCCATAATACCCCTTCTTCCTAATATGCATTTTTATTAACAAATCCCTTGAACAATGTAAGCACCAGTATCTTAATGTCAAACCCCACTGTCCAGTTTTCTATATAATACAAATCACATTCTATGCGCCGCTTAATTGAGGTATCTCCCCGATACCCATTTACCTGTGCCCATCCGGTCATACCCGGACAAACCTGGTGTTTCACCATATAGCGCGGTATTTCCTCCCTGAACTTCTCCACAAACTGCGGTCTCTCGGGCCTTGGCCCTACCAAGCTCATCTCCCCCCTCAGGACATTAAAAAGCTGCGGCAGCTCGTCAATGCTTGTCCTGCGCATAAACTTGCCGAATCCTGTAACTCTGGGATCATTTTTCACCGTCCAGCCTTTTTTCTCCTCCGTCTCCTTCTGAATTTCCATAGAACGGAACTTATACATCTGGAATGGCCTGTTATGCCGTCCTACTCTCTCCTGTTTGAAAATCAGCGGCCCCGGCATCGTCAGCTTCATCATCAGAACCGCAAACAGCATAATTGGAGAGAATATCAGAATAGCTGCCAGCGCCCCCAGGATATCCATCGTCCGCTTCACCATCCGGTTAAAAGTATTCGACAACGGCACATGGCGGATATTAATAACAGGCAGCCCCAGCAAATCCTCTGTATAAGGCTTCGTGGGAATAATATTATTATAATCCGGTACGAACTTTGTATGCACACCCGATTTCTCACACAGCGCCACAATATGCTCCAGCTTAAAATATTCATTCAGTCCCAGCGTAATCACGATTTCATCCAGCCGGTTCTCCGGCAGGATAACCATCAGATTGTCAATACGCCCGATAACCTTTACATCCTTATACCTGGTTCCTCTCGCCACATTGTCATCCAACACCCCCCGTATCAGATAGCCCCACTGGGGATTCTGCCGGATTCTGTCGATGTATTCCTCTGCCGCGCGGCTGTATCCCACTAAAAGGATATGCTTTAGATTCATCCCTTTCTTGCGGATTTTCATCAGGAACATACGGATTAAATTCCGCACCAGCGTTTCCAGAAAAATATTGATTCCGTAAAACAGCATCATCATACTACGCGAGAAATTATCCTCATGCATCATGTACAGCACAAGAATCAGTGAGAACAGGGCAATCGTATTTGCCTTGATGATGTTCCCCGCTTCCAGCCTGCGCCCCTGGACACGCTTCGGCGTGTAGAGGTTGAACGCATAATACAGAAGCAGCATTCCCGCTACCAGGAACGCCAGCGTAACCATATATGTCTCAAACGGAAGCTTCCCCACATTTTCCGGTGCAAAGAATGTGAACTGGATAAACCATGCCGCCAGATAGGAGACGGCCGTCACAGCTGCATCCACAACCACATGCATCCGATTAAAGAATTGTTGGTTATCCTTTATCATCTGTCTCCTCCTTTGCCCAAATCCCCGGCATTCTTTCCGCTAAATCACCATGAATCTGCCTTATCATACAATAGATGCCCAAAAAGGGCAACTAAATTTTTTCTTAACACTATAATAAACACACCCGCACGGCTTTCAAATTGCGGTTTGTCGGGGAGTTTGTCTCTTACCCCGGATAGTCACGGAACCGATAGTATCCATGCTTACACCGAACGCCGGGACGCCTGCCATATATCCCACACGGACGGGGACAACGCGCCGGCGAGCTAACGATTAACTATAACTAATGCGCTCAGGAGAGCCTTCGCGCATAAGTTTCCGTAAATCGTGGATCTCACCTCTGCTAAGGGCGTCCCCT
>JBCLQO010000059.1:0-7940 GCA_041223665.1 Lachnospiraceae bacterium 46-15
CCTGAGCGCATTAGTTGGAGTTAATCGTTAGCTCACCGGCGCGTTGTCCCCGTCCGTGTGGGATATATGGCAGGTGTTTCGGCGTCCGGGGTAAACATGGAGATTATCGGTTTCATAACTGTCCGGAGTAAGCGACAAACTCCCCAACAAACCGCAATTGCTGTATGTATCTGTTTTGTTTGACGGCTTATGCTTGACATATTGTATACCGAACGGTATAATAGAGGATATCAGAAGGAAGGGGGCATTTATGGACAATAAAGAAAAAATCCTCCGGTGTGCGCTGGACTTATTCTATGCTAAGGGATATGATGCAGTAGGGGTTCAGGAGATTGCAGAAAAGGCCGGGGTGACAAAGCCCACGCTGTATTATTATTTCGGAAGTAAATACGGGCTGCTGGAAACGCTTCTGAATACAGAGCTTTCTCATGTAAATGCGGCTGTCCGCGAGGCGGCTGAGTATCACGGGGATGTTCCTGCAACTCTCTACCGAATGGCGTCGCGGATGCTTGATTTGGCGAGCGCGAACCGGAAAATGTATATGCTGATGATGGCTCTTTTCTATTCGGCAAAGGAAAATGAAGCCTACCGTGCCATCCGACCGCTGATGACGGAGCTGTATGGGATTGTAGTGCATTTTTTTGAAGAAGCCACTCCGCAGCTAGGGAATATCCGGGGCAGGCAGGAACAGTTTGCCATAGGTTTTCTGGGGACGATGAACCAGTATATCCTGCGGATGTGCGACAGCCTGAAAGAAGGCGCTATGGTAGATGACGAGAGAAAGAAATCACTGGTAGACCAGTTTATGTATGGAATAAATTCTTAGAAATGATTTGGAGGAAAAAGGAATGAGCAAATGGTACAATGAGGCGGTATTTTATCATATCTATCCCCTGGGACTGACGGGCGCGCCGAAGGAGAACCGGGACGGTGAAGTTTGCCACAGGCTGCGTGAGCTGTTTCCGTGGATTGGGCATATCCGGGATTTGGGGGGCACGGCTATTTATATCGGGCCGTTGTTTGAGTCTAGCAGCCATGGTTACGATACGAAGGATTACCGGATAGTAGATAAACGGCTGGGAGACAATGAAGATTTTAAAGAATTTGTACGCCTTTCCCATGAGGCGGGAATCCGTGTGGTGGTGGATGGTGTGTTTAACCATACAGGAAGAGAATTTTTTGCTTTCCGTGATATTCAGCAGAACAGGGAAGGCTCCCGCTATTGCGGTTGGTATAAAGGTGTGAACTTTGGCTGGAATACTCCTTACAATGACGGGTTTGGATATGAAGCATGGAGGAACTGCTTTGAGCTGGTGAACCTGAATCTCTGGAATCAGGAGGTACGCGATTACCTTCTGGATGTTATCCGTTTCTGGATTCAGGAGTTTGATATCGATGGCATCCGGCTGGACTGTGCGGACTGTCTGGATTTTGAATTTATGAAGCAGATGCGGCAGGTGACGGCGCAGGAGAAAGAGGATTTCTGGCTGATGGGCGAGGTAATCCACGGGGATTATGCGCGCTGGGCAAATGATGAGATGCTTCATTCCGTGACGAATTATGAGCTGCATAAAGGGCTTTATTCCGGGCACAATGACCATAATTATTTCGAAATTGCACATACGATCCGCCGGGAGTTTGACGAGAACGGCGGAATTTATAAAGGAAGGACGCTGTATTCCTTCGTGGATAACCATGATGTGGACCGCATCATGAGCAAGCTGAATAATAAAGGGCATGTGTATCCGGTGTATACTTTGCTGTATACCCTGCCGGGAATTCCCTCAATTTATTATGGATCAGAGTGGGGCATAGAGGGGAAGAAGCAAGGGGCGAACGATGACGGAATGCGCCCGAAGCTGGAGCTCGCAGAGATGGAAGCGCAGAATGGACATCCGGAACTGACTGCTCATATCAAAGCGTTAGGAAAGCTGAGGAGAGGAAATGAGGTGCTGGCAGACGGGAAATACCGGGAGCTGGTGCTGACAAACAGGCAGTATGCATTTGCCAGGATACTGGGAGACAGGGCAGTTATTACAGCCGTCAATAATGACGAGTCTCCGGCATGTATGTCGATTCCTATGCCTGTGGGGGCAGATACCTGTACAGATGTATTTACAGGGGAAGTGCTGAAGGCAGAAGGGGGAAAGTTAAATATTGAGCTGGATGCCTGCGGCAGCAAAGTTGTAGTTGTTTCATAGGGGAATGCAGGGGCTATGGTTTTTTAAGCAGCAGTCGTTGAGTATTCGGTTATCTGAACGGCTGTGTATGCCGCGAAGCGGTGGATATGGATGGTAAGTATAGGAGCAGAGGTGGATGAAATGAATAAAAGAACATCGAAAAAGCGGGCATCAAGGAAGGAAACGCCCGCGGAAATTGCGAAACAGACGTCAAAGAAGGTTTCTGCCGGAACCGTGAAACAGGCATCAAAGGAGATGGCGCCTGCAGCCAAAAGACAGGAAGAGGAGCTGCGTGTCGGCGATTTGGACCAGTACTTGTTTGGACAGGGAACGCATTATGACATCTATAAGAAACTGGGCGCGCATAAAACGAAGCGGAACGGGCGCACGGGCATTTATTTTGCTGTGTGGGCGCCTAATGCGGCAGCTGTAAATGTGATTGGGGAATTTAACGGATGGAATGAGGAAAATATTCCTATGGAGCGCCTGGAGCCTTTGGGCATTTATGAAGCGTTTGTGCCGGAGGCAAAGGTGGGGATGCTTTATAAGTTTTTAATCCATGCCAAGGATGGGAGGAAGCTTTACAAAGCGGATCCCTTTGCGAATTCCTCTGAGCTGCGTCCGGGGAATGCGTCAAGGATTGCAGATATCCCAAATTTCCGCTGGGGCGACAGTGTGTGGATGGAGAAACGGGAATTGCAGGATGTAAATGAGATGCCTATGAGCATTTATGAAGTGCATCCGGGTTCCTGGAAGAAGCACCCATGGAATGAACAGAATGAGGATGGATTTTATAATTACCGCGAGCTGGCACATTCCCTGACCGAATATGTGAAAGAGATGGGGTATACGCATGTGGAGCTGATGGGAATTGCAGAGCATCCGTTTGACGGTTCCTGGGGATATCAGGTAACAGGGTACTACGCACCGAGTTCGCGTTATGGCACACCAGAAGATTTTATGTATCTGGTGAATTATCTGCATAAGAATAAGATTGGCGTTATCCTGGATTGGGTTCCCGCACATTTTCCGAGGGACGCCCACGGGCTGGCAGAGTTTGATGGAACCTGTGTATTTGAATATGCAGATCCGAGAAAGGGCGAGCATCCTGACTGGGGAACGAAGGTATTTGATTTTGGAAAAAATGAAGTGAAGAATTTCCTGATTGCAAATGCACTGTTCTGGCTTGAGCAGTTCCATGTGGACGGCCTGCGCGTGGATGCAGTGGCTTCTATCCTGTATCTGGACTATGGCAGGCGGGACGGGCAATGGGTTCCCAATAAATATGGCGGAAATAAAAATCTGGAGGCAATAGAGTTCTTTAAGCACTTAAACAGCGTGGTTCTCGGGAGAAACCATGGGGCGCTGATGATTGCAGAAGAGTCTACCGCATGGCCGATGGTAACGGGAAGGCCGGAAGATGACGGGCTGGGATTTTCCATGAAATGGAACATGGGATGGATGAATGACTTCCTGGAATACATGAAGCTCGACCCGTATTTCCGCAAATATAACCACAATAAGATGACATTTGCCATGTCCTATACGTATTCGGAAAAATATATCCTGGTGCTTTCTCATGATGAGGTAGTTCATTTGAAATGCTCCATGATTAATAAAATGCCGGGGCTTTACGATGATAAGTTTGCGAATCTGAAAGCCGGGTATTCGTTTATGATTGGACATCCGGGAAAGAAGCTGCTCTTTATGGGACAGGATTTCGCCCAGTTCCAGGAGTGGAGCGAGGCGAGGGAGCTGGATTGGTATCTGCTGGGTGAGGAAAAGCATAGGCAGCTTCAGAGTTATGTGAGGGAATTGCTGCATCTGTACAAGAGCAATCCGGCCTGTTATGAAGCCGACAATCATCCTACAGGATTTGAGTGGATAAATGCGGATGATGGGGACAGGAGTATTTTCAGCTTTGTGCGTCATTCCTTTGACGGTAAGAATAACCTGCTTTTCGTGGTGAACTTCACTCCGGTGGCAAGGCCGGATTACCGGGTGGGCGTGCCGAAAAAGAAACAGTACCGCCTGATTCTGAACAGTGACGCAGAGGAGTTTGGAGGCAGCGGAAAGGAGCAGCCCGTACTATACCGGGCGGCGGCACAGGAGTGTGATGGAAGAGAGTATTCTTTTGCGTATGATTTGCCCGCATATGGGGTAGCGGTGTTTAAGTTCTGATATAGATATAAAAAGGCAGTTTTCAGGCCGTCTTTGAAAGAAGTATCCCGGTGCTTGGAGCCATCTTGCATGGAAGGTTCCAAACACCGGGATTTTTATCTCCTTACTGTGGAGCATTTGCCTTTTCAATCGCTTCGCGAAGCGCCCTGGCCAGCTGGTCGGGGCAGGAAGTAGGTCTGGGACCACATTTGATACCCTGAAGCTTTGCGATGGCGTCTTGGGCTTTCATGCCTTCTACGAGCCGGGCTACGCCCTGCGTATTTCCGGAGCATCCTCCGATAAAGTCTACCTTTTTGATGGTGTCCCCGTCTAAATCAAGGATGATTGCCTGGGAGCAGACACCGTGTGGTTTGTAAGTTAATGCCATATGATTTTCCTCCTTTGTCTAGGGGTTCCGTGTCAACGCAAGAAGAGACGGATGAGTTTATCGTTTATTTTTTTATAGGGCTGGTATCTCATGGGCAGATCCAGCCACAATTTTTTGTCTACAATGCTCTTGTAGTGCGAGAAGGTGCGAAAACCTTCTTTGCCGTGATAGGAGCCCATGCCGCTTTCGCCGAAGCCTCCGAAGCCCATTTCGCTAGTGGCAAGGTGTATGATGGTATCATTAATGCAGCCGCCTCCAAAGCCGCAGCGCGAGGTAAATTTCCTGGCGGCTTCTCTGTTTCGGGTAAAGATATAGAGAGCCAAGGGGTGGGGCATGGAATTAATTTTCCGGATGGCCTCGTCTACGGAGTCATAGGTCAGAACGGGCAGCACCGGGCCGAAAATTTCTTCCTGCATCACAGCATCCCCGAAGTCCACGGAATCCATGACTGTGGGTTCTATTTTCAGTCTTTCCGCGTCTGCTTTCCCGCCGCAGATAATCTTTTCCTGGTTCAGCAGGCCGAGGACGCGCTCAAAATGCTTCCGGTTTATGATTTTGCCGTAATCGGGGTTCGTCAGCGGATTTTCCCCAAACTGCTTCTGAATCTGGAGGCGGATTTCTTTAAGAAGCTTGTCTTTGATGCTTTTGTCACAGTATAGATAGTCGGGGGCGACGCAGGTCTGCCCGCAGTTTAAATACTTGCCAAATACGATGCGTCTGGCTGCCAGGGAAAGATCGGCGCTCTTTTCTACGACACAGGGGCTTTTGCCTCCAAGCTCCAGGGTGACAGGGGTGAGATGCCTGGCAGCGTGCTTCATCACTTCCCTGCCTACGGCCTGGCTTCCTGTAAAAAAGATATAGTCAAAGTGCTCCTGCAGCAAATAGGTGTTCTCAGCCCTGCCGCCAGTGACCACGGCGACATAGTTCTCATCAAAGCATTCCGTGATGATTTGGCTGATTATCTGGCTGGTGGCTGGGGAGTAGGCGCTGGGTTTAAGAATCACGGTATTTCCTGCCGCCAGTGCATCTACCAATGGGTCGAAAGTCAGCAGAAAGGGATAGTTCCAGGGGCTCATAATAAGCGTCACTCCATAAGGAGATGGTTTCTGGAAGCTCCGTGACGGGAACTGTGCCAAGGGTGTGTGGACGGTCCGTTCTTTTGCCAGAGAGCGGATATGTCTGCACATATAGCGGATTTCGCTGAGCACCAGTCCAGCTTCGCACATGTAGCTCTCCGTACACCCTTTCCCTAAGTCTTTCGAGAGCGCGGTAAGTATTTCGGACTCGTATTTTAATATAGAAGCCCTGAGCTTTTCCAGTGCGCGGACACGGAATGGGATATTGAGTGTGGCGCCTGTAGAAAAAAACTGGCGCTGTCTGTCGGTAAGACGGGCGATTTCTTTTTCGGTCATGGCTGTTCCTCATCCTTTCTGGCAGATGGCATTACCATACGGTAAAACTCTTCAAGTTCTCCAGCGCCCATCAGAACGGGGACGGGATAGAGAGGATTTGCTTCTTTGTCGGCATAATGGGCAAGCTTCGGGATGTCAGTCTCCCGGATTTCCTCAATCGTGTCCCCGATGCCGAACTGCTGATTCAGCGCTTTGACAGTGTCGATGAAAGTTCTGGCGGCTTCCTCGACAGGAGTGTCTATGTCGGCAAGGCCGGCTTCCATGGCAAGGCGGTGGAGTTTCTTGTGGATGCTTTCGCCGTAGGCTTCCAGTACGAAAGGCAGTAGTATGGCGTTTGCCAGTCCGTGGGGGACATTATATTCTCCGCCCAGGGAATGGGCTACGGCGTGGACATAGCCTACGTATGATTTTGTGAAAGCACAGCCCGCATAATAAGAAGCTCTCAGCATATTCCGTCTGGCATCCAGATTTTTTCCGTCGTGAAATGCCGTTCCCAGATTTGCAAAGATAAGCTTGACTGCGAGAAGGGCATTTTTTCGGGTTCCATGGGTCGTGGACTGTCCGATATAGGCTTCCACCGCATGAGTCAGCGCGTCCATTCCGGTTGCTGCCGTGATAAACGGGGGCAGGCTCATGGTCACCTTAGGATCCAGCACCGCATACCGTGGAATCAGCGGGAAGTCGTTAATTGCATATTTGTGCCGGGTCTCAGCGTCTGTAATGACTGCTGCCAGCGTAGTTTCACTTCCGGTTCCGGCAGTGGTAGGAATCGCAATCAGAAGAGGCAGCTTTTTGTGTACCTTCAGGATTCCTTTCATTTTTGCCAGGGATTTTCCCGGCTTTGCCACTTTGACGCCTACAGCCTTGGCGCAGTCCATGCTGGAGCCTCCGCCGAAGCCGATGATGGCCTGGCAGTTATCGGCAGTATATAGGGCAAGTGCCTCGTCCACATTTGCTGTGGTGGGGTTTGCCACTGTTTTGTCATATATGGAAAATTCGATGCCGCTTTTTGTAAGAGCCAGTTCCAGGCGTTTGGTAAGCCCCAGGCTTCTGATACCGGAATCTGTGATAATCAGCACATGTCCGCAGCCGTGTTTTTCCAGGATTTCAGGAAGCGCGTTTACACTGCCCACGATTTTCGGGTTTCGATAAGGAAGAAACGGCAGAGACAGCCTAAGTCCCGCCTGGAATGTACGGCAGTAAAGCTTTTTCAGTTTGCGCATTGCTTTCGCCTCTCTTTCTAAATGCTGCCTGGGGGGCAGCTTTTTCGAAAAAAGTATAGCAACTTGGCGGGGGGATGTCAATATTTAAGGAGCCGGGCAAATAGTTCTGTTCTATCCCAATGATTTTAAATATTTTTCTATTCTATCTACTACATCCTTTGCTGTTTCTAACTGTTCCTTCGAATCTTCAATGGAAACGATATAAAAGTCATCGTAATCGCTGGCATGACGTATTTCTTGAGCCCTGCTGATTTTTCTGCTAATTTCTTTTGGAAATACTCCTGCATGTACAAAATCTTTATTAAAATTTCCTATAACTTAAGAGTGCTGTTTATATGCTTTGAATTTTAGTGCAAGACAAGCGGATATCGCTCTGAATATTGCATAGTATGCTCTGTTATTAGAAGCTCTGTAATGACCATGTTCAAAGTTCATTTCAGCGGCTTCCAAATCTTCTTTTGCGACATGGATTCTGTACATAGCCAATTCTTTTGCACCACCTAAAGTGCCCCATTTTGTCAAGACAGTTTTTTAATAAATTTATCGTTAGGCACTAAACATATGTTCCGCAATATTT
>JBCLQO010000060.1:0-7659 GCA_041223665.1 Lachnospiraceae bacterium 46-15
TGTCATACTCTTTTTTCCAGCATAATTTCTTTTGACTTTTTTAATTATCTACTTGACTTTTAATAGTTGGTCTTTCTTAGCCATTTATCACGGTAGGCGGAGTGATTAAATCCGCCAATTCTTTATCTGCTAAAGGCAACATCCAGTCAATTGCATCGGTGACGCCCCAAGGTTCATATTCACTTCCGTCCGGTGCATGTCCCATAGCACTTACAGGGAAGTAATGCAGATTAGAAAACTCTGTTTCCAAGTTTTCCACTGTCGCAGATAAGCCAATATCCATCAAGAACTTTCTGCATTCGCCATCGCGAGCCTCATCATAACTTGTATATCCGTTCTGATTATTCTTGAATACACTAGATATTTTTGCTGGTCCAATTGCTCTTTTAATCTCTCTTACATCAGCTTTAGCAATAAGAACCGCCATAGGGATAGTACATCTTGCATTAGCCTTCTTATGTCCTGTCGTAACAAGATAGTTAATAAAGTTTGTTACTACATCTTCAACTGGCATATCACTGAAGTCTGACATATCTTCACCAGAATTAATTCTGTCATCGCGAAGATTTCCACTGCTAAACGGATCAATCAGGAACAACAGACCATTACAATAATGGAACTGCTGCTGAAGTATTTCGCTTTCTGCGGTGAATCCATCGAACATCTCACCTGCAATATCATAAATAGAAAACTGTCTCTTGACCCCAAGTGAACTATTAATCAACAGCGGATACATCTGCGAATTGAGCTGTGCTGTTGCAGGACAATCAATACCACTATACCACTCTTCCAGTTCTGCGAAGAAAGGCTGATACTGATCAGAAATTTCAACCTCAAGATTTCGATTTCTTCTTAACTTCTCAAGATATTCATGGAAATATGCTGACAAGAATACTGTCTTACCTGATTTACTACCACCGATAAGCTGGAATACAACCTGTCTCGCATCAGACGCAACCAATGGTGAAGCACAATCAGGGCAATACGCATCAAGCTTTGATCTTCCATTTAAGAAGGTAGAAAGAATCTTATGTCCACATGTACATTTATGCTTCCAGATTCCATAAGGACCAGGTACAAGTTTCTTATGCATAGCACCACATTCAGGACACATGAATGTAGGAATCAAAAATCTACTATGACAGATCGGGCAATCCGATCTAATTTTGTTTTTAAGTAAATAAAATCTGTCGATAATCCATACAATAGTAAAAACAATGTATGTAAGCACCATTACTGCTGTGGTAATTACGCCGTGAATCAATCCAAATAACGCACAAAGAATAGTGCCGATGACATAAATACAGATATCTGCAATGATCAAATATATGACACCAAAGATAGACTTTATACCGCCCCAAATGCCATCACTATCGCCTTTAAAGCTCTTAGCAGTTGTACTTACTTTTTCTCCGGACAAAGAATTAAGTTCAAATGCTTTCTTGATTGTGCCTGTTAACTGAGCATATCCAGGGCCAAAGAAATAACTACGCTTTGCAGGTTCATCATCTTTCTCCCACTCCCAGTTTAAAAAATTGATGTTTTCTCGCATCGCCTTAAAATAGTTCGCAAATGCTGTACAGAACCCAACAAGTACCGCTACCACCGATACAATAACCAAAGCAACGCCACCCACGACAGCGCCGACTGGTATGAGAATCTTGACAATAAATAAGTAAGCCAAGTAAATTGCCAAAATTACCAGAATTAACTCAATCACTTTTCTCTCTCCTTCTTATCCAAATATTTCATCCATGAGTTCCAACAGATATGTATTGTTTTTCATCATTTCTCTTGTTTTGCTATTGCTATTGAAAAAGGTGATAAGTGCAATACATACGCTCCAAGGAATCGGTCGTTTCTTCGCTCCATATGAGTTATATGTTTGCCTCGATACTCCAATTTTTGCAGCAATATCTTCTTGCGAAATACCGATACGTGCACGAAGCACCGGCAAATCATTAACTAACTGTATACAACATAGTTCCTTTTTTGCAGTTGACACGATATCCTGCATGTTCTCCTCCTTTTCTTAGAGTATTTAACTCTACGAAAGTTTAAACTCATTTTCTTACGGGAATGAGTTTTTTCTTTTTTTATTGACCGTACACGGGTAATTAAATTATACTATTATTATTTTTTTAAATCAACCCTTGCACGGGTAAAACATTATTTATTCCTTGTTAACATATTATTAACCCGAATATGGGTAATACTAATAATGAGGAATATATTATGGAATACTCAGATTTGTATGTAATGCGAATAAAAACTCTCTGTAAACAACGAGGAATAAGTATTAACAAACTATTTTCAATGAGTGGTGTAAAACAATCTACATTAGATAATATCGTTAGAGGACAAACTCATAATCCAAAAGCAAAAACTCTTCATAAAATTGCAATCGCTTTTAACATGACTTTAGCAGAATTTCTTGATTATCCAGAACTGAATGAGTACTGTTTTGAAGATGATAGCGATGAATAATTCTTCTTATTCAAGCGCTATCATCTATTTTTAACTTTATCCAATCATTCTTTAGCAATCTCAACCCCTTTCTCTTTGCTATCCTTTCCCAGCTGTTTTGCAATGATCTCCTTATTGATTTTCAACCGCTCATGAATAGATTTCTTTTCCTTTTTCTCCATTGTTTTTTTGCTCTCTATAAGGGAGCTCTGTTTTAGAGAACCCTTATCAGATACTGCTCTTTCAGCCAACTTCTTTTCTCCATCCACCGATAATTGAATTGATCCTTCTACTCGTTCAGGTGCTTTTTCTTCCAAACTGCAGAAACTCTGCAAATACGGCAGCACATGCTCTTGCATATCCGTGAGATCTGCCATATATGCCTGAAAGGCTTCTTCTCCCTTACCCTCCTGGTAATTCAGCCAGCTTTCATCATGCAGCTTCATTTCATTCTGATTCTTCAACTGGCTCACAATACCACCGTTACCATCTCCGATATTGATTTTCCCTTTTAGTTCCTGCATCTGGTCACGATACGGATAGTAAATTGTAAAGTACATCTGTACAGTTTTCTCTGGCATTCCAGTCTTTGGATCTGCTTGTGAAGCCAGTTCTGTATCCATTTTGACTGTTATTTCATCCAGACTTTCCAGCTTCTGATAGCCGGAAATGTTCATTTCCTTATCCTCACAAAAATTGATGCGGACAACCGGTACTGCTGTCTCCGGTATCTCAGGCTGGTATGCTTTCAATTTCTCCAGAAGTTCTTCTGCCCGTAGAGACTCTTCGCATTCCTCATCTATAATATCTTTCAAAAACGGAATGTACCTATGGGCATAACCGCATCTTAATTCTAATGCGACAGTTTCCACCATATCTTCCTCCGGGCTAAAGTTATCATGATAATCATAATGGTCAAAGTCTTCCGCTAATTGATCCAGTGCTGCAGCAAGTTCATCCGCAGTCATTTTGTCCGGATAATAATGGACATTCAATTCCTTTGGAGGATCTGTTTGTTCTTAATTCGCTCTCTCATGTTCGTTCTCCTCCATCTTTTTCTTTATGCGGATTTTCCAGTTCCGCCTTTCTGGTTTACTACTGATATAATTTTTGCCATATTCTTTATCACCTTTCTTTGATCTCAAATAAAAAAGAGGACTGAACCAGACAGCCGGAACTAATGTCCGTGCGAGCTAATTCAGTCCTAATAATAAATATATTCAGTTATCACCGCTTTCGTGGTATGCAAATCCATATCCAGTGTTCTGGACTTACATTAATTCATATTCTGGAATGACAGCGCTGCCTCATTTATCCCTTTTTCAGGGAATTAAAAATAAGGACTAAATTAGTGCAACCCCCTGTATTTCCTAGGGTTTTCTAACTTGTCCTTATTATAACTCAATCATGGGGTGTCATTACTTTGGGTAAGGCTTCCTCATGGCACTTGTTGTACTTCTTCGCAAGCCCCCGAAACATGGTCGCATAGTTCACATTCGTTTTCGGGCAGCCGTCCCGGTTGAGGAAAAGGAAGTTGCTGTAACCGTCAATAGTGGTCGCTTTCGCTCCCTTGCGGTTCTCCAACACGCGCCCCAACGCTTCATACACTTTTTCACTCATTGGAATTTGTCTGATACCGCTCTGCGTTTTGGGCTTCTCTATGTAGTAGCCTGTTTCCGCGCTCCGTAAAAGCTGGTGGTCTACATTGATTATCCTGTTTTCAAAATCAAGGTCGGTTTCAGTCAGTCCGCAGAGTTCGGAAATCCTAAGCCCCGTCCCCAGCAGTATGATAACCTCGTCACGGTATTTCTGATATACGCTATCACTTTGCATAAAGGATAAAAGGCTTTCTTCCTGTTCCGCTGTGAGGGGTACTTTCGGCTCTGTGTCGTCCTCGATCACGGTGTTTAGCTGGAAGTCAAAGGGGTTCTTCCTTATACAGTCGTCCTGTATCGCTGTGTAAAAAGCAGCTTTCAGAGAACGCTTGTCATTACTTATGGTCTTATAGGATATTCCCTTTTCTTTCATGCGCAACGCCCATTCTTTCGCGTCGGACAGCTTCACACTGTCAATGGGGCAGGAACCAAGTTTATCCGCTTCCAGCAACTTCATCAGCCGTTCGCGCCCCTTTGTGGTGTTATGCCTTACATTCCCCCGGTGGCGGTTCTGCTTTGCGTATAATTCGCAGACCGTCATTTTCTTTCCGATTGTGTCTATCCCGTCGTCAAGGTCTTTCTGTATCTCTTTTTCCTTTTCTCTAAGGGATATGTCGTCACGCTTCCCGGCTGGGGTCTTGTCCGTAGGCACTAACTTCCAAGCATAGACAAATTGCACTTTACCAAAAGTATCGGTATATTTGTAAGCATATCTCCCGTCTTTTCTCTGGCTCTCTCCCGAACGCAAAATGCGGTTTTTATTATCACGTCTTTTCTCCGACATTGTTTTTGCTCCTTTCCGTGTCGGAAAGAGCCTTGATATGCCTACATCTATTATAGCATATTCAAGGCTCTTTTTCACTATCTTTTTCGCTAAATTGCGTCCAGTGTGTCAATGATTTTTTCAAACTGTTTCCTCTTGATCTGAATACGGTTGCCGTTCAAGATCACCCAGCCCGACGTGGGATTTTCCTCTGCAAGTTTCCGCAGCTTGTTTTCCCCAATGCGGAAATATTTTGACGCTTCTTCAATGGTAAGCGTGTATTTTTCCCAAATAGGCACATCAGCATTGTTCATTCTATAAATCCCCCTTTCAAAAATGGGTAAAAAGGTTAATAGTGAAAAAAGGCTGTAATCGGACGGTTAATAGCGTAACCTCACGGGAGTTTCACCCCTGCATGGTTCTCATGCAGCCCTACCCATTGCCTGCGACGCTTTGAACGCTCGGACTGTGGCGGTAAGGGAGTATCATTATATATTCTGCGCTGTCGTTGCCCGCAAGCTGCTAAACTTGCTCCCCGGCGCGGTGTTGGTCGCTCGGCTGTCCCAGCGGGGGAAAGAAAACCCCGCCGGGATAGCGTCATGGCGCACCCGCCGTATGGCTCGGCGCAAAAGGGACGTATCCGATCTGCCCTATGCTGCGTCGCCGTTATCTTGCGCCGCTTTCTTTGTCAAGGTTCTTAAAAGGTTCTGCCGGGACGGGCAGCGGAAAGGGGGGACACTGCCTGTCCTAAATCAGCTTAAACCTCGAATGAAAGGACAGCCCGCATAAGTCGTGACCGTAAACGGTCGCGTATATCCTCGTCTATGCCCCACTAGGTATTGCCGCGCTCGTCGCGGAGCTTGCGCATAGACAGGGACGCTATGTAGCTTTCGTAGTGCTTGACAACAATCGCCATAGCTTCCGGGTCGCCTTTTGTTGCGGCTATGATTACCGGGTAGGGCAATAAGCCGCGTTCAGCATTTTCATTGTTCCCAATCGGTGCAGTCATAGGCGTGTTCCTCCAAATAGCGTTTTAACAGCTCGAAAGAGCTTGTCCGGCGGTACTATACTGCTGATCGTGAAATCTTGCAGAGCTTTGCGATCTCGCTCTCGTTCATATCGAAAAAGTAATACAGCAGGACAGCTTCCCGTTTTTCTTCCGGCAAGCTCCGCAGGGCTTCGGCAAGCAGCTTAGCGGTTATCTCTTTTCCCGCGATAAAGAAAGACTGTTCAGCTTCGTCATCTGCAAAATACTTGTCGTAGGTATAAAGCTGGTTTTCTTCCTGTGGTGACAGGTCGGAGAATGTTACTTCCCGTGATTGCTGCCGCTTTGTGTCCCTGTGGGCGTTCATTGCTTCACGCTTCAATGCCTGTTTACAAAAGCCATTAAAAGCACAACGGATTTCCCATTGGGTACGAATTGGTTCATTCATGTTCTCACCTCCTTTTGCAGCCGCGAAAGCGGGTGATTTTTTCTGATGTCCCCTTTCGTAAACCCTCAAAACCACGCAAGCCCAAAATGATTGAGATTTTACAAGATTTTTGAAAATATTTTTCGGGGAAGCACAATACGCCCGTCTGCAAAAAGCGCAGACAGGCGTATTGGAATTGTAAGCAGTATTCAGATGATTTGTGTGTTCATACTCATAGGTAGTTTTTTCCCCGGCAGTGGACGGTATTTTTTTGACAAGTCAAAGACCGTCATACCTTGTCGGTATCTCTTGTATTGCATGGCGGCTACCTCCTTTAGCCGCCGTATCTTTAGGGATAGGCTGTCACTTCTTTAAGAAATAAAAAGACACGGCGGCTTCGATTTCTCAAAAGCCGCCGCGTAAGAATAGGCGTGTGAAAATACCTCTGCTGTACGACGGCTTTTTTTCTTTTGCCGTCGTGCGGCAGATTAAGGCGATTGTATTTTTATTTAGTGATTTCTGTTCCTGCGGCGTTAATATCAAGCAAATAAATTTCACAAGGTGATAGTTTCATATTTTCGGTAGACAAGCTATTTGCAAGTTCAGCAGACTTATCTATGAGCATTGTTTTGACATCGCCGTCTGTTATTTCAGTTTCGCTTAGTCCATTCAAGTAATTCTGCATTTCTTCTTTATAGGTCAGCAACGCCTTATCTCTCTCTGCTACCGATACAAGTTTCGGATTGTCGATGGAGTAAGCGACATTAGAATCAACAAAACAGTTAAATTCATATACGGGTTCCCCGGCATCGTCCAAATAGTCACAAAGCCTACTTTGTTTTGACATTGACAGAAAGAGGGTAAGTTCTTCTCCCATATGCTCGCAGTATAATTCATTGGACGAAAAGGTTATTGTGGTTGTGAAAAATTCATAGTTTTCGTCATCAGAGGATATGGTGCTGCTCACATCAGCTACTGCGGCAAGAAACTCTGTCAATTCATCGGGTGTCGAAGCAAGCGCCGCATTAAAATCGGCTATGCTCTGCTCCCCGTAGTTCTCGGTCTTGTATGCAATCAGCTTTTCATATGCAGCAGACGCAATAGGGGAAACGGTCGAACTTGAAGCCCCGGTTTTTGACGTTACAGGTTGGCTAATGGTGGTTTCGCTACCCTGTGCGGTAGCATTGTTTTGTTCGGGCGAAGAATTTCGTCCTGCGCACCCTGTTAGCGCACTTGTCATTAAGAGGGCGGCAAAGATGATGGGTAAACATTTTTTCATAGTAGAATCTCCTTGTATAATGTATTTAGGTTGTTCGAGGGATACCTATAAACCCTTAGACCTACTTCTTTACATCTCCAGTCA
>JBCLQO010000061.1:0-7119 GCA_041223665.1 Lachnospiraceae bacterium 46-15
AGTATCTCCAACAGTATAGCATACAGTCCTTGGAGAGGGACTATAAACACTACTACTTTATAATACGAGGAGCGTAACTCATGCAGAATTTAACTTACCTTGCAGTTTTTGAACCATCAACAGACGGCTCATACAGCATTTACTTCCCTGATTTACCCGGCTGTATCAGCGTTGGGAATAATCTGGAAGAAGCTGCCCGCATGGCAGCAGAAGCCGCAAGCCTCCATGTGTACAGTATGGAATGTGACAATGAAGAAATTCCCACTCCATCCGTGAATCTGTCCAAAGAGGATACAGAGGGTAATGTTATAATGCCTGTCACCATTCATCCTGATTTATTCCGCATGAAAAAGGATAACGAGCGCATCAAGACAAATATCACGCTCCCGGCATGGTTAAAAAGGATTGCAGAGGAACAGAAGGTGAACTATTCCCGGCTTTTGGAAACCGCCCTGATTGATTACCTGCAAATTCCCATGTCTGGCAGACAATAAGCCCTTTCCTGCTGCCGTATTATCAGCTACCAGGCAGCGGGCATACTCCCAAGCCTGACAATAACACCGCCCCTGACACTCTTCAAAGTACAAGGGGCGGTGTCCTTTTTGGAAGTTATTTAAACCGACATCCAGCAACGGGACAGTCCCATTGCAGCCTTACTCATGCCCCCGCCTGTAGCTGAAATTTCGGCACTACTTCCTACACTTATGCACTCAGATAAGTAATTTCCCCAAACTGCTTTATCCTTTCCTTGCAGTCCTTGTATATGTCCTTATAGTGCATCCCCATTGACATATCAATTTCTATAGTCTGTTTTATGATGCTTTCCACTAATGTATGAGTATTCAGTTCTGAAGCAGTCATATCGTCACGCTTGCCTCCGACAATGCTGTTTGCAAGTTTGGTATACACCACATACAGCTTGTTCGAATGAGCACCGCCCTGATCCTTTGCGTATTCCACAAGAAGTTTGATTACGTCCGTTTCTTTCAGACGGTTCTCCTTGCTTGCGAGCCTTGTGTCATTCCATATCTTTGATTGTTTCTCAATCAAGAATCGGCGCATAGCGTAAAACTGCCGCACTAATTCCTTTTTGAATTTTACAACCACTTTAGAATTTCGTAAAAGAGTGATGACAAAGGTTGCCTGTTCTTCATTAAGAAGAAAGACTTCCATAGGTCTGCCGCCTGTACTTTCCTCATTTAAAATGGATAAAGTCCCAAATTCCTCAATATCACTTTTGTACTTTTTAATCAATTCCCTTACGGTGTGGTGCTGATTATTCGTACCTTCCGCAATTATTTTGCTGAAGGAAATACTGTATTTTCCGTTGCATCGTAGACAACAAATTGTTTACTTTAACACTTCATCTGTGCCTTAAAAAAATGCATCAAAAAAGAACTGCCGGAACAGTCCTTTATTTGGGAATATAAAAATACCTCTCACTCCGAAGAATGGGTGGTATCTACCATACTAGTTTCGCTTTCTGTTTCGTTCACACCTTTTAAGTAAGACCTTTGTAATCGTTTTTATAGTTTACGTCCTTGAAGACTCAACCGTAATTTTCACATTGCACTCGGCATTATCACAATAAAAAAATAAATCCCCATCACAAATTATATGCCCCCTACGACATTTCGGATATATGGGCTTCTCGCCTTTTCCCTCTAATATAATCGGTTAATGTTTTTCTAATCGTTTTTTTATATCCATCCGTCCCATCGTATTCATCATAATTGAACGGCGGAAAAGGTCTTCCGATGCCAAGTTCTTTCCATTCTTCTCTCATTTCTAACAATTCTTTGTCTTCCTTTAGGAATTTCATTATACTAGACTGCCCCATGCCACAACCTCCTTGTATGCCTCATACAACTCTTTCAATATTCCGTCAAATTCTTTCCTAATTGCGGAGCCGCTCATATCAATACATGTCATATTAGCAAACACTTCTAACGAACGTAAATAATCAGACGATAAATATTCCTCTGAATGTCCAATAAAAAGCATATCATTTGCTTTCCCTCTTGTCAATGAGCTGATTAAATCATTGAACGCAAAATCTTCTCCATATATACTATTCTGCAATAACCTTTCTACAGCATCCAAATTCGTCATTATCAATGATTCTGCATTATCCATCGCTCGTAAAAACCTTTCATTCTCCCAGGAATGAAGGAATAAACAATCGACCCTATGAGCATTTTCGTGGGTCAGCGCAAACCTCTTATCATAATCATTTGCATTCTTAGCATGGGGATTATACAAAATAACATCTCTCTCAGGGTTATAGAGGAATACTGTCCCTGCATTTTCGTCTCTCTCATACCTTACCTCATCATGACTCATAAGTAACCTTGCGCTCATAGTTTCGTCGCCATTTGTATTAATGAGGCTGTTATCATAATCTTCTATTGAACCATCTATCCAGTCATCTCCAGTTCTCATAGGACTTTCTGCTACACTACTTTGTTCCTCCACCTCAATATACATCACCGCGCACGCACACCTGGGATGCGCCGGAGGAAGTAAATCCTGTCCCTCAAACAGCTCCCTTCTGGTAAACCCAAAACCGCCCTCCATGCCAATCTGTATGCCGTCCAACGCCTCGCAAGTGCTGCACACATTTTCGTCGCCAGACGTAGACCAGCGTTTCTCCACGGCCCCGATAAGGTTCTGCGCCCGTGCCTGCCGGATGCCTTCATCTGCTCCGCGGTTGTACGCAAACGCCATTTCTGTCTGCGCAATGGTCACTGCCCGCTGCCGGTGCTGCCGTTCCGCATATTTCATAGCTGCATCCGCGGCTTTCTGCTGGATTCTCTCTGGCTTCATGCGGGGGTGGTTCTCCCTCAAGCTTGCCGCGATATTATCATAATACCGCAGTGTCGCTTTTGACTGCCCGTCCGTCAGCCCAATGCAGGGGCGTATCAGCCTTGCCAGTTCATCCACCGTATGGCTCTCAACCACTTTCTGCGCCAGCAGTGAGGAAATTGCCTTTTTCTGCTCCTCCGAACAGGCTGTAACAAACGCCGCTCCTCTCTGACTTATCCACCGCGCAACGCCAGGTGTCTGTGTGCTGAAGGTAAATGACATCCCCGAAATCAAAGTCTGGCAGGCGGCGCCCGCTGCCATCGCCTTTTCCCATACAGGCTCAAGCTTCCGCGCAACCAAGATGGAATAATCCCTGGCCCATTCCTGGAATGTGGCTTCATCCAGCATCCCCGCCTTGACTGCCTCCCTAATCTCCTGATAAGTTATGGCATCCTGCTGATCTTTCCAGAAACCACAGAGCATTTCTACGGGCACCTCCATGTTCCCATCCAAATAAGCCTGCAGTTTGTCTAGAACTGCCTGTGCTTCTATGCTTTTCTCCCGCTTCCTTACCCTGTGGGGCGGTTTCATCCATATCGCCATCACGCCCTCCCGAGCCGCCTTTTAGCAGCCTCCGCTTTCTGGGAATCCGCTCCATCCCCGCTGATGCCTTCTCCTGCTGCTAATGCAGGTTCAGGAGGCTCATTCCGGTTCTGCTGCCGTTCCCTCTCTGTTGAAGGGCTACGCACATCCTCCGTCCTTGAAGGAAGATGCCCAATCTGCCGGATATAATCTTCCAGCCCTTCATCGGGCACCAGCACGCCTATACCTGTCATATCCTTGATAAATGCGGACACCTTCGCAATGTCGGCATCTTCAATGTCCCCATGTACCATCTTTGGGTAATCCGTAATCCCGGCAAAATGCTGGCCGTTGATATCAACCAGAGACGGGATTCCCTGGCTGTTGAACGTCTCGCAGATAATATCCAGGAAAGCCCCGATAGCCATGGCGAAAAGCTCCGTCTTATCCGAACTGAGCGCAAAGCTCCCTACTTTCTGGTGCCCCAGCAGTATAAAATCTGCCAGTACCGTCATGGCTATCCGTGTATCATAACGCTCAATGATGGCATTCGTGTCAAACTGTCTTGTGCCCCCGGAGCTTAAAAGTTCCAGTTTATACCCATTCGGGAGCACAACACCCTCCATCTCATCCCGCCGGATCTGACGTACCATACTTTCCAATACAACGCGTGCCGTGGCCGCTTCTGGTTCTTCAGGGTTCCATATGTCCATACCCTCCGGTGTGTAAATGACCGGAAGCCCCGCAAGATCCCGCTCAATGCCGATTCCCTCAATTTCCTGTATACGCCGTTTGAAATACCACGCACGGTAAGCATTCCGCAGGATGCTCCTGCCCTCGGGGTTGTCCTTCCTGGATTTCGTCCGGAAAAGCAGCGCCCTTTCCATCGGTATCGTGAACAGCCCGAAATCAGGCGGCGGCATCTGCGTCATGCCGACCAGGTTATCCTTGTCGTCATATTCCCACTGGTACAGCGTCTCCTGTGCCCGGATAGGAAGTTTCGCCCATCCGATCAACCCATCACCGTATTTGCTCCGGGTACGGACATCCCTCGTATGCCCCATACGCCGCTTATACACAATTTCATGGAAACTCCAGCCGTATGTAAGGAACGACAGGATTTCCGAAATCGTATCTACCCATGTGGACTGCATGTCCTCCATGCAGCTTTCCACGAATCCTGCTGCCTCCCTGTCCTTTGGCGTGTCGCCGCCCGGCTCTACCCGCCACTTTGCCTGCCGTATCAGCATCTCGACTGCAAACAGGATTGCCCCGACTACATCGTCATTCTCTGACATCTCACGGTATACCTCAATCCCTTTATGCCCTCGCAGCTCATGCAGGAACTCCTCATAAATGACGCCTCCATAACGCCGCTGTCCGATGCGGCCGATTTCTTTACTTCCTGCCACCAATCCTCACCTACTTTCTCCAATAGCTATCCCTTGCAAGTGCGCCCGATACTTTCTCCCCCGGTGCACTGCCCGTATACTTCTTAATTTTCCCAAGATAACATGATAGTGCCAGCGCATCCGCGCGGTCTGGGGAATCAAGCCCTCTCTTCTTCATATCCTTCTTGGGTTCTATCTCCAGTTTCCCGTTGCTCGCCATCCTGTATTTCCGGCTCGACAGCTGGGCAACCGTCATATCATCATCCTCAAGCTCAATGTCTTTCCCCTCAAGAAGTTCCTTCACCGCTGCCCACATATGGGTCGTCAGGTTATTGTAATGCTCTGCCGCTTCCTTTCCGGCTTTCGTATCTGTCTCAATCCTTTCAGCCGCATTAATCGGGATGATAGCCATGCGCCAAAGCTTCTGCTCCTTTTTGACTTCCTTAAGGCGGTCAGTCACGCCTCCGCCCAGCCCGGTATCGTCGATATTCACGTATATCCTGCCGTGGTAATCTGGATGGGCCTGGATAATCTTTTTATATTCCCACACAATATCGCCAACCGTAGACATAAGGTCCTGCCCCCTCCTGGTCTTAAGAAGCCTTGCCTTACCCTGGAAATTCCCATAAATCGTCGTTTCATCGTCCCCAAAGCGGGCAACGTCCACCCCCAGAATGATATATGGCATCCCCTTCCCTTCTGGGAGACTGTAAAGCCTGCTGCCGCACTGCTCAATTAATGGCAGCCCAATGAACACATCATCTTCCTGGCTGGGGAACTCTCCCCGGACACGTACACGGACAACGTTGCTGTCCCACCCATATTTCTTTATCAGGGACTCTATGTTCTCCTTATTTGTCCTCTGACTGTCCATGGACGAAACTGTATGGCATTTATACAATGCCCTGTCCCTTGTATGGCTGTCATAAAATGTGCCCGTGCTTTTTGTCGGATTGCCGCAGAGCAGCAGCTTATTATTACTGCCGGAAAGCGTACCCAGTACCGCCTCCATAATCGGGTCGGCAACACCGGAAGCCTCATCCACGATGAACAGCATATTGTCCTCGTGGAATCCCTGCATATTCTCCGGTTTCGTTGCAGTACGCGCCGTGGCAAACCACCGTTTCTCGTTTCCGACCATGTAGATATACGTCTTTGTCCATTTCAGGATCTTCCGGAGCAACGGTGAGCGGCTCATCCATTTGTCCAGCTCGCTCCATAGCACGTCGTGAAGCTGCTGTTTTGTCGGGGCTGTCGCAACTACCCTGGGGTAAGGGAAACACGTCAGGAACCAGAGCAGTGCCACTGCCTCAAACCCCGTCTTTCCCACGCCCTGCCCTGATTTTATACTCACCTTCGGATTTCTGGCCAAATCCGTAAGCGCTTCCCGCTGCCATCCGTCAGGTTCGAACTTTAGCACTTCCACTGCAAACAGCACAGGGTCTTTCCTATAAAGGGGAATCCTTTGCCTAAAAAAATCCCGGCGCCGCAGCCTTTTATCTGCCGAAGCACCCTGCATCTTTTCACCCGTCATGTGGAATTTCCCCCAAGCCTTCCCCAGACACAGCTGCAATCCAATCTTCTACTTCTTCATTTCCTGTCCCAGCTGCGTTCGCTGCCTGTATCTTCATGGCATCAATCCTCGCCCTCTGTTCCTCGCTCGCCAGCTCCCAGTTCTTATGCAGCATCTCGTCATACTGCTTAATCATGCTGCGCAGCTCCGACTGGGCACGCGCCTGGGCTTTCAGGAACTCATTCTGCTTATCCCACGCCTGCTGCACTTCCCATTTCTCGCCACAGACGTTCCCTTCCCTTTCTTCGACTTTCTCAACCGTCTTATCCTTCTGGTCTTTCACATATGCGATACGCTGTGCCCGGATGATGGCCGCATATGCGATCTGTATCTGGTGCCAGAGGAGGTCAAGCGGGTCTGCCTGTTCGATAGCAGAAAAAATCTCCCTGGTCTCATCAGGGAGATACTTGCTGAAAAAGCCGTACTTCTCAGCATTCTTGTTTTGTTCCGGCGCGCCGCCGTTGTTTCCGACGGCATTTTTATTTCCGGGCTGCCCGCCCCTTTTCTTATTCGCAACGTTGCGTTTCTTCCCTGCAACGTTGCAATCCCATTTATGTCTGTTCTTCCAGCTCCGGACAGTTCCTTCCGGCAGATTTAGTTGACTTGCAATCTCAACTAATTTCATGCCCTTCTGAAATAGTTCCCTTGCCTGGAGCATCTGTTCATTCGGTTTCCGTGGCACTCACCTCACCTCGTATTATAAAGTAGTAGTGTTTATAGACCCTCTCCAAGGTCTTAATGCTATTTCTAATCATAGCCATTCTTTAC
>JBCLQO010000062.1:0-6895 GCA_041223665.1 Lachnospiraceae bacterium 46-15
AAATATTGCGGAACATATGTTTAGTGCCTAACGATAAATTTATTAAAAAACTGTCTTGACAAAATGGGGCACTTTAAACCATACAAGCCTTGTTCACCTTATCCG
Organism: Lachnospiraceae bacterium 46-15; assembly: GCA_041223665.1. GTDB lineage: Bacteria > Bacillota > Clostridia > Lachnospirales > Lachnospiraceae > Hominisplanchenecus_A. Next base: position 106 of record JBCLQO010000062.1, read on the forward strand.
CTGTCTGCACTCCATATAAAGCTCGGACAAGATCAACGCTTACTTTATTCGTGCGTGAATACCGTTTGCACTCTACATAGAACACAACAGGTTTACCGTTGATGCCTGTTTTTGTTGCAATAATATCCCGTTCGCCGTCCCTTGTTGGCTGAGTAAGATGGGTGTCAAATCCATCGTCTTGAAGAACTTGCTCAACAATTTTCTCGAACTCACGAGAGGTAACATCATAAATCATATCTCTGTTCTCTGAAAGCTGAGCGATCAAACCACGGATGCCTGTGGCTTCGACAGCATACTCATCAACATCAAATTCATCTTGGTAATAAACCATTCCCATCGAAGGTGTTTCGATGAACTCTGCGCCGGATATTTCTGCGCTATCATAGTCGTAGGCACCTTCGGGATATTCATTACCAGTAATAGCAATTTCAATGGTGTTCTCACATTGGGGACAGCTAAGCTCATGGCGAATCTCGTAAATTGTTTCGATGCCCATACCATTTTCGCCGTGATCGAAGAACGAAACATCTGGATCTAAATCATCTTTGAAAATGGTAATCTGTTCGCCACATTCGCAACATTGAATATCAAAAGAATCTGAAATCAGTTCCATCATAGGCTTGTCCCCCTTTCGTGTTTATCCAAGAATTTCCCGTATTCCACTGTCACAAATTCCTCATAAGCGTCTGCGATCTTGGCAATCCGCTTATGGACTGCGCTGGCGATCTTATAGCCAACCTTGTCTGCAATTTCCTGTTCGGTGTAGCCCTCCATACGCAGCTTCAATATTTCTCGGTCTTTCTCTGTGATGGTGCTTTCCGCAAAGGAAGCAATCTGCATTTCGGAAATAACGGAGTTCTCAAAATCGCTGCGGGGATCTGTTACATCGAAAATGTCCCCGTGCTCGCTCTCCATCATTTCATCCAGAGAGATTGGCTTGCCGGAACGGTTGTGATGCCACTTCCGCATGAAGTCAGTCTTAACGGTGCTGCTTGTGGTTTCGTAGTCCTCTACGGTGCGGTTTTCCCAGATAGCGTCAATCACGGGCTGCCATTCCTGTTCTGCAACTACCATGTCGGTAACATTGCCGATCAGATTGCTGAACTGCTGATAGGTCAGCCATGGCACTTCTGCACCTTGCGGAATATTGTAAAGGTTTTGAAAGCCAAGTCCATTCTGCTCAAACTTCATGCGGATGTACGGGATAATACTGTACGACAAACGCCACAAGGGGAAATATTTTGTGTACTGCGTCCAGTTGCCGGGGATGTCACGATAATTGCCCTTGCGGTCTTTCACTTGGAAAAACTGCCATGCGCTCCATGCGTAGCAGTCCCACACAAGCAACTTAAACATATCGTCACATACGATGTGGTCATACTTGTCCGTCCGTAGCACTTCATAGGGACAGCGGGGCAGTTCGTAGGCAGACTTCCACTTTTCTGCAAGCTCCCTCGGCAGACTGTAAAACAGGGACAGCCATGATTTATCGCTGTCCTGCGGTATCTCAATGATCTCACCGGGCAGCACCACAATGAAACCCTTCAAACGTTTCTGTTTCTCCATAAGCGTCACCTCCAATCGTTTTGAAATAACCCTCTACTATATATGGCATGAGAAAGGCTGAATTGTTCCAATGTTTCCAAAATTTTTTGAGATTTTTTGAAAAAATCTCGTAATGGAAAGGATAGGAAAGATATGAGTTAATTATACACGAAAAATGTGAATAAATCTATTGCTTCTACGCACAGGCAAAAAAATAACGGGTACTCGGCTTGCACCGAATACCCGTTATCCCGTTTACCAACCCCGTCTGACAGATGCCATAATCGTAATTTGGGGAATTACTTTCTTATGAGCACCCGTGTAAGCCAGGGGGCACTGTTCACTCCGTTCACAGTAATTTGCAAAAATCCATAGAAACCGCCTGCGGCGATGAGACATTTCTATTCAAACCTCACGATTTCTTTTTTCAGTCTTTTCATAATTTTCTTTTCAAGCCTTGAGATATAGGATTGGGAAATCCCCAGCAAATCCGCTACCTCTTTCTGCGTCCTCTCCTCCCCGTCCAGAGTGTTCAGCCCAAACCGGAGCCTCACGATAGTCTGTTCCCTGTCCGTGAGTTTTCCAATCGCTTTCATCAGAAGTTTCCTCTCCACCTCCGTCTCCATATCCTTATAAATTACATCCTCATCTGTCCCCAGGATATCAGAAAGCAGCAGCTCATTCCCATCCCAGTCCACGTTTAAAGGCTCATCAATCGACACTTCCATCTTTGTCTTATTGTTCCTTCTCAAGTACATCAGGATTTCATTTTCGATGCACCTGGATGCGTAGGTAGCAAGCTTAATATTTTTTCCTGGATTAAATGTGTTGATTGCTTTTATCAGCCCAATAGTGCCGATAGACGTCAAATCTTCCACTCCTACTCCCGTATTGTCAAACTTTTTCGCTATGTAAACCACCAGCCGCAGATTATGCTCAATCAGCATCGTCTTTGCCTCGCTGTTATGGTCTGTCTCAAGATTTTCGATAGCCTTCGCTTCCTGATGGGCTGACAGCGGCGGCGGCAGCACCTCGCTCCCTCCGATATAGTGGATATCATTTCCCCGCCCCATCAACAGGCTGGGCAGTGTCGATACGACACGGAACTGAAAATGACACGGCATTGCAACTTTGATTACCATAAGAATCCCTCCTATTCATCCAAAAGCTGGGGATGAAGAATTAGCTGATACTTTCCATCCCGGTTCACAGGCTCTTTACTCACTGCAATCACCGGTCGTTCCAGCCGCTGTAAGTCTTTTTCCCGCCTGATATTCATATAATCTAATGTCATTCCCGGCAGCAGGCCGCTGCTTTTTCCAATTGAATGGAACGGGATATAAAACATTTTCGCATCCTTACCCAAAAGCCCCCTGGCAGCATCATAGGCCAGTATGCTCACAGGCTTTCCTGTAAGCGGGTCTTTCAGCTGGTTTCCCGTATCCCTCAGCGCCCTGACACATACGGTTCTCCCATGGAAGCCCAACGTGACATCATAAAAATTCTGTGTCCTGAACTTTACACTTTGATATCCTCTCAGAAACACTGTGAGCACTCCCGCACTGGCAAACGCCGCTGCCGGAACAGAAAATGAAAACTGGGCAGCCAGCGCCTGAAAAATCCCCCCCGTCAGAAATGCTGTGCAGGCAAAGCAGAGGATTCCTTTTGCCAGCAGCCGTTTCTGCGAAGCACCATAAGCAATCCTAACCATCAAGACTGCTGTCAGCACATACCCGGCAATCATCACTGCAGGAATGCCCCTGAAAGGGCTTACCATGAGTATGCACGCCCCCAGAGCCCCGGTAAACGCGGCAAGGAACAGCATTCTGAAATTTCTTTTCCATTTCAGGATGCTTCCCGTCAGCGCAAGCACGATATAGTCCAGCATCATATTTTCCAGAAAGAATATATCTATGTAAAATTCATAATACACGAAACACCTCCCGCACCCTTGTGAAGCACTTGGATTAGGCATTTCCAATTATATGAAATCCCAAGAAAGAAATTTGTCAAATCCAGGAAGCAATTCCTGATTTCTTATCGACAAAATTTTACCGCATCCTTGCTTTTAAAATCCTATTTAATCCCACCGCACAAATGCACAAAAAAGCACCCCGAAGGATGCTTAAACCTGCCTGTTCTTTGCTTCTACCGCCTCAGACCGGACATTGTGCGCCTGGTTCTGGTTTTCTCTTTTGGGTTACGCTGTTAAACTTCTCTTCGCTTTTTCTGCGGTTTGCCTCTTCCTGCTTCGCTTTATTCATGCAATCACCTCGATCTTATCATGCCCGAAATAAAGAAAACTATTCTGAGTATCTGAAAGTTTGTTGATATGTTCTGCTCTCTAAAAAAATTAATTCAAATATTTTCCTGTCCCTTTCCATTTTTGTCCTTTCTCCCACCGTATGTCACTTCATAGGGTTTTATGTTTCATTTTGTAACATCCTATTGATTTCCCACCCCCGCTGCGGTATAGTATGGATGCGTAATATCTTTGCTTTGTCCCCGGTACCCTATCACCTGTGCCGGGGACGTCTCTTCTGCCGCATCACTTCATAAGTATCCTTGTCAATGATAATGTCCTCCCGCCGCTCCAGGTACATATGGTTTCCTCCATTTTCCCCTCCAGGAAAGTAAACCCGGTATTTTTCATCCTCTGGTAAAAAGCTGCCGATACTTTGCCCCGTATGCAGTCTGTATGCCTGCGTATGCACTCTTCCTCAGCACCTCAACCATTCCCCCATCGTCACCAGGTCTTCCTTTAATGTCTGAAGTTCCTGCATGATAGGCGCACTCATATCTTCACACCCCCGATCAATCCTTCCATGCATAACCGCATGCCAATGTGGAACCCGACCTGGAACCCTGTTTCCGCCCGTTCCTCTGCACCATTCCGCCCCATTTCACTGCCCCCAGTATTATAGATACATAAATGGATTTTTAATTGATTTCTCCAACAAACTTATAGAAAATCCTGATATTCTGGACTTTCTCCCCGTTAATGGTCTGAGGTTCTGAAACCTCAATCTTTTCGATTAGACGATTGACAATCTCTGTGGTCAGTTCCTTGATCTCGGCACACTCCGCCATTTCATCGGCAAGACGTTCCGCTTTATCTGCACTGTCCTCCAGATTTTCAACCATCGCTCTTAACTTTTCGATTTGCTCTGTATAGTCTTTCTTTTCCTGCTCAAAATGTGCAGACAGCAGCCGGAACTGCTGCTCTGATATTATCTGCTTTGACCAGTCACCATACAGCTTGATGGTTTGCCGATGACATATTCATCTGGCCAAGCACTTTCCGCATGAATTTCTCCCGATCCTTTATGACTTTTCCTACATGAAACTGGATATCGGAAAGTACCAGTTCTTCCAAATCTCCGGCGCTGATGCGGTGCTTACTGCAAAACTTCGCTCCCCTTACACGATAAATCCGGCACAGGTAATACGTTCTTTCAAGTAAGGACCTGTCCGGGTTCCTTCCATCCGTATGGATTGTCAGGTTATTGCCGCAATCGGCACATTTTAAAATTCCCCGGAACTTATTGTCATAACCAGAAGTACAGGGCTTCATGGTCGCTGGGTATAACTGCACGTTCCTTTATCGGGATATAAGCCTCTTGTCTGCTGTTTAAAATGCTTCTTGTCATACCTCTGCACCCAAAAATAACCATTAGAAAAATAATATACAAAAAATAATTATAGTGAGCTGCTTAAAGAAAAGCGGCTCTCTTTTTTACACATTACATCTGTAATGTTTGGTGTATTGAAAACACCTCAGTAGATGAATAAAATTATTTTATACATGACCAATAGGAGGGATTAAAAATGGCTGGTTCAAAGAAAATATATCCACGTACAGGAGATACACAGACGGTTTATCTTAAAAATGTGATTACAAATCCCAATATAGAAGTTGGCGATTATACGATGTATAACGATTTTTCAAATGACCCTACGAGATTTGAAGAAAATAATGTTTTGTACCATTATCCAATCAATCATGACAAGCTCATAATCGGAAAGTTTTGTTCAATTGCCTGCGGTGCAAAATTTCTTTTTAACAGTGCTAATCATAGGTTGCCTTCATTAAGCACATATCCTTTTCCGCTTTTTTTGAAGAATGGGGGCTGGATAAAAAGAATGTTGCGGGGAGTTGGGATAATAAGGGCGACATTATAATCGGCAATGATGTATGGATTGGCTTTGAAGCTGTTATCTTAGCAGGGGTTACGATTGGCGATGGGGCAATTATTGGCACCCGTGCTGTTGTTACAAAAGACGTGCTGCCATATACCATTGTAGGAGGCGTTCCAGCAAAGCCAATTAAGAAACGGTTTGATGAAGATGCTATTTCTGATTTGCTTTGTATCAAATGGTGGGACTGGTCAAATGAAAAAATCGCCCGAAATATAGCGGCAATACAATCGGGGTGTATCAAGGAGCTTATGGAGATTATAAGCAAACCAACGGTTTTATGCGGGTTTTCAGGGATTTTTGTTGCTAACGTGTTGCTAACCGTTCACATTTATCGGGTTGTTTTATGACTTGTCCGAAGTTATAAAACAGCCTTTACCCGGTATTTTCCTTTTACCACGGCAGGCAGGCAGCCGCTTTTAATCTGCACCCATATACTGCCATCCCAAGCGGTAACAGTTTTCTTAATCTCCACCACGCTGCCTTTTTTCAACTTGGCTTTATTCCCGGATAAACGGCGGCACTTTTTCTTTGCGGATGAACGCACGGTACACAGCCCCAAACAGGATTCCGATTCCCTCTGCCTGGCCTTTCTATTCTGTGTAATTCTCAGGTACCCGCCCCCTTTTTCCATTGACCCCAGCCCGCCGCGTTCCAGGTAATTCCCCGCCATCTGGCTGATGGCAGATATTCCGTGGCACACCACTGGGTCTGGCGCGTGCCCGCTGATTTCACAGAAGTCCCTGCCAATCAGTATCTTTGTCACGCTGCATCACCCGCTTTCTCGTAAGTTCTCTTAAAAACACCTGCCCGGCATGGATACAGACACCCACTTTTGTCACGGATAATATAATCCCCAAGCTTCGCACGCACCCTGCCGTCCCCCGTGTTAATGGTACAGCCGTAAATGTGCATGTGCCCATCTACCAGGCTGCGGTCAATCCAGATTTTCCCATCTATGACTGCCTGGGTGGTGTTAGAATATAAATAGCACAAATCAAAATGAGATATCCCCTAATCCATGTTATAATAGTTACATTACCAAAGG
>JBCLQO010000063.1:0-6709 GCA_041223665.1 Lachnospiraceae bacterium 46-15
CCTGAGTGTCCGCTTAGGGATATGCGGCAGGCTTCCCGGCTGGACGGTGGCTGGCGTTATGAGAACTGTGCGGCTGCTGTATTGTTCTGACTATAGCGAAACTGCTGACGGCTGGCGCTGTGGGGCTGTACGGCTTCACGGACTGTTCCGGTTGTGGCGAAAACGCTGGCGACTTTCGGTGCATGGAACACTCTTGTGTGCAGTAAAGTGCTGCAAAGTATGGTTACACTGTTTGGCTGTACGTATAGGAATAAGCGGCTCGCTCAAACCGTCCGGCATCTGCATATAATGGCGTTTATGGTGCGCAGAGCCGTGACATCTTGCAGAGCCGCCAGTTCATGAAGCCATGTCTCGCCGTATATCCGGCGGATTATCATAATTAATCACATCCGCGGCATATATCAGGGAAGTTCACGCAGCCACACGCGGACGTAGCGCCAGCCGCCACACAGCCAGGGCACCTGCCATATATCCCTAAGCGGACACTCAGGGGACGCTTTTAGCAGAGGTGAGATCCACGATTTACGGAAACTTATGCGCGAAGGTTCTCCTGAGCGCATTAGTTGTAGTTAATCGTTAGCTCACCGGCGCGTTGTCCCCGTCCGTGTGGGATATATGGCAGGTGCCCCAGCGTCCGGGGTAAGCATGGATACTATGGGTTCCGTGACTATCCGGGGTAAGAGACAGACTCCCCGGCAAACCGCAATTTGAAAGTTGAACGGCAGCACTTTATAGCAGTACCTTTGGGAAAGGATTTTTATGATTGCATTTTTTTCGGATTTGGATAATACTTTGATATTTTCTTATAAGCATGATATTGGCGAAGATAAGCGGTGTGTAGAAATTTATCAGGGGCGGGAGGTTTCGTATATTACGGAAAGGACATATGGGCTGCTGAAATATGCGGCGTCCCGGCTTTTGTTTGTGCCTGTGACTACCCGGACGGAGGAGCAGTACCGCCGGATTGAGATGGGGGTGGGCATTCCGCCTTATGCGCTGGTGTGCAACGGAGGCGTGCTTTTGATAGACGGACAGGAGGATGCAGGCTGGTATCGTGAATCTGTAGAAATGACGGCAGACTGCCGGGATGAGCTGGAGAAAGCAGCAGAAATTCTGGAAATGGATAAAAATAGAATCCTTGAGGTTAGAAACATCAGGAAGCTGTTTCTGTTTACCAAAAGCGAATGTCCAGAAGAATCTGTAGACAGACTGAAGGAAAAGCTGGATATGAGCCAAATGGATGTATTTCGCAACGGAGTAAAAGTGTATGCGCTCCCGAAAGCCCTGAATAAAGGCGCAGCCCTTCGGCGGCTTCGGGAAAGGATAAAACCGGAACAGGCGATAGCAGCAGGGGACAGCGGGTTTGATTTACCGATGCTGGCAGAGGCGGATGTGGGGATTGCCCCGCAGGTACTTGGGAAGTGTTATAAACTGGAGGGGCGAATCCAGCTCATGGAGCCGGACAGGGTATTTTCCGAGCGGCTTCTTGAGTTCGTGATATCTTCATTTTTATAATTGGAGACGTAATTGTTTTGCAAATGTTTTAGAAGATAGTTGTGCTCCCTGCGTTATAGTATCGTTTGGTTTTACTGTGCCATATTTGAAAGAAATATTGGGGATGGCAGTAAACAGAAAAAGCTTTGGAAAGGTGTGGCATGAGGATGGGAAGAGAAAGGAAGTTCTGGTTCAGGCGCGTGTTTTTGATGGCGGCGGCAGGGATATTTTTATACGGATGCAGCGGGAAGGACGCCTCTGAGGTGTCAGCTTCGAGGGAATTTTTTGCTATGGATACGGTGATGACGGTTACGGCTTATGGGGAGCGGTGTGAGGAGGCGGCAGAAGCGGCGGAGAAAGAAGCAGAGCGACTGGACGCGCTGCTTTCCACAGGGGCAGCGGACAGTGAAGTGTCTCGGCTGAACCGTGAGGGAGGCGGTTCCGTGTCGGAGGATACGGCTGTTTTGATTGAAAAAGCTGGGAGGATTTGCGAAAAGACGGACGGTGCGTTTGATATCAGTATTTATCCAGTGATGCGGGCATGGGGATTTACAGATAAAAAATACCAGGTTCCGGAGCCGGGGGAGCTGACGGTACTGCTGGATAGGGTGGACGGTTCTCAGATTAGACTGGACGGAAACAGGAAGAAGGTATTGTTCGGTTTGGATGGGATGGAAATAGATTTGGGCGGGATTGCGAAGGGGTATGCATCGAACCGCATGATGAAGATATTTCAGGAGTATGGAGTTGAGAGCGGGATTGTGAGCCTGGGAGGAAATGTACAGGTACTTGGAACGAAAGCAGATGGGGGAAACTGGCGTGTGGCAGTACGGAACCCGGAAGGGGACGGGGATTTTCTGGGTGTGCTTTCTGTGAATGGAAAAGCGGTGGTGACTTCGGGCGGGTATGAGAGATATTTTGAACGGGATGGAAAAACGTACCATCATATCCTGGATCCGGCAAGCGGATATCCTGCAGACAGCGGGCTGGTTTCTGTTACGGTGGTCAGTGAGGACGGGGTGTTCGCTGACGGTTTGTCTACGGCGCTTTTTGTTATGGGAATGGAGCAGGCAGTGCCGTTTTGGAAATCGCACAGTGAAGATTTTGATGCAGTTTTTTTGGACAAAGAAGGCGGACTCTGGATTACAGAGGGGCTTGAGGGAGCGTTTCAATCGGATTTTAGCTGCGAGATAATCAGGAAATAAGAAAAGGAAGGGAAATTCATGATTTGTTCATAAATTCTTGGTAGACTAGTGATGGCAATAGGGGGTGCTGGGGATAATAAGGAGACTATTTATATGTCGGAGAAGGGACAGAGGGAATTTGATTTCATGAGCGAGCAGCTCAAGAAAAAACCTTTTTATAAAATGAGATGGTTCCGGAAGGGAATAGGGGCGTGTGCGCTGGCTATTCTGTTTGGCGCGGCGGCAGGGGTTACATTCTCAGTGGTTCAGCCCTGGGCAAAGAAGCAGTTTGGCGAGCCGGAGGACCCGGCGCAGGTAATTGTGGTGCGTGAGGAAACGGAGACGGAAGAAACTGAGGCGCCGCAGACAGAGACAGAAGAAACAGAAGCACCGCACACAGTGATTGAGCGGAAGGATTTGGAGATTTCGGATTACAAGATGCTTTACAGAAAAATGGCGGAAGTGGCGGAGAGCGTCTATCCGTCAGTCGTTACTGTGACGTGTGAAACGAGCAATGTGGACTGGTTCAATGAAGTAATTGAAAACCGTATTCAGACAGCAGGTCTTGTCGTTGCCCAGAGCCAGCAGGAATATTTTATATTGACAGGAAGCCATGCGGCTGCCGAAGCAGAGCGCATTATTGTAGCATTTTCAGACGGGACGGTAGCAGACGCGAGCCTCCAGAAACGGGATGCAGCGACAGGGTTGTCGGTGCTGCGCGTCAGAAAATCGAGCCTTCCCGTCGATATGGATGGGATTGCGCCGGCGGAGCTGGGAGTATCGGGAAATATGAAGCAGGGTGAGCCGGTGATTGCCCTGGGAACTCCGGTGGCGAACAACAGCAGCATGTCTTTCGGCATGATTACTTCCATAGTGGAGCTGTCTGTGGTGGATGCCCAGTACCGGGTGCTGAATACAGATATTCTGGGAAGCCAGCAGGGCAGCGGTATATTAATTGATTTGGATGGGAAAATCATGGGGATTATTGCGCAGAATTTCTCTTCTGACAGCGGGCAGATTACGCTTACCGCCCTGGCAGTTCCGGATATCCAGGAGCTGGTGACGGATTTGGCGAACGGTCGGGAGCGTCCTGCGGTGGGAATCGTGGGCAAAGAGATTGACGGGACGATTGCAGAAGAGTTTCATATGCCCCAGGGGATTTACGTGCGGAGTGTGGCGGAAGATTCTCCGGCAATGCACGCAGGAGTGTATGTGGCGGATATTATTACTAGCATAGACGGCAGGGAAATTTTAAACATAGAGGACTACAGACAGGAAATCCAGAAGCACAGCCCGGAAGAGACGGTTAAGCTTGGTATTAAGCGGACATCGGTGGACGGATATGTAGATATGGAGGTTTTGGTACAGCTGGGACGTTAGGACAGAAGATGACGCAGCAAAAGTGTGCCAGAAAGGGGAAAAGATGAAATTCATTGAAACGTTAAGAGAGGGAGAAAAGGTAGGAGATATTTATCTGTGCAAGTACAGGCAGGCAGCAGTTACGAAAAATGGAAAAGCATATGAAAATGTGATTCTGCAGGATAAGACAGGTACGATTGATGCTAAAATATGGGATCCGGATTCCCAGGGGATTGATGATTTTGCGGTTTTGGACTATGTAGACGTGGTCGGGGATGTGACAAATTTCCAGGGGGCCTTGCAGCTGAATATCAAGCGTGTGCGCCGGGCGAGAGAAGGGGAATATGACCCGCAGGATTATCTGCCAATCAGCGAGTGTGGCATTGATGAAATGTATGGAGAACTGATGGGCTATGTGGAAAAGATTGAGAATGAACATCTCAAGAAGCTGACGGAGTTTTATTTCAAAGATAATGAAGCTTTTATTAAGGCGTTTAAATTTCATTCGGCGGCGAAGAGTGTCCATCACGGATTTGTGGGAGGGCTGCTGGAGCATACGCTTGGCGTAGTAAAGCTCTGCTATTTTTATGTAAACCAGTACCCCATTTTAAACCGAGATCTTCTCCTTACCGCAGCCCTTTTCCATGATGTGGGGAAAATGCGGGAAATTTCCACATTTCCTGAGAATGACTACACCGATGACGGTCAGCTTTTGGGGCACATTTATATGGGCGCGGAGCTGGTGGGCGCAACAGCCAGACGCATTCAAGGATTTCCTAAGAAGCTTTTGAGCGAGCTGATGCATTGCATTTTGGCGCATCATGGGGAGCTGGAATACGGCTCGCCGAAAAAGCCGGCTCTTGCAGAAGCGCTGGCACTGAATTTTGCGGATAATACAGACGCTAAGATGCAGACCTTCAAGGAGGCAGTCAGAGGGGCAGCGGACAACAATGAGTGGCTGGGGTATAACCGGCTGTTTGAATCGAATATCAGGAAAACGAGCATATGAAGAAAGATGATTTGATACAGGTAAAAATAGAAGATATGGGAGCAGACGGAGCCGGCATCGGGAAGATGGACGGCTTTGCTCTCTTTATAAAGGATGCCGTCATAGGAGACGTAGTGGAAGCTAAGATTATGAAAATGAAAAAGAACTACGGCTATGCACGGCTGATGCGGGTGCTTGAGCCGTCTCCATGGCGTGCAACTGCACCCTGTCCGGTGGCGCGCCAGTGCGGTGGCTGCCAGCTCCAGGCGATGGCTTACGAGGCACAGCTTCGTTTTAAAGAAAATAAAATCCAGAATAACCTCAAACGCATCGGAGGATTTGACAAAATCTCACTGGAGCCAATCTGCGGTATGGACAATCCCTTTGGCTACCGGAATAAAGCACAGTTCCCGGTGGGTACAGACAAAACCGGAAGGATTATTACAGGATTTTATGCGGGACGCACCCACAGCATCATCGAAAACCGGAAATGCCTACTCGGTGTACCGGAGAACGAAAAAATTCTGGATGCTGTCATTGATTTTATGGAGAAAGAGCATATTTCCGCGTACGATGAGTCTACGGGGAAAGGGCTGGTACGCCATGTCCTGATCCGGTATGGGTTTACAACGAAAGAAATCATGGTGTGCCTGGTGATTAACGGGCGCAGAGTCGGGAAAATTGAAAAGCTGGTGGAACGTTTGCGAGGAATTCCCGGCATGGCAAGCATTACCTTAAATGTGAATAAGAAGCGGACAAATGTAATTTTGGGGGACGAAATTATTTCAGTGTGGGGACGTGATTATATTGAAGATTACATCGGGGAGATTAAATACCGGATTTCTCCCCTGTCTTTCTATCAGGTAAATCCGGTACAGACGAAGAAACTATATGAAAAGGCGCTTGAATATGCCGCCCTCACCGGAAACGAGACAGTTTGGGATCTGTACTGCGGAATCGGCACGATTTCCCTTTTCCTGGCACAGAAAGCAAAGCAGGTGTACGGGGTAGAAATCGTTCCTGCGGCCATCGAAGATGCCAGGAACAATGCCAGAATCAATGGCATTACAAATGCTAACTTCTTCGTGGGCGGGGCAGAAGAAGTGCTGCCTCAAATGTACGAGCGCGACGGCATTTCCGCCGATGTCATCGTAGTGGACCCGCCGCGGAAAGGCTGCGACGAGAGCCTGCTGGACACCATTGTGAAGATATCTCCGGAGCGTGTGGTGTATGTGAGCTGCGATTCCGCTACGCTGGCAAGGGATTTGAAGTATTTGTGTGAGAGAGGGTATGAAGTGATGAGGGGGCAGGGGGTTGACCAGTTCCCGATGAGTGTGCATACAGAATGTGCGGTGTTGATACAAAGGAAGCATATCTAGAAATCCTTTATTTTAGGCAGTTTTGCAGGCATTTTGTGTTTGTGGAAAATGGAGAGGGGAATCGGAATAAGAGGATAGAGAAGTATTTTGAGGTTTCTGCGGTGGTTGATGTGGGGTGTGGAGATACAAAAGAATCTGTTTAATGGAAAATTTGAGATGGAATTTCAGTTGTTCGGAATTTCCGAACAGCTGAAAAAACATTGGGAACATTTAAGGGAAAAGGAGATGTGCTCCTATGTCAAGATTTAGTACAAACTAAAATGAGATATTCAATGAGTTAGCTTGCAACCTTTTCATACAGTTGT
>JBCLQO010000064.1:0-6453 GCA_041223665.1 Lachnospiraceae bacterium 46-15
CTCTCCTGAGCGCATTAGTTGTAGTTAATCGTTAGCTCGCCGGCGCGTTGTCCCCGTCCGTGTGGGATATATGGCAGATGCCCTGGCGTTCAGCGTAAGCATAGAGCTGTCGTTTCCATAACTTTCCGGGGTAAGCGACAGACTCCCCGACAAACCGCATTAACATTGAACTGTTAGAAGCAGAACTGTAACTTTTATGTTGAATTAGAGAGACAGAGTATGCTATAATAATTAGAATAGTGTGTAACTTTAAATCTTCTAAAGAGGGGTGTGCTATGAGTTTTATATCTTATTTAATCAATGGCATCAGCCTCGGCAGTGTATATGCAATCATTGCCCTGGGCTATACGATGGTATACGGAATTGCCAAGATGCTGAATTTTGCCCACGGCGATATTATTATGGTTGGGGGTTATGTGGTGCTTACAGCCACGGCTGCTATGGGGATGCCTCCTATGCTGGGAATCCTGGCGGCAGTCATTGTCTGTACTGTATTGGGAGTGACGATTGAGCGGGTGGCGTACAGGCCGCTGAGAAATGCTGCGTCATCCTTGGCTGTTCTGATTACGGCAATCGGCGTCAGCTATCTGCTGCAGAATATTGCATTGCTGATATTTGGTGCGGATACGAAATCCTTTACATCCGTGGTTTCTATACCGGCGGTTACGCTGGCAGGAGGAGCCCTTACCATTACCGGAGAGACGATGGTGACGATTGCTGCATGTATTATTATTATGGTGGGGCTGACCCTGTTTATTAATAAATCGAAAGCAGGACAGGCTATGCTTGCTGTATCTGAAGACAAGGGTGCGGCACAGCTTATGGGTATCAATGTGAATGGGACGATTGCCCTGACCTTTGCAATTGGCTCTGCGCTGGCAGCCGTTGCAAGCGTGCTTTTGTGTTCTGCATATCCGTCCCTGACTCCGTATACAGGCGCAATGCCGGGTATTAAAGCTTTTGTGGCGGCAGTATTTGGTGGAATCGGTTCGATTCCGGGGGCCATGATTGGCGGAATTTTGCTGGGGGTAATTGAAATCCTGGGAAAAGCTTACATATCGTCACAGATGGCAGATGCTATCGTGTTCGCCGTGTTGATTGTGGTACTGTTGGTGAAGCCTACGGGAATCCTGGGCAAACAGGTACAAGAGAAAGTATAGGTGGTGGCGAAGATGAAAACGAATAAGTTGAAAATAAATAAAACGACAAAAAGCAATTTTATTACATATGGCATTGTAATCGCTGCGTTTATCATCGTACAGATTCTGGTGTCAGCAGGACAGGTTTCCAGTCTGATGAAGGGGCTTCTTGTGCCGCTGTGTACCTATGCAATCCTGGCGGTGTCTTTGAACCTGGTAGTAGGTATTCTGGGAGAATTGAGTCTTGGGCACGCGGGCTTCATGTGTGTGGGTGCGTTTTCCAGTGCATTTTTCTCGAAATGTATGGTTGAAGTAATCCCGGTGGCAGGGGTGCGTTTCTTCCTGGCGCTTCTGGTAGGCGCTGCGGTGGCTGCTTTGTTTGGTATTCTGATAGGTATTCCGGTGCTGAGGCTGAAAGGCGACTATCTGGCAATTGTAACACTGGCATTCGGTGAGATTATTAAGAATTTGATTAATGCATTTTTTATAGGAAAGGACAGCAATGGTTTCCATTTTTCAATGAAGGACGCTATGTCCCTGAACATGGAGGCGGACGGGCAGGTTATTGTAAATGGTCCCCAGGGAATTACCGGGACTCCCAATGATTCTACATTTCTTATCGGAATCCTTTTGCTGCTTCTTACTCTTTTTATCGTACTGAACCTGATTCATTCCAGGGACGGGCGGGCTATTATGTCTATTCGGGATAACCGCATTGCGGCAGAGTCTGTAGGTATTAATATTACGAAATACAAGATGATGGCATTTACTATTTCGGCGGCATTGGCAGGTGTGGCGGGTGTGCTCTATGCACACAATCTGGCGACGCTGTCTGCACAGCCTAAAAATTTCGGATACAATATGTCAATTATGATACTGGTATATGTAGTGCTTGGAGGAATCGGAAGAATCCGCGGTTCCATGATTGCGGCGGTTATTTTAACGCTGCTGCCGGAGATGCTGCGTTTCCTGAGTGATTACCGTATGTTGATTTATGCGGTAGTATTAATTGTGATGATGCTCTTTAACTGGAGCCCGAAGGCGCTGGAATGGCGGGAGAGGTATTCACCGAAACGGCTGTTAAAGAAGAAGCAGGAAGCAAAGGAGGGTGAGTAATCATGGCGTTGTTGGAAGTAAAAAACCTGGGAATCTCCTTTGGAGGGCTTCGTGCCGTGGATAGTTTCAATATTAGCATTGAAAAAGGACAGCTCTATGGACTGATAGGGCCGAACGGCGCGGGAAAGACGACAGTATTTAACCTGCTTACAGGCGTATACAAGCCGGATGAGGGAATTGTCACCCTGGACGGAAAGAATATTACTGGAAAAAAGACCATAGAAATCAATAAGGAAGGCATCGCGAGGACTTTCCAAAATATCCGGCTTTTTAAGGATATGAGTGTGTTGGACAATGTAAAGGTCGGACTTCATAATAGGCATCATTATTCTACGGTGGAAGGGATTCTGCGTCTGCCAAGATACCGGAAGGTAGAGAGAGAGATGAACGAGCAGGCCATGGAGCTGCTGGATGTATTTGATTTGGCAGGTCAGGCAGATTATCTGGCGTCGAATCTTCCTTACGGAAAACAGAGGAAACTGGAGATTGCCAGAGCCTTGGCTACGGAGCCGAAGCTTCTGCTTCTGGATGAGCCGGCGGCTGGCATGAACCCAAACGAAACCCAGGAATTGATGGATACCATTCATTTTGTGAGGGATAAATTTGATATGACCATCCTGCTTATAGAGCATGATATGAAGCTGGTATCTGGTATCTGTGAAAAGCTGACGGTACTGAACTTCGGCCAGGTGCTGGCAGAAGGGGAAACAGGGGAAGTTCTGAATAACCCACAGGTAATCACCGCATATCTGGGAGAATAGGAGGAAAGACTTATGGCAATGCTTGAAATCAAAAATCTGGAAGTATATTACGGCATGATTCAGGCCATCAAAGGGATTTCCTTCGAGGTAAATGAAGGGGAAGTTATCGCCCTTATCGGCGCGAACGGCGCGGGAAAGACGACCACGCTCCATGCGGTTACCGGGCTGATTCCGGCAAAGGCGGGAGAAATCATATTTGACGGGAAAAATGTTGCAAAAATCCCCGGGCACAAGATTGTATCGATGGGAATGGCGCATGTGCCGGAGGGAAGAAGAGTTTTTGCAGAGCTGAGCGTATACCAGAACCTGAAAATGGGTGCGTATACGAGAAAAGATAAAGATGAAATTGCCAGGAACCTCGAAATGGTTTATAAAAGGTTTCCCCGGCTGAAAGAGCGGAAGAACCAGATGGCAGGAACCCTGAGCGGGGGCGAGCAGCAGATGCTGGCTATGGGACGGGCGCTGATGTCCCAGCCGAAGATTATCCTGATGGATGAGCCATCCATGGGACTGTCCCCAATCTTTGTAAATGAGATATTTGATATTATTCAGGAGGTAAGCGCAGCGGGAACCACTGTACTGCTGGTGGAACAGAACGCAAAGAAGGCGCTTTCCATCGCAGACAGGGCATATGTCCTGGAGACAGGAAGGATTACACTGCAGGGAGACGCGAAAGAACTGATGAACGATGAATCGGTGAAGAAAGCGTACTTAGGAGAGTAAGGAGGGATTTCTGTGGAAAAAGTAATCATTACAATCGCCAGACAATACGGAAGCGGCGGTAAGACAATCGGACAGATGCTTGCAAAAGATATGGGGATTCCCTTTTACAGCAGGGAAATCCTGCGGATGGCGTCGGATGACAGTGGAATCCGGGAAGAGCTGTTCAATCAGGCAGATGAGAGACTGCGCAGCAATCCGTTGTTCGGGGCTTCAAAAAAGGTTTATACCGGTGGTTTAATTTCGCCGGAGAGCGATGATTTTGTTTCCAGTGAAAATCTGTTTAATTATCAAGCAAAGATCATTAAAGAGCTGGCAGAGAAAGGTTCTTGTGTAATTGTAGGCCGCTGTGCAGATTTTGTGTTGAAGGACAGGGCGGATGTAGTAAGCGTGTTTGTCCATGCTCCGGCGGATTACTGCATGGAGCGTGCGATGGAGCGGAATGATATGAGCAGAAAAGAAATGGAGAAATTCATTGCCAAGACGGATAAATACCGGGGTGATTTCTACCATTATTATACAGGAAATGTTTGGAATGACGCCAGGAACTATGATTTGTGCCTGAATAGCAGTAAGCTTGGATTTGAGAAATGCGTAGAAGAGATAAAAGCATATATCAAAGTGAGGTTTGAGGAATAGAAACTAGTGGTATAAAGCAGAAAATGCCGTGACTGTGTATAGTGTGCAGCCGCGGCATTTTATTTTGTGTAGCAGTATCAGGAGTCTTCTTCGAGTACATGAAATTCCAGATAGTCAAAGTCAATCGGCTCAATAAAGTTGTCCTGGTAAAATCTGGCCTTGTCGTGGCGTTTAAATTCCGCTATTGTGGAGTCGAGCCAGATCGGTTTTCCTAAATCAAATACATAGCAAATTTCATCCAGGGCGCGGAATATTTTGTGTGTCCTGGTGTCAATGGTGTTGTCTTCCACAACGGTATCAACAAGCATCCTGTTATCTTTTATGATTTTTCCCCAAATACGCATAGTCAGTACCTCCAATATTCAGATGCCATTTGGCAGGGCTTTATGGCAGTGATTAGCAATTATCTTTTTGGCAGGCGTGGGAATTATTCCTCGGCCTTTTCTACAACCATATATTTATCTGAATCAGCTACAGTCACATTAAAATGGTTATACACAAGTTTCGTAAGCGCACGTATATGGTCAATGGCCTGGTTTCCGCTGTCCCAGCCTCCCGACATGATGCACAGCACGAAATCACCGCCGGGGGAATAGATGATAGCAGCATCGTTTTCTGCATCGCTGATTTCTCCGGTTTTGTTGGCGGTAACGGATTCAGAAGGCACGGCGGTGGGGATTTTGTAGGTAATCTCCTGGTTTAACAGCAGATTTTCCATATCCCGGGAGGCCAGATGGGATACTAGTTTCCCATCATAAATTTGTGCCAATAGCTCTCCACAGTCCCGGGCGGAAGTTTCATTCTGCAGATGAGGGGAATGGCGCAGGCTGGAATCTTCCAGTCCGTTTACATGCTGTGTGTCAAGAAAGCCGTGGCGTTTAGCGAAACTGTTTACGTAGGTAAGCCCGTCCTTGTGGTCATGTTCCGGACTGAGATAACGCACCAGCTCGTTGGAAGCTTCATTGTCACTGACAGTAATCATATCATTCAGAAGAGAACGGATGGTATCTGTCTCTTCCAGATTTCCGTTATGAATCTGTTCCATCACCGCTCCCATGATATAGAGTTTAATCAGGCTTGCAGATTCCATAGGTTTCTGGTTGACGGCTATCGTATCGCCATTCGCAAGGTTTTTCACATACACAGACCAGCTGCCGGAATAGCTCTCAGTCATGGAAATCAGTTCTTCTTCAAGATGCTCCCAGGAGAGAGAAACCTCTGTTAAATCATAGAGATAGTTTGGCTGAAACTGTGCAACTTTATAGATGTCATCCTCATAAACATAGATAATATCCTCAGAATCAGCAGAGCGGATGCTAAACGCGTACTTATCTGATGCATAAGGAGAGCCGGGAACAAAAGGGTGTGCAGGAGAAACTTCTATCATATCAGAGTACGTGTAAATAGGCGAAACATCAGTTTCCATTGTAGATTCTGTAATTTCATATTCGCCCGAAGGCTCAGAGGCTGTTTCTGCGGCGATGGAATCCCTGCTGTCTGCCGGTGTTTGGATTTCCAGAGAAGTTTCGCTGTCTGCAGGCGCCTCAGTCTCAGAAAAATCTGTAATGTCTGCTGCTGTAGCGTCCACTGAATCCTGTGCCGCCGAGAGGGGGTCAGTCTCTGTAGAAGACACAATTTCCGGTGTGATATCCTGCACAGTAGGAGCGGCAGTTCCATAAGTAAAAGTATATGCACCTATATAAAAAGCCCCGCCCATAAGGGCTGCCGCCAAAGCCTGAAGCAGACGGGGATAGAGGTTGTGCGGTCTTGTGTTTTTGAATTTCATATGTATCCAGCCTTTACGCTTTTTAAAGAAATGATACAATAGATAGCGAAAAATGTAAATCCCTTTGACGAAAATATGCAGAAAGGATGTGCTGTTTGGTATTCAAATTGCGGTTTGTCTGTGAGTTCATCGCTTACCCCATACAGTTTACGGAACCGATAGTTTCTGCGTTTACTGCGGACAGTCACGGAACAGATAGTCTCCATGTTTACGCTGGACGCCTGTAAGCCTGCCGCATATCCCACACGGACGGAGACAACGCTGCGGCAAACTAGCCGCTAACTACAACTAA
>JBCLQO010000065.1:0-6284 GCA_041223665.1 Lachnospiraceae bacterium 46-15
GTTAGCTGTTAGTTCACCGGCGCGTTGTCTCCGTCCGTGTGGGATATGCGGCAGGCTTCCCGGCGTCCGGCGTAAACCTGGGGACTATCGGTTCTGCGACCTTTCGGGGTAAGCGACAACCTCCCCGACAAACCGCAATTTAAAGGCGAAGCAGCCGCTGCAAGCCCCTAACGCCCCCTTAGCCTGCGGACGATATTCACCCAAAGTTCCAGCTGTATTTTTGCGTAATTTTTCAGGTTCTTTGCCTGGAACGGCACTTTTTTTCCCTTCCTGGCCATGGAAATTCCCTCTGCCAGACCTTTTGCATAAAGTGTTCCATACCCTTTTTTCAGGAAAAACAAATATTTCCCAAAAAATCCCGCCGCCAAAAAGGGCAGGTTCAAAAGTATCTGTCCGAACGGCATATTTTTGTAAATCATATACACATTATTCCGGGAAGAATGGCGCACTTTAAACTCGTTGTATCTGGAGCCGGTGGTGCCGCTTCCGGCGTGATATACCACCGCCCCTGGCAGATAGCGGTTTTCATAGCCGTAAATGCGTGCCCGGTATCCCACATCAATATCTTCCAGATACGCAAAATGCTTTTCATCAAAATATCCGATTTCTTCAAACAGAGCTTTTCTGTAGATAGAAGCGCCCCCGCAGGGTGCAAAAATCTTCCTCTCCTTCTGGTAAGCCCCGGCAGGCTTATCTTTTCCCAAGGCATACGCCCATCCTAATGCACAGTAGTAATCTCCTGCGTCGTCAATCTTGTCTGGCTCATGCATATTCCGAAGCTGGGCGGAGCACGAAAAACATTTCTTGTATTTGTGGATTCCCGCCGCCATTTCTTTTACAAAGTTTTTGTCAGCCTTCACATCGTTGTTCAGCAGAATCACATAGGGTGTCTCTGCCATCTGGATGCCGCGGTTTACCGCCCTGCAGAACCCGCCGTTGTCTGGCAGGCTGATGACGCGCACATTCGGGAAATGTGTTTCCACATACTCTACGCTGCCATCCGATGAGCCATCATCCACCAGAATCGTATCAAATTCCGTAAAGCTCTGGGCTTTCAGTGATTCCAGGCAGTCCTCCAAAAATTTTTTTCCATTGTAATTTGGTATCACCACTGATACTTTTTTCATTCTTTCCTCTTTCTGACGCATTTACTGCGTTATCCTGGCAATTCAGGAAGTTTACTTCCAAACCTTTCTCCTCAATCCTCTGATATGAAAATTCGGGGATTTCCCTTGCTATAACGAATAATCGCAGGTTTTCAGAGACAGATTCTTGTTGTAATAGGGGTCGCCTTCCTCCAGAAAATCTGCCCAGCGGGTGCAGAGATACTGTTTTTCCCGCTCAAACCGCCGCTTTTTCTCTTCCGTATCCTCGTACCCCCTCGTCTTTGATTCGAAATGGTACATTTCTACATAAGGGTCATAGACCACAAGCCAGCCCTCTGCCCCCACCCGCAGGCAAAAGTCCACATCATTAAAGGCCACCACCAGCTTTTCATCCAATCCCTTCACTTTTTCAAAAGCCTCCCTCTTTACCATCAGGCAGGCCGCCGTTACTGCGCTCATATCCTGCTGTAGCACTGCCCGGTGCATATATCCGGTCATCGCCCGTTTCATGCCAACGAACATGCTTCCCGCGCATCCCCCGATTCCCATAACAATCCCGGCATGCTGGATGGTATCGTCCGGGAAATACAGGCGTGCTCCCACGATTCCAACCTCCGGCCTCTGGCAGTGTCCCAGAAATTCTTCTATCCAGTCCGGCGTGATTACGGTAACGTCATTATTCATCAGCACAAAATAATCGCCCTTTGCATGGGCTGCGCCGAAATTATTGATTGCAGAATAATTGAACTCCCGTTCCCAGTACACCACGCGGACTCCATCTTTCCCGTCGATGTTCTGGTAAAACGCAAAGGTTTCCTTCTGTGTACTGTTATTTTCTACAATAATGACTTCATAATTCCGATAAGTTGAAATATTTTTAATAGAATCCAGGCAGCGCTTCAAGGTATCCGTCTCATCCTTGTTCGGAATAATGATGGAAACCAATGGCGCGCCGGAAACTTCGTATTTTACCCGGTAAAATCCCCGGTAGTTCAGCATAGACACCTGTGCCGGAATGTTGCTGCGCCGCAGGTGCGCCTCCACCGCCCGCTTCCCTGACTCCAGCGCATAGTCCTTCCCAAAAGGATTGTCCGCCGTAGAAGCCGCATGAATCCGCCAGTGATAAAGCACTTTCGGAATATGCGCAATTTTCTCTGCCGCTTCCGCGCAGCGGAAAATAAAATCATAATCCTGCGCGCCGTCATAAGCCGCATCCTGCCCGCCCACTTTCACAAGCAGTTCCCGGCTTACCACCAGCAGATGGCAGATATAATTATTCGCCCTCAGCAAGTCCAGGCTGAAATCCGGCTTGAAATGAGGCTGGAAATACTCGCTCAAATCTGCGCTCACCTTATCTTCATCACTGTAAATCATATCGGGGCTTCCTTTTTTCTCAATTGCCTCCGCCACCTCATAGAGCGCATCCTCCGTTAGCAAATCGTCATGGTCAAAAAGCGCCGCATAGTCTCCTTTCGCCAAAGCAAGCGCCGCATTCGTATTTCCGGCAATCCCCTCATTCTTCTCCAGCCTCTGATAGCGGATAGGCAGTCCCTTCTCCCGGTATTCCCGGATAATACGCTCTGGTTCCCCGTCGTCCCCACTCCCATCGGCAATACACAGTTCCCAATTCCCGTAAGTCTGGACAGCCACCGACTCTATCATCTCGCGCAAAAAAATCTCCGGTGTACGGTAAACCGGAACGACTACGCTGATAAGCGGCTCCCATTCCCACTTTCGGGTCTTTTGCTGCTCCCGTTGTTCATCCGTTAACTCTCTGGCACGGAACCACTTATCATAGTCTACCTCTGCGTCCGCAAACCGCTCAGACAGGCGCACGATAAAATCTCTGACGCCATACCGTTTCAGATACAGGAAAGCTTTTTTCACATTATATAAAGTCAGGCGTTTCGCCATGTTTTTCACATTCATGCTTTTCCTCCAGAACTCTCAGACATAACCAAACTGTCTATTCAGGCTTCAAAAAAGGCCGTCACTTTCTCTATGATTTTCTCCCTGTCCTCCTGCTTCAGCCGATAATACATCGGCAGCCGCAGGATTCGCTCGCTTTCCTTTGTTGTATAGCGGTCCTCACCATGGAAATATCCGAATTTCCGCCCCGCCGGGGCAGAATGCAGAGGAACATAGTGGAATACCGCTTGGATTTCCTGCTCTTTCAGATAGGAAATCAAGCGTGTCCTGGTTTCTAAATCTTTTACTTTTATATAGTACATATGGGCATTGTGCTCCGCATAATCCGGGATGAACGGCTGCTCAATATATCCTTTATCCGCCAACGGGCGCAGTCCTTCCTGGTAGTGTCCAAAACTTGTCAGCCTGTCCTCACGAATGATATCTGCCTCCTCAAGCTGTGCCCACAGATACGCCGCATTCATATCGCTCGGAAGGTAAGACGAACCGTAGTCCACCCAGCGGTATTTATCTATCTGCCCCCGGAAGAACTGGCTTCGGTTGGTTCCCTTTTCTCTCAGGATTTCCGCCGCATCCTTCATGCCGTCATCCGGAAAAGCCAGCGCACCGCCCTCTCCCATAGAATAATTCTTCGTTTCATGGAAACTGTAGCATCCAAAATCACCGATGCTGCCCAGCGCCCGTCCTTTGTAGTATGCCCCCGCTCCCTGTGCCGCATCCTCTACAACTTTCAATCCATGCCGTCCGGCAATTTCCATGATTTCATCCATCGCACATCCTATGCCTGCGTAATGCACAGGGACAATCACTTTTGTCCTCTCTGTAATGGCATCTTCAATCAGCCGTTCATCCAGGTTCATCGTCTCCGGCCGAATATCTACAAATACCAGCCGCGCTCCCCGCTGTACAAATGCATCTGCCGTAGACACAAACGTATAAGACGGAAGGATAACTTCATCCCCCGGCTGCACGCCGCTGAGCACCGCCGCCATTTCCAACGCATGTGTGCAGGACGTTGTCAGCAATACATGACGAAGCCTATATGCTTCTGACAGCCAATCTGAGCATTTTTTTGTAAACAGGCCGTCTCCGCTGATTTTCCCGCTCTCAACCGCCTGACGTATATATTCCAGTTCCTTTCCCGCAAAGGGAGGTACATTAAAGTTAATCATCCGTTTTTCCATCCTTTTTCTATATGTCTTTATAAATCTCCGGAACACCGATATGCGGCTCCAGTGTCTTATCCCTCAATGAAAAATCCGAGCGCATCCGTGTCAGGTTCGGGCTGTAAAAAGGGTCGCCCTTTTCCAGAAAACCGCTCCATTTATCCAGAAAACGCCGGATTTCCCCATGAAATCTTTCAACCTTCTCCGCTGTATCCTCATTTCCTCTGGACTTAGACTCATAGTGGTAAAACTGCGCATAAGGCGTATAGACCACCCATTTTCCCGTCTCCCGAATCCTAAGACACAAATCTACATCATTAAAGGTGACCTCCAGGCTCTCGTCAAATCCGCCAAGCTCCTCAAAATCCTGCCGTTTCATCATCATGCAGGCCGCTGTCACCGCACTCATATCCTGGGTACAGATAATTCTCCTGCAATATCCGGTCGCACTCCTGCGCTCCCCCGCAAACGCATGTCCGGCAATCCCCCCCAAGCCGATGATTACACCCGCATGCTGAACCGTATCGTCACCATAGTACAGCCGCACTCCCACGGCTCCTGTATCTTTCCGGCTGCAAATGCCCAGCATCTCCCCGATGCTGTCCTCACAAATCAGCTCCGTATCGTTATTTAAAAACAGAAGATATTCCCCCGATGCGTGAGATGCACCGAAATTATTAATTGCCGAATAGTTAAAACTTCCTTGATATGTTACGAGCTTCACCCGCTCATCCGCGCGCGTCAGCTCCTCGTAGAGTGCAAACGTCTCCTGCTGTTCACTGTTATTTTCTATAATAAGTATCTCATAATTCCGGTAGCGGGATTTTTGATGAAGGGAAGAAATACACCTCTTCAAATCCTCTCCATGGTCTTTATTGGGAATCAATACTGACACCAACGGCTCGTCTTCCACAAAATAGCGCGTCCGGTACAGCCCCAGATGCTCACCCTGGCTCACTTCTCCACGTATTCCCATCCTGTCCAAATGCGCCTGTAAAGCACGCTGCCCCGCCTCAAAAGCATAAAGCTTGCTCTCCTGATTCACAGCCGTAGAGTCCTCATGACACCGCCAATGATACAAAATCCTCGGAATATGGGCAATTCTCTCCGTGGCTTCCGTACACCGCAGGATAAAATCATAATCCTGCGCGCCATCATACACGCCGTCCAACAATCCCACCTGGACGGCAAATTCCCGCCGTACCACAAGCAAATGGCAGATATAGTTCATGCTTCTGAGCAAATCCGGGTTAAAATCCGTCTTAAACTGCGGGTCAAACCGTTTTTTCCCGTCCATGGAAATCTTATCCTCGTCAGAATACAGCACATCACCCCCGCCATCTTCATGAATTCTGCGCGCACACTCATAAAGTGCATCCGGCGCCAGGATATCATCATGGTCGGCAAAAACCAGATAATCCCCCTTAGCCGCCCGTATGGCTGCATTCGTATTTTCCGAAATTCCCAGCGGCTTCTTTGCACTGACGACACGGATTCTCCCATCCATGCGGCAGTATTCCTCCAGAATCCCGGTCAAGGGCGAATCCGCCCCGCTTCCGTCAGACATGCACAGTTCCCACGCTCCGTAGCTCTGGCTCCTGACAGACTCAATCAGCTCCCCAAGATACGCCTCCTTCGTGCGAAACAGGGGAACTACTACGCTAAACACAGGCATATGCGGAAACTGCTCCTCCCTCTGCCGTACAAGCTCCCGCCCGTCCGGAGTATTCTGCGCTATCCATTTCGAATAAGAAATGGCTCCTGGGCGGATGCCCGTCAGCTTCTCAACCACCCGCCACGCCACACCCTTCGCGCCGTGTTCTTTATAATAATTTACGACTTTATCTATAAACTTCATGAAAATGTATTCTCTTTTCTACTTATCGTTACTGTTCACTCCATTCACAGCAACTTCTATTTGTCCGCTGTCCTTATCATAGTCAAATTCAAATTGCATGTCAAGTAACAACATGCTATACTCTCCATAAATACTAACTATTCAATATCAAATTGCGGTTTGTCGGGGAGTTCATCGCTTACCCCGGACAGTTATGGAACCGATAATCTCCATGTTTACCCCGGA
>JBCLQO010000066.1:0-6185 GCA_041223665.1 Lachnospiraceae bacterium 46-15
TCAATATTATTAAATAATATTCAATTATCCATTCAGCGTTTAACGAACAGAATCCAACGGATAACTTTTAATTATCCTCTTATTCTCTAATATCTCTCTACTCCCTCCCCCACCTTATCAAATCCATCGCCACTACATCAATATCAAAAACATCCTTCTCCGCATCTTACCATCAATCCAAAAATTAATCATCGCATTTTTAGGTTTTTCTTTTAACTTATCCCAAAATAATTTTGCGTGGTAGCATAATTACGTCTCCACCACTGCTGATCTATCTCTGTCGTTTGTTACCTTAGATTATTGCACTGACACATAATTGTAGCGTTTAGTTCGGCAGGTCCCTGAGATACAATGAAAAGTCCTATTCCTTGTTTATCACACACAAATTCAATAGTGCAGTCATGATTTGGAGTTATAATCAATAATTTTATTTTGAATGCTGAGTAAGAACTGCTTCCACCCCCTCAGACTTTATTACGGAGCAGTAAACTTGCCACATTTCTTTCAGCTTTACTTCTTCTGTCTTATCAATTTCCTTTCCAATATGATTTCATCAAAAACCCCTGAATATATATTCAAATGCTCAGAGCCTATATCTTTCCTCTTCACTACCTTATCTTAAAAACTTGTACACTTTATACTTATAACATGTCTTTTTTCTTTTAAAGATTTCTTGTATGTAACTTAAAATTATTTCTTGTCAAATTATATCACATACTTTTCAAAAAATCATTACTTTTTTTACATATTTTTTGGTTTTTCGATTATAAAGACGTTTCACAGATGGCTTGTGCCTCCCGTATCAAAGCTGACTTTATCATCCCAAGAAATATCCGGGGTTTTATTGACAGTGAGGTTCCTGCTATCAGACCTCTAGAATTGCTTGAAAGAATTTAATTTTAAAAAAATAAAATCCACCACTTCTATCCAAATCAAAATGAAGTGATGAATTTTATTACCCTCCATGTACCAAATCACGATTTGATACACGTATACCCTTCATCTGGAGAAAAATCAACAAATTTCCCCAAACGCCTTCTCTATCTCATCTTCCTTCTCCTGCATTGCCTCCAGGGTTCTGCCAAGCAAATCGTCCAGCTCCCATCCTAGCTGCTCTGCGCCCTGGCGTATGATGTCACGGGAGCAGCCTGCCGCGAAACGCTTGTCTTTGAATTTCTTTTTCAGGCTTTTCAGCTCCATGTCTTTTGTGCTCTTCGACGGGCGCATCAGCGCGGCCGCGCCAATCAGCCCGGTCAGCTCATCTGTGGCAAACAGGATTTTCTCCATCTCCTTTTCCGGCTTCACGTCGGACACGATGCCATAGCCATGGCTGCACACGGCATGAACCAGCTCTTCCGGCGCGTCAATCTCTGCCAGAAGTTCTGGGGCTTTTACACAGTGTTCTTCCGGGTATTTCTCAAAATCCACATCATGCAGAAGTCCTGCAAGCCCCCAAAACTCCACGTCCTCTCCGCTTTTCTCTGCAAAATACCGCATGACTGCCTCTACAGTCACGGCATGACGCAAATGAAATTCTTCCTGGTTATACTTTTTCAATAACATTACTGCTGTCTCTCTGTCCATAGCAACTTCCTCCTCTGATAGATATCTACACTTTCAAAAAACAAGCGCAACAGTTCAGCCAAAGCTGACCTGTTACAAACAAGCAGCTCCAGATTATCATAATCCAAAGCCGCCTGTTTTTCAATTCCTTTATCACCAATACTCTCCCGCTGCCAGAAAGCTCTCCTGCTCTATTACCCATCTCTCTTTCAATATTTCATCAATCAGCCCTTGAAGACGCGGTTCGTCAATTCCCCGCAATTTTTCCCAATAGTCCTGTTTTTCGATTTTCCCGCCAAATCCCAGCTCTTTATAGCGGCGGAACGTGTCTGCATCCATTTGCAGGGGTTCCAGCTTTGGCATGACTTTTGTGCGGATATCGTGGAAAATCCGTACGCCGCCCAAATCTAAATCCCCGGTATGGCAATACCTTGTGCTCTCCGGAAGTACCTTTACCAGCTTCCGCAAAAATTCCCGCTCACCCGGCGCCAGAAATCCATGGGTGAAAATGATAAGGGTTCCTTCCTCATATTTCATGCTCTCGAAGTTTGCTTTATTTTCCACGGTGATAACTTTTGTAATTTTCTGGTCTGGCAGAATCCCTGCATTTTTCAACGTCCGGCTGTTTAACGCTGCTCCATACACAAACCCTCCGCAATCCTGCTCCCCTCCTTCCAGTTTCAGCCGCAGGCTTCCCTTTATCCAAAGTTCCTGCGAATATTCCTCAAGGTAAATCTGGGACAGCACCGCCGAATCCTCCATCCCCTCTGTCACATCCGGACAGTACTTCCTTGCTATCGTAACTACAGCACGCTGCACTTCCCTTTCAAACTCTTTGGAATCAGACAGGTATTTGATGCTGAATAGACGCTTATACACAGGCTCCGCCAGACCGTCCAGCCCCCTGAGGCAGTCCAGAAAATGCTCTTTTTGAAGGTTCTTCGGAATATTCCCCTTTTCCAGCTGCACCGCCAGCTCTTCCTCACAGTACCGCTGAATCCACTCCTTCTTCAGTGATGGAAGGAATGTCTGAAGCTGCTTCCTGTATTTTTCCAGCACACACCAGGGCGGCGTCTGCCCTGCCATGCGGTAGAATACTCCCAAATCCTCTGCCCTGTAAGAAATCTTCTTCATCACGCTCTTTCCGTCGTACCAGTCTACTTTCAGAAGATTCTGCTTCTCCAGCCGTTCTGCCTCTTCCCTTGTCTCGCTATTATCCGGGAAATCCCGCAGAGATTTATTCCCCGTAAGCTCTCCCAGGCGTCCCTTACTACTGCCACTATTCTGCTCCAGAATCCTTTCAATCAGGCTCTTTTCCATCTCTTACTCTCACAATTCTAATGTTTTTATATATTTCCTCAAACTGTTTTTAGCGATTCTAATTCACCTTTTATTTTGTAACATTTCTTTCTCTCCGATTATAACAGTATTCCCAACGTCTCCGCAACACACAAATTCTGCTGCTCTCGCCCCAGCTGGCAGCTATCGTTACTGCTCATAGCAGCTTCCCACAAAAATCCATTAAAAATGTCCGCATGAACCTGGCGTTTGGCAAAATGCTTCCAATATGATACAATACGTCTATCACTAACCCGCACTGGCAGCGCGGCTGCCACCAGAAAGGAGCTCTTATGGATATCAGAAACGAAGTACGCAAAATGAAAGAGGACAGCCCCGCAATGGCCACCCTCTCTCTTGAAATACGAAACCAGGCATTGACAGACGCAGCGGCGGCCCTAGCTGCAAACCGTGAAGAAATCTTTGCTGCAAACCGGGCGGACATGGAAGCTGCCGAAGAAGCCGGCATCGCTCCTGCTGTGATGAAACGCCTGAAATTCGACGAAAAGAAGCTGGCGGATGTCATCGAAGGAATCGCTGACTTAATCCGTCTCCCAGATCCGCTCTCCCAGATTCAGCTATGCAGAGAACTGGACGAAGGACTGACACTGCAGCGTGTGACCTGCCCCATCGGTGTTATTGGCATTATTTTTGAAGCCAGACCGGACGCCCTGGTACAGATTTCTGCCCTGTGTATCAAGAGTGGAAACTGCGCAGTGCTCAAAGGTGGAAAAGAGACTTCCCGTACAAACAAAGTTCTTTTTAACCTTATTTATGAAACTGTTACCGCATGTGGGCTTCCAAAAGGCTGTATGCTCCAGGCAGAGCAGCATAATGAGATTGATGAGCTTCTCTCCTGCCATGACTGTGTGGATCTGCTGATTCCACGAGGCTCCAACCAGTTCGTACAGTATATCATGAACAATACGAAAATTCCTGTGATGGGCCACGCGGATGGAGTCTGCCATATTTACGCCGATGAATTCTGCGATTTGGAAAAGGGGCTTCCGATTCTCGTAGACGCCAAGACTCAGTACACCGCCGCCTGCAACGCTGTTGAGACATTGCTGGTACACCGCAGAATCGCCGGAAACTTCCTGCCTGCCGCCGCGAAAGCCCTGTCGGATGCTGGTGTGAAACTCCGTGGCACCAAAGAAGTCTCCGGCATTATTTCCTGTGAGGTGATGGAAGAAAATGAATTTTACACAGAATATTTAGACATGGCTCTTTCTGTGAAACTGGTAGACAGCTTGGGAGAAGCTGTCGCTCATATCAACCATTTCGGCTCCCATCACACCGACTGCATCCTCACAGAAAATCAGGAAAACGCCCTGAAGTTCATGCAGCTCGTAGATTCCGCCGGAGTGTACCAGAACTGTTCCACCCGGTTTGCCGACGGCTTCCGTTACGGCTTTGGGGCAGAGGTAGGCATCAGCACTGGGAAAATCCACGCCAGAGGCCCGGTGGGGCTGGAGGGGCTTGTCACCTACAAATACAAACTGTTTGGAAGCGGACAGATTGTAGACGATTATGCTTCCGGAAAAAAGAGCTTTCATTTTAAAAATTTAGACGCAATCTCTTCATAATTCGGCACAGGGACTCCATACCGCTGTCCCATACGAACCACCTCAAAAATCAATCCATCTATTTCCGAGTCGCCGCCTCTTTTCAAATCCCTTTGCATAGAGGCGGTGCATTCAGGCGCCATATTGTCCAAAATATCCAGGTTTGTCTGCACCACATCTACCGGAAACGGAATCCCCATAGCATTCGCCAAACTATCAATCTCACCGATACATGCCTTATAGCGCTCCCGTATCTCTCCCGGCTGCTGCATCTGTCCCGCACTGACGTCATAAAACGCCCCCACAGCCGCCATCGGAGACACCATAGCATATTTCTGCAGTGTATCCCGCCGTACCTGCTCCGTATACACCGGAGTAATGCCCGCTTCCTGCAAATCCTTCTCAACCTGGAGCAGCATCGGATTATCTCTCTTCCCGTCCACACTGCCATAAACAATACGGAAAATATCACTCCCCATCCGCATGATTCCCGGCTCCTCCACAGAAGCTGCAATATAAATGCATCCGTTCAACACCTGGATTCCCGGAAGCGCCCGCGCCATCCGCTCCCCGGTTCCATAAATATTCAGAATCGGAATCACCACCGTATGCCCATCCGATGTCTTCTCTATCAGCGGATACGTCTCCTCCAGCGAATATCCCTTTACACACAGAAAAATGATATCGGCCTTCCCTTCATATTCCTGCTCCGCGAAAACCTTTACGAAAATACGCCGCTCCTGCTCCCCTTTCCGAATCCGCAGACCGCTCTCCCGAATCGTCTCCAACGCCTTTCCCCTCGCAATCAATGTCACATCCTTCCCTGCCTCCGCCAAAAATGCAGCAATGCACCCCCCTGTAGCACCCGCTCCGATAATTAGGTATTTTAATCTTTCTTTCATCATCTTTCTGTATCCTCCCTCAATAAAATTCATCGCTATCCGTTCAGTATACAAATTGCGGTTTGTCGGGGAGTTCATCGTTTACCCCGGACAGTTACGGAACCGATAGTCCCCATGTTTACGCCGGACGCCGGGAAGCCTGCCGCAT
Organism: Lachnospiraceae bacterium 46-15; assembly: GCA_041223665.1. Classification (GTDB taxonomy): domain Bacteria; phylum Bacillota; class Clostridia; order Lachnospirales; family Lachnospiraceae; genus Hominisplanchenecus_A. The sequence continues at coordinate 5,517 of JBCLQO010000066.1, forward strand.
ATCCCACACGGACGGGGACAACGCGCCGGTGAGCTAACGATTAACTCCAACTAATGCGCTCAGGAGAACCTTCGCGCATAAGTTTCCGTAAATCGTGGATCTCACCTCTGCTAAGGACGTCCCCTGAGTGTCCGCTTAGGGATATATGGCAGGTGCCCCGGCTGTGTGGTGGCTAGCGTTACGTGTGCATGTGACTGTATGGACTTCCCTGATACATGCCGCGGATGGAACCGCCCATGTACTTAATTATGACAATCCGCCGGATATACGGCGAAACATGGCTTTGCACGAATGGGATTCATGAACTGGCGGCTCTGCGTACCATAAACGCCATTATATGCAGATACCGCCGCACCGGACGGTTCGCACAAGCCACTTATACCTATACGTACACCCAAACAGTGTAACCACGCTCTGTGGTACTTTACTGCACATACTGGAACACTAGTGGGGAATTTCAGCGTACGCGAGCGTTACATACACTGAAAGTCGCCAGCGTTTTTGCCACAACCGAGACAGTCTGTGAAGCCGTACAGTCCCGCAGCACCAGCCGTCAGCAGTTTCGCCATATCCAGAACAATGCACGCAGCCACACAGTTCTCATAACGCCAGCCACCGTCCAGCCGGGAAGCCTGCCGCATATCCCTAAGCGGACACTCAGGAGACGCT
>JBCLQO010000067.1:0-5979 GCA_041223665.1 Lachnospiraceae bacterium 46-15
GGCACTTATTAAGTGAAGATGGATTTCCGGTTGAAATGTCTTAAGGAATATGTTATACTGTATGTGGTTTTGAGGGTACATGTTATGCAATAAGAGTCTGATGAGTCAGGCTTTTTTTTATTCTTGTGAGAAATATTTCGTGACTGTTTTCAGCCAGCGCAAGGCAATCAGGCGATGTCCCAAAGGAGTAAGATGTATCCCGTCTAGAGTAATTTTGCTGTATCCTTTTTTGCTGGCAGCGTCGTTCAGATAATTGTGCAGAGGTACAAAAGGCAGAGAGTATTTCTCTGTTAAATCAGAGATGGCTTTTTCTGCCTGGATAATATCAGGAATCCAAAGGGAGAATTCTTGAGGGTGCGGGAAAATGAAAGGTGCCATGCAAAGAAGTTTGGCACGTGTGTGAGCCAAAACTTGATTCAATAGCTCATCGTACTGTAGGGCAAATGTTTCGGGCTCAAAAGAAAGATTGCTGTTTCGGGCAGCAGCAATATCGTTGATACCGATTAGAATGGTAACAAAGTCTGGATGACAGGGATAACAGTCTGTTGGAAGATTGCGATAGAGGGCTGGGAGAGTAAAGCCGTCATGTCCCTTATTGATATATATGTCAGGAAAGGATTTTTTCATGGCAATGTCAGAAAGGATTTTGACATACCCATTCCCTAAACCGTTATTTTCGGGTTGCCAGAGACGGTGAGAATCGGTAATGCTATCGCCAAGAAATAAAAAAGTTTTCATGCTAATCCTCCTTTTTGGGAAGATTATAGCATGTATTACAGGATAAGAGTAGAAGAAAAAGTTTGGAAGTAAGCTTTTAAGGCGGCCAAGATGACGCAGCAAGCGAGTCAGAAAGGGGAAAATATGTTTCATATAGGAAGTCATATATCATCATCAAAAGGATATGCTGCTATGGGACGTCAGGCAGTGAAACTGGGAGCAGATACGTTTGCGTTTTTTACAAGAAATCCGAGAGGAGGAAGCGCAAAGGCGATTCAGCAGGCGGATGTAGGAAAGTATCTGGAAATTGCAAAGGAGCACAAGTTTGCCCCAATTGTAGCACATGCGCCATATACATTAAATGCCTGTGCCGCAAAAGAAGAAATTCGTATTTTTGCACGAGAGATGTTTGCAGATGATTTGAAGCGTATGGAATATACTCCGGGGCAGTACTATAATTTTCATCCCGGAAGCCATGTGGGGCAGGGAGCGGAAAAAGGAATTGAGTGGATAGCAGATATGCTGAATGAAAACCTGAAACCGGAGCAGAGTACAACAGTGCTTCTGGAAACAATGGCGGGAAAAGGCAGTGAAGTAGGAAAAAATTTTGAGGAATTGCGTGCCATCATAGACAGGGTGGAGTTGCCGGATAAGCTGGGAGTATGCCTGGATACCTGCCATGTATGGGATAGCGGTTACGACATTGTCAATAATTTGGATGGGGTTTTGGAAGAATTTGATCGTGTGATTGGATTGAGGAGGTTAAAAGCAGTTCATATCAACGACAGCATGAATCCTATGGGCAGCCACAAAGACCGTCATGCAAGGATTGGAGAGGGAACTATCGGTTTAGAGGCATTTCGAAGAATTGTCAGACATCCATTTCTGCAGGACATTCCTTTTATTTTGGAGACACCGAATGATGATGCAGGCTGGGCAGAAGAAATTGCTATGCTGAGGAAAATGGGGGAAGAGAAATAATATAGTTTTGTGTGGATGTGCAAGTGCTTTTCAAAATAAATTGACAGCAAAAAGGACTAATTTTCATTAGTCCTTTTTAGAGGCGACAACCAGATTTGAACTGGTGATCAGGGTGTTGCAGACCCACGCCTTACCACTTGGCTATGTCGCCTTACAGCTTTTATATTATATCAAACAGTCATAAATTTGTCAAGAGAAAATTTAAAACTATTTAATGTGTTATAACAGCCTAAATGGAAGCTGCTATAAAGTGACTCCTACGGGAATCGAACCCGTGTTACCGCCGTGAAAGGGCGATGTCTTAACCGCTTGACCAAGGAGCCATATCTTACCAGTCGCAACGACTGAACAACATAATACCACAATAGCAGAAGGATTGCAAGTATTTTTTTAGATACATGAATTGGACTCTTGACTAATGAAATGGAAGATGATATATTGCTAATGGTATTGTGATAAAGTAGAAATATTTAGAGAGAAGGAGTTTTTTACAAATGGATGATGGTGGGAGTCAGATAGTGGCAGGTCTCATACTATTGACGATATTTCTTGTTTTGGAGTTTATTCTGACTGCTTTTCTATCGGCATTAGATGCAGTGAGTGAAAGCGATATCAAAGAGAAGAATGGGACAAAAGCGGAATGGCTTTTGAAAATCAGGGACAATCCCAAATCCATGATAAATACTTTTCATATTACGATAGTTCTCTTTGCAGCGTTTCTGGGATGCTTTGCGGCATATGGGGCGGCAGAGTTCTGGAGAAGAGAATTACATATCCCAGTTCTGATATGCGAGCTGGCAATAGCAGTGTTTCTGTTTGCGGCGCTGGGGATTCAGTTTCCCAGGGCGTTGGGGACATACAAGGGGAAAGATATTCTCTTCCGCCTGGCAGTTCCGGCAAAGGTTTTGCTATTTATTTTTTTTCCGATAGCAGCGTTTATACAAGGCTGTGTTTATCTGCTTGCACTTCCTTTTGGGGTTAATACAAAGGAAATGCCGGAAGATGTGACAGAGGAAGAAATTATTTCTATGGTAAATGAGGGGCATGAACAGGGCGTCCTGGAAGCGAATGAGGCGGAGATGATTACAAATATTGTCGAATTCGGGGATAAGGAGGCGCAGGATATCATGACACACCGGACAAATATTGTAGGTGTGGATGGAAATATAAATTTGAAAAGCGCCCTTCAGTTTATGCTGGATGCCACAAATTCGCGTTTTCCGGTGTATGAGGAAGGGATGGATAATATTACAGGAATTATTCATTTGAAGGATGCCATGCGTTGCCATACGGCAGGGAATTATGATGAATGGCTGATTAAAGATATTCCGGGATTGATTCGGCAGGCGGTATTTATACCAAAGACAAGGAAGATTAACCTGCTTTTTAAAAATATGCAGTCTAAAAAACTGCAGATGGTTATCGTGGCAGATGAATATGGGCAGACAGCAGGTCTGGTTGCGCTGGAAGATATTCTGGAGGAAATCGTAGGCAATATCCAGGATGAATATGATGAAGATGTTGTTTATATTGAAGAACAGGCAGACGGCAGTTTTCTGGCGGACGGGATGACTCCGTTGGAAGAACTGGAGGATAGATTAGGTATTGAATTTAAGCTGGAAGAAGATATCGGGACATTAAATGGGTATCTGGTATCAAAGCTGGATAAAATTCCGGCGGATGATGAGAAATCTGTGATTGAAGACATGGGGTATTCATTTCAAATTCTGAGTGTGGCCCGTAAAAAAATCCAGAAAGCCAGAATCCAGAAACTTTTAGAAAATACGGCGGAAGTTATGCCGGAACAAAAGTAAGTGAAAAAGAAAAGGAGCAGGAAGAAATGTCAGGACATTCAAAATTTGCAAACATTAAGCACAAAAAGGAAAAAAATGATGCGGCAAAAGGAAAGATTTTTACGATTATCGGAAGAGAAATTGCGGTAGCCGTGAAAGAAGGCGGCTCAGACCCAGCAAATAACAGCAGGCTTCGCGATGTAATTGCGAAAGCAAAAGCCAACAATATGCCGAATGATACGATTGACAGGGGAATCAAGAAGGCTGCCGGGGATTCGAATGCCGTTAATTATGAGTATGTATCTTATGAAGGGTATGGCCCGGGAGGAATTGCTATTATTGTGGACGCGCTCACAGACAATAAAAACCGTACGGCAGCCAATGTAAGAAGCGCATTTACAAAGGGGAGCGGAAGCATCGGCACCCAGGGGTGCGTATCCTATATGTTTGATAAAAAAGGGCAGATTATTGTAGATAAAGAAGAGTGTGAGATGGATGCAGATGATTTGATGATGCTGGCGCTGGACGCAGGAGCAGAAGATTTTTCGGAAGAAGATGACTGCTATGAAATCATTACAGATCCGGATGCTTTTTCGGCAGTGAGGGAAGCGCTTGAGAAAGAAGGGCTTGCCATGGCAGAGGCATCAGTGACTATGATTCCTCAAAACTACGTGGATTTGACGGAAGAGACGGCAGTGAAGAATCTGCAGAGAACGCTGGATTTGCTGGATGATGATGATGACGTGCAGTCTGTTTACCATAACTGGAATGAGCCAAACACTCCGTAATAAGTTGCAGAATAATAGACGTATTCCGATAAAAGGAGAAGATGCGGATGAGTTATTATACAGAGGCGATTGCAGGGATGCCGGGATTGCTGCTGGATATCCAGGAACCGATGGCAAATTTTACGAAGGACATGTATGAAGGCGCTTTTCGGAAGTATTATGAAAAAAACTGCATGTTATTTGAAAATCTGGAAAATGGGTATAATTCTGTCATTGATAAGGAACAGTATATCGAAAATATGGCAAGCGCCCTGGGTGACGCCGCTGCCCAATTACTGGACGGGATTTCCAAAAAGGGGGACAGGCAGGCGAAACTGTTAGATTTCAATTTTGCCTTGGCTGCTTATGTATTCCCGGCTATTTTAAAATATGGCGGAAATTCTTCAAGGCCGTTAGCAGAAGCTGTGCACAGGGTTTGGAAAGAGCATTTCCCCAAAACGAATGTGAGCATTTCTGATTACGATGGGATTATGAAAGGGTTCAAACGGAAATCCTGTTATATTACGACGGCGGTATGTGAAACATTCAAAAAGCCGGATGACTGCTATGAGCTGACATTGCTCAGGGATTATCGGGATAATTATTTAATGAATCAGGAAGAAGGCGAAGAGATTGTCCAGGAATATTATAACCTGGCGCCAACTATCGTGAAGCATATTAATAAGAGGAAAGACAGCAAGAAAATTTATGCAGATATCTGGAGTGATTACCTGTCGCCGTGCATTTCCCTGATTGAAGAAGGAAAAAACGAAGAATGCCAGGAGCTTTATATTAAAATGGTCAGGGGACTTCAGAAATTATATTTTTAAATTTAGCCGAAAGACGGAAAGTCTTTCGGTTTTTTTTCGGATTTCAGGACACACTATTATGGAAGTATATGTTATGGAAAGGAAACAGAAAATGGCTGAGAATGGAAGTGTGGAAAATAAGAAATCGAAAAAACCTGGGCTGGGTAAAGAAGGAGAGGACATTAAAGAATTTGGACAGATGATGCTGGGGCAGAAAATACATCTGCTTTCCGTTATCGGAGAAATTGAAGGACATGAATGCCTGTCAGCAAATACAAAAACTACAAAATACGAGCATGTCCTTCCGCAGCTTGCCGCCATTGAGGAGAGTGAGGAGATAAAAGGGCTTTTGGTTCTACTCAACACGGTCGGAGGAGATGTGGAGGCGGGGCTGGCCATTGCGGAGATGATTGCTTCTATCAGTAAGCCGACCGTTTCCCTGGTGCTTGGAGGAAGCCATTCTATTGGAGGGCCGATTGCGGTTTCTACGGACTATTCTTTTATCGTGCCGACAGGGACGATGGTCATCCATCCGGTGAGAATGAATGGGACGGTGATTGGCGCACCGCAGACGTATGACTATTTTAAGCAGATGCAGGATAGGATTTTGGGATTTTTGTCTACACATTGCAAGGCTACAAAAAGACGTTTGGAAGAGCTGATGCTGGATACCGGGATGCTCACGAAGGATTTGGGGACCATCCTGGTAGGAGAGCAGGCAGTGAAAGAAGGGCTGATTGATGAGGTAGGAGGAATCAAAGAAGCACTGGCGAAAGTGCAGGAGATGACGGCAACCGCCTGATGGATGCGGCGCTGCGGGGTACAGACAAATTGTGGTTTGTCGGGGAGTCTGGTGCTTACCCCGGACAGTTACGGAACCGATGGTTTCTGTGCTTACTCCGGACAGTCACG
>JBCLQO010000068.1:0-5455 GCA_041223665.1 Lachnospiraceae bacterium 46-15
CTGATTAATCTGAAATACGTTTCTGCAATTCATGCAAAAATTTTCATTTTGGGTATTGACTTTTAATAGTTAGACTTCCTTTTCATGTTGTTTTGGGTACAGAAAAAGCACCTGGTTGCTCAGATGCTTTCCTAAATTTTTAATGCGTAAAACTATATCTTTTTTCCTATATGCTTAATTATCTCTTTGCCAAGGGCTGTATATGCATAATAGCCTACTGCATTTGAAATATTAATATTTATTATTTCATAAGAATATAATAAAGTCTTTATTTTTGATAAACCGCTCGGCATCACGGCACCATTTTCTGAATAATCCAAACTCGAAGAATATACATACTCAACGAAATTATTTACCAACCTAATAAAATCAGAATCTGTACATGGAACTATTAGATCCGTCCCGACAAAAAGCAGAAATTCTTCCATAGTCGTTGGCATCATATTATATATTCCTTCTGGACATTCAACTGGTATTTCAATCTCCTGTTTCAAAACAAAAATAGTCTGTTCAATTTTTGTTTGGCTTATTTCCGTCTCCCTTCCCAAGATACTTTCTTTCGAACAACAAACTGGCTCATTTGCTTTTATCCATCCAGTTTTAGGGTGGGTTTTAAATTCTTTCGACAAGCTACTATGTATAACATATTTTAATTCATCAGAATTATTCCAAAATCTGGCCACTCTCCCATTAAGCGCTTTCTTACGAAACCTATCTAATTTCTTTCTTTTTGTTGATTCCTGTTCCACTCTACACATCGGCAAAGATTCTATATCTTTTTTTACAAAAGCCAATACAGGTATTCCTTTCGAAACTGCATAATCGAATTCTTTTTCTGTATAGCTAATGCCATCTTCTGCTACACTTCCATATCTTCCTGCAATTACTACAACATAATAATCACTTTCATCAATAATTGATTTTATGTATTCAAATTGCTCTGTGTCTGTTGCTGGAAACATTTCCATCCCTGCCGGAAAACAATTTAATTCCATTATGGCTTCCATAATATCTTTTCTTTCCATTTCCAAATCTGCAAAAGTAGAACTGATAAACACCTGATAACGTTTTTCCATGCTATACCCTCCATATCTATTTTCTTCCAGTATACCGCAAAACGCCCCGTATTTCTACAGGACGTTTTTTTTAAATATATTTGGAGGACGAATGCCGCCTGTCTAAAAATCCATCTTAATAATAACACAGGATTTTGTATAATTGGGTTAATCTTTTAAATATTTGCTTATTTTTTGCGTTACCCGACTTCTACTATGCCTGGTCGCGCTTCCTCTGGTTCTCCCCGTTCCTGGCCAGGATTTCCTGCTGCTGCCTGATTAGCTCGGATGGGGAGACCGGATTGAGCGGTACATCCGGGTAATACTCCTGTTCTTTCGCGAATTTCTCCTTCTGGTCTGCGATGCGCCCTACTGCCTGCCGCTCATTGTACAGCCCTGCCTCTTCCTTCTCCAGGGCTTCCAGCCTGTCACCGACCCCGATGACACGCAGCAGGGTCTGCGCCTTTTTCCGGCTGTCCGACTCCATGAACTTCGGCAGGTCTAGGGCGAGCTGCTCCACAAAGTCATTCAGCAGCTGCTGGCCCCCTTTGTTCCCCTGCGGGTCTGTCACTTTGAGGGAGCTGTTTTTCCCCTTCCGCTCCACAATAAGCCCATTGCTCATCACGAAATGAAGGCTGGGCGGGATGGCCGAATCTCTCCGCTGCGCCTCTGATGGGCGGTACCGGTCCCCGCCCAGCGCCCATGCAATGGAATCTAGCACCGAGGTCTTCCCCTGGTTATTGTTCCCGCCGATGACTGTCAGCCCGGACGCTGTCGGCTCAATCTTTACCGCTTTGATGCGCTTTACGTTTTCAATTTCCAGCCTGTTGATTTTAATGCTGTCCATCTGTCCTCTCCTTTCCTTCCCGCGCCTTACCCGGCGCACAGTGCTTCCATCTTCCTTCTCGCGCTCTTCATAATCCTGCTGACATATGACTGCGCTATCCCCATCCTCCGTGCGGCATCCTCTTGGCTGAGTCCCTCTCCGACGACAAACTGCGCCGCTTCTTTTTCGCGTCCTGTCAGCTTTTCCATCCATTTCCCGTACAGCATGGCAGCTTCCACTTCACTATAGCCGTCATGCGGGTCAGGTATCATCTCGGCAAGCCGCAACCCGTCCTCCTGTTCCGCATCCAGGCTCACCATATAGCAGCCTGAGCGCTTCTTCCTCCGTGCCTTCCGCAGCTCCGGATACACCTTATACTGCATTACCCTGACCGCAAATGTAGTAAACTTCCCTTTCTCCGGCATGTAATCCCTTGCCGCTTCCACAAGCCCCAGAAGGCAGCATCCCGCAATGTCGTCATGCTCCATGCCGCACCCGCGGAACCGTTCTGCCGTCCAGTATGCGAGCCGTATGTTTTCTTCAATAAGCCTGTCCCTTTCCATTTTTTGTCCTTTCTCCCACCACATGTAGTTTCATGGGGTTTTATGTTTCAGTTTTTAATATTCTGTTGATTTTTCCGTCTCAATGCGATATAGTGTGCATGTGCACTACTTTTGCTTGTCCCCTGCGCACCCATCACCTGTGCGGGGGACGTCTTTTACCGTTTCTATTTTCCCCTGCTCCCCCTGCAGTTCAAATAAGCTACCGCGCACAGCAATACTCCCGCTACCCACATACCTACTGTTGCCTGTTCTCCTGAAAGTGCTGGCGATACCAGCGTGCATACGCATACGAGCCATGCCGTCTCTATTGGAATGGAGATAAGCGATAATATGTACCTCGCTGCCCTCCGGCTACGCTTCGTCTGTCCTTTCATCTTCATTACTTAAAATCCTCCTCTGTCAGCTTCCTGCCGATATGTGTCTCAAACTTACTCCGGTAGATGTTGAACTCGTCGCTTTTCTTCCCCGTAAGCTTCTTCGGGATAGCTTCGCCAAACGTCCATATCCCCCGTCTGATATGTTCCCTGACTTTCTGCGGCGCGCATCCCAATATCCTGGCTACTTCCGGCGGGGTTAATATGTCTTTCATCCCTATGCTTCACCTCCTCCTTATCCTGCTTTCTCTGGCTGATAAAAATTTAGATATTCACAATAATTTGTGTGCGAATATTTGTTTTATACATTACTTAGTATTTTTTTATTGACATATCAATATTTTAGCGTTACTATACCAATGCAAAGTTCATATGCGTGCCTTTTTAGAAAGGATGATGCATATATGCCAAAACGTATTACTGTAACTCGTGAATCCAGCACTGGGCGCAATGAAACATTTCACGATAATTTTACCGGAGCTGACATGAACAGAGATCAGTTTGTAAGACAAATCCAGCAAGGAAACTACGGAAACTATCATGTTAGAAATATCAATGGTGTTCCAACGCCCGTTTCTAACCCAGATAGCAAGCGCAACAATAACCTCGGTTAATCACTGGCAGGCACGCATACGACTTTGCAACCTTCTTTTTCAATAATATCCTCATCCGTGATACTTGCTACCAGCTCACTGTCTTCTGTGATAATCTGGATTTCTTTGTATTCTTTGTCTGAAATAATCACTTTCTCATCCTCCCTTCTTCCCCGCTTCATAAATCTTATCTGATTTTACATTCAAAGCTTGAGACAACCTTAAAACATCACAAGCTTTAATCAGCTTTCTTCCATTCAGCATGTCACTGAGTTCCTGCGCCGTATAGCCAGCTTTCTGTGCTATACTTAAATTTTTTAAACCTTTTTCAAAAATCAGTGCACGCAATCCACTTGCAAATGGTTCATTTGATTCAGCGACACTCATCACTTCACCTCCTATCCTGCTTTCTGTGTCCGTTTGTCTCTCTGGTCGAATTACGCTGTGCGCTTTGGTGGCTTGCGTGGCTGCTTAATTTCTTGTGGACACATTACTGATTGAGCGAATCCAAGCGATTGTAAAATAGTAAGCGCCGCATCTTGGCCTTTGTCATTTAATGTCAAAAAGAGAGCGTTAAACTCTGCAATTCTCCTTACGCTTTCCTTCTCCTGTGTCATTTGCTCACCTTCCTTCCATTTGTTTGTGTTGTAAACTCAATATATCATTTTGTTTTGGTGTTGTCAACACCTATATTGGAAAATTTTTGTGTTGACAACTTTGTTTTTGTGTTGTAGTATAAATTCAGTACCTACAAAGGAGGTGTAATTTTGTCTGATAGAATAAAGGCTATCCGTGAAGCGTTAAAACTATCACAACGAGAATTTGGTGAAAAATTAGGAGTCAGCCGTGATGTAATAAGCAATATTGAGTACGGGCGCGTTCAGCCCAAAGAACTTCTTCTCCGTCATATCTGTCAGCTATATAGAGTAAATTATTGCTGGCTAGAAACTGGTGATGGCGAAATGTTTGAAGATAGCCCAGAGGAAATCACTAAAATTGATGCGGCATTAAGTATATTCAAATCTTTGCGCCCAGAGTTTCAAGATTATGCTTTGGAGCAAATCAAAAAATTAGCTGAACTTCAGGATAAAGCCTAGCCCCGTCACTATTTCCCAAAATGCAGATGCAAACACGCATCTGCATCTTTATTGGCTGGGTTCCTTTTCTCTGTTTATGCTTTACCTCCCTATCCTGCTTTCTCTCCACATCACGCCGTGCGCTTTGGTGGCTTGCGTGGCTGCCTGTTAGCTCTATTTTCTTTTTGCGACAGACAATGAATCCATCCTTTCAAATAAAAATAATCTTCTGGGTGATGTATACGAATTTCATCCAGCTTTAGTGCTGTATCTTTTACATCTTCTACTTTCTGTGCATTCACTTTTTCTCCTCCTTCCTTTGCTTTCATTGAAATCAATATAACATTCTTTGAAATCAATGTCAACTAATTTTTTCTTGTTTCTGTTTACTTTGAAATCATTTTGTGTTATAGTGCTTTCACAGGAGGTGAGGGCATGGATATCCATGAGAGATTAAAGTATCTAAGGGAACAACTTAATTTAACTACACGCGCTTTTGGTGCTGCCATCAATATGTCAGGTGGTGCTATCACTAATATGGAGAAAGGTACTCGAAACATTACTGACCGTACTATCCGCGATATATGCCGGGAATACAACGTAAGTTCCGATTGGCTCATTAATGGAGAAGAACCAGTGTTTAACGATGTGACCGACGAATTAGATATAGATGATGATGTTAAACAACTTGCTCGTCAGTATAGTTTGCTAAGCGACGATGACCGAGAACTTGTCAAAAAAATGATAAATTCCTTAGCCGAAAAAATACATAAAGCTTAGCCCCATCACTATTTAGAAAATGCAGATGCAAACACGCATCTGCATCTTTATTGACTGGACTACACGCAACACCTCCCAACCCCCCCCCCTCCTTATCCTGCTTTCCGTTCTCCTAAATACCTATTGATGAAATACTGCTGCCCTTTGCCCGTGACCTTAGTGGTCTTGGTTACTCTGACACTGCCGTC
>JBCLQO010000069.1:0-5345 GCA_041223665.1 Lachnospiraceae bacterium 46-15
ACAACTGTATGAAAAGGTTGCAAGCTAACTCATTGAATATCTCATTTTAGTTTGTACTAAATCTTGACATAGGAGCAGGGTGAACCATTCCGGGGCTATCATCTCCACATCATCCGTGAGCTGGAACGCTTCGACTACTACTGGTTTTTTACGGTATTTCATGACTGTCTCCTTTCAGCTGCGGTAGCGCAGCGGCTAAAAATGGGTATAAAAATACCACTCACTCCACATAGCAGAATGGGTGGCACTACATTTCTATGTTTTTTGCGATTTCCGTTAATGACAGCCCGTCAAAAAATGGTACTTCCATAACCTCATCTATGCTTTCCGCTGTCATCTCTTTATCCCCGTACCACATATCAAAATGAGTACGTGATATCGGATCAACTCCACAATTTTCTCCGTTGTACTCGAATAGAAAATGCGAGAATACCTCATCCAAATACTTTTTAATATCTAAGGCTTTCATAATATGTCCTCATTTTCTTCTCTTTCAATATCCGTCAGTTCCCGTACTGGCCTGCCTATAAGTTTTCCATCTTTATCATACTGGTAATCGTGTGCATGCTCACCGTGTTTCCCATACGGATGCTGTTTTGGCTTACCGTGGTCGTTGTTACTAATCTGTTTTATCTGCCTGCCATCAGCATCATAATAATTACGGTCAATACCGCCCTTTTTATTTTCAGTCTGAGTGATTGAATTTGGCTTAGCAGTGATTGTTGTTTTGCTCACCTTTATTATATCAGGATTCCTGCTCTTTTCAACAGGTTTTTTACCATTTTTCTTCTCTGTTGTTCGTTGCCTTGCCTTGCTGCTCCCCCATTTAGTCAAGTTCTCTAAATCACTTGAGCTTCCGTATTTCTCCCGGGCTTCCGCAGCGTATTTCCGGTAAGTTTCCTTACTCGGTGCCACCCTGCCCCGCATATCCTGATAAATCCGCTCGCACTGTTCTGGCAGCCCCATCTTTTTGCTGAACTGCTTATACTCGTCAAGCTGTGCCTGGTACTTGCATTTCGCAATTGTGATTTCATCATTATCCACGCCAGCTTCCTGAAATCCTCTAACCCTCTCCCGCTGCGCCCGCATGGCAGTTTCCATCTTCCTTTGCTGCTGGGTCTGCTCATAGGTATTGAGCTTTTTTCCATGCCATTCTTTCGTTTCTGCTTCCTTCCGGTTCTGCTCCTCCAGCCATTCATCCGTATACAGGCGTTCCGATACACCTGGAACGAAAGGATAATACACATGCCGGCAATTGATACCGCTGAGCCCCGTCTTACTACCGAGTCCGCAGACGCTGTGCAGCTCTTCTTTACTGTATACCTTCCCCTGCCATGCCTGGTGATCCGGCCTTGCCGCAGGATGCCAGTCTACTTCGAAGTATTCTGTCCCCAGCTCTTCGGCATTCTTCTCATTGACTTCTGCCGTAATCTGCGCAAGCCCCGTCATCACAGAACGTCTGGCTGCGACATCTGCACGGCTGCTGTACCCGGTAGCATAATCCACGAAGCGCAGCCCGCTGTTCGTCATCTGCGTTACGACACGCCGGATAACGCTGTTGTAGTCAAACCCCCCCGGAAAGGATATCCATGATGGCAGTATCCACATATCTCTGGTAATACATGGCGAATGGCATGAACACCCTGCGCGCCCCCATCATCACGGAAAAACCATAGCTCTTTGAAAGGTTCTCCAGTTCATCCTTCGTCTGCTTCTTCACGGCGTCTGAGGTCTGCTGAAGCCATTCATTCTCTTCCGGAGGGATGAACTCCCCATTTACCTGTTCGTACACATCCTTATTCCGTACATACTGCCACTCTGCCGCCTCATCGTACAGTTCGAACATCTCCGGCCATGTAGCACCCAGCGCTTCTTTCAGGATGCGTTCGACCTCCTCCGTGGATTTCCCCATCTCAATCAGGCGGTTTATCTGGTAGTCTGCCGTGGAAGTGATTTTCCCGGCTTTCTTTATCCGGCGTATGATATCCAGTATGATGCGCTCTTCCGCATCCGTCCAAATGGCTTCCATGCGCAGGGATATGCCGGCAATGTCCGGCTTTCCTTTCACTGCCATAGCATCACTCCATTACTGTATTCTGAGCAGGGAGGTTTGCCCTCGCTTTTTCCAGTGTCTCACCGTAATACTTTGCCCGGTATTCATCCAGTCCCATCGCCCCCATTGCCACATCCTGGCGGTCGCTCTGCCGCTCCGCTTCCTTGTCCTCAATAATGGAATCGTCAAAATTAATTGTGATTTTGGTATCTGCGTTGAGCGGTTCCCTCAACGTAATACCGAGGCGTATGATAATGCGTACCAGCTCTTTCAGGACGCTCTCCAGTATAATTTCATGCTTGCAGATGCTCCGGTACAGGTCGCTGTTCTCGGAAATTACCTGGGTTGCCGTCGTGACCGTCCCTTTCTCAAATTTATACCTTTCCGTACCGAAGCCGCATTTAAAGGACAGGTAATTCAGGTCATCGTTGATTGCCTTGCCGTGCTGCTCTGCCCGCAGCTCCATATTGACTTCATAAATAGGCTTGTCACCCTTAAGTGTATCTTCTGGAGGATTAAATATGTGTACGAGATTTGTTTATAACGGAGATAATACCGTTGTCGGATTTAATTTTGACATTGACCTTTCTGTATGGACGCATACGGTTATTGCAGAAAAGGACAGGTTTTTTATTGGCATTAAAATGCCAGATAATAGGTATCACTCTTTTCATGGAATCAATAGAAATGGGAATGTTGGAACTTTGCTTTATGTGAATGGAAATAAGAACGGTGAATATTGCGACGGTGAGGGATATATTACAGTTGCTGATTTGACGGAGAGTTATATTAAAGGTGAAATTTTATTTGAAGATGCACTTGGTATTGTCCAGAACAAAAAAATTGTATATGCAAAAGACGCTACCATGCAGGCTATGCTTTCTGATAATAACGGACGTGTCCTTATTATTGAGCCAGGGATAGGATACCGTTTAGAGAAAACAAAGTATTCACTGATTACTAACTATTCGGTATTAAATCCCGAAATAACCAGACCTTACATTGTGTCTGGGGATGATAGATTTGAGAGGGCTGATGAACAGCTAAAAAAACAGAATGATAATTTTTCAGTTGCTGATGCATTCAACGTATTAAACTCAGTAAGGCAAGAGGGACTTTGGGCAACACGGGTTTCTTTTGTATATTCTGTAAAAGGGAATCGGGTTTATTATGTTTTAAATAATGACTTTAAGAATATTACAGAATACCAGTTTGACAGAAATTAGAAACAAAAAACAATTTGCAAAAAGAACAGATAAACAATAGAGAGCGCTAGAACATGTTATATGTATATTGCTCAAACGCACACCAAATAAAAAAACGAGGTTCGGTGGGCGGCTTTACCATGCCTAAATGAATATGCGTTACCCTCCAGACCAGTTTTGAGTTTGGAGGGATTTTTTTATGTCCTTTTTTCGGGCAGTTATCCATCTGCTCATGCAACGCAGAGTTGACCCATACATAGCATATCGGGGAATGGCAGGAAGCCAGTTAAAAAAATCCCTGTCCATACAACGCTACTTCTCGCCATGAAACCAGAAGTAGAATCTCTCATCAATAGAATTAATATTTCTTACAACCGTAAAGGTCACAGAGCCTTTGCGGTTTTTCTTTTAAAAGGCATAAAAAAACACTCCTGAAAGTATCTAACCCACTTGTCAGCCTTTGTGTTAATTTAGTGTTAAACGGCAAATTAAAGTTGCCCATTCATAAACACTTAGAATCTGCAAGGGCTGCAGAGCAG
This sequence comes from Lachnospiraceae bacterium 46-15, assembly GCA_041223665.1. GTDB lineage: Bacteria > Bacillota > Clostridia > Lachnospirales > Lachnospiraceae > Hominisplanchenecus_A. Next base: position 3,798 of record JBCLQO010000069.1, read on the forward strand.
TGCATTTTACCCTTGCGGATACCAATAGAACGCATCACGCCATACTGCCGTGTTCTTGCCGCCACGCTGGCCTTCATACTGTTAAAGATATTGAACACGGTGATCAGCACAATGATGAGCAGGAACCCGTAAATGAACACCGCTCCTGTATAATAGGAACTCTGGGATTCCGAATTTGACAGCCGTTTATCTGCAATGGAACTATCCGGTGGAAAGAGGCTTCGTATCGCTGATACTGTCTCGTCACTGCCGCTGCCTGCAAGCTGTATTGAACAGTACAACTCGCAGCTTACTCCGACCTCTTTTGCTAATGGTCATCTGCCCTTTATGCTTTCCCGAACTGTTTTCCCTTAATGAGAGCCCGGCCAGCTTCTGTATTTGTCTTGGTGATTCGAAACGCCTCACATCACCAACCTCAGCCAGAAATCCAGCCACCGTGATTATTCCTATACCTGATGGCAAGCATCTGCTCGCTTTCGGGTATCTTTTTGCACAAACTTTCTATCTCTTCCATAATGGAATCAAGCTGTGCCATTTTATATTCGTAATCCTCAAGCAAAAGTTTCATTTCATAATAAAAGAATCAACCCAATCAACACCAATGTAATAGCCGCCGCTATGGCGGAACTAACACACATGACGGGAAACTGCTCATATTTCAGTATGTAGGTAACAAAAGCATTCGGCAGGTTCACAAAGAAGGATATAATCAGGTTATTATCAGATAACTTGTATGCAGCCGCAAATCCGATCCCTACTGCAAACAGCAGAAGAAGATCCTCCCAGATGCGGAATCCCGGATAACCCAAATGGTAAAGGGAGAACATTGCACCTGAAACCAAAATTGCCGGTATCCACCCAAATTGCCGGTCAATCCGGCTCTGCACAAATCCCCGGAATAAAAATTCCTCAAAAAACGTAGTCATAATCAGAGGCACAATTCCCATAGGCAGCAAGTGCCAGGGTACCTGCTCACCGGCTGCCATCTTCGGAATAAGCTGCCCACCGATTGAAAATGCTACAAAGACAGACAAAACAGCCCATTGCTGTATGCCCGGCTTTTTCAAGCCAGCTTCTGCCAGCATTCCACCGGAAACCGATGCTCCATTTCCCTTATTATTGCTGGATGGCATAAAGGGAGGCCCGAAGGGTGTTTCCTTATACAAACAGTATAGCGGGATGAGAAAGCTGAACACCAGCCCATACAGAAGATTGTAAAAAATAAAATATAGTATGGGAATTGGATTGAGATTGGCTGCCGTGATACAGGTAATCAGCATGATTTCTATGCCGGCTGAAATTAAGAGCGTTTTTCTTTTTCCCGTATTTGCTGCTTCCTTCATCCTAACCACCCCTGATAAAACGCGACCGCCCCCAAAATTGCGCCTACAGCCATCGCTGCCAATGTTACAACAATAATGACAGGGTGCTCTTTCATCAGTTTCCCTAATTCTTTTAAATCGTTCATTGAACTAAAGTGCCCCATTTTGTCAAGACAGTTTTTTAATAAATTTATCGTTAGGCACTAAACATATGTTCCGCAATATT
>JBCLQO010000070.1:0-4528 GCA_041223665.1 Lachnospiraceae bacterium 46-15
ATATTGCGGAACATATGTTTAGTGCCTAACGATAAATTTATTAAAAAACTGTCTTGACAAAATGGGGCACTTTAGGTTTAATATGTCTGCTTTGAATTACTCAGTGGTTGAACCAATTGAAGGGGAGGCGGGGGCGTATAAAATCCAGTGCGAAACAGCCGGGACAGAAGGAAACCAGCAGTTGGGGGCATTGCTGCCGATTGAGTATGTGGAAGGGCTGGAAACAGCTTCTTTAACGGAAATATTGATACCGGGCGAGGATGATGAAGATGTAGAAACATTCCGGGAGCGGTATTTTGCATCATTTAGTAGTGGGGCATTCGGAGGAAATAAAGCGGATTATATAAATAAAGTAAATGGCATGGATGGAGTGGGTGCTTGTAAGGTTATCAGGATGTGGGAACAGGGGTATGCACCATCTGATATGATACCTTGTGGGGAAGTTACGACATGGGTTGAAAACCAATCAGAAACCACAATTGGTACTGAGGTGCATAAATGGTTAAAATGTGTGCATGATGCAGCAGGACAGAAATTGCTTACTACCGGGGGCACAATAAAAATTATCATTATTACATCTGAGTTTAAAGAGCCGTCAGCCATGCTTATAGACACAGTACAACAGACTTTAGATCCGCATGGTGCTTCTGGTGAGGGTGAGGGCATTGTACCGATTGGTCATATTGTTAATGTGATGGGGGTAAAAGATAAAATAGTGGATTTCACATTCACAATCACATATGAAACAGATTATACGTTTGAGAGTTTGCGGGAGCCAATAGAAGGTGCTATTGACTCTTATTTTTTGCGGTTAAGACAGAAATGGGCAGACAGTGATAGCCTTGTGGTCCGTGTCAGCCAAATTGAAAGCCTGTTACTTGGACTGGAAGGAATCATTGACATCGAGGATACCATGATTAACGGTGTTGCGGGAAATCTGGTGCTGGATATTGACCAAATCCCGGTGAGGGGGGATATCAATGAGTGATGCAGTAGAGCGGGGGAAACTTATAGATTATCTTCCTGATTTCATGAAACAATTCATCGAAATAAAGGAAATCATGCAGGCAGAAGATAAAGAAATGGATGAAATTGATTTCAATATCCAAAGGGCGCTTGACAATGCATTTATAGAGGGGTGTGATGAATATGGAATCTCGAAATATGAAGCACTGCTGGGGATTACGGTCAGACAGCAGGAAAGTTTAGGGGTGAGAAAAACAAGGGTGCTTTCACGGTGGAACGATTTTCAGCCGTGTACTTACCGTAGGCTTTTAAAAAAACTGGACATCCTTTGTGGCACTGGAAATTATAGGGTTGACGGTAGCCTGGAGGATTACCAATTGTGCATAGGAATATCAGGAAAAGCCCTTGGAGTAAGAGGGGAGTTAGAAGAAATGTTAAAAAAGATGCTGCCGGAGAATATCAATTATGAAATTTTTGAAGAACATCCGGTTACAGGGCATATCTGCACGGGGGCGGTTATGCAGCAGGCAGAAATCATGGATATAAGGCAGGTGATATGATATGGCATTTGGAGGAATGATTTTAACGAATAAAGGCCGGGAAGTGCTGACAAAGGCACAGCTCGGCGGGCAGTTGAAATTTACAGGGATAGCAGTCGGGGACGGAAGCTATGCGGGTAGCTATAATGATATAAAGGCTCTCTCTCATCAGCTCGCAGTTCTGGACGTGCTGCGGGCAGATGTGAAGGATAATATCTGCACAGTGGAAGCGGACTTATCGAACGCGGGGCTTGCGCAAGGGTATTACCTGAGGGAAATCGGCATACTGGCAGAATGCGGCGGCGGTGAAGTGCTTTACGCATACGCTAACGCCGGTGCGGATGCAGAATACATCCCGGCGGGTGATGGCGCGGTGAGCGTGGAAAAAAGGCTGCGGTTTTCTCTGATAACGGAAGGCATGGAGGATATCACTTTTGCGCCGTCCAGCGTGCTCTACCTGGCGCAGCAGGATTTTGAAGAAGCAGTGCAGGACATACAAAAGCAGCTTGACGGGAAAGCAGAGAAGAGCGAGGTGGAAGCCCTGGGGGAAGCGGCATTTTCCGGCAGTTATAATGATTTGAGTGACAAGCCGGATATTCCGGAGCCTGTGAGGGTAAAGGGTGAAGTCGAAGAGGAATACAGGACAGGCGATGTTAATATCACAAAAAAAAGTATTGGGCTGGGAGATGTGCCTAGCCGGATAGAAAGCCTGGAAGTGATGGTTAAACGCCTGGCAAAAGAAGTGCTCTATGCGAAACCTGTGGAGTTCAGTCTGTTATCTAATCCACCAATCAAAGGGCAAGCAGGGCAGACACTAACATTTATCTGCAAACTGGTCTTGGATTCTTCAAAGATGACCTCTAAAGAAATTCTTGAGGAAGCGGCAGATACTATTAGCTGGACGAGCACTGACAGCACGACAGCAGAGGTAACAGGGCATTCAGTCCGTACGAAAGATAATATAACTGGCAGCATATATGTTAATGTTACATGTTACGATATGGGAACGGTCGTAATCCACGGGACTTTACCAAGCGGGATGACTGTAAGCTGCGAGGTAAGGATTAGTTCTTAGCTGGCAAGTACCTGGAAGGGGAGGATGCATGGGAATCAGGGACGGACCGCAAGAACGAAAAAAGCGTTTGCCTGATCTGAAAGCGGAACAGAAGCAGGGAAAAACGGAACGAAATCAATAAAAGCATTATCAAACTTAACAAAAACGTATCACAGCACTCAATTGCGGGTGCTGTTTTTTATTCCGGCATTGCACCGGGGAAAGGAAAGAAATATGAACGCAAATCATATAAAAGCTGTCTTTTCGGCAGCGTTTGGATTTTTAACATCCCTTCTTGGGATTCTGGCGATTCCGGTCGTCCTCATGGTGTCCTGCAACGTGATTGACTATATCACGGGGCTTATGGCATCAGACCGCAGGGGACAGGAGATTACATCCTACAAAGGCTTGAGAGGCATCCGCAAGAAAGTGTGTATGTGGCTGCTGGTAGTCGTGGGTGCTATCATAGACCAGCTATTACTATATGCTTCGTCAACCGTAGGGATAGAGCTGCCGTTTACTTTCTTGGTGGCCTGTATCGTGGCTTTATGGATTATCTGTAATGAGATTATCAGCATCCTTGAAAATATTAAAGATATGGGGGTGCCCATCCCGGCCTTCCTCACGCCGCTGATCCAGAACATCAAATCCCAGGTGGAATCAATGGGGGAGCAGCAGGCGGGGAATATTGATGAGAAAGACAAAGAGGACGAGTAGCCGCCCTTTTTGTGTGTTGCGAAAACGCAGCACGTATGTTAATAGCAAGATTTGAAACAGGAGGAAGATAAATGAAAGATAAAATAAACGTTTTGGGAACTGAATATGCCATTATCTTAAAAAATGATGAAGAAGTCTGTAAGGATATGGGCGTTGCTGTTGGAGAGTGTGGCGGATATTGCAACGGATTTTCTCGCGAAATTGTGATTTCCAATCTTAATAAATGTGTGGATGGAGAAGAAGCAAAGAAAGCCTTTCAAAAGGTAAATATGCGACACGAAATCACGCACGCTTTTCTGAATGAAAGCGGTCTTGGCTACAATGCAAATGGTACGGAGTGTTGGGCGAAGAATGAGGAAATGGTTGACTGGTTTGCAATCCAATCTCCGAAGATTTACAAAGTCTTTGCGGAACTGGATATTTTGTAGGAGGTAGCCTATATCTGAAGGAATCAAAGAAAGATGTTGTGAAGTACAGCAGGAAGGAGAAGCAATATGGAAATAAATGTTAAAGCCGAAAAGAGGGCATACAGAAAATTCACCGCCGTAGGTATGACACCGTATGGAGCGTGCGGCCTAATCGCAAATCTGGAAGCAGAATCAGATGGGTTTTATCCGAATCGGGTGGAATATTTATGTTTGCGGCGCTTGAAAGAGAAAGGAAAGAACTATACGGATGAGTCGTACACAAAAGCTATCGATGCTGGAAAACTGAGCTGTGAACAGTTCCTGCATCCTCTTCCGGGAAAACAGTACGGCTATGGTTTAGCACAGTGGACAAGCCCCGCGCGGAAAGCGGGACTGTGGAATCTTGCAAGACGGAAAGGCGTGTCTATCGCGAATGAGGATATGCAGATAGAATACCTGCTGTCGGAGCTGTCAGACAACTACCCTGACGTTTTGAAGGTATTGAAAACCACCAGAAGCATCCGGGAAGCATCAGATATTGTCCTGACAAAATTTGAGTGTCCTGCTGATACTGGCGAGGCAATGCGGGCATCCAGAGCGTCCAGGGGACAGAAATTTTACGACACTTATGTTAAGACAGGAAAAGTCATGGAGGAGGAAGAAACTATGGATGCGTGGGAAAAGACAGAAAAGTTGATGAGCGACCAGGTTGGTTACCTTGAGAAAGCTAGTAATGCAAACCTAAACAGTAAGACGGGAAACACTGGATATAACAATTACACCAAGTTCGCCCGTGATGTGAACAGTTGGGGGCTGATGGGATGCCAGGGACAGCCTTGGTGTGC
>JBCLQO010000071.1:0-2404 GCA_041223665.1 Lachnospiraceae bacterium 46-15
GCGGGTCGGAACTTACCCGACAAGGAATTTCGCTACCTTAGGACCGTTATAGTTACGGCCGCCGTTTACTGGGGCTTAAGATCAGGGCTTCGCTTGCGCTAACCCCTCCCCTTAACCTTCCAGCACCGGGCAGGCGTCAGCCCATATACCTCACCTTGCGGTTTTGCATAGACCTGTGTTTTTGCTAAACAGTTGCTTGGGCCAATTCTCTGCGGCCCCATCTCTGGGGCACCCCTTCTCCCGAAGTTACGGGGTCATTTTGCCGAGTTCCTTGGCAATGCTTCTTCCGTCGGCCTTAGGATCCTCTCCTCATCCACCTGTGTCGGTTTACGGTACGGGTACTGCATGAGCAATAGCGGCTTTTCTTGACGCATGGCACGCATACTTCCCTACTCTCTTTCGGTCCGCATCACGTCTTTGGATTGCCCTGCGGTTTTTCCGGCAGGACTCCTACCCCGCTTGCCCGGGTCTTTCCATTCCCCGGCTATGCTCTCCACACGTGTCCCCACAGTTCTGTCATGCAGCAGTACAGGAATTTCAACCTGTTGTCCATCGGCTACGCCTTTCGGCCTCGCCTTAGGCCCCGACTTACCCAGGGCAGATCAGCTTTACCCTGGAAACCTTGGATATTCGGCCGGAAGGATTCCCACCTTCCTCTCGCTACTCATTCCGGCATTCTCTCTTCCTGCACGTCCACTGCCCCTTACGGTACAGCTTCTTCCATGCAGGAATGCTCCCCTACCGATGCACTTGCGTGCATCCCTCAGCTTCGGCGGCATGTTTCAGCCCCGGACATTTTCGGCGCAGGACCTCTCGACTAGTGAGCTATTACGCACTCTTTGAATGTATGGCTGCTTCTGAGCCAACATCCTAGCTGTCTTCGAAATCCCACATCCTTTTCCACTTAACACACACTTTGGGGCCTTAGCTGGAGGTCTGGGCTCTTTCCCTTTTGACTGCCCAACTTATCTCGTGCAGTCTGACTCCCGCAGAGCAGTTCCACGGCATTCGGAGTTTGATAACCTTCGGTAAGCTTTGACGCCCCCTAGGGTATTCAGTGCTCTACCTCCGTGAACCTCCTGCGGGGCTAGCCCTAAAGCTATTTCGAGGAGAACCAGCTATCTCCGGGTTCGATTGGAATTTCTCCCCTATCCACACCTCATCCCCACCCTTTTCAACGGATGTGGGTTCGGCCCTCCATTGCCTTTTACGGCAGCTTCAGCCTGGACATGGATAGATCACCCGGTTTCGGGCCTGCACTGGCTGACTAAATCGCCCTATTCAGACTTGGTTTCCCTGCGGCTCCGTGCCTTGGGCACTTAACCTTGCCAGCCGGCGCAGCTCGCCGGACCGTTCTACAAAAAGTACGCGGTCGCGCATATGCAGCGCTCCCACAGCTTGTAAACACAGGGTTTCAGGTTCTCTTTCACTCCCCTCCCGGGGTTCTTTTCACCTTTCCTTCACAGTACTATGCGCTATCGGTCACTGGGCAGTATTCAGCCTTGGGGGGTGGTCCCCCCGACTTCCCACAAGGTTTCACGTGTCTCGTGGTACTCTGGATCCCGCTCGGCCATTCTGGTTTTCACGTACGGGGCTTTCACCCTCTCCGGCCGGCTTTCCCAAAACCGTTCCGTTAACCTTCCTGGATCCTAAATGCGGTCCTTAACCCCTGGGTGCACGCACCCAGGTTTGGGCTCCTCCGCGTTCGCTCGCCGCTACTTACGGAATCGATGTTTCTTTCCTTTCCTCCGGGTACTTAGATGTTTCAGTTCCCCGGGTTCCCCTCCATACGTTATGGATTGGCGTATGGATGCCTGAGGGCTTCTCAGGCGGGTTTCCCCATTCAGACATCTCCGGATCGACGGGTATTTGCCCCTCCCCGAAGCTTTTCGCAGCTTATCACGTCTTTCATCGGCTCCCAGTGCCAAGGCATCCACCCTGCGCTCTTCTTCGCTTAACCATCTTCCGCATGCATAGCGTTGCATGCGCTTGGTTCCTGGTCAATTTCCGCGGGTAATGAGTCAATCGAATATTCATATTCAGTTGACGAATACCGCGGGAGCAAAACAGCCTGCTGTTTTGGCTCTTGAGTTTTCTTCTCTGGTCTTTACCATATGTTTTTTCTTATGATAACTACCTCGGATGTCTTTTCACTAATTTCTTATTAGATAGAATATTTGTTTCCTATATGTGGTTTTCAAGGTACATCATGATAATCCGGAAAACAATCTGCTCTCTGAATTATCTAATGGAGATGGAGAGATTCGAACTCTTGACCCCCTGCTTGCAAGGCAGGTGCTCTCCCAACTGAGCTACACCCCCATATAAATCTGGCAGCCACCTGCTCTCCCACACCGTCTCCAGTGCAGTACCATCGGCCGCTTAGGTCTTAACCTTCGTGTTC
>JBCLQO010000072.1:0-4002 GCA_041223665.1 Lachnospiraceae bacterium 46-15
GAAATATTGCGGAACATATGTTTAGTGCCTAACGATAAATTTATTAAAAAACTGTCTTGACAAAATGGGGCACTTTACATCGTAGTATTCATCGCCAAATTGTATTTTACTGTAATCAAAACCAGACTGCAACTCTTTTACATATTCAAACGGATATTCCATAGCAACAATATGAAGTTCTTTTTCCAAAATGGATAGTAGTTCTTTTTGCTCCGCAGTTTGAATTTCTTTTTCATCATGTAAATGTTGCTCAAATTGTTGCTTATTCATCCATACGATTTGCTCAACGGGATTTGCCGAACCGCAAGCAAGTATCAAACGTATAAAATCATCAAAATTCTTTGCGAGTGGATAGACATATATATCTGCACAACTTTCCGGATTACAGGCAAATACAGTTTCTTCATATCCGTCAATAAAGCAATACATAATACAACTTTCAAAACCTATTGCTTTTGCGTTTGTTGGATAACAGAAGTAATCTGGCTCTCCCGTTTTTTCCAATGAGATTAAGCTACTGTCAATATTTAGTGAAAGAAATTGCTTGTATGTTGTCATTATTGTCACCTCTTGCAAATCCGAATTTTCAGTTTCCTTTATATGATACAGCAATTCAAAAATCAATAGTGCCTGTAACATTATTCCGTAGACCGCCGAGCGCATGAGAAAAATGCGGGCGAATGTGACGCGATAGGGGCGAAATAAGCCTTGATTTATGTGGCTTTCCGGGCGGGAAAATAAGGCGGCAAGGGATTTATACCTTTACCCCTTAAAATGCCGTCCTATTGCGTAACAATCCAATCTCTACACCCATGAGAAAATCGGGGCGCGGTGGCTATATGATAGCTGCCGCGTCCCGGCTCTTTTTACTCTACAAATGGGAATTTACTTATTTTTTCTTTTGGCAAATTTATCAATAACATTGTCTACCCAAAAAGTAATAAAGAAATCAGCAATCTCTGCAAACAAATTAACAATGAAATCAACCATATAAGTTTCCTCCAAATTCCGTTTGTTAAATATTGAATTTCCAGTTCCTATTATATGCTTTCAAAACTCAAAATGCAATAATTTTATACGCTCCCCACCGACAGACCTCCGAGCGCATGAGGAAAATGCGAGCGAATGTGACGCGCTAGGGGCAAAATAAGCCTTGATTTATGCGGCTTTCCGGACGGGAAAATAAGGCGGCAAGGGATTTATACCTTTGCCCCCGGAAATGCGCTTCTATTGCGTAACAAACCAATCTCTGCACCCATAAGAAAACCGGGGCGCGGTGGCTACTGAAAAGCTACCGCGTCCCGGCTATTTTTTTGTGTCCTTATCCGCGCTCTGTCTGTCTTTCCCGTTCCGGCTGCTTCTCTGTCTGTAAAATGCTGTCTATGTTCCGCTTGATAACATCATATTCCTGCACCTGTTTTTTCAGCTTGCCATAGTCGGCGTAAAGGCTTTCTTTTTCATACTCTGCTTGGAGGGCGGCAACGCTGGGGAGCTTGCCGCCGATCTGCGCCGCCTTTAGTGCCTTTGCTGCCGCTTCATGGAGGATAATACCCCGTTCATGCTCTGCCCGGTACTTCTCCCTGTTCCGGGCTTTACGGTAGGCTTCATAAAGGGGCTTTGTCTTTTGGTAGGTAGTAACATTCTTGATAAGCACCGCCATATCGGAAAGCCGCTTTTCCACTTCCTTTAGGCTGTCCCATGCCTGTTCGCTTGCCGTGGTGATTTCCTCTATCCGGGATAGCAGATCGGCATACTGTTCAATCTTGTTTTCGGTGAGGAAGTTCATAGTCTTTGCCGCCTGTTTCAGATTGTGGATTTTCGCCCACTGTTCATAGCCCCAGCTTTGTTGTGCCTTGATACTGTTCTCAATGTCAATGAGAAGATTAACGCCCTTGCGCTCTGCCTTTGGAGCTTTGGCGGCACGGGTGCGCTTGCCCGCTATCCGTTCCCTTATGGCTTCCTCTGTATAATCTGCGCCGAGGGTTTTCAGACGGGTAAACCGTTCCTGTCCCGGTGCGCGGCATGAGATATATTTTCCCGGCTTGATCTCATAGTCCGCCGCCTGTAACTGCTGCAATAGTTCCTCAAAGCTGGAAACTTGGGGAATGAGCGCGTCCACGGCGATCTTTAACTTGCCTTTCCAGCTTGTCCCCGTTTTCTCTGCTTGGTACTCCGCATAGCTTTTCCCCTTGCTGCCCTTGCCGGGGACGACGACGGAAAGCCCGTTGTCCCGGCACAGCTTGTCGCTCATATTGCGTATGCCGTAATACGTCCGTTTGTTGGAAACGTACTTGTGATGATCTACGAAGTTGACCGCGCAGAAAATAATGTGATTATGGATATGCCCCTTGTCAATGTGCGTCGTGAGTACATATTCATGCCGCCCCTTTGTTACCGCGTCGGCAAGCTGCCGCCCGATCTCATGGGCTTTCTGATAGTCCACTTCCCCCGGAGCAAAGGACTGTATCAAGTGAAAGGCTAAATTGTTGCCCTTATCCCGTGCTTGCGAGAGGGTATAGCCAAACTCAATATCTGCCGTTTCATAGCTGCACCCGAAAGAGGATATGAGCATTTGATTGTCTGTCTTGTCCGGGTTTTCGATATAGTCAAGGGCTTTGCTTAGAGTGCTTTTAACAGGCTTAATCTTTGTAACCGCCATATTTCCGCAAGCACCCCCTTGATTTCCGCTATATCCTCTTTGTAGGCGTTCCCCGTCGCGTTTACGCGACGTGCAATCTGATTGACATTCACCCCGATTTTCTGTATCTCTGCTGTCATTGCCTTTATGTCCGTGTGGTCTACTTGGATAATGTACCCGTCAATAGCAATCTTGCGGAGATACGCCGCCATGTTGCTTGTGGGGACGAGCTTCATTTTTTCCTCAATCAGTTTCCGTTCTTCCTCTGTCACATAGAATTTGACCTGTACCGTCCTTTTCCGTCCGTTCATGGTTTTTCGCTCCTTTCCGTTCTCATAGAGGGTTTGGGACACTTCCCAACAAGCAATTTCTGACCGACAGGGCGGGCAGAAATACGGAAAGGGTACTCCTTTCCTATGCTTGCTACGAAAGTTTCTCCTACTACCTACAACACCGAAAAACCCTAAAATGACGGACTTTTACAAAAGAAAAACGCTGCAACCGAAAAGAATTGCAACGCTTCCTAAATCCCTATGTAATTTTGCCGGACAGTGTTTATTCTCCCTCACCCTCTACCTCTGCGATCTCCCGCGCCGTGGCGGTGACTATCCGTATTCCTGTATCGCTCATATCGTCCAGCAGCGCGTCAAGCTGCCGCCGATTTGTGCCTTTTCCGGCGGGCTTGTCTAATAGGAATTGGTCTACGGATATATGGTAACGCTGTATCAGTTCAACGAAAATCTGTAAACTTGGGTGCTGCCCCTTGTTCTCAATGTTTGCAAGGTAGCGCGGGGAGATATACATTTCGTCGCATATCTTTTTCCGGCTCTCCTTGCGCCCTGTCCGTGCCGCCTTGATTGCCGCCCCAAAAGCCCTAAAGTCATATTGTGGTACTGGTCTTTTTGCCATAGTTATTCACCCTCTTACATTTTACTGTTCACCTTTCTTTTTGGATATGTCTATACAGTTCCATTGATTAGCTTGAATAATTCCTCTTTTCTGCCGTGGGACTATTGAAATCATTCGGCTAACCGTATATAATTATAGCGATAGAACTTTTAGAAAGGGTGAGTGAAAATGTTAGAGTATATTTCTGCCCCGGAAGCAGCGAAAAAATGGGGCATTTCAGAAAGACGGGTACAAAAGCTATGTGAGGAAAACCGCATACCCGGCGTGGCAAAATTCAGCCGTATGTGGCTGATACCAAAGGACGCGGAGAAACCGACCGATAAAAGACGAAAAAATTTCAAATCTACACAATAGATTCAAATTACTCTGTTACAATTATAGAGATGAGCAAAACGCATTGATTTAAAGGTAGGACTTGGCAGTCAGCTTCTATAAATTGAAGAGTAGCGATTTTA
>JBCLQO010000073.1:0-3927 GCA_041223665.1 Lachnospiraceae bacterium 46-15
TACTTCCATAGCTGCTGTTGACCTGTTTCTTTTTGTAACCGTTGCGGTAATCCTTATTGTCTGAACGCTGGGATTTACCATAACCAAGATGGTCATCCATTTCTGCTTCCATCATTTCCTTGATGGTTCCGCCAAGCAGATCTTTTAGTGCATCCTGAATATCTTGGGCAGATTCAATGTCGTACTCCTGCAGGAGCATCTGGATGATGTTTCGTTTTCCTTCTGTCATTTCAACTTTGTGTACATTTTTCTTTTCTCTTGCCATAATAAAAGGCCTCCTATGATTTTTATTTTATCATAGAAGACCAGTGATTTCTCTAAATTTACAGAAAAAGTTTCACACACTCGATTGCCATCTCCAATGAGGGGTTTCGCTCCCCGCGTTCAATTCTGCCGATGGTACGGCTGCAGGAGCCGGTTGCTTCTGCAAGGTCTTCTTGAATTAGATTTCGCTCCACACGAATATCTTTCAGGATGTTGCTGATTGCCATCCAATCACTTCCTTTAACTTTATTATTGTTTCAACAGCCGGTTTGAATGGCACGGACTGTATTAAGATTATTGAAAACCGGGGATGTCGGAAGCATCACATTTGCCGACAACTCTGCCGAATATTTTAAAGGAGTCCGATTCCTGAATTGCAATAGGTTTGTATTTTTTATTCAGGGAGATCAGGAATAATCCGTCCGGTTCATTATGGAGCTTTTTGATGTAGGCCTCTCCATTGAGATAGAAGATACCAACCTCTCCATTGCAGATGCTGTCTTTTTGCTGGATCCATGCAATTTCCCCGTTGTGGTATTCCGGTTCCATACTGTCACCAGATATCCGGACTCCGAAGTCTGCATTGTCCGGGGCAAGATCGTCAACTTCATAAGATTCTTTTGGCGCATCTGTCAGGAAATTACCGGTACCTGCAGAAACAGCATCTCCGAAGATGTCCATAAATATTTCTTTTTTTCGGAAAGGAATAATGTTTGCAACTACTGGTTCAAACAAGCCGGAGGCTTTTAGTATTTTGGCGTAATCTTTTATTTTATCTTTTCCTTCCTGATTCAGACCGTCCATTACACTGTATGGATTTTTCCCGAAATAAGCATCATAAATATCTTCGATATCCAATAATTTACAGAGAGTCAGAAAAACATGCAGTCCTGGTTCTCGTGCATCCGTCTCCCATTTGGAGATTGCCTTCGCTGTAACGTCAATGCCCTGCTGTGAAAGTAATTCCGCAAGTTCTGGCTGCGAAAGCCCTTTCTTTTTTCTGTTTTCTGCAATAATCCTGCCAATAGAACGCATATATTCGCCTCATTTCTATGAAATTCCGTTAGATTCTTATAGATGCATTATACAGCACAAATACAACAAAATCAAGAGAAATCTCCGAATCGTAGATAATACAACCAAAATGTCAGTTGACTATCTCCATAATGTCGGCTTATACTAACCATGCAAGGAATGATAAGAAAGCCGGACGGAGGTGAGAACAGGATGGGTGACAGGACAATTTTACATAGTGATATGAATTGCTTTTATGCCAGCGTAGAAATGCTGCATGTGCGGATTGTGGGGCACCGATGACGAGAAAGGTCTCAACAGTGGGTGGAAAGAAATATGCCTATTATTTATGTTCCACAAATAAAGAAACGAAACGCTGCTCCAGTCACAGGATCCCGGAAAAAGATCTGGAAAATGCGGTATTGGTAATGCTGAAACAGCATATCCAGAACATCCTGCATTTGAAAAGGGTGTTGGAGTTTATCGGGACTGTACCATTTCGGGAAATCAATGTGAAAAAACTCCAGGACAGGCTGGAAAAGAAAAAAATGGAGACAGAACGCTGTAAGGAACTCCGCATGATGCTTTATTCCGATATGAAAGAGGGCATCGTATCAAAAGAAGATTATGTAGAACTTCATGCAGCATATGGAAAAAGGCTCAGGAATGCAGAAGAGAGTATCCGGGCAATCCAGAAAGAAATGGATAACATGCTGGAAAAAGCAGATGCTTCTAATACATGGCTGGATTATTTTGTGAAATATCAGGATATTGAAGTGCTGACCAGGACGGTAATTGTAGAATTGATTCGGGAAATCAGGGTCCATGACAAAAAGAATATTGAGATTGTCTTTGACTTTGATGACTGTTATCAGGCATTGCTGACACAGCTTCCGGCAATGGGAGTGGAGGTTGCAACAGATCCGGATAACAATCTGCAGGTCAAGATAAAGGAGGTTGTATAAAATGGCACGAAAAGGCAGGAAAAGCATTCCTGAAAAGGTCAGCAGTGCAGCCGTTCAGGAAGAGATCAAAAGACCGTTCCGGGCAGGATTATATGCAAGGATTTCTACGGAAACAGAGGAAACGATAGAGAGGGGGACGATAGAAACCCAGGTGGAACTGATGAAAAACTATGTGGCTGATACAGAGGATATTTCGGTTGCAGAAGTTTATAAGGATTCTGATTATTCCGGTACAAATTTTGATCGTCCTGGATTTACTCAGATGATGGAAGATATCAAGCATGGGAAAATCAACTGCGTGATTGTAAAGGATTTGTCCAGGCTTGGCAGAAATTATGTAGAAACAAGCAATTATATTGAGCGTGTATTCCCGTTCTTTCATGTACGGTTCCTGGCAGTGACAGATGATTTTGATTCTTTCCGTGAGGGAGTAGATCTGACTGTTCCTTTAAAGAATATTATCAATGAGTTCTATTCCAAAGACCTTGCAAAAAAGAGCAGCAGTGCAAAAAAAGCCCTATGGAGAGAAGGAAAATTTACCGGTGCCTGGGAACCTTATGGATATAGGAAATCAGAACAGGACAAGCACCAGCTGGTAGTTGATGAGGAAGCTGCCGGACATTTACGGGCAATTTTTTCTATGTATATGGATGGCTACAGCTACAGTGATATTGCAAAAGAACTGAACGCAGATGGTGTCTTGTCCCCAACTTTGCAAAGGGAATATTATAGATCCGGGGAAAAACCGTCCCCAGAGTCCAAACCGTGGAATAATTATGAAGTAAAACGTGTGCTTCAGGATGTACATTGTACCGGCGATTCCGTATATGGAAAATATCAGCAGAGCGTTTTTCAGGGAAATAAGCAGAGAAACCGACCAGAGAGTGAGTGGATCTATGCAGAGAATACCCACGAAGGGATTATAGATAAAGAGCTGTTCCGCCAGGTGCAGGAAAAAATCCGGGAATTTACGGAAGAATATAAAAAGAGGCATCAGCTGAATAATGGAGCCATCCGGAGCCAGAATTTTTATACCGGCAAGATCAGGTGTGGAGGATGTGGCAACCGCATGATCCTGTCCAGGGAAAAGTCCGGGACATTTTATTATATCTGTGGTGCCAATGCAAACCATAAATCAGGAGGAAACCAGTGCAAGGGGCACAGGGTCAAAAAAGAATACGTGGATGAAGATGTCCTTCGTCTGATCCAGTCACATATGAAAAACGTATTGGATACAGAAAAAATGATCCGGGAAATGAACTCCGCTTCCAGAAACCAGACGCAATATTTGCTTTTGGACAAGGAAGTAGGGAAACTTCGGCGGGAACTGAGCCGGATTAGTAAGCGTAAATCTGATTTATATGAGGATTATTCGGAACGCCTGATTACAGAAGAAGAGTACATGCAGTTTTCCCGTATCTATTCTAATGAAATAGAAAACATCAAGAGCCGTCTGGATGCAGTATTGACGGCGCAGGTACGGTATTCCAAAGATTATCATATCGAAGAAGGATGGGGGAAAGTGATACATACTTATATGTCTAAGCGGAAGCTGACAAAAGAAATGGTGGAAGCCTTTGTGGATTCCATTATAATCCATGGTAAGTATGCTCCTATGTCAAGATTTAGTACAAACTAAAATGAGATATTCAATGAGTTAGCTTGCAACCTTTTCATACAGTTG
>JBCLQO010000074.1:0-3796 GCA_041223665.1 Lachnospiraceae bacterium 46-15
CGAGGAGAATTTAGTATGGAAGAGTTATACTGGGTAGGAATAAAGGAATCTGAAATTCGTTCATGTATAAATTTATTTAAAGGAAGCGTTACTTTTGTCGGATCAGGGAAAAATGGAAATATCTCATATTCCGCTCGTTACAGAAAAGTTTTGAATTATAATAAAGATTCTGATGAATTAGATGATTTTATAAAAGAGACACTTCTTTCGCTTATTTCAAAAAACCAAAATGTAAAGTTTATGTTTTATAACCCATATTTTGCATTCTACCTAGGGGGAGAAATTTTAAAACATGCAATAATTATCAATAAAATTTATTCCTATAATCTTTTGCGAGATAAAATGAAAACCCGTCTATGGCTTTCTAATGCCGTACCTACTTTAAAAAGTATTGCTTTATCTTACAGCCAGTGTTCCTTAGAATACTTTAAAAAAATTTTTCCAGGCTATATGTCATTCGTTCTGCAAGGATGCACAGGAGCCGGAGGAAATGATACATATGTTGTTGACGATAAATCCTGGCAAATGGTGAAGAAATATTTAAATGCGCATGAAATATTTCTACTTTCTCCATATATAAAATCTTCTTTTTCTATTAATGTACATGTAATAATTGGAAATAATATCATAATTACTCCTGGTTCTGTTCAGATTGTTGAAAAAGTGGAAAATCGGCTTATTTTTCACGGAAGCGATTTTGTTGAATATAGCAACTTATCGGAAGAAATAAAAGAAAAGATTCAGCTTTATTCGGGCAGTATTGCTAAATTAATAAAAAATTTAGACTATAAAGGTATTCTGGGAATTGACTTTTTGGTATTTAATAACGAGGTTTACTTTTTGGAAATTAATCCTCGCTTTCAATCCTCAACACCTCTTTTAAACGAGGTATTATCTAAAAAATATGGAATAACATTACAAGATATTTATCTGGAAATTTACATGGATAGTGAATATACAGTTCCTCAATTCCAATATGACGTTCCATTTAGCGTCTATATTACTGATGCGCACCGATCTTATGGTTATTATCACACATACCTTAAAAACGCTGCTGAATCAAAGGAGGTTGTTGCAGTATTCAAAGATGGTTTTGAGGAAGATATTGTATATGAAGACTATGCAAGTATTTACAGTGTACTGTTGGAAACAAACATTACGACTGTTAATCCAAATGGCACATTAAATATACATGAAAATATAAAAGTTTATCAAAAGGAATTTCCCCGGATAGATTCTTTTTATTGTTGTTTAGATTTAAAAACAAAACTCTTGTCGCAAGGAGCAAAAATATCGAAAGAAGCAGAAAAAATTATGCGACAAGAGGGAATAAGAAAAGGAACATATAGTTCAATAGATATTTATATACAGTCCAATTTTATTATAAATACTCCTATCGGGTTGAAATTATGTAGTATGTCGCCGTTTGAAATTCACTTCAAAAATAATAGATTTTGGCTTTTATATGCTGGAGAAACAGTATGCTTAATCCATTTGGACAAGAACGAATCATTTTGCAACTTAAAAACAAAAGCAGGAAAAAAATATGAAGATTTATCTTTCCTTGCGACAGATAGACTGAGACTTCATCATTCACTTGGATGCTTTTTCAAACGAAATAAATGCGGATGTGATTTTTGTGATGTACCTTCAGGTTCGCCTGATTACAATAAAAATGAAATAACGGAAATTATAGACTGGCATATTGCTAACTCGAAATTTCGTCATATTTTAATTGGAGGCGGATCGGAACAGCGAAAAATTGAATATGTCAGGATTATTGAAATAATTCGATATCTACGTTCTAAAACAGATAAGCCAATTTATTTAATGGCTTTGCCACCGAAAAATTTACAAATCTTATCAGCGTATTATCATGCAGGGCTGGATGAAATTGCTTTCAACATAGAAGTTTTTGATAATAATCTCAGAAAAAAATATATGCCAGGCAAAGGTTCGATTTCTTTGAAGAGTTATCAAGAGGCGCTTTTGAAAGCGGTAGAACTATGGGGCAAAAAAGGAAATGTAAAAAGTTCCATCTTATATGGGCTGGAAAGTGACGCCAGCTTTTTATTAGGTATTGAATGGCTGGCATCACATGGTATACAGCCCATCATTTCAACATTTCGTCCTTTGCAAAATACCGAAATGAAAAACAGGATTGTTCCAGAAAGTTCGACATTGAAAAAAATATTTTATACTGCCTCAAACATATGTCAGACATATCATTTAAGTCCAGGACCAGATTGTATTTATTGTCAAAATAATACACTGAGTCTTTCTAATGACATTTTTTCTTTGATTCATAATTAAGATGTAAATTACCTATGGATAAATCCAGTTTAATATTTCTCTCCTGCAACATCTTATGTTTTTCCGAAATATAAGATGTTGCTTTATTGTCTTTGGCTTCAACAGAAGAATCCGGAGGTAGAACATTAGTATTTGCCATTAATTGTTTTATAAATGTTCCTAGTGTAATAACATCTGCAGTAACTGCCAGAGCAGAAAAAAACCAATCAACATTTCCTGTAATAATTGAATACAATGTGCTTACAAATAAAATAAGTTGGTTTTGGTCTATAGATGCAGCCATTATCCATATAGAAAACGTAGGAGAATTATGTTTAATTTCAAAACTATAGTCTTTATCCGAAATTTCATTGTACTGCAAACAATCTTCTAACATAGAAATCAAACAAATAAATTCCTCTGACTTTTCTATTGTTAGATCAGTTTTTAATGCCAGTACAATATGAGACTTTTCTGTACTATCAAATAAAATATTTTTGATTTCATCAATGTGCAGATTAAATTGATATTGTTCTCCTATAGTAAGTTCAATCGACATAAAATAATGTACAATTCTAAAGTATAGCTCAGATAAAAAATGACGGTCAAAATCGCCTTGTATTACTGCCAGTCTGCATAAAGACTTTAATTTACGAAAATCTCTCTGGCGTATATATTCTTTTAGTCCTTCATATATGTACTTCTTGGCAAGGTTCTGTTCTTTCTGAAACAGAGCAATATTAGCTAAAGGAAAATACTCCCTTTCTTCAAGATAATATTGGGAAAATATCGGTAGTAATTTCAGATATTCCTCCACGCTTAATACAGGTGCATTTTTCATAGATGAAGTTATTTTTACATTATTTTCTGGTAATAATATACTTTGTAGACCATTAAAAATATATGCAATTTGATGAAAAGGAAGAATAACATTTTTCAGGATCGTATTATGTAGAATAGAAAATTCCATATTGCACCCTATAAACGAACTGTTTTGTATCATAGCGTCCCGAAAATTATTATCCTGTAATGTCGTATGTGTAAAATTGCAGTTATATATCTTAGTTTTTAAAAACTGTGATTGGGAAATGGAAGAGTTTTCAATATGCAGACCCCGAAGCTCTGTATTATAAAAACTGCTTTGATTTAAATTGGAAGCATCTATCATTGCTTCAGTGTGTTTATCGCTTTGAATACAGCTGTTTGAAAAATCGCAAAATTGCATATTGGTACCTTGAATAATACAGTCATTTAAAGTACACACACGAAATCGAGTTCCAGATGCACCTGCATACTTAAAACTGTTTCCATTAAAACAGCACTCTTTATAATCGCCGTTTTTAATGCGCTGCCCTGTAAAATCATCTGGAATATTTTGTATTCCATACCCTATATACTGCCTCTCTAAAAATTCGGTATCATCATATTTTTTCAGTATATTCCTAATGTTTTGAAACTTATTTAATTCGAAAACGGATAATTCTTCCATACTAAATTCTCCTCA
>JBCLQO010000075.1:0-3759 GCA_041223665.1 Lachnospiraceae bacterium 46-15
GAAACATGAGCCCGTTGGAGTACAGAAGGAGTCTTGGCCTGGCGGCTTAGTCAGTTCAAGAAAATATCCGCACCCCCTGCCCGTCATTAAAAAGCAGGATTTATAACATGTATGTCTTACCTTTTATCTTTTTTAAACCGGAAGCTTTCCGGCCTTTGGCATCATAGTAATAGGTCTTGCCCGATTTTTTGACGAATTTATTCTTTGCAGCCCCCGCCGTCATTCCCACGGACAGGATGCAGGCTGCTGTCAGTACGGCAAGCCCGGCTTTTTTCATGCATTTCCACACTCTCTCACGCCTTTTCATCAAATCGCCCCTTCCCTCTTTCTATGCTTCTATTTTACTCCTTCCTGCTGAAAACATCAAGGTTTTTTATAGTTTTGGCTTGTCCTTTTAAAATCCCTGAGATATTTTTTTATCCTTCTCTATTCTTTTTCTGCCAATTCTATCATACTGCGCAAGCGGCGTGTTGTCTAGGTCGTTTTAGGTCGTTTTACGTCGCGTTTTTTTGCGTGCCGGATTCCGGCACATTTATGTGCAGCTCCCCCAACAGTACCCTCTTTTTATAATTTTTACATAACAGCTGCCACCGCGGGTGCTCCCATTCCTGCCAGCGTCAGGGCTGTCGCTTTTACGGATGAAAATCCGCGAAGTGACAGCCCCGTCTGCTCTTCCTGTATGGAACTTTCTAGTTAAGACTTTCTATTTTCCTGCTCTTTTATGCCCTTTAAATAACGTTTTAAAATCAAATTGATGTACTGGCTAAGAGAACGGTCGTCCTCCTCTGCAAGATTTTTTAACACCTCAATAATGTCATTGTCCAAAGTAATGCTTATTTTTCCTTTTAATGGTCTCATCAGTTTTCCCTCTGTTAGAAATATTGTTTTCAGAAACATTTTTGCACAGCATAAAGCGGGATTCCCAGAATAAACTTACATCAAAAATGGAGTTTTGATAATAAGACGCCACTATTTAACTGTCAAAACCTGCAAATCATCGTTCCCTTTTTAAATTTCTTGAATCCTGATGTCAAATGTGTTATAGCAGAAACAGAAAAGGAGCAACCGCCCACAAAGTGGTTGACCTCTTAAGTTTACTAAAAGCCTGCCTAATCTGCCAAGATTACAAGGTAGGCTTATTTATTTTTGCTTGTTGTTCCTATCTATGTAGGCAAGCAGTGCAATCAGAAAATTACCACCCAAAACAAAAGGCTCAAAGTCTGGTATGTATATCTGCACCGCCTGGTACCATAAGAGTGTAGGAAATAAATCTAAAAGATTTGAATCCTATGCTCTTTTTCTTTATTATGAATAGGATTGGGTAACGCGCATCACACATGAGCTTCGCGCTCGCAAGGGAGGACAGTTAGCCATCCTTTTCATAATTATATTCGATTAAGCAAGTTGGTCCTCATTTCTTGAGCGTCCGTGTAAACAGCCAGGATGAATATATGAATAAGAGATGGAACCAATCTATACTTTCTAAGCACAGGAGGATTTACACATGAATTATTCTATCGGCATTGATGTTTCCAAAGGCAAAAGCACTATTGCAATCATGGATGCTTCCGAAAAACTCCAGGAAAAGGTGTTTGAAATACAGCACAATCAGCGTGGCGTGGAGCAGCTTAAAGAACACTTAAACAAGTACATGGATGGAGAAGTACAAATCGTTATGGAAGCAACCAGCCACTACCATTTCCCACTATTGTTTTCACTACAGGAATCAGGTTATTTTGTCTGCGTTGCCAATGCCCTTACTATTAAAAAGTTCTGCGATGAAGACCTGCGAAGAGCTAAAAATGACAGAAAGGATGCGCTCAAGCTGGCCATGTACTGCTGCGAAAAATGGAACCGTTTAACGCAGTTCCAGCCACAAGAAAGCATCCGCAACGACCTGCTGTTCCTTTCAAGGGAATACACAAAAAATGTCCAAGTACAAACGCGGTTGAAACTTCAGCTGAGTGACCTAATAGATAAAACCTTTGCAGGGCTAAAAACCATTGTAAATGCCGAAAACCGGTTCATGCTGCTGCTTGATATCTACGAAAAATACTGGCGTGCCGAAAAAGTAATTTCCGTCCCGAAAGAAGATTTCGTTAATGATATCGAAGCAATGGCAAAAAAGAATGGACACAGGATAGGCAGACAAATCGGGGAAGCAATATATGAAACCGCCCCACAGACTGTAACCCTGCGTCCAAACAACACATTTACACAGCTTGCTGCAACAAACTGTGCCCAGCTGCTCCGGCAATCCATCCAGGCAACTACTACCATTATAACAGAAATGGACTCTCTGGCAAAGACCCTGCCCGAATACCAGACAGTTTCTTCCATGAATGGGGTGGGTCCCAAAACGCGTTCGCGCCTGATTGCTGAGATAGGCAATGTCACACGTTTCAGGAATGCCGGCTGTCTGATTGCATTCTGCGGGATTGACACTCCGCCATATGACTCAGGGCAATTCCATGCAGATAACAGGCACATTACCAAACGCGGCAGCAAGTACCTCCGTAAAGTCGGTTATGAAATCATGCGCAACTTAAAAACATCCCATCCCAAACAGGATACCGCTGTCTATGACTATATTGTCCGGAAAGAGTTGGAAGGGAAAGCAAAAAAGGCAGCTAAAATAGCTGGTTTAAATAAATTTCTACGTATCTACTACGCCAGAGTTAAAGAAGTAATGTAATGTAATATCATACCATTAATCTGATTTATTTGTTTTCCACTTGGTAGTTCAAAGTGGTTTATTTGTTATGCCTTTTTTACACATATAAAATTACAAAATATTTTTAATTTCTCTCCCTTCTTTTTCATATAAGGGAAGGTTACCACCTTGTAACGCGATTACTCCATGCCTAAAGCATATCACACTCAGCGGACTGCTTCAATGCTTTTCTCCTCGTGCCGGATTTCGGCACGGCCATGGCAGTCTGTTTTCCCTTACACAAAATCTTTCTTTGAACATGAAATGATAAGGGGAACAAAAGACGGTGAAGTGAAGCGCTCCAGCTCCATGATATCAGATACCGTATGCCAATCCCACGGTAAAAAATATTCTATAAAAACAGAAATATCAAATCAATAATGATTTGATATTTCTGTTTTTATACTTCATACCAATCATTTGGTACAAGATTTTTATCGACGGACCACCAATTTTCACAAATAAATCGTCTAAAGGATTTTTCTTTTAAGTTAGCATGGTCAACAATAATAACCTGTAGTTTTCCGTTAAGTTCATTAGTGCGATCGATGATAAACTGGTACATTTTATTAACTTCATTCCAGTCTATCTGTTTTTCATCCAGCTCAGATGGAAAATAAACTTGGGACGGTTGATCGAGAAATAAGAATCTTGGGATTGGGCGATTTGCGTTAATAAAAAATCGCTGTAATGCAAAATATGAAATAAGATGAACCCCCACCCAGTTTGAACCGCTTCCCAATTGCTTAAGTGGCACAGGCCTTTCTGGCTTATCTACAACAACAGTGACCTTATTTAAGTCGAGCCTATACGGATTGTCACAATGTTCTAATTGCAACGCCTTAGCCCATTTCGTCATATCCACCTGTATTCGCGAAAGAACTGACTGCTTGCGTTCCTCCACAGAGTCTCTATCAAGAATGTCGTCAATTTCTTTTATTCGCTCTTTGATTCCTTTTACAATTCGTTCCTGGTGTTAGAATATAAATAGCACAAATCAAAATGAGATATCCCCTAATCCATGTTATAATAGTTACATTACCAAA
>JBCLQO010000076.1:0-3379 GCA_041223665.1 Lachnospiraceae bacterium 46-15
TGATTAATCTGAAATACGTTTCTGCAATTCATGCAAAAATTTTCATTTTGGGTATTGACTTTTAATAGTTAGACTTTACTATCTCTGTACCATTGTTTTTTATTTACCCTCAATCATCATATTTTGGGATTGTTCCAATGCGGAACGTGTTTCTTGTGGTATCTTCCTCATTTCCCGGCTTTTAGCAAGTTCCTGTCTGTATGTCCGCATAAAGTTTGACTGGATCACATTTTCCACGCTCTCGCTGTCCGTCTGCGACCAGTTCCGAAGCTGTGAGGGTGCGCCTACTGCCTTTTGCACAAGCGGTGGCAATTTCTCAAATTCCTGCTCTGCTCCATAATAGCCATTACGTAATGCTTTACTGACAAGCGTCCATGCTTCCATTTCGTTTAATTCCTGCCTATTTGTAGCTCTATCCAATAATCCTATAACCTGTCCGGGAGTGGGTGCAAATCCGCTTGTATCAGATACAATAAATGCTTTCAATGCTGCGCCAATCTCCTGATATGTATAACTTTCCAACATGGATGCCCATGCATCAACGGTAAAACTCATATCTAACGGATGCCAGTTTGGATATGTGGATGCAATCACCATTACAATTTTTTTTGCTTCGTCTCTCGTCATATTTTACTCCAATCCACACCGCCATTTGGTGTATTATTTGTTTTCTGCTCTTTCAGTGGAAAAAGCCCCTGCCAACTGTTCATAATTGACTGGTTAAGAATTTGAATTGCCAAATCATTATCCATACTGTCAGAGAATGGCAACGCTGACAGTTCTTTCAATTTCTTTATTGCCAATTCAACCGCCCTGTCCGTCATAGGCTTTTTAATCTGTTTCCGCATTTCCAAATAATCTAAAAATGCCTGATTCAGCGATTCATCATTTGGAAAATAGGTCTGGCTAGCTTTCGATGTTTTATTATCCTTAACTCTCCTGTTCTTACTCTTTTCTATCTCTTTCCTTTCCTCGGTTTCCATTTTGTCAACCACTGGTATACCAACGGTAGACACGCTATAACCATTTTCACTATCTGTAAGTGATTCTTTTTCAGTTAGATGCAATGTAGGGCGGTAACGGTCTGCACGCAAATAATTATTTACTTTCCAGTGCGTAATCACTATAATTCCTGAATCAAACTGTATTATAAATCCTTTTGCAACCAACAACTTCAAATCGTCTATATTGCATCCAACCATATTAGTTATTCGTTTGGGTGATGAAACAAACCCATCATCATCCGCTCTCATTCCCAAATGGAAATATAACGCCTGTGAGGATATGGGAAGGTCAAGGAATATATCTGTGTTCACTACATCTAGTGAAAACATTCTCCTATTTGCCATATCTGCAATCCCCCATTTCAAATTGCCCCTCTGTAATCTGCAAGGCCTTCTTTGCGCTTCTGGTTGCCGCAAGCGTATTTTTCGCCCTCGCCTCCATGCACCGGACAAACTCTAAAAGTTCCTGCCTGTTCTTAGCCCTCCAGTATCCGCTTCCCGAACCACTGCATATAACCGCCCCTGCATTACGCTCCAATGCAATCCGCTCCTGCAAATCCCTTACCGAAGTACACCTGGTTATCTTTACCAAATCAGCGGTTGATATGGCATTTTCCTTTCCGACTGGCAGTATATCCATAATCGGGAAACAGCTCTTTTCAGACAAACCATTATTATTTTGTTGTAAATTTTTTTCTGACATTACCTTGTCCCTTTCCGCCGGATGCGGTATAATCATGTTGTATCAAAACATGGCTCCGGCTATGCTCTGCCCTCTTTAGTGTTCCAGCACTTTGGGGGGTATTTTTATACAACTACTTCAATCTGCTTGGTAAACTGACGTAATATAGTTATAAAACACATTCCAGTCAACCCTTGCAATATGACCTATCTTTATAAGTGCGCCTGATTCTCTCGCCAATTTCATAACTGTATTCATGCCCATGTTACTGTTTTCCGCTGTCTGCTGATATGTAAGCAGCTCGCCTTTAGAATTTCTGTTTTTTGATTTGTTCATATTACCTTGTCCTTTCTTTATGTTTTAACGTTGCGCCCCGTCTACATATACGATAAACGAATTTTAAAATAATTAACAGTTCAAAAAAGTGTCTAAAAAGTATCAAAAAACTGTCAAAAATTTTTCTGTTTTCTTAGTTCTCCTGTTGTTTTAGTTCTTCGATTATCTCAAAAACTTTCTGCTTGCGTTCTGCGGAAAACTCTTTCCGTAACAGTTTTGAAAAATAGCTGTCAGTATAACCGCCCAACGCTCGCCCAATTTTCCACAATGGCACATTTGCCATTCTTGCCGCTTGCCTAATATCAAGATTTTCCATGCTTTCCTCCTTTCTGGTTGACAATGAATAGTTTTTTCTGTATCATATTCACGAGAATAACAATGTTGTTGTATTACCCATGTATGAATAATATCATATTGAAATAAACCTATGTGGATTCATGCAAAATTTATTCATATATAGGTTTATATAGTAAATATATTCACACATGAATAGAAAGGAGGTGCAAGCGCATGAGTGAAGAACCTAAAAACAACCCATTTTATGAACTGTTCAAAAAGGAAGTAGAAAAGCATTTCGATAAGGTATTTACAAAAGAAACACTACGAAAATCTTTAGGTTATGAAATATCACAATCCACATTCAATCGTATTTTGAATTGTGACGGCGTATATCAAACTTTAGATGCAAATTTCGTGGCTGCTTATGCAAAATATTTTAATGTAACCGCTGATTATCTTTTGGGAATACGAAAAACTTCTATTGTGAATGAAGATGTTGCTATGATAGAAAAGTCAACCGGACTTTCAGAAAGTGCTATCAATGTTTTGCGCACCGAAATGACTATAGGACATAAACGCTTGATAGAAGCCCTTAATCTTCTAATATGCGATATGTACTATCAGGCAGAGGGGCGGCGGTATCGTCCTTTTGTAGAATTGTTTGCAAATTATCTCAATTTTCAGGATGATAATAAAATGTATGCTCTTAATCAAAGAGGAAGTATGAAAGAAGCTCAACCACATGCCATAGACGACGGCGTAGTATTTTGGGATAGTAAAAACCTTTATATAACCAAAAAACAAAAAGAAGAATTGTTCTTAATGGAAATGGAAAATATATTGAAAATCTTAAAAGAAGAATATAATAAAAACCCTAATTTTCTAGATTAATCCACATCAAAAAGCCCTTGCCTATGCAACAGAGGCTTGAATATTATGAAAAATGGGGTATTTATTGGGGTAAAATACTTTTCGGAATCTCTATAAACAGCATAAATAAAGAGTGTGTGAAACTTTTTCTGTAAATTTAGAGAAATCACTGGTCTTCTATGATAAAATAAAAATCATAGGAGGCCTT
>JBCLQO010000077.1:0-3153 GCA_041223665.1 Lachnospiraceae bacterium 46-15
CGTATTTAGTTGTAGTTAGCGGCTAGTTTGCCGCAGCGTTGTCTCCGTCCGTGTGGGATATGCGGCAGGCTTCCCGGTGTCCGGCGTAAACATGGGAACTGTCGGTTTCGTAACTGTCCGGGGTAAGCACCAGACTCCCCGACAAACCGCAATTTGCAAACCGAATCATTGCATTTTTTCATATTTAAATAAGATTTTACCTATGGAATAACCACTCTTAATTTGCTATACTGTATCATATGTGGGAATTACAGTCCATGACACTGTACACGAAATCCGGCTTCTGACCGGAGTTCTTTATAGAATACATAAATACGGAGGCTGAAAACATGAAATTTGACAGAGAAAGTGCCGAAAAAAAGCGGAAAATCCATACATCGGAAAAAGTAGGGAAGCGTGCAGGCTTCATTTTTCTTAAAGCGTTCTTACTGGGCCTTGCGGGACTGGCCGTTATCGTAGGCGCCACCGGATTCGGTATTATGAAGGGGCTAATCAACAGCGCGCCTGATATTTCAAATTTATCTGTGGCTCCTTCAGAGGCTGCCACCTACATTTATGATATGGACGGAAATCCAGTTCAAAAACTTACCGCCCCCACCTCCAACCGTACGCTGGTGAAGCTTGAGCAAATTCCCATAGATTTACAGCACGCTGTAGTATCCGTGGAGGATGAGCGTTTTTATGAGCACAGCGGCATTGATATCCAGGGAATCGTCCGGGCTTTTGTTGTAGGTATTTCTCACGGAAAATTTACAGAAGGCGCCAGCACCATCACACAGCAGCTCCTGAAAAATAACGTATTTACCAACTGGACCCGTGAAACCTCCCTGATTCAGAAATTCAAACGGAAGTTTCAAGAACAGTATTTGGCGCTCCAGCTTGAAAAGAAAATGTCCAAAGAACAGATTTTGGAAGATTATCTGAACACTATCAACCTGGGGGCAGGCGCTTATGGAGTACAGGCCGCCGCACATCGGTATTTCAATAAGGACGTGTCCAAACTTACTCTATCGGAAGCCACGGTAATCGCGGGAATCACACAGAACCCTACCCAGTACAATCCGATTATCTACCCGGAGGAAAACGCCAAGCGCCGGGAAAAAGTCTTAAATCATATGCTGGAGCAGGAATATATCACCCAGGCGCAGTACGATGCCGCTCTCAAGGATGATGTATATTCCCGCATCCAAAAAACCGATTCAGAGACAGCGGAAGTCTCTGTCTACAGCTACTATATAGACGCCATTGTAGAACAGGTGATGGAAGATCTGCAGAAACAAAAGGGCTACACGGAACAGCAGGCATACAAAATGCTCTACAGCAGCGGACTGCGGATTTTTTCTGCACAGGATGAAGCTATTCAGCAAATCTGCGATGAGGAATTTTCCAATCCTGACAATTTCCCTGCTGGCACTGAAGTGGGGGTGGACTATGCGCTGAGCGTCAGCGGAACAGACAAACAAGTACGGAATTATAACACAGAAACTCTCGCTGAATATATGCAGGAAAAAAATCCTGATTTCAACAAAATGTTTGCCAACGAGGAGGAAGCACGGGCGGTTATAGCTGAATACCGGACATCCGTCCTACGGCCTGGAGACGAAGTTATCGAAGAACATACCTACATCATTCCCCAGCCGCAGGCCTCCTGTGTCATTATTGACCAAAGCACGGGATATGTAAAAGCCATCGTCGGCGGCCGCGGAAAAAAAGAAGCCAGCCTGACCCTAAACCGTGCAACTACCAGCAGGCGGCAGCCCGGCTCCACATTCAAGGTCATTGCAGCCTACGCTCCCGCCCTGGACTCCGCCGGAAAAACCCTGGCTACCGTTTATGACAATGCACCTTATGCCTACACAAACGGCGTACCTGTCAATAACTGGGACAGCCACAATACCTACACTGGCCTTACCACCATCCGGCAGGCGATTACAAATTCTATCAATGTTGTGACGGTGAAATGTCTCACTGATATCACTCCCCGCCTGGGATTCCGGTATTCTGAGCGTTTCGGCATCTCCACATTGTATAACGATACTGCCCTTGACGTGCGTCAGCCCCTGGCACTGGGAGGCGTTACGGACGGCGTCGTAAACCTGGAACTGACCGAGGCTTACGCCACCATCGCAAACAGCGGAAAATACAACGAGCCGAAATTTTATACCCGTATTGAGGACCAGAATGGAAATGTAATCATTGACAACACCCCGGTAAACACCACCGTCCTGAAACCCCAAACTGCTTTTCTCCTGACGAGCGCCATGCAGGACGTGGTAAACTATGGTACTGCTACAGGAATCAACCTGGGTGAAATGCCGGTAGCCGGAAAAACAGGAACTACCTCCGATTACCGGGACATCTGGTTTGCCGGATATACCCCTTATTACACCTGTTCCGTCTGGGGCGGCTACGATAACCACGATATGCTCCCTAGCTCCGGCAGCTACCACAACTATCACAAAACCCTATGGAATTCTATCATGACAAGGATCCACGCTGAGCTTCCTGTAAAGGACTTTAAACAGCCAAAAAATATTGAAACTGCATCCGTATGTAAAAAATCTGGTAAGTTGGCCGTGAAGGGATTATGCGACACAGACCCCAGAGGTTCACAAATTTACACAGAATACTTTGCACAGGGTACTGTCCCAACATCAAAATGTGACGTTCATGTATCTATACAAGTATGTGCTGAAACACGCCTTCTGCCCACCTCAAGCTGCCGGACTACCACAGTTGCATTTATTAAACGGCCAAAAGGCAGCGAAGGCTCTACCGATGACTCTGCATACACCGGTCCTTCCCAGACCTGTCCAGGTCATACCATTATTGATAAGATTAAAGGTCTGATAGATGGGAAAGCCGACACGAACATCCCTGATGTAAGCACCCAGGAAGGGCAGACAGGTTCTTCCAAAAAACGGCGGGCAGAAGAAGACGGGGACGACATTCCCACTGTTGGAATTGATTAAACTGCAATCGTTTGGCTTGCAAATTGCGGTTTGTCGGGGAGGTTGCCGCTTACACCGGAAGGTCGCAGAACCGATAAGTTCATCGCTTACACCGGACGCCGGGACACCTGCCATATATCCCACACGGACGGGGACAACGCGCCGGCGAGCTAACGATTAACTCCAACTAATGCGCTCAGGA
>JBCLQO010000078.1:0-3056 GCA_041223665.1 Lachnospiraceae bacterium 46-15
CAAAGCGTTTTTAGTATCTTTATATCCCAGTGCCACAGCAACATCCTTGCCACAAAACCAAGGTTCATTATCAATAGCCACTGTCCGTACCTGCCCGAACTCGGCGTTCTCAAAAATGTTTAAATCGTTCATATTACCTCCCTCTCTTTACTCACATTTCGTGTGCGCACTATTCAAAAAAAATTTTATGTATAGGCTTTCTATAATAAGAGGAAATGCGAATCTTTATATTATCTCTTGGAATTCGTTCACCTCTCTCATACATTGAAAGTGCAGAAACACTTATTCCAAGACTGTTTGCAACTTCCTCTTGCGTCTTTTTTCCTCTTAATTTCACAAGTTTTCTGCCTATAGCATTTGAGTCCATTTCAAGCAATAAACCACCTCCTTCCACTCACTTTTCGTGTTTCTTTTCATAATATACACGTTTTGTGAGTGTTTGTCAACACGTTTTGTAAAATTAGTTCTTGATTTTTTTCACGAAATGTGTAATAATTTAATCACATAGTAAAGGATGGTGGAAAAAATGCCTGAATTCAAAGATATGCTTAAATATTTTCGTATAAAAGAAGGTTTGTCTCAAAGCGAGCTTGCTGAAAAATTAGGAATGTCAGCATCTCGTATAAGTATGTACGAAGTGGGAAAACGAGAACCTGATTTTGAATCAGAGGAAAAAATAGCCGATTTTTTTAATACAGATTTAAATACTTTGCGTGGAAGAGACGTTGAAACAAATTCAAATAAAATTTCTGATCCCGATATTCGAAGAATCCAGCGTGCAAGAGAACAAATGTCAGAACAAGAAAAAAGCAAAATGATGAAGATCCTTGAAGCTTCATTTGATGATTACTTTGGAGATGATTTTATTGACGAAGATAACAATTGAGCGCGCAAGAAGAAATGAAATAAAAAACGTTGTTATCGACGCTTTAGTTCATGCAAATGTCCCATATTTACCTGTAGATGTTAAAAAAATTTGTAAATCCTATGAATTTATTCGTTTAATACCTTTCAGTGTTCAAATGAAACATCGTGGAATGTCTTACGAAGAAATTCTGGCTCAATGTCAAACAAAAGATGCCTGTGCGGATTACTATGCTTTAAAAGATAAATACATTATTTACTACAACGATATTGATAAAGTTGCTTTTATAAACTCAAACAGATATCGCTGGAGCATAGCTCATGAACTTGGTCATATTCTACTTAATCATCATAAAATCTCTGACAAAATGAGGATTTTTAGATTTAATTTATCTAATGAAGAATACAACCACTTCGAGGCCGAAGCCGATTATTTTGCCCAACTTCTATTAGTTCCACATGCTGCATTATTAGGTTTTAAAATAAGTACCTCTAATCAACTACAAATTATGTGTAAAATATCAAGCCCCGCGTCGCGGAGGCGATACTATGAATTTATAGAATGGAAATCACATCTAAACACGAAAGACCAGTACGATAAGAGAGTGTTTTCATACTACTCTCATTATATATTTAAGCGAAAATGTAAAAATTGTGACGCAGGAATTGTACAACGTTATGGGAAATACTGCCCTATATGCGGTTTCAAAAATACTTTAGAATGGGGAGATGGCGATAAAATGAAATATCCTTTATTAGAAACTCATGAAAACGGAAAATTGACAAAATGTCCTACTTGCGGTAACGAAGTTACTGGTATTACAGGCAACTTCTGCCAAATATGCGGAATGAATCTGGTAAATAAATGTGTCTATGAGGGATGTCAAAACACAGAAATACTCCCATCAAATGCTCGTTATTGTCCAATTTGCGGCGAAAAAAGTGCATTTTATAATAACAATTTGTTAAATTCTTGGGATTATAACAATGCTGAATCATCTGATGCTTTTATGAATATCCCTGATGATATTGACGAAGAATTGCCTTTCAGCTGAGTTTTAGTTATGGAAATGATTAAACCGCTTCGGCGTTTTAATAAAAATAATAAAGAAGGAGGAATTTCATGAAAATACATGCAAATGGAACTGAAATATCGGTAATCCTGAACCAAAGCAATGCAAGCGATTATATTTCCCTTACCGATATTGCAAAACGCAAAAATTCTGACGACCCAAGGATTGTGATATCTAACTGGATGAGTTCTTATTCTACGATAGATTTTCTAGCGACATGGGAAAGTCTATATAATCCTGATTTTAACCGTATGGAATTCCAGACGGTTAGAAGTGAGCCTGGCCGCCTGATTATGACTCCCAAGCAGTGGATTGAGCGAATGTCAGCAATTGGTATAACTTCACATGCTGGACGTTATGGCGGAACATACGCACATTCTGATATCGCTTTTGAATTCGCCTCATGGATATCTCCAGAGTTCAAGCTATACATAATCAAAGACTACCAGCGACTTAAATCAGAAGAGGCGCAACGCCTTGCACTTGGCTGGGATACAAAACGTGAACTTTCCAAAATTAATTACCGCATCCATACAGACGCAATTAAAGAATTTCTTATAACACCTGAACTTACCCAGCAGGAAAAAAGCTATACATACGCAACAGAAGCAGACATTCTCAATGTCGCCTTGTTTGGAAAAACTGCAAAACAATGGCGTGATGAAACTGGAAACCAAAAACAAAACATGAGAGATTTTGCAAGTGTTGAACAACTGATTGTCCTGGTAAACCTAGAAAGTATGAATGCCGATTTAATCCGCCAGGGAATATCCATGCAGGAACGGCTTCAAAAACTGCGAAGTATCGCCTATTACCAACTCCATTCCTTAGAATCTAACAATGCCGCCAGCAGATTAAAACAAGACCTTCAAAAGAGACTCAAACAAAATTAACAAAAACCGCCCCTGCGCCAACAGGAACGGTTTCCACATAGATTCCTATACAGCCCCGGAGGACGGTATAAAACCACTCAACAGGTAAATTATACCACAAAAACCACGGGCTTGCATAGCCTATTTTTTATACCCATTTTTACATTTTAAGGAGCATTCCTGTTAAGTAATAAATAGCGGGTTTGCAAAAAATGAGTGCCTACCCTAGAATAATGATTGTTAACTG
>JBCLQO010000079.1:0-2517 GCA_041223665.1 Lachnospiraceae bacterium 46-15
CTTTCCTGGTGACCGGGATGCCGTCTAACGTGAACTCCGTGCATGGCGGGTAGACGCCGTAGGGGTTGCGGCGGTTCCTGCCGAGGTACTTGATAGAGCCGAAGCCGTTGGGGAGCTTCGGGTATTTCTTACGTTTTGCCATGGTATTTCCTCCTTAAAATGTAAAAATGGGTATAAAAAATACACCCACCAAAAAACACATGTTTTGGTTGACTGGGTGCTCCAGAAAATATATAATCTATGATGTGAGTATGTTATATATCTTCTGGATGTATAGCCTAAATACGAACCTATATTGATTATGGGTAAACCGTTCCTGTTGGCGCAGGGGCGGTTTTTGCTTTTAACAAAAGTACCTGATTTCGTCGAAATATTCCAACCATTTTTGAATAACATCGGTATTTCTGGCCTCAATCATACGCATCATATTTCGGAGTGTTCGCTCTGG
The DNA here is from genome assembly GCA_041223665.1 of Lachnospiraceae bacterium 46-15. Taxonomy (GTDB): domain Bacteria; phylum Bacillota; class Clostridia; order Lachnospirales; family Lachnospiraceae; genus Hominisplanchenecus_A. The sequence continues at coordinate 449 of JBCLQO010000079.1, forward strand.
TATTTTTGAATTGTTATTACAAAGCAAGCATTTACCTGTTTTTGTAATCCAGATTTTTGTTGCGTTAGCGGAAGGATGTCCTTGTGAAATATGGACATGTATTGGTTCAAGCGGTTTGTTTTCATTTGTCCAGAAATAGACCCAATAAGAACCGAATCTAAAGATTTGCGGCATTGCAAAATCCTCCTTCCTGAGAGAATTCCAAAATAAGATGAGCGGTTGATTCTATAATTTCCTGGAATTTTGCAATATCCGTTTCAGAAAAGTGATAAATATCCTCCCACTTGTAAGCAGGAAGCCAGCATGTGGCGTGACGAAAACAATATTTTTCATCTGGCGTTTCTATATAGACCTTTACCTTTCCATCTGGTTTCATTTCGGAATGGGTAATTTCGGTGTCATCGTTGAGTGTCATAAATGGGTACATCATAATAAAAATCTCCTTTCTGTTAAAAGTGTTCGAATTGGCGCGGTGTTTAAAACGCCGAAGCGGTTTAATCTGTTTTTATTTCCATAATGCCGACATATGGCTCGAAATAGACGATATAGTTATCTACAGTCGCACATATACCGTATTTACTCTTGTATGCTTTGAGAGCGTCGGCAAGAAATTCCTCGGTTACCCCTAAATAATCTGCCATTTCATAGCTGTTTTGGCAACCGTATTGATAGGCTCTCACAATACCCATTAGCCCAATCTGTTTGTTGTACGCCCAGAGCCGCGCATGATATTCCTGTTTACGATTCTCAACTTTGGACTGGTCGAGGATGTTTCCTGTTGTGGTGTGGTAGTGCCCGAGTTCTTCGGCAAGAACGCAAGCTTTTTCGACTGTAGGAATATTTCTGCGGATACCAACCCTATTTTTATATATGCGCCCCTTATATCCGGGCAAGTCTTTTTCTTTTATAATCAAATCGTATTTTTCTGATTCCATCATCAGATTTTCGTAGGTCAAAATATCACCCCCATTCGGAATCGTCCATCATAATGTCATCGCCTGCCTGTCGTTCTTCTGGCGTGCTTGTTTCGTCAGCGTGGGCGGCATTGAGAAGAGACATTCTTTGATATACTGGATTCAACGATAAGTCTCGAGCGTAATCAATCACTTTTTCCTTCCCTCTCTCATTTAACGTATTAACATAATTCCCTAGTTCTGCTGGGATTAAGGAAGGTTCGTTGATATCTTCAGTAGGATGTGCATCATAATACTCATCTATAAGAGTGTCCTGTTGTTCATACATTTTATACTTAACGTAATCTTCATAGTTGCCCTCGTAATCTTTTGGTGGGTAAATACCTTGCTCGTTTCCTATTTGTTCCCAATCATTAGGGTCGTTTGTCCATCCAGCCAAATAAGCTGGAGTTGTGTGTAAAATGTCTGCAAGTTTTTCTAAAATACTGGATGGAACTTTTTCGATATAACCGTTTTCATATCTAAAAATAGTTGAACGAGATACTCCAAGCTCGGCGGCAACTTCATCAGCACTGATTTCAAAGCGTTTTCTCTGTTTTCTTAATCGCTCTCCCGTTATGGACATTTAATCACCTCCTGATTATAATCATAACATGCATGATGCAAAAATGCAACATAAAAATAGCAAAAATGCACCGAAATGTATTGACATTGAGATAGATGTAGTGTATTATGGATTATATGAGTAGCATAAATGCTACGAAGGAGGTGAATTTAATTGCAAACACAGTTATTAAAGGGGAAGATTGTAGAGAATGGAAGTACAATAGAGTCTATTGCAGTTGATATTGGTATAAATCGTTCCACTTTTTATCGCAAAATGAAAAATAAGGGAAATACATTCACAGTGGAAGAAATGAATAAAATAGTATCGGTACTCCATCTTAATGAAAAAGAAGCAACGGAAATTTTTTTTGACAAGAAAAGTAGCATTTATGCTACTAATCAATTGAAGGAGGATGCATGAACGAATTAAACATTTTTGAGAACGCCGAGTTCGGGCAGGTACGGACAGTGACTATTGATAATGAACCTTGGTTTTGTGGCAAGGATGTTGCTGTGGCACTGGGATATAAAGATACTAAAAACGCTTTG
>JBCLQO010000080.1:0-2382 GCA_041223665.1 Lachnospiraceae bacterium 46-15
GTCATACTCTTTTTTCCAGCATAATTTCTTTTGACTTTTTTAATTATCTACTTGACTTTTAATAGTTGGTCTTTCTGTGAACAACAGTTTTTTGTTACCTTTTCCGGGTACAGTTAAAGAATACAGTCCTAACTTGAATCTACTTTGAATTGAATATGTTTTTTATGTGGAGATAGAAAAAGCGGCAAGCTAACTGCTCGCCGCCTTTGAAATATAAGTGCTAAAACTGTACGGAAACGATAACGCCTTGAATAGTATTAGCAATTTCAATTTTCGCACCATGCAAATCGAAAATTGTTTTTACAATATACAATCCTAAACCTGTGCCGCCTATCTGCCTGTTTCTTGACTGGTCTACCCTGTAAAATGGTTCAAACAGTTTGGAAATAGCTTCGTCGGGGATATGTGCGCCTGTATTCTCAATCGTAAGGGTGGTTGTTTCAGTGTCTTTCCATAACTTTATCAATACTTGATTTCCGGCTTCCGAATACGCAGCCGCATTTCCTAAAAGATTATCCAGTGCTTTTTGAAGTAGCTGCATATCGCCTAAAATATAAATCTCCGGGGATATGGATTGTTCAACCGTCAAGTCCTTTTGCATGAATAAATCTTCAAACGCTGTAACGCGGTCAACTATGAGATTGCTAAGATTAAGATTGCTTTTTTTGCAAGTATAACCCGGAGTATCTAATCGGGATATTGTTAAAAGCTCCTGTACCATTTTTCCCAGAGTGTCCGTAATTTCCAAAGACTGTGCAAGATACGTTTCCCGGTCTTTATAGCGTCCCACTTGATAGAGCATACCTTGAAGCTGTCCTTTGATAATGGTGATAGGCGTTTTTAATTCATGGGAAGCTGCTGCAAAAAATTCTACCCGCTGTTTTTCAAGCCGCCTTTCCATGTCAATATCAGCTTGCAGCTTTTGGTTGGCTTCCTGCAATTCTGAAAGAGCCACCTCCAATTTCCGGGAGAGTGTATTTAGGCTGTCAGATAACACGCCTATTTCATCAGTGCGCCCGGCAGAACAAAATCCGCTAAAATCCATATCTGCCATTTGCTTTGAAAGTTTGCTCACTTTCTTGATGGGTGCAGTTATGTACCATGAATAAAAGAAAGCGGAAATGATTGAGCCAAATAATACGACAGTACAAAGCACCGGAAGCGTTCCTTGTATAGCTTCTTCTGTCTGGGTATGTTTTGCAGTATTCCTTGTCACCAATAACGTATAAATCGAATCGCTGTCAGCAAATGAAGCGGTGTAGGTTTTTGTTTTTTCAACTTTATCAAAATCCGTAATCTGCCCACCGACAAGTTGGTTAATATCATGTAAACTCACTTCTTGTCCGTCAGACTGAAAAAAGTGTAGCTCAAATTCATTTTCATACTGTTCCTTTATAAAGTCTGATACAGATTCAAGAAACATATAAGCGAATTCCTTTTCGGTTCTCGAAAATTCATCCGGCAAAAAGCTAAGCTCCAAATCGACATCTTTTATGTCATACTGATAGTTTTTGGGGGCAACCTGTAAAATGAAACTATATGTTGTAAAGCAGCACACCGCTATCAGTAACAATGTCAGCAAAAAAACCTTAATAGATAATCGGCTTTTAATCTTCCTTATCAATTCTATATCCCACCCCTCTAATCGTTTCTATGTAGTCAGCAGCACCAAGTTTTTTCCGTAAGTTCTTTATGTGTGTGTCAACAATCCGTTCTTCCCCGAAAAACTCATACTTCCAAAGTGTTTGTAACAGATTTTGCCGCGTTAAAATTCTGCCTTTGTGTATCAGCAGTTCCCGCAGTATTTCAAACTCACGGGGCGTTAAATCAATGCTTTCTTCCTTTGTATAAACCTTGTACCCCTCTAAATCCAGTGTTAAATCCTTATAGCTCATGGTCTGCGGAATATCATTCTGCTTTGATGAACGACGTAGGACAGCGGCGATCTTCCGCAACAGTACAGGCATAGAAAACGGCTTTGTGATATAATCGTCAGCTTGCAAGTCCAAGCCTTTAAGCTGGTTTCCCTCATCGTCTAACGCCGTAAGCATGATAATAGGCACATCTGATTTTTGCCGGATAACTTCGCAGACACCAAAACCGTCAATTTTGGGAAGCATAATATCAAGCAGTATCAAATCAAAGCTCTGTTCGGAATACTTCGCAAGGGCTTCCACACCGTCAGCCGCCAGTACAACACTATATCCGGCTTCCTGTATAAAGTCATGCAGCAAAGCCTGTATAGATAAATCGTCCTCAACAATTAAGATTTTACTCATAGCGCACCTCCTAACCGTAATTGTAATAGCCATAAGCAAAACTCCACACATCTAGTATTTATGCGGCATTGCGAGGCATGGCAACCTCTTTTATCACTCCAAA
>JBCLQO010000081.1:0-2237 GCA_041223665.1 Lachnospiraceae bacterium 46-15
CAACTGTATGAAAAGGTTGCAAGCTAACTCATTGAATATCTCATTTTAGTTTGTACTAAATCTTGACATAGGAGCAAGTCAGCGATTTAAAGACTGTAAATGAAGATACAAACGAGAAGAGTTGATGGCTGAATTGGAAATAGAAAAAAGTTGACATAGAGACAAATCAGGATTTGTAAACGGAAGAAAGCAATTTGGTAAAATGAATATAGATAATGACTTGCTAAAAAATTTGGATAAATTGCATACAACCCAATTAGGGGTAGAGCGCATTAAAAGAAATCTGTCTTTAGATATAGATGATGTGATTGACTGGTGTAAAATTAAAATCAATTCTGCTAATGCTAGTATTACCCGAAATGGGAAAAACTGGCATGTGAATGCAGACAATTATATCTTAACAGTAAATGCATATAGTTATACGATTATAACGGCACATAAGGAAAAGAAATGAAATATACAATTCGTGAATTAGAAGTTTTTTCAGTTATTGGGAAGGAAATAGAGCTTACTAATTATCAAAAAAGAAATAGTCAAATCAGTACACAGTTTTGGCGAAAGTTTAACAGTAATTTGAAGAAATCATATCTTTCACAATCGGGAAACTGGATAAAATATGCTTTTATGGAAAAACCAACTATTAAAAGTCAAGTAGATAATTAAAAAAGTCAAAAGAAATTATTGTTGCACATTTTTCGAGCAACAGCGCCAACGCATGTCAGATGATGTTTGCTTTCCGCCCTCTTTTTCTGATAATAGACACTTAATACCGGGTCTTTAAAGGGGGCAATCAAAGCGGCTTGAGAAATGGCTTTGCGCAAATACGGTGATCCGCGTTTGCTCATTACATTGTGGACTGCTTCAAATTCACCCGATTGTGTGACAGTAGCATCCAGACCAGCAAAAGCCACCAGTTTTCTGGGTCTGTAGAATTTGGAGATATCCCCAATCTCGCTGATAATGGCGGCACCTGTGACATTGCCGATTCCGGTAATAGTAGTAACAGGGGATTCCAGTTTTCCCATGGTGCCGGAAATTTCTGCTTCCGTTTCTTTTACATATTTTTCGATAAAAGAAATCTGTTCAAGCAGCGCTTTAAGCTGAAATGTGAAACTGTTTTTGGCGAAGGTAACGCCAAAAGAACTGGCCGCGGCAGTTTTTAACTGTTTTGCTTTTGCGGCGCCGACTTTCTGCCTGCTGAGCTGCGCAAGCGGTTCTGCCAGGGTTTCCGATGAAACCGCCTCAAAATCGATTGGCGAAGAAAACAGGAGGAGAATCTCTTTTGAGGTTTTGCCGAAAATATTAGAAAAGATGGACTGATATTCAGGGAAAACCTGGTCCAGAACACAGACAACCTTCCGTTTTAAGTCACTGATGGATTCCACGAGATAAGTGCGGAAACGGGTCAGGGTGCGCAGGGAGAATAAATCCTCGTCTGCAAGCCTGTTTTCCACAAACTGTCCATAATGGATCAGGTCAGCAATCAGGAGGGAATCAATGATGTCATTTTTGCGTTTGCGGATTTCTGTCCCTCTGCGCCAGCCATCAGTCTGAATCGGATTGATGACATGGAGAAGGAAGCCCTTTTCAAAAAGAAAAGAGTAAACAGAGAGCCAGTAGTGCCCGGTAGCTTCCATACCGATTTCAAAACCGGAGGGGGTGGAAGAATAAGAAGCGGGCTTAGAAAACAAGGCATTCCCGCCATCCGAAGTATTGGGAAAGGAAAATGCTTTGAATACCACTTTTCCGGTATCGTCCATCATGGAAGCGACATGATTATTTTTACCAATGTCAATGCCAACAAAAAACATAAGAACACCTCAGGAAAAAAATTTCAGATTGGGAGACCACTCATCTAATAAGCGCCACTACCTTGTGCTAAATACGGAGAGAAGCCATGCGGCAGCCAACATCCAACTCATACGCGGAAAGCTTATTAGAGAGAGGGATCAGTCTTTCAAGTACGAGCAGAACCACTCAAGGAGAAAACGATCATCCTCTCAATCTAATTACAGACTATATACCTCTGCAAGAGAAGTTTTTACACTTTGAAAGATATGATTATCGTTTTCATTGGAATATGGAAAATTCAATTATTGAAATTTGGATGCCAATTAAGAGTTAGCTAACTTCCCGTTTGTGGGACGAAGGAGGAGAGGTTTATAATGGTCCTATGATTTAAGACAAAATTTTAAATAGTTTTTCGTTAGGTCACGCATACTTATTTCAAAGGAGAG
>JBCLQO010000082.1:0-1879 GCA_041223665.1 Lachnospiraceae bacterium 46-15
CTCTCCTTTGAAATAAGTATGCGTGACCTAACGAAAAACTATTTAAAATTTTGTCTTAAATCATAGGACCATTATAATGTTTTGGGAATTGAATGTTAAATTTCAAGCTCGTATATCAAAAGAACCGGGACGCGGCAGCTATCACATAGCCACCGCGCCCCGGTTTTCTCATGGGTGCAGAGATTGGATTGTTACGCAATAGAACGGCGTTTTCGGGGATAAAGGTATAAATCCCTTGCCGCCTTATTTTCCCGCCCGGAAAGCCGCATAAATCAAGGCTTATTTCGCCCCTATCGCGTCACATTCGCCCGCATTTTCCTCATGCGCTCGGCGGTCTGTCTGCGGGTGATACGCTTCCGGCAGTCCGGGCAATAGATAGCCCGGTTGGAGCTGGACGCAAAGGGCGCACCGCACACACTACAACGGCGCATATCCTCCGCATGGTAAAGCTCGGCGTACAGCTCCTTATCTGCGGGCAATACCGCAATGCGGAACCATTTACAGAGCAGGGAATAAGAAATAAGCTGCGGACAAACGCACTCGTCCCCGTCGTCCAGCAAGATACAATTCCCATTTTCGCAGTTACAGCACGTCCGACGCACAAGGGTGTTGACTTTCCGGCTTTGGGGCGGCGTGAGCCGCTTAATCTCGCTCATACCTCGTCAGCGGGGTAAAGGGCAAGCCCCGCAAACTCCGCTTCGGTCATGCGCCCCACTTTGGCAAGGGTGCGGGCGGCAAAGTCCCGCATTTCCCCCTCCATAAAGGGCAGCGCGGCGTTCATAGCCACAACAAGCCCCTCCTTGCTGCCTGTCATATAGATACTCAAAAGGTTGGTTTCCTCCACCGTGAAATTGTTATATTTGTTCATGCTCATACCTCCAATCCGTGATCTTTTGCTTTCGCCGCCGCTTTCTTCGGGGCGGTTCTCTTTTTCTCCTGTACAAGCTGCGCCCGGACAGAGGGGCGGGGCTTCCTTATCTCCCTGTCCCGGTTCTCGTCCTTGCCGATCAGCGCGTATATCGTGAGCCACAAGGGACGTGTAATAGTTGCCGATTGTGGACGGGGCATTGAAAAGCACCGCCCGTAAATACTGCTTGATGTTGCGGATTTTGGTGGTGTTCTCCCGCATACAGTCCAGCACAAAGCGGATATGTTCGCCGTCCAGCTTCATAAACTTTGCTTTCACCAGCTCGGCGGGGTAGTCGTCCCCGGCAATGCGGATTGTCTTTCTCCGGGTGCAGACAGTTTCAAGCATGATGTCAACAATTTCGTCCAGCCTGTCCCTGTCAAACTTCATATCCTGCATGAGAATGTCATAGGAGATATTGTCCTTGATGATCTCCCGGTAAATCTCAAATGCGGTCTGTGTTTCCGTTTCCTTTCTTTTCCGTTCCGGCGGCGTAGCCGCTTCCCCGTCAGAGGGAGAGGGGTTAGGGGAAAGGATAGGAATGGAATGGGTACTTTGTAAATCTGTATTTATTTTTTCTTTTTTTGGTAAGTCAGTCTTTTGTATATCTTTATTTAATTGCGTTGGATTTTCCAACGTAGGTAAATCCGGCGTAGGTTCTGTATGCGGCTGCTCATAGATTACATAATCGGCACCCCGCAAGCGTCCCTTTGCGTCGCGTTCCCTTGAACGGACGATATACCCGGCGCGTTCCAGTTCCTTTATGGCTTCCCGGATAGCGTCTATCTTTTCCCGGTTGATCTGTGACAGCCCCGCAAGGGTGTAGTCCCAATCTTCGGGAAGTGACAGCATTTGCGACAAAAGCCCCTTTGCCTTTAAGGTCAGTTCCTTGTTACGTAAATGGTGGTTGCTCATAACGGTATAGCCCTTGTTGCGCTCCACTCGGAAAACTGCCATAGCTTCATCACTCCT
>JBCLQO010000083.1:0-1803 GCA_041223665.1 Lachnospiraceae bacterium 46-15
AGGAGCATTCCTGTTAAGTAATAAATAGCGGGTTTGCAAAAAATGAGTGCCTACCCTAGAATAATGATTGTTAACTGGCCGGTTGACAAATCATCATTCAAAGGAGACACCCACGTATGAATTGTAAACAAAATGAGAAAATCAATCAAGTAAAAGAATCAACTTTGGTAGTTGGAATCGATATTGGAAGTACTACACATTATGCCAGAGTTTTTGACTGGCGGGGCATTGAACTTGGGAAGGTCTTTAAATTCAGCAACAGCAGAGAAGGGTTTGAGAACTTCAAAGACTGGATGCGGTGGTTACAGGACAAGTACAAAAAGTCAGATGTCATTGTAGGAATCGAACCAACCGGCCATTACTGGTTTGGCCTTGGTGCTTATCTTGAGGATGAAAGCATCCTGCTGGTTATGGTTAACCCTTATGCGGTAAAGCAGACCAAGGAACTGGATGATAACAGCCAAAGTAAGAATGACAGAAAAGATCCCAAGGTAATAGCAAAGCTTGTCATTGAAGGAAGATATTCAATACCATATACACCGAATGGTGTGTATGCTGATTTAAGAATTATGGTGGCCAATCGTAAGAGACTTGTCAGGGAACTTACCCAGACCAAAAACAGATTTGCCAGATGGTTCGCCATATATTTCCCTGAATACAAAGAAGTGTTTAGGGATTATGAAGCACAAAGCAGTATGCTGCTTCTAAAAGTAGCCTGTATTCCAAAAACAATAGTGGAACTTGGGGCCGAGAAAATCAATCAAATCTGGCGAGATGCAAAGTTAAGAGCTGTTGGAATAAAAAGGGCAACGATCCTGTGTGAAACAGCCAAACGAAGCATAGGCTTAAAGAAAGGTTCTTCGGCTGCCGAGTATGAAATGAAACTTTTGCTTGAGGATTACGAATATAAAATGGCACAGCTTGATTCCATTATGGAAGAGATAGAAAGTTTGTGCAAAAAGATACCGGAAAGCGAGCAGATGCTTGCCATCAAAGGTATAGGAATAATCACGGTAGCTGGATTTCTGGCTGAGGTTGGTGATGTGAGGCGTTTCGAATCACCAAGACAAATACAGAAGCTGGCCGGGCTCTCATTAAGGGAAAACAGTTCGGGAAAGCATAAAGGGCAGATGACCATTAGCAAAAGAGGTCGGAGTAAGCTGCGAGCTGTACTGTTCAATGCGGCAATCCCATTAATCGCTAAAAATCCGGAGTTTCGGTCGTTACACGAGTATTACACAACCAGGGCAAACAATCCGCTAAAGAAGAAACAGTCAGTGATAGCCATGAGCTGTAAGCTGATAAGAATCTTTTACGCAATTCTGGCAAACGGAGTGATATATGATCCGGAGAAAATGCTGTCGGATATTCATAGACAATCCCAGGTAGCGTAAGGAGGATAGCTGTAAGATTCAGGAGACGTCCACCGAAAGGTGCTGAATGGAGCAAAGAAAACCAAAACATAGAGAGCCGAAGTCAGATTTTAGTCCATCAGAGCACAGACTCAGTCAAGGAGCATCATGACGCCCCTTTATGGATAAGCAGAACGAAGGAATTGAGGACCCTGTAGAAAAGGTGATCCTGTATGACATGGGAGGTTAGGCTGCCGTAAGGAGTTGGGGATAAGAAAGGCCGATCATAACGAAATAAGGCGACGTCTTATTAAGTGCACCCCAAATATCCAGGTATCCATGATTCAAGGCCAGGGGGAATGGCATAGACTTAGATAACTCATCTATGTAGAAATGAAAAAATAAGAAAAAGCGAGTTAACAAGAGAAAAACAAAGATTATTATGGGAGGA
>JBCLQO010000084.1:0-1747 GCA_041223665.1 Lachnospiraceae bacterium 46-15
GAATGGCTATGATTAGAAATAGCATTAAGACCTTGGAGAGGGTCTATAAACACTACTACTTTATAATACGAGCGAGGATTATCGTTTTTATTCCAATAGGTTGAACGAAGATAAGGAATATGGGTTAAGCGAAAGTGCTGAATATTATAATAGCTCATATAGAAATGTCAATCAGAATGTATTTTTGCGGAATTTGTTTGGATTAAATTTCAAAGAGGGATTTCAATGGGCAATTCAATTTGTTAATAAAGCAATATCTGAATATGCTGCCAATAATCCAAATAAAACAACTAAAATTAAGATTCTGTTTGTAGACAACCAGACAGAACAAGAATATTTGGGAAATGGGAGTATGTGGATGGCAGGTATTATGGAAAATAGTGTACCTGTTTTGATTGGGGATATAATTTTTTGTCTCAGAGATGAAATAATAAACTGCTTGGAATTTGTTAAACAGGATAAAGAATTAATGATTGCATTTGCGAATTATATAAAGAAAACTTTGTATTCTGATTCAAATAATATTGCTCTGCTATCAATTATTGAAGCGATAGGTTTTCATTTCGAGTGGGATTTGCCGGGATACTCATTAGACTTAATTACAAACATGGAGATTATTTATTGGGATGTACCAAGATATAGGTTATATGTAAAAGATCCTGTAATAGATATGCTTGAAAAGAGAATTCTTATGAGCGTTGGTATACCAAATATTAAAAAGAGGTATGATTTAGATGCGGAATGCAATATAAGTATCCAAGAATATGTTTCTAATGCTCAAATGTATTTTAATTCTGCTGTGAAGGATAAATGCTATAAGATACTTGATTATTTATATTCTATAACAACGAATGATGTTGAAAATGCCGTTGATTATTTGCAAATTCAAAAAATGGATTTAAGGGGAGCTAAGGAAGTACAGATAAGTGATTCGATTATTGCATTGGAGCCAAATATAACTGGTGTGGCAGAAGAAATTGTTCAGGAACAGAAAAAAGCAGATGAGCCATTGAAAGAACTGGAGCAGATTATTAAGGAATGTAATGAAAATATTTCAGATGGAGATGTTGATTTAAATCAAATTTTTACTGCAATAGAAGCAGTATTAAATATAATGAATGCTTCGAATTTGCCAGTCCAATATGAAGATATCCTGGTTAAATTGATGGCGATTGCATTGAATAGTAAAAAATTAGAATCAGAAGAGAGAACTGTATTATGTGAAATGTGGATTGATGGAGTAAAAAAATTTATTTCACATGAAGGTTTTATTTTTAACTTAAATCTTTTCCCATGCTTGCTTAGACAATTGGATTTTGATATAAGTTCTGAGATAAAAAATGAGCTGAAAATGCTAGTAATAAGATGCCTAATGTACACAGGACAGGATGGTTCAGTAGATAAGCTGACAATAAGTATCAAAAAGTATCTGCTTGTTAACAAAAAACTTGCTCAAGCAGTGTTTTATACGATTATTAAGTTGGCAGAGGATGAGATGAATCATCAAAAGTATAATGCAAATTTTATCAAAACACATGAAGGATATAAAGATTTTGTATACGTGTCTAATATGCAGCCAAGATTATCATGGGCAGACCGAGATATAAAGAATGAAGGTGCGGAAAGCTATGATAGTCAAAGAGAAGCAATATTTACGAAATATTTATTTGAGGAGCATTCCTGTTAAGTAATAAATAGCGGGTTTGCAAAAAATGAGTGCCTACCCTAGAATAATGATTGTTAACTG
>JBCLQO010000085.1:0-1627 GCA_041223665.1 Lachnospiraceae bacterium 46-15
CTTAGAGTATAATTATCATTGGCAAAAATAAAGGGAAGAAGGAATTCCCTCTTCCCAATCATACAGATTTCGCTTATGATTGAATTTGCGAAAAAACGAAGATAAGGAACTGTATGATGGAATCAATAATAGCTGAAAACGGAGTAACTTTCAAGGAGTTAGAGAAAAATATTTATTCATGGATCTGTCAGATTGGACGTCAGTTTACCAGTGAATTTCTGGAACGGTATGACCGGATGTTAATGGAAGGCAGGGACAGAAAAAAGTTCCGGCATAAAGGCCTGCGCCAGACTACCGTAAAAACAGTATACGGAGAAGTAACCTACCACAGGGCAGTATATGAAGCTGCAGAAGAAGACGGCTTTAAGCATTATGTCTTTCTGCTGGATGAAACCCTGCAGCTTGACAATGTCGGACTCATTTCCACAAACATGGCTGAACTGCTGGCAAAAGGAATTATGGAGATGTCCTACCGGGAATGTGCAGCAAAAGTCAGTGAAATGACGGGCCAGTCCATTAGCGCCATGGGAGTGTGGAACGTCATACAGGCGCTGGGAGAAAAAGTCTGTGAAGAAGAGGCGCAGCTTGTAGAGGAATACAAAAAAGGGCATATACAGGGAGAAAAAGAGGTTCCAGTACTGTTTGAGGAAGCAGATGGTGTATATGTCAGGCTTCAGGGGAAAGACCGGAAAAGAAGCAGGCAGGGGAAGGCGGAAGTCAAAGTGGGGATTGCCTACGATGGTTGGAAACAGGCAGGAAAAGGACGCTATGAACTGCCGGACAAAGTAGTCGTTGCGGGATTTGAGGGAGCAAAAGAATTCCATGAATACCGGGAGGCGGCAATCGCCGAAAAATATAATCTGGATGAAGTAAATGAACGGATTCTGAATGCAGACGGGGCATCCTGGATCAAAAGAGTAAAGGATAAAAGCACCTGTTTCCAGCTGGACATCTTCCACCGGAATAAAGCCGTCAGGGAGAAAATCCATAATCCGGAAGCCGTCCGTGACATCATGGAACTGCTTGAGGAAGAAAAAGTCGGGGAACTGTTTGCCTATCTTGAGACCTATAGAAACAGCCTGAGTGAAGATGGGGAAATAGAGGGCGCAGAAGAATTAATCCGCTATTACAGGAACAATGAGAGCGGTCTGCTGCCTTACCAGTCACAGGTGCCGGAACTGCCAGAGCATCCGGAGGGGCTGGAATACCGGGGAATGGGGACAATGGAGAACCATGTGTGGAGCGTGATTGCGAAACGGATGAAACATAACCATAGAAGCTGGAGCCGCCGCGGAGGGAACCATCTGGCGAAGATACTGGCAAAGAAATGCAGTGGGAAGCTGTATGAAGTGACAGAGAGGTTAAAGCGTCCGATATTTGAAGAAGAAAAGGTGGAGGAAATATACGGAGAGATTCTAATGTCAACGAAAACCCCAAAGAAGGACGGGAAAGGATATGAATATCCGGTGATCGGACACATGGTAGGATTAGAAGGAACCATACGCGGAGACCGCAAAAAGCTGCTCGCAATGGCCGGATTTTAGGCGTCAAAGCCCAAGCAGTCTGAGATACGGTAGCATAAAAGAATCTGTATGAAAAAAGTTGCCAACGATTACTTGACAGTAAC
>JBCLQO010000086.1:0-1573 GCA_041223665.1 Lachnospiraceae bacterium 46-15
CCTCGTATTATAAAGTAGTAGTGTTTATAGTCCCTCTCCAAGGACTGTATGCTATACTGTTGGAGATACTGTGGATTGTTTTTATTCTCCTACCACTTGATGGTTTTAGAAAGGCTACAACCACAGTCTCTTTGTATATTTGTTAATCAGTTAGATACCGCATGACGGTTTATTTAGAACGAGGTTACAAGCGCAAGGAGTACCAGTGGTTCCAAACAGTATCAAATTTATTCAAAGGAGATTCATTATGATTTACGTTGGAATTGATGTTGCTAAAGATAAGCATGACTGTTTTATCACTAACTCGGATGGCGAAGTATTATTTAACTCCTTTACCATCTCTAACAATCGTGAGGGGTTTGAAACCTTATTTCAAAGAATTGAATCCGTATCTGATGAATGGAACAAAGTAAAAGTAGGACTGGAAGCCACCGGACACTACAGCTACAATCTTCTGGGATTCCTTCTTGATAAAGGTCTGACTACCTACGTTATCAATCCGTTACATACCAATCTTTACAGAAAAAGTCTAAGCCTTAGAAAGACGAAAACGGATAAGGTTGATTCCCGTACCATTGCCACTATGATGATGTCTGACATGAACTTAAAGTCCTACTCAGACACATCTTACCACAATGCGGAATTAAAGTCACTAACCCGTTATCGTTTCGATAAAGTAAAAGAGCGGGCAAAACTGAAAAGTTCTGTTTCAAGACTTGTGTGTATTCTTTTCCCGGAATTGGAAAAACTCGTTCCTACGCTTCATATGGCATCCGTCTATGCTTTGCTTTCTGAATTTCCAAGTGCTAGCGCTGTCGCATCAGCACATCTCACAAGGCTTTCCAATCTGCTTTCTGAGAGTTCTAAAGGCAGGTATGCAAAAGATGCTGCTATCATGTTTCGTGTGGCTGCAAGAAGCTCTATCGGCTCTCATATGCCTGCAAAGTCTTTGGAACTGAAACACACCATCAAACTCATTCAGGAATTAACGATTGAGATTGATGAAATCGAAGCAGCTATCAAACGAATCATGGATGAAGAAATCCACTCACCCATTCTCACCATTCCTGGTATCAGTTACCGGATGGGTGCAATGATTATCGCTGAGATTGGCGATTTCAGCCGTTTTGATTGCGCCGATAAGATACTGGCGTATGCAGGAATGTCTCCCTCTACCTATCAATCAGGGCAGTTAGATAACTGTTATTCCCATATGGAGAAACGCGGTTCCAGATATCTCCGATATGCCCTTTACAACGCTACAAAATATGTTTGTCACTGGGACGATTCCTTTGGAGCATATCTTGAAAAGAAACGCTCTGAAGGCAAACATTACAATGTCGCATTATCACATGCCACAAAGAAACTTGTACGTCTGATTTTCGCAATGGAAAAATCCGGACAGGCATACATACCAGCATCTTAACTTAATTCTGTAAATCTCTCCTTTTAGAGTGCCAGCAATGACACTCTGCTTGTCATGCAGTTTTCAAGGTTCAAATATACCTGAAGTGCATTTCTGCAATTCATTCAAAAATTTTTCATTTTAGACTTGACTTTTAATAGTTAGTCT
>JBCLQO010000087.1:0-1559 GCA_041223665.1 Lachnospiraceae bacterium 46-15
TAGCCATAAGCAAAACTCCACACATCTAGTATTTATGCGGCATTGCGAGGCATGGCAACCTCTTTTATCACTCCAAATTTATAGTAACAATCAGCTCCAAATGGTATAATTAAGTTGTCAAAATCAATTATCCTGAAAGGAGCTGGTTGCTATCTATCGTCAAGAAATTTTTAAAGAGATCCGTCTTTTCACTTCACAGCCTGTTGCTAAGTTTTATGATTCGTTATTCCTTCATCTTGATCTGTCCTTTGTTCATGAATTCCCTCTTACGGGAAGAAAAGGCTTTTCTAATCATGCTATGATCTGTTCTTTCATTGTCATGAAATGTGAAGGTTTCTCTATGATTTCCGACCTGGTTGATTATCTTAACAACAACCTTCTGATTGCTCATTTTTGCGGCTTCGATATATCTCGTCCGCTTCCTTCTTATTGGACCTTTGACCGCTTCCTGAAAAATTTCGATAACGATCTTCTCTCTGATATCATGAAATCCCAGGTCTTGTTACTTGCGGAAGAAGGAATTGTAGACACTTCTTTTATTGGATTGGATTCAACTTCCGTTGCTGCAAATACCTCTCAGAATAACCCAAAATCTTTTCTCTCAAATAAATTTAAACCTGATAACCAGCCAAAGGCTGATCCCGATTGTAAACTCGGTGTCCATACCGCTTCCAACCAACCAAACGAAAAGAAATATGAATTCTACTGGGGCTACAAAAACCATGTCCTGGTAGACTGTATTTCCGGCCTTCCCATTTATGAATTAACCACCACTGCTGAAGTCGCAGACTCCACTGTTGCCCTTTCCATCCTTGCTGATACCCATGCCTTTCTTCCTGTAACGGAATGTACATTCCTTGCTGACAAAGGTTATGACGTCAAAAACATTTATAATCAGGTTAAGAAACTTTACGATGGGGAATGTATCATCCCATTAAACAAACGTAATACCAAAAATCCCAAACTCCTTCCTCAGGGAAATCCCGTCTGTGAAGCAGGACTTGCCATGTGGAAGGATGGTAAATTTTCTGATAGAAACCGCACGCGCCAAAAGTTCTGCTGTCCTTTAAAATCTTCCCCCAATGCCGACTGTCCGTGTCATCACAAAAACTTCTATAACGGAAAGAAGCATCGTGGCTGTACAAAATACATCACCATTCCTGATGATTTAAGACTTTCGATTGACAGAGGCAGCAAATACTTCAAAAGTAATTACTCTCTTCGTACAGAATGCGAGCGTTACAATTCACGCTTTAAAAACACAGGGCAGGAACGGATGTGGGTAAGAAACAAAGCGTCTGTTACGAACTTAAATACACTTGCCCATATCAGTTTATTAGCGGTTGCGGTTGCCGCAATCACTACCCATTCAGGTCAGTCTTACCGAAGACTAAAAGCCGTAAAACGAACAGCGTGATTGAAAGCAATCCTATAGTGTCTTATTTTCGTAAGTTTTGGACTTACGTTAGCTTTGCTATGCCATAAAATCGCTACTCTTCAATTTATAGAAGCTGACTGCCAAGTCCTACCTTTAAATCAATGCGTTTTGCTCATCTCTA
>JBCLQO010000088.1:0-1334 GCA_041223665.1 Lachnospiraceae bacterium 46-15
GAAAGACCAACTATTAAAAGTCAAGTAGATAATTAAAAAAGTCAAAAGAAATTATGCTGGAAAAAAGAGTATGACAATAAGGCCTGCTGTCAGGCAAGCCGAAATGGGGAAACAGGGATTTAAGCCTTCGGAACGTAAGGCTGATTGTTTTTCAGTACGGCGTAAATGATGTTGCACATTTTTCGAGCAACAGCGCCAACGCATGTCAGATGATGTTTGCCTTCCGCCCTCTTTTTCTGATAATAGACACTTAATACCGGGTCTTTAAAGGAGGCAATCAAAGCGGCTTGAAAAATGGCTTTGCGCAAATACGGTGATCCGCGTTTACTCATTACATTGTGGACTGCTTCAAATTCACCCGATTGTGTGACAGTAGCATCCAGACCGGCAAAAGCCACCAGTTTTCTGGGGCTGTCAAATTTGGAGATATCCCCAATCTCGCTGATAATGGCGGCGCCTGTGACGTTGCCGATTCCGGTAATAGTAGTAACAGGGGATTCCAGTTTTCCCATGATGCCGGAAATTTCTGCTTCCGTTTCTTTTACCTGTTTTTCGATAAAAGAAATCTGTTCAAGCAGCGCTTTAAGCTGAAATGTGAAACTGCTTTTGGCGAAGGTAACGCCAAAAGAACTGGCCGCGGCAGTTTTTAACTGTTTTGCTTTTGCGGCGCCGACTTTCTGCCTGCTGAGCTGCGCAAGCAGTTCTGCCAGGGTTTCCGATGAAACCGCCTCAAAATCGATTGGCGAAGAAAACTGGAGGAGAATCTCTTTTGAGGTTTTGCCGAAAATATTAGAAAAGATGGACTGATATTCAGGGAAAACCTGGTCCAGAACACAGACAACCTTCCGTTTTAAGTCACTGATGGATTCCACGAGATAAGTGCGGAAACGGGTCAGGGTGCGCAGGGAGAATAAATCCTCGTCTGCAAGCCTGGTTTCCACAAACTGCCCATACCGGATCAGGTCAGCGATCAGGACGGAATCAATGATATCGTTTTTGCGTTTGCGGATTTCTGTTCCCCTGCGCCATCCGTCGGTCTGGATCGGATTGATAACATGGAGAAGGAAACTTTTCTCAAAGAGGAAAGAGTAAACAGAAAGCCAGTAGTGGCCGGTAGCTTCCATACCGATCTCAAAATCGGAGGGGTCTGAAGAATAAGACGCGAGTTTGAAAAACAAGGCATTTCCCCCATCCGAAGTATTGGGAAAGGAAAAAGCTTTGAATATTATTTTTCCGGTATCGTCCATCATGGAAGCAACATGATTATTTTTACCAATGTCAATGCCAACAAAAAACATAAGAACACCTCAGGAAAAAAATTTCAGATTGGGAGA
>JBCLQO010000089.1:0-1308 GCA_041223665.1 Lachnospiraceae bacterium 46-15
GAAATATTGCGGAACATATGTTTAGTGCCTAACGATAAATTTATTAAAAAACTGTCTTGACAAAATGGGGCACTTTATGGTGTGGCTGTCGCGGCACCTTGGATGATAAGGCCCGCTGCCACTTCCTTGCTAAACAAAGGATAACTGTCGTATCATTTCTGATTAGGTGGTATTAATATCCTACTTCTTTTAATATTTGCTGAATTTCTTCTTCGCTCGGTAACGGATGTTCAGCATTATATGCTTCTTTTTCTTCTTTTGCCATTACCGAATTACCTCCAAATCAACTGCACTTTTTGCACTGATACTCTTAATGAGAATAAAACATCACTATCCCTCCCAATCTGATGGCTATTCAATGATTTCCGGAAGTTCTTTACCCTGCCTCAATGCTTTTTTAATGTCGCGCACATATTCCTCATATTCATCAGCTCCATATCCAAGCTCCATATGCCCAAATGGGTATCGTCCAAACATCTCACGATACTCATTGTTTAATTTTTTAAGTTCTTCCGTATCTTTACCATACCACACTACTTAATCATCTCCTTGATAATTCTCTCGAATTCTTTGGTTGTATCTGGAAACAGCTCCTGCAAAATTTTCAAAACTTTTTCATCCTCAGAGTAATACATCCTACCATATTGAGCCCACGTTTCTCTTTGCAAAGCTCCTGGATTTTTCCAATATTCTTTCGAATGATAATAGCCTAAGTCCATATTGCCTTCTGTCAATCCGCTTAAAATATCCGATATGCCACGATA
This sequence comes from Lachnospiraceae bacterium 46-15, assembly GCA_041223665.1. Classification (GTDB taxonomy): domain Bacteria; phylum Bacillota; class Clostridia; order Lachnospirales; family Lachnospiraceae; genus Hominisplanchenecus_A. The sequence goes on from JBCLQO010000089.1 coordinate 765, forward strand.
TTCTGATTTTACAATCAATTCAACATACGATTTATCAAATATCTCCGGATGCCTATAGTATATCATATCAGCAATAGATTTTCCACGGCTGATTTTTTTCAGGTGCTCATAATCTTTTATCAGTTCTGTTTTCAAAGCACCATTATCGGTTATCCCATACGTGTTGTCTATCTCATGAAACAATTCATGCGCTATTGTAGTTTTATCTATATTTCTTGCAAGGTAGATAGTTTTGTCTTTTCTGCTGAAATAGGAACGCCTTTTACCTGATGGCTCTATTTTTACCCTTTTGTACGATTGCTGCAAGAGTTGATACATATCTTCATTCTCCACATTGAGAAGGCTGCGATAAAATTCCCTTGAACGCTCCTCTATTTCAGTTTTTTTACCTTTGAAAATCTTCATGAAATCAATCTGATCTGAGAAATTCTCCCTTGCTTTTTCCCACTCACCCATTCTCACCTGGTACTCGTATTATAAAGTAGTAGTGTTTATAGACCCTCTCCAAGGTCTTAATGCTATTTCTAATCATAGCCATTCTTTA
>JBCLQO010000090.1:0-942 GCA_041223665.1 Lachnospiraceae bacterium 46-15
GGGGGGGCGGACAAAAAACTGGACTTTCACGGACTCCGAAAGGAGCTGGAACACTATGTATTCTCAGGACAAAATCGACATCGCATTACAGGTTTATCACCAGTGCGGTTCTGTAACCAACACCATACGCATGCTGGGCTATCCAACCAGAAGGGCACTCTATACATGGATTGAAAACGAAGGTGTCCAAAAGCCGCCGAGAAAGGTATTGGATAATGCCAATACAGTGGCACATCCCCGCAACCCTCCCATCGAAGTCAAAATGGATGCGATCCACCGTTGCTTTGAGCTTGGAGAAAGTATAAAATATGTGTCAGAGGAGATTGGCTACAGCCGGGCAAGCATCTATGCCTGGCGGAAAAAATATCTCCGGGGAGGCACGGTTGCACTGATGAACGACAAAAACATAAAACCCAGCACCCTTGTGGAAGGCACGCAGGATTCCCCGAATGCTGAAATGCAGCAGCTGCTTGCCCGGATGAATGACATGCAGATGGAAATAGACATATTAAAGGAAACCATCAATGTATTAAAAAAAGACCCCGGCATCAACACGGAACCCCTCAAAAACAAGGAGAAGGCAGTGATTGTTGATGCCTTGAAAGGGAAATATACGCTGCCATTGCTGCTAAAACGGCTTAAACTGCCAAAAAGCAGTTATTATTATCAGGAAACTGCCCTCAAAAAACAGGACAAGTATTCCGGCATACGTAAAAGGATTTCCGTCCTTTTCCATGAAAACAACGGGTGTTATGGGTACCGCAGGATATACGCCCTTCTCAGCCGCGAGGGAACCGTCCTCTCCGAGAAGGTGGTGCGCAGGATCATGGCGGAAGAGGGGCTTGTGGTCAGGGTTAAGAGCAGACGGAAATATAACTCTTATCAAGGGGAAATCTCGCCTTCTGTGCCGAATGCGATAAACAGGGAATTTCATGCGGAAAA
>JBCLQO010000091.1:0-937 GCA_041223665.1 Lachnospiraceae bacterium 46-15
CACTACTCTGTACGTGACAATGGAGTGATCCGCAAACTTGCAGCCTATGTTATCCTTGGCATCAGCCAGGACGGATACAAAGAAGTCCTGGCCATTGAAGTCGGGGAAAATGAAAGCGCAAAATACTGGCTCTCCATTCTGAACGGATTAAAAAACAGAGGCGTAAAAGATATCCTGATTATCTGTGCGGACGGATTGACCGGGATAAAAGAAGCGATTGCAACAGCATATCCCCAGACAGAATACCAGAGGTGTATTGTCCACCAGGTACGAAATACGATGAAATATGTGGCTGAAAAGGACAGAAAACCCTTTGCAGCAGATCTGAAAACAATCTACCAGTCACCGACAGAAGAAAAGGCGCTGGAAGCATTAGAACGGGTAACCAAAAAATGGAGTACAAAATATCCAAACTCCATGAAGAGCTGGAAACAGAACTGGGATGCCATATCCCCCATCTTCAAATTTTCCAGCGATGTACGAAAGGTCATCTATACCACAAACGCAATCGAAAGCTTAAATGCAACCTATCGAAAGTTAAACCGTCAGAGAAGCGTATTTCCCAGCGATACAGCCCTGCTAAAAGCACTGTATCTGTCAACTTTTGAGGCGACAAAGAAATGGACCATGCCGCTGCGGAACTGGGGGCAGGTCTATGGAGAGTTAAGCATTATGTATGAAGGACGGCTGCCCGAATAGATTCCGGGAAAGCCTTTTTGACAGGCGGAATTTTCCGCCTGCTCTTGACATGCCCCGGCATGTGCTGATATAAATAAAGCAGGTGCAGAAACCCCAGCAAAGAGATTTCAGCACCAAAATTATCATAGAAGATTAGTATTTACAGACTTTTCTTCACACACGGGGGGGCGGACAAAAAACTGGACTTTCACGGACTCCGAAAGGAGCTGGAACACTATGTATTCTCAGGACAAAATCG
>JBCLQO010000092.1:0-732 GCA_041223665.1 Lachnospiraceae bacterium 46-15
ATTAATCTGAAATACGTTTCTGCAATTCATGCAAAAATTTTCATTTTGGGTATTGACTTTTAATAGTTAGACTTTTTCTCAGCTTTTTCCATGATGTACTCAACCAAGCTGCAACTCCATCTGCTCATATTCTGGAACCTTCACAAAGTCATCCGGCAATCGGATACCAAACTGCTCTGATACCATCTTGAATGCTTCGCATATCTTCCACGGTGCTGTCCCCTGCTTTTCTAAGCGTCTGTCCATTTCTTTTGTGAAGGAAGCAACTTCTCCAAGAGACGTAGCTTTAGTTTCATAAACCTTCTCAGCTTCTTTATGCTCCATCTCATAAAACCGCTTCACATATCTGGCGGTAAAAATCACGCCCTTTTCTCCAGTGGATTTGTTTGCAAGAAAATCGCAGCCGAGCTTTGTTGCCTGATAGCAAGGACGTTCTTTTCCTTGTGCGTCTACATAAGAAGCTTTTGCGAAATAATCAGCCACGGACATTTGTCCTTCGCTAAGTATTTGTATGTAACCTTTTCTGTCCTTACGTCCCTCCAGCTTCTTTAATAAGTCACTATGCGGAACTTCCATCATCTCCGCCACTTCTAAAGTAGTGATTGTTGCTTTTCTTAAATCGTTCATGCACCCTCCTTATCCTGCTTTCCGTTCGCCTAAATACCTATTGATGAAATACTGCTGCCCTTTGCCCGTGACCTTAGTGGTCTTGGTTACTCTGACACTGCCGTC
>JBCLQO010000093.1:0-730 GCA_041223665.1 Lachnospiraceae bacterium 46-15
AAGCCCCAGTAAACGGCGGCCGTAACTATAACGGTCCTAAGGTAGCGAAATTCCTTGTCGGGTAAGTTCCGACCCGCACGAAAGGCGTAATGATTTGGGCACTGTCTCGGCAATGCATCCGGTGAAATTGAAGTACCAGTGAAGATGCTGGTTACCCGCGCCAGGACGGAAAGACCCCATGGAGCTTTACTCCAGTTTGGCACTGGGATTCGGTATTGCATGTACAGGATAGGTGGGAGGCGAGGAAAAGGCTGCGCCAGCAGCCTGGGAGCCGTTGTTGGGATACCACCCCTGCAGTATTGGGTTTCTAACCTGCCGCCGTGATCCGGCGGGGGGACAATGCCAGGCGGGGAGTTTGACTGGGGCGGTCGCCTCCGAAAGGGTATCGGAGGCGCTCAAAGGTTCCCTCAGAATGGTTGGAAACCATTCGGAGAGCGCAAAGGCAGAAGGGAGCTTGACTGCGACACCGACGGGTGGGGCAGGTACGAAAGTAGGACTTAGTGATCCGGTGGCATAAAGTGGGATTGCCATCGCTCAACGGATAAAAGCTACCCTGGGGATAACAGGCTTATCACTCCCAAGAGTTCACATCGACGGAGTGGTTTGGCACCTCGATGTCGGCTCATCGCATCCTGGGGCTGTAGTAGGTCCCAAGGGTTGGGCTGTTCGCCCATTAAAGCGGTACGCGAGCTGGGTTCAGAACGTCGTGAGACAGTTCGGTCCCTATCCG
>JBCLQO010000094.1:0-699 GCA_041223665.1 Lachnospiraceae bacterium 46-15
GAGTGACTTTAATTCCTCATTGTGATAAGATGTGTCTGAGTAGGACTGTAAGTTTACTCCGGACATCATCATAAGAGCAATCGTACGAGCATCCACCTTATCTGTTTTTGTCTGTCTGAGGCTTAGACTTTTACGGAACAGATTGGTATGTAAAGGGTTGATGACAAAGGTGGGGAGACCTTTATCAATGAGAAACCCCAGGAGATTGTAATTGTAGTGTCCGGTGGCTTCCAGTCCTACTTTTACGTTGGAAAAATCATTTGTAAGGGAAGAAATCTTCTGATAGAGGTCATTGAATCCATCTGCATTGTTGGGAATGGTAAATGAATTGAAAAGAATTTCACCTTCTGAGTTTGTGACAAAGCAGTCATGTTTGTCTTTTGCGACGTCAATACCAATATAAATCATAGCAAATCTCCTTTGAATGTATTTGATACTGTTTTAGAACCACAGGTGCTCTTCGCAGTTGTGAACTCGTTCTAAATAAACCGTCATGCGGTATCTAACTGATCAACAATCAAACAAAGAGACTGTGGCCGGACACTTTCTGAAACCATCGGGTGGTAGCGAGGTGATACCAGTCCACAGCATCTTATATATCATAACCGTACCTGTGGAAAAGGTAAAGAATGGCTATGATTAGAAATAGCATTAAGACCTTGGAGAGGGTCTATAAACACTACTACTTTATAATACGAG
>JBCLQO010000095.1:0-677 GCA_041223665.1 Lachnospiraceae bacterium 46-15
GCAGAAACCCCAGCAAAGAGATTTCAGCACCAAAATTATCATAGAAGATTAGTATTTACAGACTTTTCTTCACACACTCTCCAGAACTATTTCTCATAACAACCCTTGAAGAGTCGAGCTATCGGCTCTTTTTTAAATTTTCAATATACCGCAAAGCTACCTTCTCCAGTACCTCTTTGTTAGAATCATCTAACTGTTCATATGTAACAATCAACGCCTGAATCGCGGAAGCGATGGCGGATTTGTTGTCTTTCAAAAGTAAAGCTGTATATTTCATCAGCTCTTCCTGATTAGTCAGCTGCTTAAACATTTCCCCCCGCCCAGTACGCAGCCATTCTATATTTATAGGTTTTTCATCCCAGTTTTTCAACATTATTAGATGCTGTTCTGTAACGTTTCTTTTGCCACGTTCAATATCACAGACACCAGATTTTGTTAAGCCTAAAATTTCCCCCCATTTTTCTTGGGTTTTACCGCACGCTTTTCTAAGTTCTTTAAACCTAGTATTTGCACTTTCCAATAAACATCACCTCATTTCTAATAGCTATTATCGCACGGACAACGAAATAAGTCAAGCATAAAAGTTCGCAATCAGAACAAAAAGTCTAACTATTAAAAGTCAATACCCAAAATGAAAATTTTTGCATGAATTGCAGAAACGTATTTCAGATTAATCA
>JBCLQO010000096.1:0-581 GCA_041223665.1 Lachnospiraceae bacterium 46-15
AGTTCTGAAATTGATGAAATAGAAACTTCCATCAAATCCATTATGGACAGCATCCAGTCACCGATCCTTTCCATCCCTGGCATTAACTATCGGATGGGCGCCATGATCATTGCTGAGATTGGCGATTTTAAGCGTTTCAGTTCCCCTGATAAGATACTTGCCTATGCCGGACTTTCGCCCTCTACTTATCAATCAGGGCAGCTTGACAGCTGCTATTCCCACATGGAAAAACGTGGTTCCCGCTATCTCCGCTATGCGCTGTTTAATGCTGCAAAATATGTCTGCATATGGGACAATACCTTTGCTGCTTACCTTGCAAAGAAGCGTGCGGAAGGCAAGCACTACAATGTTGCCATATCCCATGCTGCCAAGAAACTGGTACGGGTTATTTACCAAATGGAAAAAACAGGACAACCCTATAATCGGGCGGCATAGGCGCTAAGCTCATATCTCCTTTTTTGAGCACCGGAAACGATGCTCTATTTGTCATGCAGTTTTCAAGGTACTGATTAATCTGAAATACGTTTCTGCAATTCATGCAAAAATTTTCATTTTGGGTATTGACTTTTAATAGTTAGACT
>JBCLQO010000097.1:0-534 GCA_041223665.1 Lachnospiraceae bacterium 46-15
ATAAGTTATGTCGATCAGACGGTTAAGCTGCAGATCCCATTCAGAAGAAGGGCGCGGCCTATAATATAAAGAAGTGCGGTTTAGGCCAAGCATCTCAGCCTGAGCGGTTACCGTGAAGTTAGGGTCGCCGAAGTCAACCATGGAGATTCTTTCATCCCGATGAAAATTAGATTCCAGATTTTTTTTTCATCCACTCATACTGAGCAGTGAGTTTGCCAATCTGTGTGTATAATTCTTCAATCTGTGATTCATACTGTTTGGCCTGTTTACGCATTTTGGCATTTTCATTTTCAAAAAGCACATGTAAATTATTTGCAGCTTCCGTTTTCCAGCGGGTAAGCATGTTGGGATGAACGTTATTTTCAGATGCGATCTCATTAAGAAGACGTTCTCCCCGAAAGACTTCCATAACAAGTTTTGCCTTAAATTCAGGTGAATAAGTTTTTCGCATAATGTCACTCTCCTTTGAAATAAGTATGCGTGACCTAACGAAAAACTATTTAAAATTTTGTCTTAAATCATAGGACCATTATA